>JBKPAG010000050.1:0-16835 GCA_046726315.1 Actinomycetota bacterium | reverse complement strand
GGACTTTTAATCCGCGGGTTGTGGGTTCGAGCCCCACGGGGCCCACCCACACCCTGTGTGGTGCTCCGGCTGACTGCTGGCACTGGCAATTGTTCCTCACCCGGGGAGTGCACAACCCGCGAGCACGTGGTGACTGATCGGGTGCGGATTTGCCACCTCGGGCACCGGCGGCGCACCCATGGCCCCGGGCGATGGTCACGGCCGGAGAGATCAACGCCGCAGTCGGGTATCAGCCGACCCGGGCACGTCAGCAGCCGAGCATTCGCCCAGGTGGTCTGATCACACCCCGATTGGACGCCTGGCGAATGCAAACCCGCGGGGTCAACGGCCATCTGTCGCTGCGTAGCCGTTCGCGCTGCCGGTGGGGAGCGCGGGCGATCTGCTGCGGATCGGACTACCCAGCGGCCGGCAGGGCCCGGCAACCTCACAACGACACGCGGCGTCGGCTCTGCCCGGCCGAGCGCGGCAGCAACGAGGTGTCGACGAGGTAACGCTCGGGCGCACGAGCTCGGCGTTGTTGCGCGCTCAACTTGTCGATCAGCTGGTTCACGTTGCTCTTGGCTCTGTGGACGAGCACGCTGAGAGAGGGCTTCGACCGAGAGTGCGGCATATCCGAGTCGGCCATCAGGTTCGGGGCCGCAACATCGGGGTGGTGGCCGCCGCGCGCAAGCAACTCGAGCTGGTCTACTACGGGCTACGCGACCATACGGTGCGCGCCCTGCGGCACCCCGCCGCGGCATGACCAGCACAGCCCCGGTCGGCGCGGGTCGTGCAGGTCATGACCCCCTTCACCGGCGAGGTCGCTCCCCCTGATTGACCCCGCCGACCGGCCCTCACTGTCGAAGCGCTTCATGCCGTCACACGCGGCGAAGGTATGACCGGCAGCCCATCGCCTGCCCACCGCCGGGACCCACCGCCACTGAAGACGCCCACGACCCCCCACCCCGACCCGCACCGGAGTAGCCAGACCATCTTCCCCGCCAACTCCAACGTGCGCCGAACGGCGCCGGCGTCAAGGCCCTCCGGCCGCTGCGCGGTCGGGCTACGCCCGAGCCTTGACCCCGACGCCTACCTCGGCGCGCTCGAACCACCGGCGGGAAGATCAAAAGAAACGCAGCCGGGACTTGACCGGCCCCGCTCCTTCAGGAATGACCTGCGGCACGGCGACGCCCGCACCTGGCGATGGTGCGGGCCGTTCCTTTGCGTCTGTGTGCGAGCGATCCGTGACGCAGCCGGTGGGCGAACCACGGGGCACTACGATGCCGGCCAACGTTATCCGGCGTGATGATGCGCTTCATCCGAACGGCGGCGGCGATCATAGAAGTGATTTAGGAAGGGTCAAAGTGAGCAGCGATCAGCAGGTTGTGTACTTCCGTAGTAATAGAAACAGTGTGGGAACACTTGCACTCGTGTTCGGTATTCTGTCTGTTCTGTTTGTATTCACGTTCGTTGGCTGGCCACTTCTGCCTATTACGATTCCGCTGGCGTTAATCCTAGGTGCAGTTGGTATTAATCGCGCCAGGAATAGCCAGGCTACCAATCCAAAGACAGCTATATAGTTGGAGTGATGCTTGGTGCCCTGGCCTTTCTGTTCTTCGCTAGCATAGTAACGTACTGATGTCGTTTCCTGTCGAGACAAAGGCTGCCATTGGGAGCGTCAGGAAAGAGCCGGCAAGATCATCGACAACAACTTTATCGACGGCCGCGGTCGACGGGTCGAGGTGACGATCAGGTTCAGCGACTACGCATTCCACTCCGAGGGCTGCGGGCAGTGCCGGCCGATCAGCTAATGAGGCGGCGACCTCTGGCGCTCGGTTCAACGCAGCCAGACTCACGATCGCTTGTTAGGCCGAGTCGAACATCGTCCGCTCGTGCCGCGCAGAGGGCCGCTACGCTCGCCCGGATCTGCCGCCATCGTGCTCGACCCGTCAGGGTGGCCCGCCGACGTTGAACGTCGATTCCCCGCTGCCGGCTCGGACAACGATGATGTCGGCCGGCACCGTGGAGGGGTTGCACTCTCGGTGCACCGCGCCTTTCGGAACGTAGACGAAGTCGCCGGGTCCGGCCTCGACGGTGTTCGAGCCGTTCGGGCCGAACTCCATCTTCAGTGCACCGCTGAGGACGTAGATCACCGTCTCGTACTCGCCGTGGTGATGCCACCCCGAGACCATGCCGACCTCGGTGCGGACGAAGCCGGCCCAGCTGCCGTCGGTGGCGATGGCCTGCTGCCTGGCCATCCCCGGCGTCGCCGGCCCAGCCGTTCGGTCGGCGGGTGTGACAACCAGGATCGGGTCTTGCTGTGTGTCCATGACCGCTCCTCGTGACCTATCAGTCCTGGGTCCATGCTCATCCCATCCGCGGCCCCGCCCGCAGGCGGTTTGCGCGAGACGCTAGTGGGGCCAGACGAATCCGCCGCTCCACCTCGCTCCGCAAGTCTTGAGAACCATCCGCATTTGCCGCTGTCGGCGCGGTCATGCCGGCGCTCTCAAGGGGTCGACGCAACATTTCCTTGATTCGTCTCGGTCGGGGAGGTTTGCGGTGGGGCATGGCGACTACGAGCGGTTGATGCCGGAGGCGATCGACCGGGTGTGGGTGCGGCTGCGGGCCGGTCAGGCGGCGAAGCCGACGGCTCGTGAGCTTGGGCTGTGCGCCGGGACGGTTCGGGCGTATCTGCTGCGCTGTGGCGGGATCAGACCACTACCCGCGACGGCGTGCGGCGGGCCGGTTGAGGATGGCGGATCGGGAGGAGATCTCCCGCGGCCTGGCCGCAGGACGGTCGATCCGGGCGATCGCGTCCGGGTTGGGTAGGGCGCCCTCGACGGTCAGCCGCGAGGTCACCGCGAACGGCGGCCGGCGGCGGTATCGGGCGGCGCGGGCTGACCAGGCGGCGTGGGCTCGAGCGGCCCGTCCGAAGGCATGCAAGCTGGCCGGGAACACGATGCTGCGTGACATCGTGGAAGACAAGCTCCAGCGCCGCTGGTCGCCGCAGCAGATCGCCGGCTGGCTGAAGCTGACCTATCCGAGCAGTCCGGAGATGCAGGTGTCGCACGAGAGCATCTACCGCACCCTGTTCGTGCAGTCGCGGGGTGCGCTGCGCAAGGAGCTGACCCGGTATCTGCGCACCGGTCGGGTGATCCGCCGACCCAAGGGTGTCCGGCTGCCCGACGGCCGCGGCGGCAGGCCGAACACGCTGCACATCTCCGAACGGCCACCCGAAGCCGAGGACCGGGCGGTGCCCGGACACTGGGAGGGGTGACCTGGTGTTCGGCAAGGGCATGAGCCCGGTCGCGACGCTGGTGGAACGCTCCACCCGGTACCTGATGCTGGTCGCCCTTCCTCAGGGCAACCACCAGGCCGACGCGGTCGCCGACGCCCTGGCAGCGGCGATCACCACCCTGCCCCGGCAGCTGGCCAAGTCCCTGACCTGGGATCTCGGCCACGAGATGGCCCAGCATCAATGCTTCACCATCGCCACCGGCGTGCAGGTCTACTTCTGCGATCCCAAGTCGCCCTGGCAGCGCGGCAGCAACGAAAACACCAACGGACTGCTGCGTCAGTACCTGCCCAAACGCCTGGACCTCCGCACCCTCACCCAAGCCGACTTCGACGCCATCGCCCAGGAGCTCAACGAACGACCTCGACAGACCCTCGGCTTCAAGACACCATCACAAGCACTAGCCGAAGCGATGCGTTGACCGCCTGAACCCGCACCGATGAGCGCGTGTTGATTAGGACGGTGTCGTGGACGCGGCCGCGAGGAGCACCATGTTGGCATGCCGCCTCCTTCCCACAGAGCGTCTCGGTCCGCTCGATCTGACCCTGACCCTTGCAATGACGGACTCTTAGCCACGTTTCAGGGTTCGCGGGACCCTCGCCCCTTCCCGGGTGATTTAGATCGATGATCGTCTAATGTCCAGATGACGGCACGTGCCCATGTGCAGGTAGCTGTACTCGTGCTACGCCAGAGTGTGTATGGAAGGGAGTCCATTCTGACTACCGAACCCATCCCGACGCCCACCCCCAAGGACATGGGCCAGGACGGTCCGTCCCACCCTGATCCGGGGCCGAGGGGACACATTGGTTGGATTGTGGCCGGCTCGTTGGCCACTGGACTCGTCGCTGCTTTACTCCTCGCCGTCGCCCCGTTCATCCCGGCGGAGGAGAGCGCCGTCACTGGCGCGGTTCTGTGCGGATTCGCGCTGGGTTGGGCGATGTTGGCCGTGCTCTCGGTGCGGTTCACCGATCAGCCACAGCGATGGGCCGCGGCTCCTGCACTGTTCCTTGCTCTGGGCGGTCTTCTCCTGGTGGTGTTCGGCTCGGAGGTTCACGGGGTCCTCGAATGGGTGTGGCCCCCAGCCTTGTTGGCGTTGGTGGTCTGGATGATCGTCCGAACGCGTCGCCAGCTCCGTAGCCGAAGCAGGCGATGGCTGCTGTACCCGGTGTTCGCGCTCATGGCTGTGGCCGCGATAGGTGGCGGGTACGAGACTGTGAGTGAAGCGCTGGATGAAGACCCCCCAATGCCGGGTCAGTTGATCGACGTGGGCGGACACAGCCTGCACCTGCGATGCAGCGGCTCAGGCAGCCCCACCGTGGTCCTCGAACCCGGTGCCGGCTTGATGTCATCGGTTCTCGGGTGGATCACCCCGGCCGTCGCCCAAGAGACCCGCGTCTGCGTCTACGACCGCGCAGGTCACGGCTGGAGCGAGCCCGCTGACAGCCCCCAAGACGGCGCGCAGATAGCCACCGACCTCCACACCTTGCTGGAGCGCGGGAACGTTCCTGGACCCTACGTGCTGGCCGGCCACTCCTTCGGCGGCCTCTACGTGCAGAGCTTCGCCGCCCAGTACCCCGACGACGTCGCCGGACTCGTGTTGGTGGACGCCACCGGACAGAAGTCGGAAGCGACCCCGGCAACATCGCCCGACGACGAGAGCTCCTACGACATCATGGGCCGTGTCTCCGCACTGCTCTCGTCCACGGCCGAATTGGGCGTCGGGCGCTTGCTCAGCCAGGGCTCGTACGACAGTTTGCCGCCGCAGTCTGCCGACGAGGCAGAGGCCACCGGGTCGACCGCCAGCAATTTGCAGAGCACGATCGACGAGTACCTCCAGGCGAACACCTCGATGGGTCAAGCTGCGGCTCTCGATGACTTCGGCGACAAGCCCCTGGTCGTCCTGACAGCCGGCAGCGGAAGTAATGCCGACTGGATTGCTGCCCACGACGACCTGGCCGCCTTGTCGACTAACAGCGCGCACCGCGTGGTCGACGGCGCCACTCACAACGAGTTGGTCTTGAACGAAACAGCCGCCGCCGCCGTCACCCAAGCGATCCTCGACGTCGTCTCATCGATCCGGAGTGCAGGTCCGCTGGTCAGGTGATCCGGAGCCCAGCAGAAAGGTCGCAGGTGATGCCGATTCTGTTTGCGGTTAACGAGCAAACTCGTGAACTGGAGATGATTCAACGGGAACTTGTCAGCCGATATGACGCGGACTACGAGATCGTATGTGAACAGTCGGTGGAGTCTGCCCTCGCGCGGCTCGACGTCCTACAGGCGGCGGGCGCTCAGGTTCTTGTCCTGTTCGCAGCCGATGAGATGTCGGCGATGACGGGCATCGAGTACCTGCAGTGGGCGCACGAACTGCATCCGCGTGCGCAGCGGGTCCTGCTGATCCCCTGGGGTAACCGGTCGGCATCCAAGCCGATCCTGAGAGCAGTCTCTCTGGGCCAGATCGATCGCTTCGCGACCATGCCCAGCCGGTCCCCCGACGAGAACTTCCATCACGTCGTCACAGAACTTCTCCGCGACTGGCAGCAGCAAAAGCACGAGCGACCCACGGTGGTTACCGTGGTAGGCGAGCACTGGGACCCACGCTCGCACGAACTGCGTGACCTCCTGCAGCGCAGTGGTCTCGCCTTCGCCTTCCATGCCACGGATTCGGACGAAGGCCGCGCACTACTGCACCAGGTCCAGCGCCCCGCTGGTCCGTTCCCGGTCTTCATCCGCTACGACGGTCAGGTGCTGACCAATCCCACGAATGAGGAGGCGGCGGCAGCCCTCGGCGTTCGGCACAGCTCCGAGGAAGGCGTCTTCGACGTGGTCGTGGTGGGTGCCGGGCCGGCTGGGTTGTCCGCCGCGGTCTACGGCGCTTCGGAAGGACTGCGCACGATTGTCGTCGACCGAGACACGTTCGGTGGCCAGGCCGGCACGAGTTCACTCATCCGCAACTATCTGGGGTTCCCGCTCGGAATCGGCGGAGCCGAACTGTGCAGCCGGGCCCTCGACCAGGCCTGGTCGTTCGGAGCGGAAACCTCCGTGCTGCGCGGGGCCTCCGATCTGCGCGCAGACGGCAGCGGCCGAATCGTGGTTCTCGCGGACGGAACGCAAATCGCGACCCGTGCCGTAGTCCTGGCCACGGGGGCGAGCTACCAGCGCCTTGCCATCCCCAACCTCGAGTCGTTCGTCGGGTCCGGTGTTTTCTACGGCGGCGGAGTTACCGAGGCCCAGGCGATGGAGGGACAGCAGGTCTACGTGGTCGGCGCGGGCAACTCAGCCGGCCAAGCCGTCATCCACCTGGCGAAATATGCAGAACGCGTGACGATGATTGTCCGTGCCGACGCGCTAGGCGCGAGCATGTCGGACTATCTGGTGAAGATGATCGACGCCACCGAAAACATCGATGTGCGGCTGCGCACCACTGTCATCGACGGTGCCGGAGCCGGGCGACTGGAGGAACTAGTTGTACGGGACAGCAATACCGGCGAAACCCGAACCGTGCCAGCGGCCGCCCTGTTCGTCCTCATCGGTGCACAGCCACACACCGCATGGCTACCCGAAAGCATCCAACGCGACCAACACGGCTTCGTCCTCACCGGTACCGACGTGGTTGCGGCCAGCACCGCCGCTACGGGCGGCGGGGAACCGCGACCGCCTCTCCCGCTGGAAACCACCATGCCCGGCGTGTTTGCGGCCGGCGACGTCCGGCACGGCTCAGTCAAACGGATAGCCTCCGCGGTCGGCGACGGTGGCGTCAGCATCCGATCCGTACACCAATACCTGACACGCGTGCGCGAAAATCAGTGACCGGCGCGACGGCCATGTTCGCCTAGATGTTGCGCTCATCGACTCCATAAACTGGCCGGTGCAGGCAGAGGTCACTGTGGCAGCGGGCGAGGAGTTGTCAGCCGCGCGGCCGGAGGGCTCACTGAAGTCTTCGGCTGAACCCGGATCTGGCGCGTTGCGCGCACGGTCATGCCGAATTGCGGACGTTGCATGTGTCCATCGCCGACGTCCGGCAGATCACGTGGGAGTGTTGTCGCCTGCCGTTCGCGTCATCATTGAGGCATGACGCGGCGAAGGCTCACCGACATCTTGGCGGTGTCCCTCGGGGTGCTCTACATCGTCGCGGGCATCGCTGAAACTACTCGCGCGATTGTCACGGGAGACGGCGGAATCCCGTTCTGGTTCGGGTCGCTTCTCGGCGGTGGAGCAATGATCTTGCTCGGAGCGCTTGCCTTCCGACATCGCCTCTGGCTGTCCTTCGGCCTCGTCACTGTGGGTGTCTCGCCGGTGCCGTCGCGACGATGTGGACGCTCGTCATTCCTCTCGTCGCTCTGGCCGTCATCGTCCTTGCGTTGCTGAGAACTGATCAGGAGATCGATCGACTCAGCGCGGATGAGTGACCTCCACACATGCCGCTGGTCGCGGGCATCGGACCGATGCGGCGAGGACATCACGGAGTGCGTCACGGTGCTGCTAGGACTGTCCCCAGAACCGTCCCCACACCGCACGCTTGGTCGCAGCGAATGCCTCGACAACCTCGCGCTTTGACTCAGCAGCCTCAGCGACCCCAAGCACGTGGCCCACCTCCTGCCAGGAGGCACCCGATGCGATTGCCGCCCGGACCGCCTCTCCGAGCGCCTTTTCGATCGCCATCGACGCGCGGCAACATTCGCGCACGGCCTGCAACGGATCTTCCTGCCAGCCGCCATGCTGCCGCAGCCGCAGCCGGTCACCGCGTCCGGTCAAACGTATTCGTGGAGCCCGCATCAACACGGGGGTTCCCCTTCTCGTGACTCCCGGCTCAGAGTAGGCCGGAACCGGTCTGCTCTACGGCGGTGCCACAAGTCGACCGGGAAGCTCGGATAGAACGTCCGGATCTGCCGCAGTCATTGCGGTCGGTCGCCCGCAACGAGACGCGAGACAGCGCTCTGCACTGCGGCACGGCAGGTCGGGTCGGGGTGATGAGACTGAGCCGTCCGAGCCGCAGCAGGCGAGGATCATGAGCGCTCCGCGACGGGGCCGCGGCAACGGTCAGAAGGTCGCCGCCTTCACCAGCCCGACGATCTTCCCCTCCACAGCGGGGCTCCACTTCTTGAGCGCGTACGAAATCGGCTACATGTCGCCGTCGTCGAGGTTCGCCGCGTCCTGGAAGCCCAGGGTCGAGTACCGGTATTTGAACTTGCCCGCGTCCTGGGAAGAAGACGACGACATTGCCGTCCGCGTTCGCGTAGGCGGGCATTCCGTACCAGGTCTTCGGTGACAACTCGGGGGCGGTCGCGGTCACCGTCACATGCACCCGCTCGGCGAGCGCACGATCGTCCGGCGCCATGTCCGGGATCCTGTCGAGGACATCCTGCAGGCCGTCGGCCTTCTTGGCGCCTTTCTTGCCTTCGGCTCGCAGCTCGGCGGCGCGCTCCTTCATCGCGGCACGCTCCTCGGCGCTGAAACCGTCGGACTCGGTCATGGCATTCTTCGCGGGCATTCTCGGGCTTCCCTTCTTGACGCTCAGGGGCTCGGCGTCATACCGGCCTCCGTCGAAAGGCTAGGCCCGACCACACCGTGGCGCTTCTCGATGCTGAACTGCCTCACCGCGGCCGTTCCTGCCCGCGAGCGTGTGATCAGCTGCGAAGAGGTCTTCGAGTTCACGATCCTCCTGTGCGCGGGAGTGGCGTAGCAGCGGCAGGCATGCCAGCGTCATGCGCCAGGCGCCGAGCAGGTTGGTGTCGAGCGCCTCGCGTCCCCCACGACTGCGACGTCGCCCACGTATCCGAGGTCACCGACGCCATCCAGGCATCCGACCACGAGCTATCCGTGACCCGTATCGACCTGCCCGGCCGACCAACACCAGGGCCCGCCATAGCGGCGCAGGGCAGGCCCTCCCTCTGAGCCGGCTCGCGCCGGCCGCCCTCCTGAAGATCAGCAACCGGCCCGCCCGACCAGAAGCTGCCACGCGAGCCCTCCTACACCCGGCAAGCTCGGTGTTGCCCGGGGCTGGCGGCTAGGGTGTTAGCCGGCTGAGGTACTGGCTGGCGTGTTTTGGGTGAACGCCTGTCCGTTCAACCTTGCCGCACTCACCATGTGCCGGTGCTCGCCGGGCTCTCGCTCAAGCTGAACCCGACCTGCAGGCGCCCGGTCCTCGTGATGCGAGCCCTACGGGAGCAGATAGGCGATGGCCCTGCTCATCACCTCGTTCCGGTCGGTTTTCATCGGTGATGCCTTCGAAGCCGAACCCGAAGTAGACCGTGTCTTCGGTGACCGCCACGGGTCTTTCAGGGAACCCGGTCGCGGTAATTCGGCTGAAGTCATTCGTGTTGGACGAACTCCCGGAAGGGGCACCTGGAGTGGTCCATCCGTCCATCCCGGTTTCGAAGGAGGTGGTTCCCTCCCCGGTCGATACCTCGATGTCGTCGATGAAGGTGCCCAGGCCCTGGGACGCCCAGTCGCTTGCGTAGGAGATGGGAGACCTCGACCTGCTGGCCGGCGAAGCCGCCCAAGTCGACCGTCCACTGCTGCCAGCCGCCCGAACTTCCTGACGCGGTGTGCCAGGCACCCGTTGTGCCCGTCGGGTCGCACGTGGAGGGCCCGGTCTGGGTCTGGTAGTGGTCGAGGTGCGGATGCAGCGTCCGCCAGCCTCCCGAGTTCTCCTGCTTGCAGCTTTCGCCGGTGGCCTGCGTCGTGTGCCCATTGAGGTCGGGCAGCGTGGTCCAGTTGTCCTGCCCAACCGTGTGCGCCTCGACGAACACGTGGTCCCAGTCGGCCTCGGTGTCGTATGACGTCCAGAAGGACATCGTGGCGCCACCTGCCGGCACGTTGATCGTGTGTGCGAGCCGCTTGTAGGTGATGTCGGCGATCTGCGAGTAGACGTAGAAGTCGCCGCCCAGCCTGACCTTGACTGACGAATCAACCACGTGGTGATGGCTGCGTTGCGTGACGGCGGGTGCCCGAGCTGCGGCGTGCGCGAATGTCGGCGGCACGTGAAAACTAACCACCGCGCGGCAACCGAAGTTTGACCACCTTCCCGTTACCCTGGCTGTGGCAAATCCAGGTCGCTTCGGGGTGGGCATCTGGTCGTGCTGGCCGTGCTCATGCGACCCTCCACGCGCCCCAAACGCTGAGCTAGTGGACGTGGGGCCGCCCTGGCAGCAGCCTGCTGAGGTTCAGCGGGCCATGTTTCTACGGCCAGGTCGGAGCCTTGACGGGCGTATGCGGAAGGTGAACGCTGCCAGAATCGGCTGGGGTGGCATGAGGGTCGGCGAGTGGCCGGGGAGGTCCCGATGGCGAGGAAGTACATCGTGGTGCCGATGACGGTGACGGTCCTGGTGGCGTTGGGTGCGATGCCCGTTGGTGCCAACGGAGGAGACGGATTCGTCACACAGCAGCCGCCAATGCTCGCGGGTGTTGCCCCCGGAGCGACCGTCCGCCCGTTGCTCACCGTGGGCGAGACGTTGCCGGACGGTTTCCGCTTCGAGGCGATCCCGGACGGTATCGCCCTGGACAAGCGAAACGGCCATCGTGTCGACGTCTATGTGAACCATGAGACCTCGCTGGTGCCGTTCCCGTACGTGCAGGCAGCGCCGACGATCGCCAATTCGCTCAACGACTTCGACAACGCGCAGGTGAGCAAGCTCACGTTGTCGACGCGGACCGGAGGTGTTCTGGACGGCAGTTTCGCCATTCCGTCATCGGCGAACTATCAGCGGTTCTGCTCGAACTTCCTTGCAACGAAGGAACAGGGCTTCAACCGCCGGATCCTGTTCACGAACGAAGAGGCAACTGACACCGTGTACCGGACCGGCACGGCGTGGCCGGTGGCCCCGGCACCAGGCGCCAACGGGTCGAACCCGGAGCAGGCCGGCGTGGTTGTCGCCCATGACGTCAAAGCTGGCACATACAGGTCGATCTACGGGATGGGCCGGTTCAACCACGAGAACGCGGTACCGGTGCCCGGCTACGAAGGCGTGGCCCTCCTCTCTGGGGACGACACGTTCAGCGCTCCGTCGTCGCAGATGTACCTCTACACTGCCCGCGATGCTAGGGCGGTGCTCGATGACCATGGCGCCCTGTGGGCGTTTGTCAGCGATGACCCGGCCGTGAACGACTACGGCGACCTGAGTGGGTCGGAGACGGTGTCGGGGCGCTTCATTCCCGTCCCGCGCGAGGTGGCCGTCGGAGACCAGACCGGCCTGGAGAACTGGTCGAATGCGAACAATGTGTTCCAGTTCATCCGCATCGAGGACATTGCCTACGACCGCAACAACCACAACGTCGTCTACTTCGCCGACACTGGCGAGCCACGGGCGGTGCCTGACGCAAATACCGGTCGCCTGCGGCGTGCGCCGGCGGGCACGCTTGGGCCGTACCCGAACGGGCGGCTGTTCAAGATGGTGCTCGACGAGCATGACCCGACCGTCGTCCGCGAGCTGTCGATCCTCATCGACGCCGATGCCGGCGGCTACAACAACGTCGGCGTGATCCACCAGCCGGACAACGTGGAGACCACGGGGCACAGCTTGTTGATCCAGGAGGACCCTGGCAGCCACAACAACGGCACCTCGGCAGCGTTCCCCGACGCCACCAACGCCCGGATCTGGCGGTTCGACCTGGACACTCACTCGCTCTCGGTGGTGGCGGAGGTCGTCCAGTCGGCCGACCCCAACGCCGCCAAAGGCACCTGGGAGTCCAGCGGCATCGTCGACGCCTCGGCCGTGTTCGGCGAGGGCGCGTTCCTTGTCGACGTGCAGGCGCACAGTTTGTTCGTCGACACGGCACCCGGCCCGGACTTCGTCAACCCGCCGGCCGGGCCCGACTGGCTCTACAAGCGGGAGGGTGGTCAGCTACTACTGCTGAGGATTCCGGGCGCCTGAACGACATTGCGGCAGCCGGCGGCCAGCGAGCAGCACCACCGTTCGCGCGAGGGCGAGCATGTTGCCCTCAACGCTTGGCTGGGCCGGCATGACGTCGGCGCTCCGCCGCTAGGGCTTTGGAGTTGGTCGGCCACGCAGGTCGATCCGAGTCACGGATGGCTCGTGGTCAGATGCTTGGATCGCGTCTGCGAACTCGGAGTTGACGTGGACGACGTCGTAGTCATGCGGGAAGTGGTTGTCGAGATTCGGGCTGAGCAGGATCTGGTCCAGCACCTGTGAGTTGCCTTCGAACACGTACGAGTAGCGCTGGGCCGGCGGCAGGTCCTTGACCAGCGTGTGAAGCACGCCGCCGGCTTCGAGGATGTCCACCGTCTGGGAGAACTCGAAGTCGTTGATGTCGCCGAGGACGATCACGTTGGCGTTCGGGTCGGCGGCCAGGAGACCTGCGACGAAGTCGTGAACGACCTGTGCCTGTCCGTGGCGAGCGGCCTCGCTGAAGCGGATCGGGGGTTGGGAAGGGCCGAATAGCGGCTGGTCGTCAGTTTTCGAGCTGAAGTGGTTGACGACGACGAACAGCGTCTTCCCGTGGGCGATGAACTCGCCGGCAAGGGATTTGCGGGTGTCGTCGAAGGCCGCCGACTCGGTGCCGACCCGGCCGGGACTGGAGGACAAGCGGGAGCCGGAGGGGTGCGGGAGGACTGTCGTCTCGGTTGTGGGACCGCCGCCTGGCCGGTCGATGAACTCGACACCGCGATCGGTCCGGAACAGGAAGCCAACGCGGATGTTGCCGCCGGGCGCGCCACCTTCGGCGTCGTCGACCGGGTCGATCTGGCGGTAGTGATAGAGCGGGCCGCCGGCGGCCTGGATCGCCTGGATCAGCCGTGTCCACGCCACGGACGCGTCCACGACGGGACTCGCAGTGCCGCCGGCGACACCGTCGTTGTCCTGCACCTCTTCGATCCCGATGATGTCGGGTGACCGGAGGTTGTTCACGATGAGCGCAGCGAGGTGGTCGTACTTGGATTGCGGGTCGGTACCGGCGAGGTTCTCGACGTTGAACGTCGCCACCGCGACCTGCTGATCGGTCGGGGCCTGCGTCGTTTCGCGGACTTGCCCCGCCGATGTGAAGGACGGCGTCGAGGTCGCCTGGATCTTGTAGTTCGAGAAGCTGTAGTCGAGCGGGCCGACGATGGCGGAGGTCAGGGCGTCGGCGACGTTCATCTCCGGCATCGCCTTCGCCGGACGAGGTGCCGGGGCGATGTCGCGCAGGATCTCGTCGTCGACGATAATCCGCTCCGGGTTGGGGTCGCCGTACCCTCCGAGGAGGATCCCGCCGAGGGGCGTCCGGAGTCCGGTCGCCCATGCGCCGGCGTCGGGGATGAGCGTGATCTCTCCGAAGCTTCGGGTCGCGCCGACGACGGCGCCGTCGTTGACCTGAAGGATCATCCCCTCGACGCTTTCGTAGAAGTCGATCGCGTCGTTTTCCGGGTCGAAGCTGCCACCGGTCTCGACATTCCCGGCGCCGTCGTCGTCGATGTTCTGGGTGGGCGGGATGCGGCCGCCGAGACCGAGCACGGTCGGCGCGGGGAGCGGGTTGCCGCTCGACAGGATGCTGACTGTCTCGTTCGAGGACGTGATCTGGGTGATGGTGAGATTGTCGGGATCCCCGCCGGGGCGGAACTCACTCACCGTGCCGCTGACCCGCACCAAATCGCCCACCTGCGCCACCGGGGCGGCGTTGAGGAAGACGAAGACTGCGTCGGAGGTGGCGAGGTTCGCGTCCGGGGTTGAGTCCTGGATCCACACACCGCGGCCAACCGCGGTGCGGCGAGCCGTGACGATGCCCTCGACGTCGCTCACGTTCGTGCCGTTGAGAGGCGCGATGTGCGATGCGCCCTGCACCTCGGCGATCGTGGTCGGCGGCGGCACCGCCGTGGCGTCGGCAGCCGCAGGCACGACACCGACAACCGGGACAAAGGACACCAGCACCGCCAGGGCGACCCGCCGATACCCCACAGTTGCGTCCCCTTGCCTCACGATCCCCATCCACCCGGCAGGGCCGAACGAGCCGAGCTCGCTCGATCGTATCCCCGGCGCACCGCAGGCGGTCCACAGTCAGCACCGCGCCTGTACTGAATCAGTTCGCGGCCGATCTGCTGGATGCCGCCTACCGATCTGTCACTGAAGGCCCGGTCGCCCGGAGCAATCCCACCGTCGGCGCGCTCGCGCGGAGTCCCCAGCCGCATGCAAATGCCATCCTGGGAGGGGAGTATGCATGGCCGCCGGCGCGCGCTAGCGTCCCCGCCGTCTCCGTGTCACGCTCCATATGTACTCATGGTCGTCGGCACATGCGGCCACTTTCCGCTGGAGGGGACATGACCAAGCGGCTCGCCCGACCGGCGCTCGTCGCCGCGTCTCGCCCTGCTCGTACCCGTCGCCTCACCGGCGCAGGCGGATGGAGCACGGGCGGTGAGCGCCTTGCGGAGGCTCTCCCTTGGCTCACCCTTCGTGTTCGAGGCCTGCTGAGATCAGCTTGCGGATCGCGTGCGCCCGTGAGATGCCGCCCTGAGAGGCGTAGGCGTCGACCCGCTCCAACAGCTCACCGAGCCGGACCTGAACTCGCCCACTGATCTCTGGCCGGCCTGGACCACGCTCGGTTGGCAGGGTGCCGAAGAACCGCTCGATGTGGTCCTCGTAGTCCTGCCGGGTAAGCCACTCCAACGCCTGGTCGTCGGCGAGGAACTCGTAGGAGTCGGGGATCATCCCCGCGGCTGAGTCGCGCCAGTTACGGCGGAGTACCCAGTGTTCTTGCGGGGTCCGATACAGAGTTTCGATCACACCCCGGACGGGGCCCTTGCGCATCGCTGCCGCGAACTCCTCATCGCTGATAACTCCACGCTCGACGATGGCCTCACATTCCTCAGGCAAGAACCACCCATCGAGCTCCCCAGCCTCGTGGTAGCCGCGGGGATACCGATAGACGCTCGTTCGCGCTGCCGCCATCACCTCTCCTGAGCCAGGCCGTGCTTTAACGAGGTCGTTAATGTAAGCGTCGACCCCCTTAGGGGTCAATAGACGATGTCGTTAAAATGTGAGTAAGGCCTCAGGGGACCCGGCGCGACGACGCCCGGGGCCAGCGGGGACCATGGGGCAACGGGCTCTATGCTTGACTGGCAGGCGTTCCCCGACTCCGCAGAAGCCCTGGCCCGGCTGGCCAAGCACTACCAGCTGATCATCTTGTCCAACGTGCATCGCGACGGCTTCGCGGGCAGCAACCAGCGCCTGCACGGCGACTTCGCCGCCGTCATCACCGCCGAGGACGTCGGCGCATACAAGCCGGCCGAGAACCACCTTCGCGCCCTCGACATCACCCTCCCCGAGCTCGGCGTGGACCGCACCGAGCTGCTGCACGTGGCCCAGAGCCTCTTCCACGACCACGTCCCGGCCAAGCGGGAAGGCCTGTCGTCGGTCTGGATCAACCGCTGTCACAACCGCCCCGGTTGGGGCGCCACCCCCGAGCCCAGCGACGAGTGGACCTACAACCTGGAGTTCAAGTCGATGGACGAGTTCGCCGACGCCGTCGACCAGGCGTTGGGCGACACCCAGAGCATCACCTGACGAGCACGACCTGACCCGGAAGTGCTTTGCGTCTGCCGCCGCTGTGATGGCGGAGACACCGGCCGCTCTGCAGTCGCGGCTCGTTCAGACGGTAGTCGAAGTCGCCGCGGAGAAGAACTCGACCTTGGTGCTGCCCTTCCCTGTGGAGCTGTTGCGCTTCCTCGACCAAGCCGCAGCTCTTTCTGCCGAGCGGTCGTCTGCCTCCGAATTCGGCTACGTGAACCGCGCCCGCGAATCAACACCGGCGGTCCCTGCCCCAACGGACGCTGCGATCACAAACGGGTCCCAGTCGTCTCCACTGGCGAAAGCCCGAACCGCTGAACGCAGCACCCAGCGTGCCCGCCTGACGGCGGCCGCCGCGGGGCCAACTGGCGGTGAGGCCGTGGGTACGTGGGGTGGTGATCTTGGTAACGGGCTGGCCGCGGGCGCAGCCGTCACAGCAGGGACGAACGGCACCGATCTGAAGCGTGGCATGGTTCGTGGCATGAAATGACATCGACTGTGGTGTGCTGGTGGGGCTGGTGGGGGACGCGGTGGGGGCATAGTCGCAGGTAGTGGCAATAGTGGTCGTGATCCTGTGTCCTTTTAATCCGCGGGTTGTGGGTTCGAGCCCCACGGGGCCCACCCACCTGTAGTGCTCCGGCTTACTGCTGGCACCGGCAATTGTTGCTCGCCCGGGGAGTGCACAAGCCGCGAGCACGTGGTGACTGATCGGGTGCGGATTGCCACCTAGGGGACTGGCGGCGCGCCCATGGGCCCGGGCGATGGTCACGGCTAGAGGGATCGACGCCGCAGCCGGGTATCAGCCGACCCGGCAGGTCAGCAGCCGAGCGTTCGCCCCGGGTCGTCCGATCCCACCCCGGTTGGACGCCTGGCGAATGCAAACCCGCGAGGTCACGGGCGTGGCAGCGTCACTGGTGACATCGCCGCAGGACAGGGATTGTCCGCCGGACCTTTCCCGGTGGCCAGACCCAGCCGGTCCTCGATCACCTGGCAGCCGGCGCTGGCCGTCGCCAGCATGGTCGGGAAGAACTCCTCGAGACCGATGCCATACACCTCGCGGACCAACTCGA
>JBKPAG010000049.1:0-28429 GCA_046726315.1 Actinomycetota bacterium | reverse complement strand
TTGAACAGGTCGGCGAACATGCCGTCCGGGAACAACACCCGACGATGATCGGCAAGAAACGCGAACACACTGCCGGCCGGCACCAGATGCCGCACCAACGACTCCGCGTCCAACAACTCACGATCAACGACCGCGACACCCTGCACGAACCAAGCCTCCCGGCCCAACCGCCACCGGCCCGGCACCGACACTCAGTTATTCAGCGGTCTCCTAGAGGAGCATGGGACCTGTGTGAAGGTCGGCATAGGCCGAGACGGGAGTTCGACCATGTCTGAAGCACGGCGGACGATCGTGATCGACCGTCCGGCGGACGAGGTGTTCGCGTTCTTTGCCGACCCGAGCAACGACCCGAAGTGGCGCCCGATCGTCAAAGAGATTGCTGCGGAGAGCCCGATACGGGTCGGATCTACGATCCACCAGGTGGTGAAGGGACCGGGCGGTTTCGGCGGCATCCCGGCGGACATCGAGGTCACCGCATACGAACCAACGTCGCGCTTTGCCTTCAAGGTGACCGCGGGTCCAGTCCGTCCGTCGGCGAATTTCGGTTCGTCCCGTCGGACGGTGGCACGGCAGTGAGCCTTTCGCTGAGCGCAGAGATCAGCGGGATCAAGAAGCTCATCCTGGGCCGACAGGTGCAGCGCTCGATGGACATCGAGGTAGCCGCGCTCGACAAAGCGAAGGCACTGATCGAGAGCAACTGACGTCGAGCAACCAGTAACCCGGTGCGGGTGATTTACGGATGTGCAATTACCTGCTGCGATGGGGGAACAGTCAACGCACCTGCGCGCCCAGGAGGCACTCGCGATGGTCCTGAAGCATCCGAAATCGGCCAGCCGCCCGTCGACTCTGTCGGTCGATCCGCTGTTCACCACAGAGGGTGCGACAATTCCACGCCACCGGTTGCCCGAGTCCTCCATGGACCCCGACGTCGCCTACCAGATCATCCACGACGAGCTGATGCTCGACGGGAATGCTCGGACGAACCTCGCCACGTTCGTCAGCACCTGGATGGAGCCGCAGGCCGACAAGCTCATGGCCGAGTCCTTCGACAAGAACATGATCGACAAGGACGAATACCCGCAGACCGCCGAGCTGGAAATGCGGTGCGTGCAGATCCTGGCTCGGCTTTGGAATGCCCCGGACAGTGAGCAGGCAACAGGATGCTCGACGACGGGGTCAAGTGAAGCGGCGATGCTCGGTGGGCTAGCGCTGAAACGTCGCTGGCAGCAGAAGCGGGCGGCCGACGGAAAACCCACGGACAAGCCCAATCTGGTCATGGGCATCAACGTGCAGGTTTGTTGGGAGAAGTTCGCCAATTATTGGGACGTAGAGATGCGGCTTGTCCCGATGGAGGGCGACCGTTACCACCTCTCGGCGGAAGAGGCCGTCAAGGTCTGCGACGAGAACACCATCGGCGTCGTCGCAATCCTCGGCTCGACCTTCGACGGCTCGTACGAGCCGGTCCAGGAGATCTGCGCGGCGCTCGATGAGTTTCAGGCGACGTCCGGCCTGGACATTCCCGTGCATGTCGACGGGGCGTCCGGCGCATTCATCGCTCCGTTCGTCGACCGGGACTTGCAGTGGGACTTCCGGTTACCTCGGGTGAGTTCGATCAACACCTCCGGCCACAAGTACGGCCTGGTGTATCCCGGAGTGGGATGGATCGTCTGGCGTGACGCCGCGGCGCTGCCAGACGACCTGATCTTCTGGGTCAACTACCTCGGCGACAACATGCCGACCTTCGCCCTGAACTTCTCCCGGCCAGGTGCACAGGTCGTCGCGCAGTATTACAACTTCCTCCGTCTCGGTATGGACGGGTACACCAAGGTGCAGCGATATGCCCGCGAGGTGGCGACCCGGCTGTCTGGGCAGATCGCCGAACTCGGGCCGTTCGAGCTGATCACGCGAGGAGACGAGCTGCCGGTCTTCGCAGTGAAGCTCAAGAAGGACATCGAGAACTTCACTGTCTTCGACGTCTCCAACGCGATGCGCGAGCGCGGCTGGCAGCTGCCGGCGTACACCTTCCCGAAGAACCGGGAGGACCTCGCGGCGTTGAGGGTGGTCGTCCGACGGGGATTCAGCCATGACCTAGCCGACCTGCTCCTTGCCGACATCAAGCGCCAGCTACCTCGGCTGGAGAAGCAGCCGGAACCCGTGCACGACAGCGATAGCGCGGCGGCGTTCCACCACTGACGGCGCCGCGATGTCCGGTACCACGTATCCGAGCACCTCGCCGGGCTGGACGCCGGTGGACAGCCGGTCGATCGGTCCGTTCACGACCCACGTCATGTTCCAGCAGGACGACGGCAGCACCGTCGCGTGGTCGTCGCGCAGCCATCGCAAGCACGCCTCTCGGCTCTCCCGGGTCCGAGGTCGCCGCGAGCGTGTCCATGAGGCGGCCCGGCACGCATCATGGTGGATCGGGATCCTGTTCGCCGCGGGCTCGGTCTGCTTCCTGGTCGCGCCGATGCCGTGGTTCTTCGATCTGGTCGGCGCGAGGGTCGATGCCGTGGTCTTCTTCGTCGGCTCCTTGCTGTTCACGTCGGCGGCTGCGCTGCAGTGGCTGGAGACGATCAACGCGGACCTGGGGCCGGGCAAGCGGGTCGGCCGGCTGAGGGTCCTGACGTTCGAACCGCGGCGGATCGATTGGTGGAGCAGCGGTGTCCAGCTGGTGGGAACGGTGTTCTTCAACGTCACGACGTTCCGGGCTCTGCAGACCAGTGTCGATTCCACCTCGTACGACGAGCTGGTGTGGCGGCCGGACGCCCTCGGCTCGGTATGCTTCCTGGTGTCCGGATACCTCGCCTATGTCGAAGTCTCCGGGCGCCTGCTGGCGCTGCCCCAACGGACCCTTGAGTCCCGAATCGTCACGGTCAACCTGCTCGGTTGCATCGCATTCGGGATCGCCGCCGTCGCGTCCTACGTCTTCCCGTCGACGCAGGCAATGATCAATGCGGGCGTGACGAACCTGTTCACGTCCCTGGGGGCATTGTGCTTCCTGATCGGTGCCTTGCTCCTGCTGCCCGAAGGCAGCCAGGCGCCGGACACCACGAGAGCAAGAGCATGAGCCGTCGGAGTCGCGGCCGGTAGTCATCGTCGCTGGCCGTGTGCTGCCAGCCAGTGCAGCGCGGATGCGGCACTGGACATGACCGAGATGTGGCCTTCCCCCGGCCGCAGCCAGAGTTCGGACGAAGGACATCGGGCGGCGAGCCATGCCGAGTGGGCGCTTGGCACGACACGGTCCTCCTGGCCGTGCACGAGGAGGACTGGTGCGGAGATGTCGGCTGGGTCGAAGCCCCAGGGAGAGACATAAGCGAGGTCGTCGTCGATCATCGGTCCCGGACCGGCGCCGAGGGCGGGGTGGACGACATCGATGAACCATCCCCACTCCCCAGCCAGCGCAGCATGGTCGGCGGCGGTGAAGCCCGGGTCGGGATCGGGGTCTGACGCTTCGTATCGCTCTTTGGCTGCCCGGCCCTGGACTGCAGCTGACAACGACGCCATCGCGGATTCAGCCATGCCGGCGAACCAGTCGAGGCCTTCGGCGGAGAACGGGGTGAGGCCAGATACGGCGACGACGGCCTGGACGCGGTGGGGCAGCAATGCGGCGCACGCGAGTGCGTGGCCACTGCCACCGGAGTGACCCATCACGGCGAACCGCTGGATGCTCAAGGCGTCGGCGATGGCGGCGACGTCCGGCGCGGCAGACGCGACGGTACGGCCGGGCACGGGCGTCGATCCTCCGTATCCGGGCCTGTCATGCGCGACCCAGCGGATGCCCAGCCGCTCCGACAGCGGGAACAACGGCCGGGGCGGCGCGCCGATGTTGGGCGTGCCGTGATGCCAGAAGACGGTGAGCGAGTTTCCGGCGTCCGCGCCGGTGTCGTGGATGTGGAGTATCCGGCCCCCACCCAGATCCAGGTCGGTCTCGATCACAGCTGTCCCATTATTCCGTCCGACAGCGACTCAACGCCGAAACCCACCGCTTTACGGCAGATCGCCGACACCACACTATGACCATGAGGTCCCGGTCTGTCGTCGGACTGTTGGTCACCCTCGGGCTGCTCTGCGCGTGCACGCTGACCTCCAGCCCGGATGAGGGTCGCATACCCGACGCTGAAGGCCGGGCAGAGCGCAGCGATGCTGCTTTAGGAGCCGCCGTCATCGCCGGTAGGCCTGGCTGTTCGGCAGCCGTCGGTGTGGAGGGTGGGGTCGTGTGGACCGGGGCGTTGGGGGTCGCAGACCTCGAGTCCGGGGCCGAGCTCACGTCGGACACGGTCTTCGACATCGGCAAGGTGTCCAACCAGTTCACGGCGACGACCGTCCTGCTCTTGGTCATCGAGGGTGTAATGCGACTCGAGGACCCGGTGTCCGCATACCATGGACTGCCGGCCTGGGCCGCCCATGTCACCATCAACGACTTGGTGCACCACACCAGCGGCCTACCGGACTACGTCGATCTGCTACTCGACCGGGGACATAAACCCGAAGACGTCACGACCCAGATACAAGCGATGGATGCCGTGGCGAACGTAGACGAGCCCCGCTTCGAGCCTGGATCCACGTTCCGCTACTCCAGAACCGACTACCTGCTGCTCGCCGAGATCGTGCACGTGGCTACCGGTTCACCCCTGCCACAAATTCTGGCACAGCGTGTGTTCGAGCCGCTCGAGCTGAAGATGACGATGGATCCGTCGGCGAACATTTCAGCCAAGGCGGTTTCCTACCGGAGGACCGTGGGCGGGTACGAACCGGTCGACTGGGCCTGGGAGCAAGTCGGCGACGGTGGGATCCAGACGACACCGTCGGAGCTGGTGCGTTGGGCAGACAATTACCGAATCGGCCGGCTCGGCGGGTCGGTGCTCCGCTACGCGCAGTTGGCCGGCGCGACGAAGACCTCGTTGAGCGTCTCCGGGCGGCTGGACATCGAACGCTACGGCGCCGGGTTCTTCATTGGCATCGACGGTGGACTCTTCGACCTCGGTGAGTGGGAGGGGTTCACCACGGCCTTGGAGATCACACCCGACCGGCGGGTCGCCGCGGCCGTGGCCTGCAACAGCGATTGGCTGGTCCCGTCTGCCACCGCAACGATCCTGACCGTGATCTGGTCCTCGTGATGGCCAACGATGGGTCAGAGCCAGTAGGTGTCGTGCCGGAGGTAGAACTCCGTTCGTTCCTCGTTGCTGAACACACGTCCCATGCCAACCTCGGCCAGGGTCTCGAAGTAGTCCTCGCGTGGGGCGCCGGGTGCGAAGAGCAACAGCATCGACGCCACCTCGCCGCTCTCGTTCTTGAACGCGTGGATGCCGCCCTCGGGGACGAACAGGAAGTCACCCGCCGTGGCCTCGATCCATTGTTCGCCGTCGTACAGGCGGACCGCGCCGGAGAGGATGAAAAACGACTCCGAGATCGTCTTGTGGAAATGCGGGTCGGGTCCGCTGACTGTCGGGGCGAAGTCCCAGCGGTACAGGCCGAACTCACCGTCCGTGGAACCGCCCGTGGCGAGGTAGTGGACCGTCCCACCCGACCGGTACCTCAGGTCCGGTTCGTGATCGGCACGTCGAAGGGACGCGCTGACCTCCCCGGTTTCGCCGAGGTAGCGAGGTGCTGGATACGACATGGCAACCGCCTCAGCTGCCGCTGCCGTACGGGCGCGTGATGATCTCCAGGAAGTGCCCGCTGGGGTCCTCCCAATAGACGCCGCGACCTCCGTCGTTCGTGTTGAACACGCCCGGCCGATGCTTGAACGGGTCCGCCCAGTACGGCAAGCCGCGTTCCCGGATCCGGCCGAAGATCTGGTCGAATTCGGCCTCGCTGACCAGGAAGGCGTAGTGCTGCGGATGCGGTGGCCCGTGGTCGTCGGCGAAGTCAAGGGAGACGTCATTTCCCGCTTGCACGACCACAAACGGCCCGAAGGGCGTCGGATCGGGCAGGCCGAGGATTTCGGCCAGAAATGTGGCGGACTCCTGCTTGTTCCGGACGCGGACAATCGTGTGGTTCAGCTGCACAGTCACGAACCGACGCTACAGGGTGCCGACCGGCGGCTAGAGCGTCGTTGACGTCGCGGAATCGGACGACGACGAGGACTGGCCGGTGTAGGCCGCAGGGTTGGCCGTGAAGCTGTCCAGGCAGCCAGGTCCGCAGAAATACCACCGGCGGCCGCCGTGATCGGCGTGCCATCGGCTGGTGGCGATCTCGACGGACATGCCGCATACGGGATCCACCGCCGCAGCCGTCGGCCTGGGTCCGACCGTCACCACCGGATGGCGCAGTTCCCCCCGAGCGCGCCGAGTCACCAGCTCGGCGAGAATGGCGACCGCGATCTCTCGGTGGTCCGTGGAGCCGAGGTCGAGGCCGGCCGGTGCCTGCACGCGGGAGAGGTCGGTGTCGGGGACGCCCCTGTCGCGCAGGTAGCCCAGCGTCGCGGCGGCTCGCTTGCGAGACGCGACCAGCCCGATGTACCCGGCGCGGGTCTTCAGCGCGGCCTGGAGAGCGGCCTCGTCGTCATGGCCCTGAGTCGCGACGACGACCGCCGTTCCCGGGTCCACCGGCTGGCTAGCCAGATCCTCGACGGACTCGACGACGACCGCGCGCCAACGGAGCCCGCGTGCGAGCGCGGCCAACGTGTCGACGGCCGGTGACGCCCCGATCGCCACGACCAGCGGTGCCGGCACCACGGGTTCCAGGGAGATGGCGAGCGCCCCCTCGCTGCCGCACTCCATCGGAACGACGACAACCCCCTCGCCGAATGCCTCCGCGGCCTCGGCGGGCAGGCCAAGCAAGAGAAGTCGCATACGACCGTCGTCGAGGGATGTCAGGGCCTCGCGGCGGACCGTCGGCTCGGCACAGGCGCCGCCCAGCCACCCGTGCATCGTGCCGTCGGCGACGATCAGCGCCTTGGAACCGACCTGCCCCGACGACGGCGCCCGCCGCCACACCACCGTCGCCAGCACGAATGCCACTCCGCGCTCAGTCAGGGCGGCGGCTTCTGCGAGGACGGCGTCGATCATTCCCCGCGGCCCTGCGCTTCCTGCAACGCCGACCACACCCGGGCCGGCAGGACCGGCATGTCGATGTTGCGGATGCCCAGGTGTGCGACCGCGTCGATGACCGCGTTGACATACGCGGCAGGAGAGCCGACGGTGGCCGACTCGCCGACGCCCTTGGCGCCAATGGGATGGTGGGGCGACGGCGTGACCGTAGCCGCGAGCTCGAACCGGGGTGTCTCCCAGGCGGTCGGGATCAAGTAGTCCATGAAGTTCGAGCCGATGCAGTTGCCGTCGTCGTCGAACGTGATGAACTGCATTGACGACATCGCATAGCCCTCGGCCAGGCCGCCGTGGATCTGGCCGTCGACGATCATCGGGTTGATCCGCACGCCGCAGTCGTCCACTGCGACCATCCGCCGTACGGTCCACTGACCGGTGTCCGCATCGACGTCGACCACGACGACATAGCTGCCGAACGGGAAGGTCATGTTCGGCGGGTCGTAATAGTGAACCCCCTCGAGCCCGGCCTCCATGCCCTCGGGCAGGTTGGAGTAGGCGGCGAGCGCAACGTCCTGGATCGTGACGCCCTGGCTGGGCGAGCCCTTGACGAAGATTCGCCCGCCGTCCCACTGCAGGTCGTCCTCGGCGGCCTCGAGTAGGTGGGCAGCGATCTTGGTCGCCTTGTCGCGCAGCTTGCGTGCGATCACTGCAGTCGCGGCGCCGCCCACAGGCGTGCTCCTGGACGCGTAGGTGCCCAGGCCGTACGGCGTGTTGTCGGTGTCGCCCTCCTGCACAATGACATCCGCCACCGGGACGCCGAGTTCGTTGGCAACGATCTGAGCGAATGTCGTCTCGTGGCCCTGACCTTGGCTCTTGACGCCGAGCTTGAGGATCGCCTTCCCGGTCGGATGCACCCGCAGCTCCGCCGAGTCGAACATGCGCAGGCCGGCGATGTCGTATTCGGTGCCGTGCCCGGCGCCGACTACCTCGGTGAAGCTGGCGATGCCGATGCCCATCAGCCGACCGTCGGCGCGGGCCTTCTCCTGCTCCGCGCGCAGCTCGTTGTAGCCGATCAGGTCGAGCGCCTTCTGCAGCGCGCGCGCGTAATCGCCGGAGTCGTAGACGAAGCCGGTGGGGGACCGGTACGGGAACTGCTCGGGCATGATGAAGTTGCGCATGCGGATCTCGACCGGGTCGATGCCGAGGTCGTAAGCAGCGTTCTGGACCAGCCGCTCGATCAGGTACGAGGCCTCGGTGACCCGGAACGAGCACCGGTACGCCACCCCGCCCGGCGCCTTGTTGGTGTATGTGCCCTGGGTGACGACGTGGGCTGCGGGGTAGTCGTAGGAGCCCGTGACGATGTGGAACAGGCCGGCCTTGAATTTCGTCGGCTGGGCGTCAGCGAAGAAGGCGCCATTGTCCGAGAGCATTGAGACACGAAGACCCAGAATCTTGCCGTCCCGCATCAGCGCCAACTCACCGTGCATATGGAAGTCGCGGGCGAATCCTGTTGAGATCAGGTTCTCGGTCCGGGTTTCAGCCCACTTGACCGGGCGCCCGATCACCAACGATGCGGCCGTCGCGACAACGTATCCCGGGTAGATCGGCACCTTGTTGCCGAATCCGCCGCCGATGTCCGGTGACACGATCCGGATGATCTGCTCGGGCAGCCCGGTCACCATGGCGAACAGGGTGCGGTGTGCGTGCGGCGCTTGCGACGTCATATGAATGGTGACGTGCTTGGTCGCGGGATCGACGTCGGCCACGCAGGCGCAGGTCTCCAGCGGTGCGGGGTGCGACCGTGGGTAGTGGGTGTCGAGCTTGACCACGACGTCCGCTTCGCCGAACGCTCTGTCGGTGGCTGCCTGGTCGCCGGACTCCCAGCGGTAGCAGGTGTTGTCGGTCTGGCCGTCCTTGTCGTCGCGGATCATTGGCGCGCCGTCGGCGAGCGCCTGTTGTGGCGACAGCACAGGCGGAAGCGCGTCGTACTCGACGACGATCAGATCGAGGGCGTCGTAGGCGATGTACGGGTTCTCCGCGATCACTGCTGCGACTTCCTGACCCTGGAACCGCACCTTGTCAGTTGCGAGCACGGCCTGGGTGTCGCCGGACAACGTCGGCATCCAGGCGAGGTTGTAGGCCGCTAGGTCGTTTCCGGTCAGAACGGCGACGACGCCCGGGACCTGCGCGGCGGCAGTTGTGTCGATCGACACGATCCGCGCGTGCGGCAGCGGGCTGCGAAGCAGGGCGAGGTGGAGCATCCCGGGCAGCACGACGTCATCGACGTAGTGTCCGGCGCCCTGGATGAGCCGGTCATCCTCCTTGCGTCGCACCGAGTGGCCGATGCCGCCGACCTCGGCTGTGGTCGTCGTCGCGTGGACGGTATCTGCGGTCATCGTCTTGCCCCTACCCGCCAGCCCCGACGGCTTGCCCGTCGCGCGCAGCCGTCCGGATCGCCTTGACGATGTTGACGTAGCCGGTACAACGGCACAGGTTTCCGGAGATTGCCCACCGGATCTCGTCCTCGGTGGGGTCCGGATTGGCCTCGAGCAGGCTGGTGGCGACGAGCATCATCGCCGGTGTGCAGAACCCGCACTGCAGGCCGTGTTCCTCCTTGAACGCGCGCTGCACTGCGCTGAGCTCTCCATCGCGCCGCAGGCCCTCGACGGTCGTAATGCTGCGCCCGTCGGCCTGGACTGCGAACATCGTGCAGGACTTGACCGGTTTGCCGTCCAGCAGCACCGTGCACACGCCGCAACTCGTCGTGTCGCAGCCGATGTGGGTGCCGGTGAGCCCGAGATGGGTGCGGATGAAATCGGCGAGCAGCACCCTCGGTTCGATCGTCGCGCGCCGCTCGGCGCCGTTGACGGTGGTGGTGACGTCCACTGGCCTACTCCCTCACGCGTTCTGGGCAAGCTCGACGGCTGTGGTCAGTCCTCGACGTACGAACGTCCGCACCACGGCTCGCTTGTAATCAGCCGAGCCTCTGACGTCGGTGCGGGGGTCAGCCGCCGCTGCGGCTCGGTCTGCGGCCTCGGCAAACAGTTCCTCGCCCGGAGGCTGGCCGGCCAGCATCTGCTCGGCGTCGACAGCCATGATGTTCTTCGGGCCTACCGCGGTCAGCGCGATGCCTGCCCGGGTGATGTGCGCCTTTTCTGTATCGAGCTGGAGATGGACTGCGACGGCCGCTGTCGCGTAATCGCCCACCTTGCGTTCGAGCTTCAGGTACGTACCTCCGGCCGGGCCGTCGTACCTCGGTACCTGGATCTCGGTCAGCAGCTCATCGGGCTCGAGCGCGCTCGTGAACAGGTCAACGAAGAAGTCGTCCGCCGCGATGGTGCGTTCGCCGCTGGCGCTACGGACGACCATCGTGGCGCGACACGCCAGCATCACCGAGCCCCAGTCACCCTGCGGGTCTGCGTGCGCCAGCGAGCCACCGATGGTGCCGAGGTTGCGGACGAGGGGATCAGAGATCCAAGGCGCCGCCGCGGCCATGGTGTGGTTCTCCGCCTTGACGACATCAGAGATTGCGATGGAATTGTGCCGAGCCATTGCGCCCACGCGCAGGTGGCCGTTGACGACCTCGATCGGGTCGAGGCCCGGCACCCGGTTGATGTCCACCAGCTTCGTCGGCGAGGCCAGCCGCAGCTTCATCAACGGGATCAGGCTCTGGCCGCCGGCCAGGACTTTGACGTCTTCACCCCCATCGGCCAAGATCGCAAGCGTTTCCTCGGCAGTGGTTGGTGCGACATAGTCGAAGGCCGCTGGGTACATGGGCGCCCTCCAGCAGGAACAGAACCCCCCGAAACGCTCGAATCAGCGTACGCCCGGTAGTTGCGATGAGGAATATCGCGCGGAGGCCGGGTTACCCGGGATTCGGGGGGCTCAGACCTTGGGCAGCGCGAGCTGACGGCCGCGGAAGAACGCCTCGCGCTCGTCGACGATGTGCGAAGCCATTGCTGCCCTCCGGCGACCCTCCTCGGGGGAGGCACGCCAAGCGTCGCACGACTCCTTGGAGTCCCAGAAGGAGACGCCCGTCACCTCCTGGCCGTCGTCGGTCCAGTAGGCATACGCGTGGCGCATCCCCGCCGGATACCGCTCAGGGCGCCATGACTGTTCGAACTCCTCGAGGGAGTCCGGTTTGATTCGGCGGGTCGTGATCCACACGAAGGAGTCCTCCATTTGCGACCTCCAGCTCGGCCGGCAGATTGATCAAGCGTTGTTTCTGGGGTTCGACGCCCAGTAAACAGCCTGGACATGCCCGGGGGGCGGCGAATCAACGACCAACCGGCCGACGGAGGCCGTCGACCGCATCGAGCAGGCGATCGACGTCGCTGTGGTCGTTGTAGTGCACGAGGCCGGCCCGCACGCCGCCTCCGGAATCCCGAACGCCGAGCAGACCGGCCAACTCCCAGGCATACATGTGCCCGTTCCACACGTTGATTCGGGCCCGCGCGCAGTGCTCCGCCACGGCCGCCGGGTCGTGTCCTCGCACCCGGAAGTACTCCGTCGCCGTACGGCGCAGCGGCGATGCCAGAAGCTCGACGTGGTCCATCCCGGCCAGTCCGTCGTGCAGATGTGAGAACAGGCTGAGCTCGTATGCGGCCACCGCGCTCATCGAGGTCACCACGCGGGTTCGCCGAGGTCCGTCGGGGTTCGACCCGCCGGCCAGTCCGGCCAGGTGGTCGACCGCGGCCGTTACTCCCGCGAAGTCGGCGAACGGCGACGTGCCTGTCTCGAACCGCCACGGGACCTCGTCGGATGCAGGCGCAAGCTTGTCCGGCCGCAGCGGCGCCCAGAACGCCGGATCGGCGATCATCGCGCCGATGTGCGGCCCGGACCACTTGTACGCCGAGGTGAGCCATACGTCGGCACCGAGGGCGACCATGTCTATTGGCAGATGCGGTGTCGCGTGCACACCGTCGACCACGACGGTGGCGCCGAAGGCATGAGCGCGTTTGGCGATCGCAGCGACGTCGGGGATCGACCCGGTCAGGTTGCTGGCGGCCGTGACGGCGACAAGGCGGGTGTGGTCGCCGAGCACATCGTCGTACGTCTCCGGGTCGAGATCCGTCGACGGCAGCCGCGGCTCCACCCACCGCACGACCGCGCCGACCCGCTCGGCCCAGATCAGCCACGGCCGGACGTTGGCGTCGTGGTCGAGTCGGGACACGACGATCTCATCACCGGGCCGCCAGGTAGCCGACAACGCTTGAGCCAGCCGGAAGATCAAGGTCGTCGAGTTCGGTCCCAGCACGACGCCGCGCGGATCGACTCCGCCGACGAGATCCGCCACGGCAGCGCGGGCCCCGTCTGCGTAGGCACCGGACCGGGCACTGGCAGCGAATGCGCCGCCGTAGTTGCCGATTCCGTGCCGATAGGCACGGACCGTCGCCTCGATCACCGCGCTGGGCACCTGGGTGCCGGCCGCTCCATCCAGATATGCCCAACCGTCGGCCAGGGCGGGGTAGTGCGTTCTGACGGCGGCGACGTCGAAATTGCGAATGCTCACCGTCCCGACCCTATGGCTGCGCGGCCGCCACCTGCGCCTGCAAGACTCGCCCGAGGGCAGCCGCGCCGCCGGGAGGAGCAGCCATCGTGACCGAACTTCCAGAAGACGTACGCGCGCTTTTCGACGGTGCCAACATCGCCCACGTCGCCACGTTGCTGCCAGACGGTGCGCCGCACAGCGTGCCGGTGTGGGTGGGGCTGGAAGGCGACAGGATCGCTTTTCTCACTGGGCCGGGCTCACGCAAGGCTCGGAACTTGGAACATGACCCGCGCGTGGCGATCTCCGTCACCGACCGGGAGCGGCCATTCGTGATGGCACAGGTCCGGGGCCGGGTCGTCGAGCGGGTGCAGGGTGATCCGGCCTGGACCGTCATCGACCGGCTGTCCAACAAGTACACCGGTGCGCCGTACCCCGTGCGAGAGGATCGGGTGATCTTCCTGGTCGAGCCCGAGCACGCCTGGGGACTCTCGTACGCCTGATCCAGCGGCGCGGCTCACCGTGCTCGTGTTGGCAGAGCGCCGGGCTGGCCGGGCCAGACCCGAAGGACCGCGGCGAGCAGCAGTACCCAGGCGATGCCGACACTCCAGCCGGCCACCACGTCGGAAGCGAAGTGCACGCCGAGCGCCACTCGGGTGTAGCCGACCACCACAGCGGCGGTGATCGCCGCTGCTACCAACACCCAGCGCCAGGCTCGGGAGACGACCGGCCAGAGCACCAGGACCAGCACCGTCGCTGTCGCCGCGACGCCGGATGCGTGCCCGCTGGGATAGGAGAACCCTATGGCACCGATGGTCCCGTCATTGGACGGGCGAGGCCGGTCGAAGATCGACTTCAAGAGCTCGGTGATCCCACCGATCAGCGCACCTCCGGCGACGACGAACGCGACCAGCCGCCAGCGACGCTGCCAGGCAAGCCACCCCGCCAGCGGGGCCAGGACGACCAGCCGCACGGTCGAACCTCCGACGTTCGTCAGCAACCGCAGCACGTCGACATCGGTTCCGCTGCCGGGAATGACGAGCTCGTCGCTGACCGCGACGTCCACCGCGATCAGCGGTCCCCAGCTTGCCTGGATGAGCAAGCCGAGCGGAATGACGACTAGTGCTCCCAGAGCGATACCCACCCAGGCAGCCCGGTGCGATCCCACCGAATCGAGGGTAAGCAGCTGCCGCTGAAAGTGATCTGAAGCCGCTGCCGGCCGTTCGAACGTCAGGCCTTGGACTTCTTGGGTTTTGGGGCCTTTGGCGGCAGCGTGGCGACGTGGGCCAGTGCCCGCTCTGCCCAGCTGACAGCCTTGGCCGGTTCGTCCCGCCACTCGGCCGGCAAGCTGACGTACCCGCCCATCGGACGCTCGGCCGGTCCGAACGGCCCGCCACCCTCGGCTAGCAACTGCTCTCGGTCTGCGTCGGCGAGCTTGACGCCGACATCAGAGCCGAACAGGCCCGCGAACATGTTGCCGTTGACGAACCCGGCGATGTTGCCGAACATCGGCTTGACCTCGACCCTGGGATCCGGCGGCAGGATCGACCGGAAGTAGTCCTTGTCGTCCTCGGTGGGCTTCGGAATCTGCACGGTCGGTCCTCCTCCGCGACGAACTTATCCGCTGAGCGCCGGCTCGCGTTACCAGCGGTGGCCGACGTCGATGACGATCCGGCTTCCGGAGCGCGGACCATCGAGTGTGAAGACCCGGAACGGCAGCCGCGCCCTGACGCCGAGAGCAAGCGTCGTGACGCCTTCGTAGGTGCCAGCGAAGACGACCTGGCGGAATGTGCGCCAGCCGGCGACGTTGACGACCTCGTTTCGGTTCGCCGGACGGAAGGTCGGGTTGTAGTTGGCGTCATGAGCGGGTGCCAGAAGGGTGATCTGGAGCTTTGCCCCGCCTCGCACGGAGATCGCCTCGCCTGAGCCGTCGGATCGAACGGCTGACACGTATTCGACCCGGTAACCGTCGGCCTTGCCGCGGAGATCAAGGACGAGCCGGTCAAAGCACTGGTGCCGGCCAGCCCGGACGTTGACGAGCGGAGCTTGGCTCATCTCGTTGTGGGCTTCGGGCAGCGAACCCCAGCGGATGCCGCAATACGGCTGCTGCGCGGCCGCAACAGGCGCAACCAGGCCAATTGTCGCTGCGGCCAAGATGGCCGTCACCATTGCCAACCGCTTGCGCATCTCGTCCTCCAACCCCCTTGTGCCGATCTGGCGCCATGAAGACGCGATGCGGCCGAGAGCGGTTTACGCCTCGACTCCGCGGGCCAGTTGGGCGAGCTCGACGCGGTTGGTGGTGCCGGTCTTCCTCAGCAGGTTGGACACGTGACCGCTGACGGTCTTCTCGCTGAGCACCAGATGGCGGGCGATCTCGCCATAGGTCCGGCCGGCCACCATATGGGCCAGGACTTCACGTTCTCGAGCGGTGAGACCGCGTAGGGCCTGGGCCTTCGGGCTGTGGTCCCCCGTGGAATACGGCCAGCGAGATTTCGGGCGCTTTGTGCCAGCGCCTCCAGCTCCGCAAGGAGCGGTGCGGCCTGCAGGTCGACGCCAGCTCCGGCCGCTGCCAGCACAACGCCTGCAGCCAGGTGTCGAACCCGGTCGGGCTCTCTCTTCGCCGGACCCGCCGAGCACTGGCACCGGCACTGCGCGACCTGCGGCGCGCTCCTTATGCGCCGCTGTCAACGGCAGAAACGGCACTGCGACGGAGACCACCGGCAGACACGGCGCGCACAACCCATCGGCATCCGCGGCGTTCTTTGCGCTGGCCGCACTGACGAGCGAAGTCTTGCCTACTCCGCCCTCGCCGGAGACCAGCAGCGCACCCCCGTCCCCCTGAGCAGCCTCTTCCACGAGGCCACTATGGCTTCGATCTCGCCAGCGCGCCCACCAGCGGCTGGTGCCGAACCGACCCGGTCCGCCACCCCGTCGAGTCTGCCACCGTGGCCTATCACCTCACCTCCGGCTATCGGGGCGCCCGGGTCCGAAGATGAGGGGTTCAGGGCCTGCTTCTGAGGGGTTGCACCCGATGTGGCTCCGCCGCCGGCGGCGCAGCGTGGAGGCACCGCCAACGACGCCTCAGGAGGCAGTCATGATCCGCACCCAGCTTCTCGCCCGCTGCTCCGCAGCGGCCGCGGCAGCCACCATCATCGCCGGACTCGCGGCCATCCCGGCCACGGCCCGACCCGACTCAGGAGGCCCCATTTCCATCCGGTTCTCGATGTACGAACAGAACTGCCAGCTCAACCGCATCGACACCCAACTCGTCCGGTGCGACAACCTCACCGGCGCCGGCGTGCCAGCGCCGATCGGGGTGCCCGAATACTGACCTGACACTGCCTCGCCGGGTCCGCGACACGACGGCTGCGGCCCGGCGGGTCAGGATAGGCGAACCGAGACCAGATCAGGAGTTTCGAACGGCGTGAACCGTACCTCGGCGATGTTCTCCGAGTAGCCAGCCACCGTTCGCCCGTACCACAGCGGGATTACCGGGAAGTCGTCGGCGAGCATCGCCTCTGCCTCCTGGTATTTTACGTTTGCCTCGTTGCTCGGGAGCGTCGCCGCCTCCGAGACTGCGGCGTCGAATGCCGGGTTGGAGTAGTTGGCGTCATTGGCATAGCCATTCGTGGCGTACTGCGGTACCAGGTAATTCTCGATGCTCGGGTAGTCCATCAGCCAAGCTGACTTGATCAAGCCCGTTACCTTACGTTCCATGACATCTGCCCGGAAGGTCGCGAAGTCGGGAGAAGGAACCGCTTGGCATTCGACGCCGAGCGCGTTGGTGATGCTTGTACAAACGGCCTCCGTCCACGTCCGGTGACCACCGGGCGCTTCATAGGCGATCGTGATCGGACCACTGAATCCCGTGGCCTCGAACAGCGCTTTGGCTGCCGCTGGCTGGTACTCGCAGTATTCACCGCAGACGCCGGCCTCGTATCCGCTCACGATCGGGGAGACCCAGCCAGTGGCGGAGACTCGCAAGCCGTCAAATGCCACGTCGATGACCTTTCTGCGGTCGATCGCCATGGAGATCGCCTTGGGCAAGTCCGGATTGGCGTATGCGGGGAGGTATTGGGGAGCTGTGAGGTAGGCCATGGAGCCGTTGGGTTGGTCGACGACGCGCTCACCCAGGTCGTCCAGATAGATGCCATCAGTCAGGGCCGACGTCGGGAGTCGCCACAAGATGTCCAGATTGTTTGACAGCAGATCGGCGTAGGCGGCGTCGAGGTCGGTGTAGATCCGGTACTCCACGTCCCTGACTTCTGGTTTGGTGCCGGGGAATTCGTCGTTTGCCGTCAGCTTGATCGACTCATTTGGTGTGTATGACACGAACATGAACGGGCCGTTACCTACTGGTGCCTCTCCGAAGGTCTTTGGATCTGCAAAGAATGACGCTGGGAGTGGCGCGAACGCGACAAAGCCGAGCCGCACCGGAAACACCGACGACGGCGCCGTGAGCTCGACGGTGAACTCGGTATCGCTAACGATGGTCAGACCGGACATCTCGGTGACTGGAGCTTCGTCCGGAGTGATCTTCTCGTCACCGTTGGCGTCCTCCCCCTGCACGTCGGTGAAGCCCTTGATCGTTTCGAAGAAGTAGCTGTTCGGCTGAGCGTTCGGCCGGTAGGCGCCCCAGTTCCAGGCGCGCACGAAACTCTCGGCCGTGACATCGGTTCCGTCGTGGAACGTCCAACCCTCGTTCAGCGTGATGTGCCACGTGACGTTGTCGTCGGAGGAAATATCGGACGCGACCGCGTTCTCTGGCTCCGCCGTGTCGGGGTTGTACTTGACCAGACCGGTGAACATCTGATCAATCGGGTTGCCGACACACGGGCCGGTAACGCTGGCGGGGATGAAGAGCTGGTCGGGAGTACAACCGTTGATCGAAATGGTGCTTACCTCGCCGCGGGGACCTGTATCGCTCCCAGAGCAAGCGGCTAGCAGTACTACTGCAACGGTCGCAGAGCCGAATAGCCGTGTTACGCGTCGCGTCGAGTTCACCGGTACGCCTCGGAGGCTACGCTCACGCGGCGGGCCAGTTGGGCCAGCTCGACCCGGTTCTTGGCGCCGGTCTTGCGCAGCAGGTTCGACACGTGCACGCTGACGGTCTTCTCGCTCAGCACGAGCTCCCGGGCGATTTCGCCGTATGTTCGGCCGGCCACGATGTGGGCGAGTATTTCCCGCTCGCGTGCGGTGAGGCCCGGCAGTGCCGCGGTCTCGACGGGTGTGCTGACGTCGATAGCCTCCAGGGATACTCGGCTGCTTTGGGCAAGTGCCTCGATCTCCGTCAATAGCGGCGCGGCCTGCAGATCGACGGCCAGGTGGTGCGCCCGTCGTATTGCCGCCGCTGCCTCGTCCCGATTGCGACGATCACGAGACAGCGCCTCCGCGACTCGCCACCGGGCATAGGCCTCGTCCCAAGCCAGCTCGGCGTCGGCGCAGGCCTTCGCCGCATGCTGCCATGCCGTCGCGACTCCCGGATCGTCCTTTCCACGCAGGACTTCCGCGTCGTACCACGCTTGCATGGCGCGGACCTGTGCCGTGTACGTCGGTCCGGGCTGTGTGGTTTCTGCGACGACGTCTGGATACCGGCTCCGCAGATCCTCCAGCCGCGTCAATGCCAGCGTGGCGTCTTCGCCGCGGTCGCGGAGCGCCTGAACCTGGTCGGCGGCCGCCCTCGCGGCAAGCGGGATAAGCCGCTCGACCAGCGTCGGGAGTTCACCTTCGACGGAAAGCCCGGTCATGGCAGCACTGAACGCCCGCTCGGTGTCGCCGGCCGCCACGGCAAGTTCTGCGCGCACGGCGTCGAACTCGAAGGCCAGGGCTTCCGACTGCACGGCGAATACTTCCTCCGCGCGAGCCACGTGCGCCTCCGCGTCCGCCATGCGGCCTTGCCGGCAGGACAGCAGTGCGGCGGTCAGCCGTGCGGTCACGTCGGCCCACGCCCCAGGGGTGGATGCCAGCGCGTCCCGCAGCCGCTTGTCGCAGGCGCGCCACTCACCCAGCTGAAGAAGCCCCGCGGCTTCGGAGGATGAGAGCCCGGCGATGTAGACGTACGGCGCGCCCAGGGCGATCAGCTTCTCTCGGCCCTGGCGATACCGCTCGAGCACGTCGCGGTTTGCGACGCTGACGTCGATGCAGTTGCCCGCCCATCGGGTGGCGTGGCTGAACGCCCAGAAGTCGCGCGCTTCGGTCGCTGCTGCCTGTGCCTCCTCCGCATCGGGCAGGCCACCGGGCTCGTCGGCAATGACCCGTTTCATCACGAGGGCCGTGAGTGCGAACGCCAGCGCTCTGGGCGACCCGCATGACCGCGCTAGGCGGACCGCCTCTTCCGCGTGGGCTGGGCCAGACGGTTCGGAATGCCACAGCTCGGCATGCGCCAGTTCGGCCATCGCCAGCGCGAATTCCGCACTCTCTGGGTAATCGGCAGACAACCGCACCGCCTCGCGTACGTCCTCGAGGCCAGCAAACTCCCGGCCCGTCGACAACCGCAGCAGCATGCGGCGCACGAGCAACTCGGTAGCCAGCAGTGGTTGTTGAGCGCGGTCTACCGCTGCCAACATCTCCTCGATCGCAGCCAGCTCTTCTTCTTCGTCTCCCGCCTCGTCAGCTGCCGCTTGGATGCGTCGCAGCAGGTCGAGCCTGGAGATTCCGGTCTTGGGCAGGTCCGTCCACAAAGCAAGGGCGCGGCGTAGCAGCCGCAGCTTTTCGGTTGCGCCGCCGGCCCGGCCGGCTGCGTCGGCGGCGAGCAGGGCCCACCGGTAGGCGTCCTGCTTGCGCCCAGCGCGGTAGTGGTGGTCGGCCAGGTCGACCGCCGCTTCAATGGGAAGCTCGGCGGGATCGGCCGCAGGCTGCAGCACGTCGGCAAAGGCCGCGTGCGCCGTACGCCGTTCCTCGGGCAACAGCCCCTGTTCCAGCACCTCGGCCAGCAGTGGGTGCACGAACCAGTAGGTGTCGTCTTCAAGGACTTCAAGCACCCCGGCGTCGACCGCTTCTCGCAATTGCGGCACAACGTCGCCGCCTCGGCCAGTCGCTGTGGCGATCTCGACGAGATCGTCGGCGCGCTGTGGCCTGCCGGCGACGGCGATCAGTCGAGTCAGATCGCCGGTTTGAGTCGACAGGCCGTGCCAGGCGCGGGCCGCTGCTTCCCTCAAGTCCGTAGGCAGCCCGGCCGGCAGCGACCGTGCATTCGGTGAGAGGCCTCGAACCAGCAGCCTGGTCAGGTAGGCGTTGCCGTGGGTGCGGGCGTAAACGTCGTCGATCAGCGACTGGTGTGGTGGACTGCCCAACAGCCCGGCGATTTGCTCGCCGGTGGCCACCCGGTCCAACCGGCCGAGGGCCAGTTCCGTCACCCCCGGGAACCTGCGAACGTCGGCCAGCCACCGTCGCAGCGGTCCGCCTTCCTCACCGGCACGGACCGTCGTGAGTACCGCGAGCCTGCGGGCCGTCAATCCGGCGAGGACGTACATCAGCACGTCCAGCGAACTCTGATCCGCCCATTGCAGGTCGTCCACGACCAGCACGACGGGGCGCTGCCGACACACCTCGTCGAGCCAGACGTCGAACCCGGCAGGACCTTCTTCGCCCGACCCGCCCAGCACAGGTGCCGGCACATCCCGGGTCGCGGCCCAGCCGCGCAGCGCCGTCGCCAGCGGCAGGAATGGTACGGCCAGCGACGTCAGTGGTAGGCACGGCGCCCACAGCACATCAGCCTCGCCGTCGGCGCGCGTCATCACTTCGCGGGCCAGCGCGGTCTTGCCGACCCCTGCCTCGCCAGAGATCAGCAGCGCTCCGGCCTCCCCCGTTGCGGCAGCTCGCAGTAGCTCGGTCACGGCGTCGATTTCGCCGGCGCGCCCTACTAGCGGCCGGCGGGCCAACCCGGCCCGGTCCGCCACGGTGCCGAGTCTGCCACTGCAACCATGGGTGCCGCCGGGGATTTCGCGGGGCCCTTGTGAAGAGTGGGTCTGGCAGGTCAACTGTGGGCTCGTTGACCTCAGGCAAATCGCCACCCACGATGTGCGCGTGAGTGTCCACGACGAGTCCGAGCGGGTCCACCCCCAGACCCGCTCGGAATGGCGAAAGTGGCTGGAGTCGAACCACGAGTCGTCGATAGGGGTGTGGCTGGTCTCATGGCGCAAGCACACCGGCAAGGATGGCCCGAGCTACGAGGACACCGTCGAGGAGGCTCTTTGCTATGGCTGGGTTGACAGCCGGGGCGGGAAGCTCGACGACGACCGGACGATGCTGTGGTTCTCTCCCCGCAAGCCCGGCAGCGGCTGGGCCCGGCCGAACAAGGAGCGGGTCGAACGGCTGACGGCGGCTGGCCTGATGAGACCGGCCGGCCAGCGCGTCGTCGACATGGCCAAAGCTGACGGGTCGTGGTCGCGCCTAGACGATGTGGAGAACCTCGTCATCCCCGACGACCTTGCGGCAGCGTTCGACAGCCGATCACCCGCCCGACGGAACTGGAACGCCTTTCCCCGGTCGGTGCGGCGAAGCATCTTGGATTGGATCGTCCGGGCCAAGCGAGAACCGACTCGAGCTGCCCGAGTCGAGGAAACCGCCCGGCTCGCCCAGGTCAACGAACGCGCGAACCAGAGGCGGCCAAAGAACCGGTAGAAATGCGAATCAGCGTCACTCTCGCGCCCGACCGGCATACTCGCGATCGCAGGCGACTCAGCAGGCGCTGCCGGCGCTGCTCAGCGGCATGTAGGCGAACGCCCAAGGCCGGCCGGCGTCGCGTAGCTCAGTGAGGCTCTCGGCCAGCAGGACGGCAACCTTCTCGACGGCGGCGTCGACTCGATCAGGTGGACACCGTGGACGGCGACGAGATCGTAGCCAACGTCTTCCGGGATGCTTGGCGGCCAGGGCGGCCAGGCCGGCGGCCTCGGCGAGCTACCGGGCAGTTTGCTAGGTGGTGGACGCCGCTGAAGATCACGCGCCGTCAACGTCGGTGGCGCAGCACCAACGCCGTCGCGAACGTCACGAGCAAGCCGCCGGCACCTGCCACGACAAGAGTGATTCGCGGACCGGTGAGATCAAGTAGCACCCCTCCTGCGACGTATGAGAGGCCAGCGGCAACGCCGATGGCACCGTAAAGGGTGCCGAACACACGCCCGAGCAGCGCTGCCGGCACGGAGTGCTGGAGAACGGTGTTCGCGGCGACGTCCAACGCTGCGATACCGACGCCGCGCACCACCTGGAGGACGAGGGCGGCAAGTACGGCCCAGGCAAGGCCGGTCAGCAGATTTCCCGCACTGGAAGTCGCGAACCCGGCCAGCAGCAGAGCGATCATCGATATGGGCTTGTGACCACGAGAGAGCAGCGCGTAGCCGACGAGGAGTCCGATGCCAACCGCGGCAAGCAGCAGACTCACGGCCGCTGCCCCGCCTTGCAGCGTGTCGGTCCCCAGAAAGACCAGGGCAACGTCGTCGACCCCGTTGAAGCCCACGACGCCGAAGTAGCCCACGGTGATCGCCCGGACGGTGCGTGATCGCCACACGTAAGAGAGCCCGGCCCGCACGTCTTGCAGTAGCGACGCGGGTATCGCGAACTCACGCTGCCGCGTGACGCGCATCGCCGCCAGCATTGCCGCCGATACCAGAAAGCTTGCGGCATCGACCAGCAAGGCGCCGCGGATGCCCAGCAGCGGAATCACCACTGCTGCCGTCAGCGGGCCGACCGCCTCCCCCACGTTGGTGCCGAAGCCGATGCCAGCGTTCGCACCGGCCAGGTCGTCAGGACGGACCAGTGCCGGAACGGCCGCTCGGGACGCCGGTTGGAAGACTTGTGCGACGACCGCTCGCAACGCGACCAGGACCAACAGCATCGGCAGTGCGGGCAGCCACAGTGCGGTCAACCCGACCAGCAACGCTTGGGCGAGCTCGCAGCCCACCATCACCCGTCTCAGATCGAATCGGTCCACGACCGTCCCTGCCAGAGGACCGAGCAGCGCCGGAGCAAAGTCGCCGACCAGGAGCAGCGTCGCGACGGCGAGGGCCTGTCCAGTCGTCTGCGCGACGTGCAGCATCAGCGCAACGAGGCTGAGTGAGTCACCGAAGTACGACACGGTGCGGGCGGCCCACAGCTTTCGGAACGAGACGTTGGTCCGCAACAGGGCAAGCGACCCGATGCCGCTCGGTTCCTCGTGCCCGGCCACTCGTCACATCGTGGCGGAGCCTTGGCCCGCTGTGGGTCCAGTCGCTCCAGCGTCGGCCGTCAGAGCTGGCCCCCGGATCCGTACAGCCCAGGGCCTTGTCGGGCCTGACAACTCGGTCCACAGGTAGCGTGCGGCTCGATGAAGGTCCTCGTCGCCCGCGAATCGGTGCCGCACGAACGCCGGGTCGCGGTCGTCCCGGAGTTGGTGGGGCGGCTGACCGGCGCCGGGTTGGAGGTCCTGGTCGAGACCGGCGCCGGCGTCGGCGCATGGCATTCTGACGACACCTTTGTCTCGGCCGGTGCGAACGTGGTGTCCGACGGCGACGGCCCATTGTCCGGCGCCGACGTGGTGGTCTCGGTCCAGCCGCTGGAGAGTCGTCGGGCACGGCATCTGCGTCGCGGTGCCGTAACGATCTCGTTCCTGTCGACGTCGCAGGACCTGAGCCTTGTTCGGACGTACCGCGACGCGAAAGTGACCGCGTTCTCGCTGGAGCTGGTGCCGCGGATCTCTCGGGCGCAGTCGATGGACGCGCTGTCGTCACAAGCGTTGGTCGCCGGGTACCGCGCGGCCCTGGTGGCGGCCGAGCGGCTACCGCGGTTCTTTCCGTTGTTCATGACTGCAGCCGGGACGGTCCCGCCGGCGCGGGTACTGGTGTTGGGCGCCGGTGTAGCGGGGCTGCAGGCCATCGCGACCGCCCGGCGGCTCGGAGCGCAAGTCGAGGCATACGACGTCCGGGCGGCGGCAGCAGAGGAGATCCGCAGCTTGGGCGCCCGGTTCGTCGAGCTCGACCTGCCCAGCCTCGAAGGAGAGGGCGGATACGCGCGGGAGATGAGCGAGGAGCACGCCAGACGCCAACGAGAATTGCTTGCTCCGCACGTAGCGGCAGCCGATGCGCTGATCACTACGGCAGCCGTTCCAGGCCGGCCTGCGCCGCTGTTGGTTGAGCGATCAGTGATCGAGGCGATGAAGCCAGGCAGTGTCGTCGTCGATCTGGCGGCAGAGTCCGGCGGCAACGTCGACGGCTCGCGCCCCGGAGAAGAAGTCATGGTCGGCTCGGCGCTGGTGTGGGGTGCTCGGAACGTCGCGAGCGACATGCCGGTCCACGCGAGCCGTCTCTACGCCGCCAACGTCATCGAACTACTCCTCCTCATCACCCACGATGGCCACGTCGAGCCCGACTTCGCCGACGAGATCGTCGACGGTGCGTGCGTTACCCACAACGGCGTCGTCCGGCACGGTTACACCAGGGACCTGCTGGGCGAGGTGGGGTGATGGACGCGTCGGTGGCACTGCTGACGATCTTCGTACTGGCGGTGTTGGTCGGCTTCGAGGTCGTGTCGAAGGTGTCGTCGATCCTGCACACACCGCTGATGTCCGGCGCGAACGCCATCCACGGGATCATTTTGGTCGGCGCCGTCATCGTCGCGGGCAGGGCGGAATCGAGGGCGGCACTGGTTGTCGCGCTGGTCGCAGTGGTCCTGGCGACGGTCAACCTCGTCGGCGGCTTCGTCGTGACCGACCGGATGCTGGAGATGTTCCGCGGCCGACGAACCGCGGGAACCGAGCCCGAGGTCACCGAGTGATCCCGGTCTGGGCGCAGCTGGCCTATCTGGTCGCCGCGGCGTGCTTCATCCTGGCGCTCAAGGGTCTCTCGTCGCCGCGTAGCGCTCGGCGGGGAAACCTCCTGGGTGCCGTCGGTGCCTTGGTTGCCATCGTGGTGACGTTCGTCGTCTACGACGTGCGCAACCTGTTCTGGATTCTCGCCGCGATCGGGTTGGGCACGGTCATCGGCGTCGTTTTCGCTCGCCGGGTCGCGATGACGGCGATGCCGCAGCTCGTCGCTGTATTCAACGGCGTTGGCGGTGGGGCGGCTGCGCTGGTCGGGTTGCTCGAGCTGGTTGAGGCCACCGAGACAGCGCCGAGCCTGGTGGCGGTGGCTTTCACCGTGCTCGTCGGGGCGGTGTCGTTCGCTGGCTCAACTGTGACGTTCGCGAAGCTGCAGGAGCTGATGACAACGCGGCCGGTGGTATTCAGCGGCGGTCAATATGTGGCTTCAGCGACCTTGCTGGCGGCTCTGGCACTGGCAGTTGCGGTCGTCGCGACCGGAAGCCTGCCGTTCGCGCTCCTGCTGGCCGTCGCAGGGCTCGCCTTCGGCGTGCTGCTCGTCCTTCCCGTCGGCGGCGCGGACGTCCCGATCGTCATCTCGCTGCTCAATGCCTTCACCGGGCTCGCGGTCGCGGCCGGCGGCTACCTGTTGGACAACACGTTGCTGCTGGTCGCAGGGACGCTGGTCGGAGCGAGCGGCACGATCCTGACCCGGCTGATGGCTCAGGCCATGGGCCGCTCCGTGCAGTCGATCCTCTTCGGCGCGTTCGGGGGACGTTCTACGGCCGGGTCGGCAGGCGCTGGCGGGGCACGCCTTGTCCGCTCGGCTGGACCAGAAGACGTGGCGATTCTGCTCAGCTTCGCCCGTCGGGTCGTCGTCGTGCCGGGCTACGGGCTAGCCGTCGCACAGGCGCAGCACACGGTGCACGAGCTGGCTGACCTGCTAGAAAGCCGTGGTGTCGACGTCTCGTACGCAATCCACCCGGTCGCGGGCCGCATGCCCGGACACATGAACGTGCTGCTCGCTGAGGCAAATGTGCCGTACGAACAGCTGCGCGATATGGACGCGGCCAACCCCGAGCTACGCTCCGCAGATGTCGCGTTGGTTGTCGGCGCCAACGACGTCGTGAATCCGGCCGCACGCAACTCACCCGGGTCGCCGATCTACGGAATGCCGATCCTGGACGTGGACCAAGCCAAAGCCGTGGTCTTTCTGAAGCGGTCGATGCGCCCCGGATTCGCTGGCATCGAGAACGAGTTGCTCTACGACCCCAGGACGACGCTGCTCTTCGGTGACGCCAAGGAGTCGCTGACCAAGCTGGTGGCCGCAATCAAGAACCTCTGAGCCGCGCTTTGTAAATGACCACGGGGCCCACCTCTGTGCATACACCACCAGGTTTGCAAGCCTGGCGGCGCATAGGCACGGGTGGTCCCCGTGATCATTTGCAGACGAGCGGTGCGGCGTACCCGGACGCTATGGGGAGGAGGATGGGCGGATGGACAGCGCATGGGCGGAGATCGCGGCAGGAGTCTTCGTTCGGCGGTATGCCGCGCTGAACCAGACGCTCGGGCTCGTCGTCGGTGCGGAGCGATGCCTCGTCATCGATACCGGCCGGGACGAGGTCCACGGTGCAGAGCTGGCAGCTGCGATCCGAACGGTGACGCCACTGCCGTGGACGGCGGTGATCACGCACTCGCACTGGGACCATTTCTTCGGGACAGCGTCATTCCTGCCCTGTTCCGTCTGGGCCCACGAGCGCTGCCACGCCGTCGTCGCCGAGCGCGCCGACGAAATGCGCGAGAGAGGCCTCCGCTACTACGCCGAGGGTGGCGATCTGACGTCGGCCTCCGCATTGCGAATCGCCAGAGCGATAACGCCAACTGACGTGTTCGCAGATCAGGTCACGGTCGAACTGGGCGGTCGCGGCGTAACACTGTCGCATCTGGGTCGGGGTCACACCGACAACGACGTCGTCATCGAGGTGAGCGACGAAGCAGCGGTCTTTGCCGGTGATCTCGTCGAGCAGGGTGCGCCGCCGGTGATCGGTGCCGATGCGTATCCGGTGGAGTGGCCGGCAACGCTGGACCGCCTGCTCGGCCTCGAAGCTCAAGTCGTCGTGCCCGGCCACGGTCGACCGGTCGACGCTGAATTCGTCCGGACCCAGCGCAACGAGCTCGACATCGTGGCCGCCCTCATCCGGGCCATGGCGACCGGTGAGCTGTCCGAAGCCGAGGCCGTGAAGCGCTCGCCGTACCCGCAAGACGCGACGTTACCGGCGCTCGAGCATGCCGAGACGTTGCGGCAGGGTCAGCCCACGATGCCGTAGAGCCGGTCCCCGGCATCGCCGAGTCCTGGCACGATGTAGCCCTTGTCGTTCAGCCGCTCGTCTAGGGCTGCGGTGACGATGGTGACGGGGGGCGGCAGGCTTGCCGTCTCCTTCTCGAGAAGTGCGACGCCCTCCGGCGCTGCCAGTAGGCAGACTGCGGTGATCTGATCGGCGCCGCGTTCGGCGACGAAGCGGATGGCGGCCGCCAAGGTGCCACCGGTTGCGAGCATCGGGTCAAGCAGATAGCACTGCCGACCGGTGAGGTCGTCGGGCAGCCTGGTCGCATAGGTCGTCGCCTGCAACGTCTCCTCGTCGCGGATCATCCCGAGAAACCCGATTTCGGCTGTCGGCAACAGCCGAGCCATTCCGTCGAGCATGCCCAGCCCAGCCCGCAGGATCGGCACCACCAGCGGCTTCGGGGCCGAGAGTTTTACCCCGTCTGCTGGCCCCACTGGCGTCGAAATTCGCAGCGGAGTGACCCGGGCGTCGCGCGTGGCCTCGTAGGCGAGCAGAGTCACGAGCTCGTCGGCGAGCAAGCGAAAGGTCGGCGAATCGGTGCGCTCGTCGCGCAAGACGGTCAACTTGTGGGCGACGAGCGGGTGCTCCACAACCTGCAGGCGCATGGCGCAGAACCTATCCCCGCGGGGGCTCCGCCCCCGCGATCCCCCGAGCGACCTATCCCCGCGGGGGCTCCGCCCCCGCGATCCCCCGAACGACCGCGTTCCCCCAAACGACTCGCGGCTTCATCTGAAACTCATGCGATCAGTCGGGTCGACCTGCAGTCGGGCCAGTGCTAGCGTCGCAACCGCTCGTGTGCGAACGACTACGAACGCTCGTGTACGACAGGGAGGCGCGATGCCCGAGGGTCCCGTCCCTGCACCGGAACCCCCAGACCTTGACCCAGTGGGCGTCGCAACCGGGCCCTGCCGCCCCGGGCATCCAGCCCGAGATCCTGAGCGGCTGCGGCGCCGAGCGCTCTTCCTCCGCGAGCTCTCCCAGGCTCGGGCCGTATTCGTTCGGACGACCTCGTGGCGGGTCATGACCGCCCGGGCACGGGCGCGACGCCGGCAAACCAGCTTCGGGGCCTGAGCCGTCGATCTTCCCTCGCTCAGCTTTGAATGACATGCACGTTCACGCGATGCGCCGTGCGCTGGCGGAGGCGCGCGCTGCGGCGGCGACCGGTGACGTGCCTGTCGGCGCGGTCGTGATCGGGCCCGAGGGTGACGTGCGCGGTTGCGGCCGAAACGCGCGGGAGGCCGCCAACGATCCGACGGCGCACGCGGAGATCCTGGCCCTGAGGGCAGCCGCCGCCGCGCTCGGGTCGTGGCGCCTCGACGGCTGCACGCTGGTGGTGACGCTTGAGCCGTGCGCGATGTGTGCCGGAGCACTGGTCCTCGCCCGGGTCGCCTGGCTCGTCTACGGTGCGACCGACCCCAAGGCCGGCGCTGTCGGTTCACTGTGGGACCTCGTGCGGGACCGGCGGCTCAACCACCGGCCGGAGGTAGTGAGTGGAGTGCTTGCCGACGAGTGCGCCGCCCTGTTACGCGAGTTCTTCGACGCTCACCGGACGCCCTGAGCGCCGTCATGGTTGTCGTCCAGACAACGCCGCTCGGGTACCCTCGACGGCGGTGGCGTGTCCGAGCGGCCTAAGGAGCACGCCTCGAAAGCGTGTGAGGGGGCAACTCCTCCGTGGGTTCAAATCCCACCGCCACCGCTCGTGTGATGTCTCAAGACATCCCGGACGGCCGAACCCAATGGTTGTGGGTTCGGCCGTCGTGCTGTTAACGGGTGGGGCCGGGTGGTCGTCCGGTGCCTTGGTAGCGCTTGGTGGGGTCGAGGATGAGTTCGCGGAGGAGTT
>JBKPAG010000048.1:0-25423 GCA_046726315.1 Actinomycetota bacterium | reverse complement strand
CAGCCGCGGAATGTTCGAGATCACGATCGGCTCCCGGAAGATCACCCCACCCAGGATGTTGCGGATGGTCCCGTTCGGGGATCGGTACATCCGCCTCAGGCCGAACTCCTCCACCCGCGCCTCGTCCGGGGTGATCGTCGCGCACTTCACCCCGACGCCGTGCTCCTTGATCGCGTTCGCCGCATCGACGGTCACCTGGTCGTCGGTCGCATCCCGGCTCTGGATCGACAGGTCGAAGTAGCGCAGGTCCACATCCACGTACGGATGGATCAGCCGGTCCTTGATGAATGCCCAGATGATGCGAGTCATCTCATCGCCGTCCAGCTCGACGACGGAGCCCTCGACCTTGATCTTGGCCATCGGGGCAAGGCTCCCCTCGTGCGGAGATTCGGCCGCCGCCACAATCTCACGTGAATACGCCGGCGCTCGAATGTTACGACACGCAGCATCATCACCACTGCGCTCGACAGGTCGGACGTTCGGGCTCGTCAGCCACCTCCGGCATACTTGCGTGCAGACGAGCTGGTGGACGGGGCACATCATGAGTCGATCTGACCTCAGCGATACGTCGATCGTGATCGAACAGGCGGGCATCGAGCCATTTGCCCGCGGGACCGGCGTGATGACATTGCCCTACGTCGGCAAGTGGAATGCCGAAGGCAACGCGGTGACGACGGGGATGACAATCTTCGCTCCGGGCACGGCGATCCAGCTGCATACGCACAATGTCGATGAATCGGTGTTGATCCTCGCCGGCGAGGCGTCTGCAGTCATCGGCGACGAGACGTTCGACTTGATCGCGGGCGATGCAACCTGGGCGGCGGCTGGTGTTCCGCATCGGTTTGCCAACCGAGGCGATGGCGAGATGCGGATCTATTGGGTCTACGGCGGACGGTACGTCACCCGGACGATCTGCGCGACCGGCGAAACCGTGGAACACCTTTCGGAGCAGGACCGTGGCGCGGTCCCGAGCACCTGAGGATGGGCGGGTGATCCAGGTCGTCAATCCGGCGACCGGTGAGGAGATCGCCGCCTATCCGGAGCACACAGCAGAGCAGATCGAGGGCGCGCTCGGCGCAGCACAGACCGCTCAGCGAGGCTGGCAGCAGGTGTCGTTCGCGGAGCGACGCGATCTCATGCTCGGCGCCGCGAGATTGCTGCGGTCCCGCCGGACCGAATTCGCGCTGCTCGCCGCCGCCGAGATGGGCAAGCCGCTCGCGGAGGCGCCGAGGCCGAAGTGGACAAGTGTGCTTTGACCTGTGACTTCTACGCCGAAAAGCCCAGCAATTCCTTGCCGACGAACGCGTCGAGACCGAGGCGGAGAAGAGTCTCGTCGTCGAGCCGATCGGCGTGGTGGTCGCGATCATGCCGTGGAATTTCCGTTCTGGCAGGTGGTCCGCTTCGCCGCCCCGGCGCTGATGGCGGGAAACGGGGCGCTGCTGAAGCACTCGCCTGACGTGTCCGGTTGCGCGCTCGCGATCGAGCGGCTCTTCCTCGACGCCGGCTTCCCACCCGGGCTGTTCGCCACCCTCCTGGTCTCGGATGCGAGTACCCCAGCCGTAGCCGAGCGATTGATCGCCGATCCACGGGTGGCTGCGGTGACTCTGACCGGCAGTGAACGTGCCGGCGCGGCCGTCGGTGCGGCTGCCGGCCGGGCGCTCAAGCCGACTGTCCTCGAGCTCGGCGGCTCCGATCCCTTCGTGGTCCTGAACGACGCCGATCTGGTCGAGGTCGCTGGCATGGGCGCCCGCTCAAGGTTCCTCAACGGCGGTCAGAGCTGCCTGGCCGCGAAGCGTTTCGTCGTTGACATCTCGGTCGCGGACGAATTCGAGCGACTGTTGGTGGCCGCCGTGGCGACCCTGCCGGTGGGCGACCCGACGGACCCGTCCACTCGGATCGGGCCGATGGCGCGCGCGGACCTGCTCGATGGCATCGACCGTCAGGTGCGGGAGTCAGTCGCTGCTGGGGCCCGGGTCCTGCTCGGCGGAGCCCCCTTGACCGGCCAGGCAGCTTCTATGCACCGACGATCCTGACCGACGTCACGACGGATATGCCGGTCTTCACCGAGGAGACCTTCGGCCCGGTAGCGGCCGTTATCCGCGCCCGCGACGAGGCGCATGCGGTCGAGCTCGCGAATGACACTGGGTACGGGCTCGGAGCGAGCGTGTGGACTCGCGACACTGAGCGCGGGCTCCGGCTTGGACGGCAGATCCAGTCTGGCGCCCTGTTCGTCAACGCTGTCGTCAGCTCCGACCCCCGGCTGCCCTTTGGTGGCACGAAGCGCAGCGGATATGGCCGCGAGCTCGGTGTGTATGGTATTCGCGCGTTCGCCAACGTTCGTACGGTCTGGGTTGGTCCCGCCGACGGGTTCAGCGCACCGACGTCTTTAGCCGAGTAACCCGCGGTTCGACGAAAAAGCTTGCCGCCACCCGCCGAGTTTGGAGCACTATGAATGCTGCACAGGTCGCCCCGGACAAGCTCCGGACCTTCAGCGCCGCGGTTCTCACCGCGCACGGCGTGCCGTCCGCCGATGCCACCCTGGTCGCGGATTCGCTGGTGACCGCTGACCTGTGGGAGCACTCGTCGCACGGCGTTTTGAGACTCCCCTGATACGTCGATCGCATCCGCGCGGGTGTCATGGACCCGGTGACTGCGCCCGAACTCGTCATCGACGCGGGGCCGGTTGCCGTCCTCGACGGACATCACGGTGTCGGCCAAGTCCTCACGGCTCGCGCCGCCGAGGAAGCTTTGCGCAGAGCCGGCGACCACGGCGTGGGCGCGGTGGTCGTCCGCAACTCAAACCATTTCGGCACGGCCGCCTACTTCACCCGGATGGCTCCACCGGCAGGCACCAACCCCTGGTCTATCGCCGCCCCGGCCGGCCGGCATGGCATCGTCGTCATGGATATCGCGAACACCGCAGCGGCCCGCGGCAAGATCTACCTGGCCCGGCAGAACAAGACCACGATTCCACCCGGATGGGCGCTGAACGCCGATGGACAGCCCACCAACGACGCCCAAGAGGCGATCGACGGCGTCATCCTGCCGATGGCCGGGCATAAGGGCTACGCCATCTCGTTCATGATGGATGTCCTGTCCGGCGTGCTGACCGGCAGCGCATTCGGCAGCAGAGTCGGCGGGCCGTACCAGACCGAACAGCGCAGCGGCGCTGGGCACCTGTATCTCGCCCTCCATGTCGCCGCGTTCATGCCGGTGGAGGAGTTCGGCGCGCGGATGGAGGACCTCATCGCCGAGGTGAAGTCCGTCCCGCGTGCCGTGGGCTTCGACGAGATCTTCTACCCCGGTGAGCTCGAGGCCCGCGTGGAGGAACGTCACCGGGGTGGCCTGACGCTGCCGGAACAAACGACAACCGATCTCGGCAAGCTGGCCGACCAGACCGGCGGGCTCTCTCGCTCAGCTGAGCGCATAATGCGTCGACCACCCACTGGAAGTGCCCACACTGACGGAGGCTGGCGTGTTCGCCCTGGTGGTCGAGCTCTATGTCAGGCCCGACAAGAGGCAACAGTTTCTACGGGCTATCGAGGCGAACGCCACGGCATCGGTCCGGGACGAATCCGGATGTCTCCGATTCGACGTTATGCAGGACCGCGACGATCCTGATCACTTCTTCCTCTACGAGCTCTACACCGATGAGGCTGCGTTCGAGGCCCATCGCAGCGCACCGCACTTCCCGGCCTGGCGCGCTGCGGCAGCCACCTGCCTTCGCGCCGGCGACGGACAGCGCAACGTCTCCTGCAATGTCGTCTTCTCAGGTCACGACCAATGACCGGTCCACCCCTGCGGATCGCGATGATCCGCGGCGACGGAATCGGCCCGGAGCTCATCGACAGCGCCGTGGCCGTCCTGCAAGCGGTGACAGCTGGAAGTGGTGTCGAGCTCACGTTCGGCGAGGAGGACGGCGGCGCCGACACCTACCGGCGTACAGGCGAGGCGCTCGCCCCGGAAGCACTTGCCCGACTGCGCTCAGACTACGACGCCATCCTCAAGGGGCCCGTCGGTCTGCCAGACGTTCGCAAGCGTGACGGCACCGAGGCCGGCCTACTCGGCGGGATCCTTCGCGCCGGGCTGGAAACCTTCGCCAACGTGCGGCCCGTTCGGCTCCTCCCCGGCGCACGAACGCCGACCACATTCGCTCCAGAACAGATCGACTACGTCATCGTCCGGGAGAACACCGAGGGTCTCTACTTGGCCCGTGGGTCAGGGGTCGGGAACGACCGGGCCGTCGCCGACACGCTGTTGATGACCCGGGTCGGGGTCGAGCGGGTCGTCCGGTTCGCGTTCGATCTCGCCAGGAACCGCAGCGGCGCGCCCGTGGACGGCGTCCGCCGCGTGACCTGCGTGGACAAGAGCAACGTGCTTCGCTCATACGCGTTCTTCCGCGCCGTGTTCGACCAGGTCGCCCTCGAGTACCCAGATATCGAGGCCGACCACCGTTACTCCGACGCAGCCGCGCACGATCTTGTCATGACACCGGCGCGGTTCGACGTACTCGTGATGGAGAATTTCCTCGGCGATTTGCTCAGTGACGTCGGCGCCGCGACTGTCGGTGGACTCGGCATGTGCGGTTCGGGCAACATCGGCACCGACCACGCTTATTTCGAGGCGATTCACGGCAGCGCGCCCACGATCGCCCGTCGCGACGTGGCAAACCCGACCTCGCAGATCCTCAGTGCGGCCATGCTGCTTGATCACCTCGGCCATCCTGACCTTGCCCATCGCATCACCCGAGCGGTCACGGAGTCGTACGCCGACGGCGCGATCCGCATCGACGAATTCGGCCGGGTCAACAGCACGACACAAGCCAGCGCTGCAGTGATCGAGCGCCTTTAGTAGCGGGCTCCCCGAAAGGGGCGGCTATGGCGCAGGACTTGCGTGCCCCGATCTCGCGGATCGGAGGTTGTCAGAGCGCAGCCGAAAGAACCACAACGCCGTCGTCGTCGCTGTACAAGATTGCATCGGGCTCGAATGTGGCGCCGCCGAACTGCACCGGCACGTCGCGCTCGCCCGCACCGGTCTTCCCGCTCTTGCGCGGGTTGGTGCCAAGTGCCTTGATGCCGAGTGGAAGCTTTGCCAGTGTGCCGGCGTCGCGGACGGCGCCGTAGATCACGACGCCCGACCAGTTGTGGGAGATGGCCAGCTTCCCGATGAGGTCGCCCATAAGTGCCGTGTGCACCGATCCCCCGCCGTCAACGACAAGAACGCGTCCCGTGCCGTCTTCACCCAGAACGGACCTCAGCAGGGCGTTGTCCTCGTGACAGCGGACCGTACTGACAACGCCATGGAAGGCGCGGACGGAGCCGAACTGGCGGAACTGAGTGTCGCAGGACTCGAGCCGCTCACCGTGTTCGTCGTACAGGTCGGAGGTGGCCGGGGCCGCAGGTGCGCCGATGGTCGTGGCTTCAGGGTCCACAGAAATGTGATCCTCACTGAGCTACAAAGGTGCTCGGGCGGGCCTTGCCAACGCCGACGCTACACGTGGCTTTGACGTGCCGCCGACGTTGTGCTGGGACCTTCAACGCCTCGTGTCGACGACGCACCGCCGCGATCACGGTCGCCTATCAATCTTTGTTGCTGGGGGTGACATGGGTCACATGGTGGCGGGATCATGCGTTAGCTGTTCACATCCCAGATCCCGGAGAGGAATGCCATGCAGATCTACAAGAGGCCACGAGCGGCCATCGGCATCCTCGCCCTGGGACTGGTGTTGACCGGTTGCGGGGTAACAAGGGAGGACAACGAGACCACGGCGGAAGGCGATTCGGGCACCGCGGAGCCGGTCAGCGGATTGAGCATCATGGTCCCCAACGATCCGGGCAGCGGCTACGACACGACGGCCCGAGCCGCCGCGAAGGCGATGGAGGACTCCGGTCTCACGGACACCGTCGAGGTTTCCAATGTGCCGGGCGCGGGTGGCACCGTCGGCCTGCAGCAGACAGTCAACGACGCCGGCAATGAAGATCTTTTGCTGCAGATGGGCCTGGGTCTCGTCGGTGCGGTGTACACCAACCAGTCGGAGGCGACTCTCGACGACACCACGCCGGTCGCCCGGCTGATCGAGGAGGCCGAGGCGATCGTCGTGCCAGGGGACTCGCCGTATTCGACTCTCGACGAACTGGTCGAGGCGTGGAAGGCGGATCCGGCCGGCGTGTCGGTGGGCGGAGGCTCCTCCCCCGGCGGTCCGGACCATCTGACGCCGATGCTCCTCGCCCAGGCCGTGGGAATCGAGCCAGCGCAGGTCAACTACGTCGCCTATGACGGTGGCGGCGAGCTGCTCGCGGCGCTGCTGGGAAGCCAGGTCGTTTTCGGCGCCACCGGCGTCGGTGAGATCGCCGAGCAGGCCAAGGCCGGTGAGTTGAAGATTCTGGCCGTCACCAGCGAGCAGCCCGTGCCGGACGTCGACGCACCAACACTCACGGAATCAGGCGTCGATCTCGTTTTTGCCAACTGGCGCGGCATGGTGGCGCCGCCGGAGATCTCCGATGATGCGAAGCAGAAGTTCATCGACCTGATCACTGCGATGCACGATTCGGACGAGTGGAAGGCGGCCCTCGAGGAGAACGGGTGGATCGACGCGTTCATCGCCGGTGACGAGTACGCCACGTTCCTACAAGAGGAAGACGAGCGGGTGAGTGAGGTTTTGGCCCAACTGGGGCTCGCGTGACCTCCGAAACGGCGCCGAAGGGGCAGGGCCGCTCGGAGCTCGGAGTTGCCCTGTTCCTCCTCGCTCTGGGCGTGCTCGTCCTGGTGGATGCTGCCGGAATCCCGCAGACCGCCGGTCAGACCGGACCCGTCGGGCCCAAGGCGGTCCCGTATGTTCTAGGGGCTGCGCTCGTGGTGCTGTCGGTCCTCCTCGCTATCGACGTGCTGCGAGGAGGACGTGGGGAGCCCGAAGCGGGCGAGGACATCGATCTCTCACATGGAACTGACTGGCGCACGGTTCTTATCCTGATTGGCGCATTCCTGGCTAATGTCGTACTCATCGAACGGGTGGGTTGGCCGGTATCGGGCGCAATCCTCTTCTTCGGGGTGGCCTTCGCGCTGGGAAGTCGACACTTCATCCGTGATCCCCTGATCGCCATCGCCTTGTCCATCGGTACGTGGTACCTGTTCGCGCTCGGCCTAGGCATCGAACTGCCGGTTGGCGTGCTGAAGGGAATCCTGTAATGGAGGCCCTGGGCGACCTGATCAACGGATTCGCGACCGCGCTCACCCCCGTCAATCTGCTCTATGCCTTCCTCGGCGTCCTGCTGGGCACAGCCATCGGTGTCCTGCCCGGCATCGGGCCGGCAATGGCGGTGGCCCTGTTGCTGCCTCTCACCTACGGCCTGGACGCCACGGCAGCGTTCATCATGTTCGCGGGCATCTATTACGGCGGCGCCTACGGCGGGTCCACCACGTCGATCCTGCTCAACACGCCGGGTGAAAGTTCTTCGGTCGTGACGGCGATCGAGGGCAACAAGATGGCCAGACGGGGGCGCGCGGCGCAGGCGTTGGCCACTGCTGCCATCGGGTCATTCGTCGCGGGCACGATCGGCACGCTGCTACTGGTGTTCCTGGCCCCCACGGTCGTGGACATAGCGATCCAGCTCGGCGCCGCGGACTACTTCGCGTTAATGGTCTTGGCCTTCGTCGCCGTCACCTCGGTGCTCGGGGCGTCACGGATCCGCGGCTTCATCTCGCTGGCCCTCGGTCTGACGATTGGGCTGGTCGGCATCGACCAGTCGACCGGACAGCAGCGGCTGACGTTCGGGGTTCCGCAGCTTGCCGACGGGATCAGCGTCATCGTCGTAGCGATGGGCCTGTTCGCTGTCGGCGAGGCGCTGTGGATCGCGGCGCACCTGCGCCACCGACCGGCCGAGATCATCCCCGTCGGGAATGCCCGGATGGGCAGGGAGGACTGGTCGCGGTCCTGGCGTCCATGGCTGCGCGGTACGGGACTCGGCTTCCCGTTCGGCGCCATCCCCGCCGGGGGGGCTGAGATTCCGACCTTTCTGTCATATGTCACCGAGAAGAAACTGAGCAAGCACCCCGAGGAATTCGGTCATGGCGCCATCGAAGGTGTGGCCGGCCCCGAAGCGACCAACAACGCTTCGGCAGCGGGTGGCTTGGTGCCGTTATTGACACTCGGGCTACCGACCACCGCAACGGCCGCGGTCTTGCTGGCAGCCTTCCAGCAGTACGGCATCCAGCCTGGGCCGCTGCTGTTCGAGAACGAACCGGAGCTGGTCTGGGGACTCATCGCCAGCCTGTTCATCGGTAACACGATCCTGCTCGTGCTGAACCTGCCACTTGCACCCGCGTGGGCGAAACTGCTGAGGATCCCGAGGCCATACCTCTACGCCGGAATCCTGTTCTTCGCCAGCCTGGGCTCCTACGCCGTCGACGCCTCGCCCGTGGATCTGCTGGTCCTGCTCCTTGTCGGGTTGTTGGGCCTGATGATGCGCCGCTACGGGCTGCCCATCGTGCCGGCGATCATCGGTGTCATTCTCGGGCCACGCGCCGAGGTCGAGATGCGCCGGGCTCTGCAAATCAGCGGCGGAGAAATCTCGGGACTGGTCAACACGCCGCTGTCGATCGCGATCTACGCGATCATCGCCTTGGTGCTGCTGTGGCCGTTGGTGAACCGCTTCGTCATCCGACGTTTCCGTGCTCCCGCCCACGAGATCCACACGGGTCACGCCCACGCAATGGTCGAGCTTGCCGAGGAGATTGCCGAGGAACCAGTGGAGCCGGAGATCTCCCGGGCCGGCGGCCCACCGGACCGACCAGACTCCACCGAAAGGACGCCATGACCATCGTCGTGGGATATGTACCCACAGCCGAGGGACGCGCCGCGCTGGGTCGCGCGGTCGAGGAAGCAGTGCAGCGACGCCTGCGCCTCGTGGTGGTCAACTCGTCGCGCGGCGACGCACTCGCCGACCCCGGGTTTGCGACCGAGGCCGAGATCGAGGACGTGCGCGGCCAGCTCGAATCAGCGGGGGTCGACTTCGAGGTTCGCCGTCCAGTCCGAGGGCGGGAAGCGTCCGACGAAGTCCTCGACACCGCGAAGGAAGTCGGCGCGTCTTTGATAGTGATCGGGATGAGGCGGCGCACGCCAGTAGGAAAGCTCATCCTGGGGAGCGACGCCCAGCGGATCCTGCTCGGTGCGGAATGCCCGGTGCTGGCGGTCAAGGCGGGTTGAGGCCCGCCGTTGCGACGCAGCGTCCCCGGCTGGCTCATCCGCCTGCTCGTCTGTGTCGCCTTGACTCAATCGGCGCTCAACCTCAGCCGCCCAGTCACGTCATACCGGGCCCTTGCGCTCGGGGCCGACGCCAGGGCAATTGGGTTGATCACCGCTGCATATGCGGTGCTACCGGTGCTGGTGGCATTGCCACTTGGTCGACTCGCGGACCGGTGGCGCCCGGCTCCGCTGGTGTCGGCCGGCGCCGTTCTGCTCGCGGCGGGCAGCGCACTACTCGGTGTGTCCCCCAGCCTTGGCGCCCTTGCCCTTTGGAGCGCCCTGCTCGGACTCGGCCATCTGTCGTTCATGGTCGGTGGCCAGACGCTGGTCGCCCAGCAATCTGCGGACAGTCAGCACGATCAGTACTTCGGCCTGTTCGCCGCGGTGACCTCGTTCGGGCAACTGGTTGGGCCGGCATTGGGCGGCTTGGTTCTGGGCGTCAGTGATGAGCCGTTCCTGACATCGACGACGTCGGGGTTCCAGCTGGCCACGGTGCTCTCGGTCGCAGCGATCCCGGTCACCTTCGGACTGTCGGCCGGGCGTCGGCGCGAGCCGGCGCGCGTCGAGCCGACGTCCCACCCTTCCGCCTGGCGCATCGTGAACTTGCCCGGCGTCCCCGCCGCGATGTTCGCGAGCCTGATGCTGCTGGCGGCGGTCGACATCTTGACGGCATACCTACCGGTCATCGGCGAAGAGCAGGGCATCGGTCCGGGCGTCATCGGAGCACTGCTCAGCCTTCGGGCAGCTGCCTCGATTGTGTCCCGGCTCCTCGTCGCACCCATGGTCCGGACGTGGGGACGGATCCCACTGATCGTTGCCAGCTCCGCCGGCTCCGCGGTCACCGTCCTGCTACTACCGGTTACTGCCGCCCCTGTTGTACTGGCAGCGCTGCTCGTGGTGGCGGGCTTCTTCCTCGGCATCGGGCAACCACTGACAATGACCATGGTCGTGCAAGCGGTACCCGCCCAGGTCAGGGGAGCAGCGTTGGCGATGCGGCTGACCGGCAACCGCGTCGGTCAAGTCGCCGTCCCGGCGGCGGCCGGTGCCGTCGCGGGTGCAGCGGGAGTCGCGGCCCCGTTCTGGCTGACGGCCGCACTTCTCGGCGCCGCCGCATTGAGCGTGGCACGCACCTGACCCACATTTGCCGATTGCGGCAATCGGCGGCCGCCGCTCAGGTCTCCTCGCGAAAGGCAACGACGAGGATTCGAGGTACGGTTTCGGCAGCTCGGACATGAGTAGCCTCAGGGCGGTGACCGGGATCGCGTTGGTGACGGGCGCGAATCGGGGCATCGGGGCTGGAGGTGGTGCGCCAGCTCGCCGGCATGGGCTTCACCGCGCTCCTGGCCTCGCGCGATCCGGACAAGGGCCGGGCGGCGGCCGGTGCGCTCGCCGACCAGGACCTGGAGGTGGACGCACCGCAGCTGGAAGTGGCGGACGCCGACAGTGTGCGCGCCCCTTGCCTGAGATCGACCGCGATCATGGGCGCCTGGACGTTCTTGTGAACAACGCCGCCATCCACTACGACACCTGGTAGCACGGGGTGGACGCCGACTTGAGCGTGGTAAGCGAGGCGCTCGACACCAACCTGCTCGGCGTCTGGCGCACAAACTCCTCGATCTCGGCGGCCGCTGCCTCGCCGGTCCGGCCGTCGCCGATGCTGATCCCGAACGTCGTCCGGATCTCCTCGAGATGTCGCGGCAGCCTCGCCGCGATGGTTTCCGCGGCCGTGATGATCGCGGGAATCAGCAGGAAGATGGCGGTCAGGACGAAACCTGCGACCGCGAGGAAGACCAGCCATGTCGCGGCCCCGCGAGAGAGCCGGCGCCGCACGTGCAGCCAAGTCACGGCCGGCTCCATCGCCACCGCGAGGAACGCCGCGATCACCAGTATCGACAGCAGCCCGCGCAGCTTGCTCACGAGCAGAAACAGCAGCCCGGCTAGCGCCAGCACGCCGATCGCTCGCCACAGCAGGCGCCGCAGCATTGGTTCCAACCACGCCGGTGCGGTGGCGAACGCATCCGAGTTCGAGGGTCGGAGGCAAGGGCGGCCCGGCCAGGGGTCCGTCGTCGCTCATGGCCTGATCACCATCTCGTAGTCGGCAACCACCACGATGCCGGCACGGGCAGCACAAAGGACACCACCGCGGTCGGCGGCGGGTTCTCATCGGGCTGCTCTCTACCGTGCTCTGCGTCATGTTGGTCCCTCGATGCTCGAGCCTGCGCCGGGGTTGTCGCATCGGACGGGAAACGGTACGTCAGGCCGCCGATGTCGTGTTGGCGGCGTTACCTACACGGACCTTCCGTGGCTCGCCATCGATCTGGCGATTCATCTTGCGGGTGGGGTTTTGCCCGCCGGCCACCGACTGTTCAAGTACCGGCGTGGCTGCGTCACACGGCCACCGGTGCATGGACGTCGGTGCGCGACGCGTGCTGCCAAGCCGTCCCGAGCAGCGGGAGGAACGTTGATCACCACCAGGAGGCGCCGGCGACCAGGTCGGCCAGGTCGTTGGTCACCGCCGGCTCACCACCCGCTCGAAACTCGATCAGGCCGGGATGGCGGATCTGCTCGACGAGGTCAGCACCCAGCCCGCGCCTCGCGCTCTGGCCACGGTGGCACAAGGCAGGATCTACTCCAACGGGCTGGACCTGGACTGGGTACTGGCCCACCGAGCAAAGGGGCGCCTACCTCGCCGACGTCCGCCCCGCTGGCCCGGATGCTCGCTCTGCCGGTGCCGACCGTCGCCGCGGTGACCGCGCACGCCTTCGTGCCGGGCGATGCTGGCCACTGCGCACGATTGGCGGGTGATGCGCACCGAGAGCGGCTACTTCTGCTTTCCGGAGGTCAACGCCGTAATGCACGTCATCCAGGCCGATCAAGTCGCACAGACACCGGACGGAAGCGTTCAACGGCCGTCTCCGTCGACATCAGAGCTCTACCGAGAATCCGAACGCCACCACACCACACCGGCAGGACCGCCTCGTGGTCGATACAGGCTGTGGTCACGCGCTCCACGCCCCACGTTGGCTGTGCCGGTTCGCGCCATGCCATGTCGCTACAGTTCCGGCATGGCCCGTTCCGTCGAGGAACTCGTCGATCTGCTCCAGCTCGAGATGATCGATGTCGGGCTCTACCGGGGCCGCCAGCCCGACACCGCACTGCAACGGGTGTTCGGCGGCCAGGTTCTCGGCCAAGCGCTCGTCGCCGCGTCCCATACTGTGGCTGAAGAACGCGGGGCACATTCGCTGCACGCGTATTTCCTGCGGCCGGGCGATCCGGCGGTGCCCATCGTCTATGACGTCGAGCGCCTGCGCGAGGGCCGCTCCTTCTCAGTTCGCCGGGTCGCCGCCCGCCAGCACGGGCGACCGATCTTCTTCATGTCCGCGTCGTTCCAGATCGACGAGCCAGGTCCCAACCACCAGGACGCCGCACCCTCCGTTACCGACCCCGAGAGCCATCCCAGACTGGGCGAGCACCTGCAGCGCACGACAATGTTCGGCTTCGACGTGGACGAGGAGTGGGCGGAGCTGGACGTTCGACACGCCGGCGCGTCATACCCCGAAGGCGATCTGCACGACCCGCGGCATCCTGCCCTGGCTCGAATCTGGATGCGGACGGCGGAACCGCTCCCCGACGACCCGTCGCTGCACCGATGCGTGCTCGCCTACATGAGCGACCTGACTCTGCTGAGCGCGAGTCTGGTGCCACACCAGGGCCAGACGATACGAGTCTCGTTGGATCACGCGATGTGGTTCCACCGGCCTTTTCGCGCCGATGAATGGCTGCTCTACGATCAGGTGTCGCCGTCAGCTTCCGGCGCGCGCGGGCTCTCGATCGGGCGCATTTACGACAAGCAGGGCTCACTTGTCGCGACGGCAATCCAAGAGGGCCTCGTCAGGCCAAGCACGCGCTGACACCCCATGGGTGCGACTATGCCCCCACCGCGTCCCCCACCAGCCCCACCGGTAGGCCACAGTCGACGTCATTTCATGCCACGAACCTGCCACGCTGACACCTGGCCGCGAGGCAGTCGAGGTACCCCAAGCCGTGGACATCCGTCACCGACGCCCCGTCGCCTGTGGCGATAACCACTGGTAGCGGCCAGTAGTTGTGCGCGACCACGATTCGACTCAGTGAGCTTGATATGGGCTGCTGTCGACGTCATGGCGCGGTCATTTCCCGTACGCGAGGATGGTGCGGTCGGCGCCCACCACGACTCGTCCGCCGCCGGCGGCTGGGGAAGTGAACCGGGAGGGCACGTCGCCGAGGTGGTCGCTGATGATCGTCTGCCCGGACGCCGGGTCCAACGCGACGAGATCGCCGGGCCCGGTTGCCACCGTCCATACCGCGCCTGCGGTGACGATGGTGGGGCCTGGTGTGGCTAGCGCTGCTTTCCAGCCGACCGTGAAGCGGTCGCCGGTGACGGTGACCTGGGCGACACCGTTCAGGCACGGCACGTACAGCGTGTCGCCGTCGTGCGCGACCGCGCCGAACGCCGCCCCGCTGCACACGCGGGCGTCGTGGAGTTGCCCGCCCACACCACCCAGGTGCTGCGCGTCGAGCAGGTACCCGATGCCGGACTTGCCCACTTGGAACACCCGGTTGCCGGGCAGCAGGACCGGGCCGGTGGTGCCGAGGTCCCGGTCCGAGGCGTTGAGCGCGGCCCAGTCGGTGGGCGCGAACGAGTCGAGGAGGTGAAGGTCGGGGCTGAGCTGCACGACGCTGTTGCCGTAGTCGTAAGTGCCGGTGCTGCTGCTGTCGCCGTCGGTGAGGTAGAGGCTGCCGTCGGGTCGAGACTCGCCCCCGGTGGGGCCCAGAATCCACCCTCACCCTCGACCGGCAGTCGGTAGGACGCGACTGTCCCCAACCCGGTGGCCGTGACCGCCACCGACACGACCCTGCCTGCGTAGTCGCCGCAGTCGCCGAACCGGCCGCCATAGGGCACGTACACCGTGCCGCCGGCGAGCGTGAGCGCGCTGCGTTGGTTGTGCACCGTCGGGTCAGCGCTTCGGGCGTCGACCCCTGCCGATGCGATCAGCCGGCCGGTGCTGAGATCGAGTGCCCACAACATGTACCGGGCGGGCTGCACCAAGCCGACCGCGTACACACGGTTCGTGGCCGTGTCGATCACCGGCGTGCTCGTGATCCCCACCGGGTCGACGTTCCCGCACGGCAACGACGAGCGCCCCACCGGGTCACCGAGATTCCTCCTCCATTCGACCGTGCCATCCGAGGCGCGTAGCGCGTACACCGTGTCGTTCTCCGTCGCCACGACGACGCGGTCCCCGGTGACCAGCGGCTGCGCGTAGATGTCGCCATCGAGCACGGGCGAGGTCCATTGGCGGCGCACACCGGCAGCCGACGGTGGCCCACCGGTGGTCATCCCCGTGCGTGCCTCATCGCCGTAGTACGTCAACCACTGACCACTCACCGTGGGCCCGCGAGTGGCCGACGGGCCAGTACTCGTCCCCGCTGCAGTTGTCGGCATGGTCGCCGGCCGCTGCCCGGCATTCGAACCCGACGAGCACGCGCTAGCCAGCAGGCCGAACACCAGCCCCAAGATGATCGGTCCCAACCCGCGTCGCACCCTACGACATGGCCCTTCCGGCGGCTTGATCCCGCGCACTCGGACGTCATCATCCCATTACAGACCGTCCGGGGCCGCGATCTCAACGTCGGTTTCTGCCTGCGTATCGACGACGTGGCGGCGGCGCTGCACGACAGGTCGAGCGTGGGGGCTCGGTGAGCAGACCAGGGCACGGCCGGGTGCTCCCCCTTGCCGCGACTCGGCCGCTCCAAGCGCGACCGTGGATGCCAGGACCGAACGCTGTTTGGCATTGACAACCGGTCGCCGTCACGCAACGCCTCGAGCTCTCCGCCGAGCCAGCTCGGTGCCGCGCCGAAACATGTTCGCGGGTTACTGCGAGGGCGGTCACGGGTTACGGACGGGCAGGTGGACCTGGACCTGTACGCGGTGATAACCGGCGGCCCGTCGGATTGGGAGGTGCTTTAACTGGCGCACTCTTTCGGCGTGATCCCGACACCGATGAGCCCGGCGGCCTCCGGCGCGGGCAGTGCTGACAACGCGTACCCTCAGCGACCCTCACCAACGATCAAGAAGAGGTCGTGCCCTAGGGTTCATGGTCACGCAGCCACATCATGGAAAGCCTGGGTACTGCCGCCTCCGCCGGATCCGGACGCGGGACACGAATCGGATATGTCGAGTGTCACCTTGGTCAGACACGCTCGGTCGCATGGAGGTCTTCTAACATGGGGGTCTTCTAAATCGAGGCCGGTCGAACGCATCGCAGCCCGCAAGCCGTCAAACTGAAACGGAATCGCCCGGCCGGCTTGATCTCCCTAGTCCTCTCGGTGATGCCGTGGACGTCAGCGGCGGTGGCTACTGCAGGCCATCGACCGGCCTTCGCGAAATCGAGGCGAGCTCCTCCAGCTCACGGGCCGTCTATGGAAGCCGGCCCCGAGCGCCGCTCCTGGGCCTCCGTGTCCTCATAATCGCGGCCAGGGCGCGTGCGGAAATGGACTGTGGTCACACGCCCGGGACTCCGCGACCGCCGCTGAGGCCACTTGACGATCGACACGCAGATTCCCATCTAGGCGCGCTGCCGAGGTGAGTGCAGCCGCGGCGTGCTCCGCGTCAGCTTCGGTCGTCCAGCGGCCCGACGAGAGGCGTCTTACCGCAAGCGATGAGTCTTCCGTGACAGCACGGGAGACGGCTCGTGGGTTCGCGGCGTGGCATACGGACCCGGTTGAGGTCGCGACGGTATCGCATTCGGCGAGCAGATCGTGGCCGCGGACACGAGGTCGCTCGGGTGGGCGTCGTTAGCCCGATCGGCCGTGTGTGCGGCTGGTCGGGCCGGGTGACACCGGTGAGCGCCCGCCGGCTACACCGGGACGGTGTCGGGATCCGCGTCGCCGACAGCCCTCGACTCCGTCGGCTGCTGCTCCTTCAGACAGGACTCGCACTACGAAGTGGACATAGGCCCAGCAGTACGACAATGTCCTCCTGACGACCCGCACCGCTACCAGCCCTGCCCGGCGTATCCCGGCCGCGGTCACATGCGGGCCAGGGCGGTCGTCGATACCGCGCGTCCGCCAGGCTCCGGCATCGTGCTTCTGTTGCTGCCGCATCCGACGAGCAAGGCGGCCACGGCGGCGGCATCCACCACTGCCAGAAGGCCACGGCCATGGGCACGAAGCCCAATCAGGATGCTCCCCAAGAGCGTTGGCGCGCGCGCACGTATCCGGGCGTACCGGCCGCCTATGTATCCCTCTCCACGACTTCCAGATCGGCCGCAGCCGCGTTTGCCTCCAGTTGTTCGATCAACTTGCAGCCGGCGACCACGCCATTGACGGCAGGGTGTCGCAAGCACCAGACCAGCGCCCAGGTCGCCATCGGCACCCCCTCGGGCACCTTGGTGCGCTGAATCTGGTCGACCCGTTCAAGCTCACGCTGGACCTCCACCGGATCGCGAGCCGAACGCCAGTCGTTCGTGGAGCCACCCATGTGCCTGGCCGGTACTTGCCGCTCAGATACCCATTGGCCAACGGCTCACGGGCCAGCACGCCCAGATCGTCCTCCAGGCAGGCTGGGAAGACAGCCCGCTCCGCGGCCCGGGTTCAGCCGGTTGTATCGGACCTGCACGACGCTGGCGCCGCGGTCGCGGGCCCGCGGCGGTCGTGCTGACCGTCCGCAGCCGGTGCCCGTCGCGTTGCGCCAGCCGAACCTCGGGCGGTTCGTGCGGTTGCGCGCCGATCACGAGGACACGTCGGACTTCTGCTGCACTGCGGCATCACCTGGCACACTCCTGCTGTCACGCCGATCAGAGGGCGAGAACCACGCTTAGCAAGGCCTAGAGCCAGATTGACCCGGGCAGACGCGGGCCCCGGACGACTGGATCAAGTTGGTAGTCCTCGATAGCGTTGTTTTGGTTGTGCATCCATCGGGAGGCTTGCTCCGCTTCGTCGACGGGGCTGGGCCACGCGCGTAGCATCACCTTGATCACCCGCCTGTCGGAGCCTTCGACACGTGTGGGCGGCGTTGTGGGCGGGTGAGCGATGACGTCGAGGAGGCGTTCGCGATGGCAAGATTCCTGGTCACGTACCACGCCGGTGAGATGCCGCACGATCCGGAGTCGATGTTGAAGGCCCGCGAAGCATTCATGCAGTGGGCCGGGAAGACGGGCGATGCCTTGGTCGACGCGGGTGCGCCGGTCCAGTCCACAAGGACGGTGTCGAGCGAGGGAACCCACGATGGTCCGGCGGATGGGCCGTTCAATGGCTGGTCGGTCATCGAAGCCGCGGACGCGGAGGCGGCCGCCGGTATCCTGAGTGATCACCCATTTATCAGCCGGGGTGGTGTGCTGCAGATCAGCGAACCGATTGAGTTCTGACTGTGCTGTTCTCCGAGTTGGCGGGGATGTCCCGCCAGCTTGGGGGGTTTTGTGGGCCCAATCACAGCGAAACCCCATTCCACGTATTCGAGGCCTCGGGGGGACCGCCTGCGGCTTCGGGGTCGTACACCCAATCCCGTACCGACTGGCCTGTCCCACTGGGCCTCGAGGGGCGCATTGCACGTCGAGGCGGGCCGAGGTGCTGACGGTGCGTCACTCGGACTCATTCAACCGGTGAAAGGAGACGACTGTGGCGCGGCATCCCGTGAGGTATCACCGTGCGCGCAAGCTGCGCCACGGACGAGCCGGAAGTCCACCCGGTCCGGTCGGCTGAATCGGATTGTCTCGACCGTCGTTGCCACCATTCGACCTTTGCCGATCGGGGCGCGGTGCGCTGCAAGCACCAGGTCGGCGTTCCCCGCGATCTACACGGCACCCGACATCACTGGAAGAGATCTCGTCGAGGGTCGTCTCCGGCCTGCTGGCGCTGCCGTCCGAGTGAGCGCGGCGGCCGTCCGCCCTTGGCTGCTTGGCACGCGACAAACCGAACCCGAGCACACCGGTGAACTGGTTTAAGCCCAAGGACCTGCTGGATCGGACCTTCCTTATCGGCATCATCCTCAAAGGTCTCGACGGCATCCTGGAAGTGGTTGGCGGGCTCCTGCTCTTACTGGTATCGCCATCTACCGTTGGCCGCCTCGCGACCGCCCTCACTCAGCATGAGCTCTCCGAGGACCCTCACGACTTCATCGCCACACGCTTGCTCAACACGACCCACGGGTTGACGCGGTCAACCGTGTTATTTGGTGCGCTGTATTTGCTCTCCCACGGGGTCGTCAAGATAATTCTAGTGGCGGCACTGCTTAGAAACAAGCTCTGGGCCTATCCCTGGATGATCGGGTTTCTCGGGATCTTTGTGATCTACCAGCTCTATCGCATCGCACTCACACCCACCGCTGGGCTCGTCGCACTCACCGTCTTCGACACATTCATCATCTGGCTGACCTACCGGGAGTACCAGAAACAGCGCGCCCGCGTAAGTGCGTAATGGTTAGGTGGCGTTAACCCGGATCTTTCATGAGTCCGTCGATCCCACCTTCTTGCTTCCGAGCAGGGGCCTGATGTGCTTTTGACGTAGCCGCGGTACGTGTCGAGCGTGCTCTGGTCGAACTCAGCCATCGCCAGGTGACGGTCGAGCAACTGACCGACCGTAGCGTTGGTGCGCGGATTGCGTCGCTCATCGACGTCGGCAAGGAGCCGAATTCGGACCTTCTTTTGCCTCACGATCTGCGTGCGGTCCCGCCGGAATTGTCTCACGGAGGTAGTGGTCGCGTCCTGTCACGGGATCGACGCCCGCATAGACCCGAACACGGTAGCCGCCGCGAACCATGCCACGCTCGCTGAACACCCCGGAATAGCGTGGGCATATCCGCAGGCCAGAAGGGGTGGGCCCCGTGGGGCTCGAACCCACAACCCGCGGATTAAAAGGACGCAGGATTACGGCCACTGTGGCCTCTACCTGCGACTCTGCCCTCACTGCCCCAGCAGCCCCACCAGCCGACCCTGGTTGACGTCATTTCATGCCACGAACCCTGCCACGCCCACTGATCTTCGTGGTCGGTCGTGGTACAGCCGGGGGCACCGGGGGTTCCCTGGTGGATTCCTTTGCGGTCGTGTGCGCTTGCCACAGCCTGGGTCCACCGCCGCCCACTCCCCGTGGGCGACTTCGCCGTTCATGCGCAGCGGTGGACGGGACGCCCGGCGGCGGAGGTGTTCGGCCTGCTGCAGGGGGCGACTCCCGATCCGCTCGGCGCCGGCCGGGAGCTCGAACGTCTCACCGGGGCGGTTCGCGGCGACGCACGGGCGAGGACGCTTGTCGCCTCGCCTCGTGAGCCCGGCGAGCTGCTGGTGTCTCTGCGCACCTTCCCGGGAGAGGTGGGCCGACTCGCCGCGGCGTACATCGACCGGGTCGGATACCGGCCGGTGAACGGCGAGGACGTCTGCGAGCCGTCGGTGATCGAGCTGCCGGAGCTGATCGTGTGGGCGATCCGCTCGGCGGTGGAGGCGCCTGAAAGCGGCGACGTCCAGGAGGAGCTGGTGCGGCAGACGACGGCGCTGCGGGATGCTGTGCCGGCCGATCAGCGCGCGGCGTTCGATGCGCTGCTCACCGAGGCGCGGGCCGTCTACCGGCTACGGGACGAGCGCGGCAGCTACGCCGACCTGTGGGCAATCGGAATCACGCGTCGGGCGCTGCTCGCCGCCGGTCGCCGGCTCGCGGCCGACGGGCGCATCGACCAAGCGAACCACCTTATCGAGGCCGACTACGACGAGCTGCGAAAGCTCGTCGAATCGGGCGGCGGTCCTTCGGGCGAGGAGCTCGCCAATCGGGCCCGCTACGCCGAGGAAGCTCGCTATGAGGACGCGCCGCCGGTCATCGGGGGTGAGCCGGGCGCGCCGTTGCCGGCCGAGTGGCTTCCACCCGCGTCGGCCCGCCTCGACCGGGCGCTGGCAGCGGCGGTCGAGGCGCTCTTCTTCGCCCCGCCGCCGCACACCGAGGGACGCAAGGTGCGAGGGCTCGGCGTCAGCGCCGGCGTCTACGAGGGAACCGCTCGCGTCATCCACGGCACGGACGAGTTCAGCCGGCTCGAGCAGGGCGACGTGCTCGTCACGAACTCGACTAACACCGCCTTCAACATCGTGCTGCCTCGGCTCGGCGCGATCGTGACCGACCGCGGCGGCCTGCTCTCGCACGCGGCGATCGTCGCGCGCGAGTTCGGACTCGCGGCCGTGGTTGGCACGACCGACGCCACCAAGGTCATCCCTGACGGCGCCCGCGTGCGCGTCGACGGGACCGCAGGCGAGGCCGAGATCGTGGGGTGATCGCCGCAGTGCCGACCGCAGCCGAGACATTCGAGCGACCGCCGCTCTCGCCAGGCCAGGCCGCGCGCCTGCAGGAAGCGGCCGCCACGGCGGCGGGGGTCACCGCGGCCAGCGAGCTCGGCGTCTTCGAGCTGCTCGATCAGCGTCGAGCCGATCCGGTGGAGCTGGCGTCCGCTTGCGGTCTCACCGAGCGCGGCGCCCGAACGCTGCTCGCCGTCTTGGCGGCCCTGCGCCTTGTCCAACGAGACGACGACGGCCGCTACCGTGCCGCGGTCTCCAACCTTGCAGCGCTCGCCGCGGCGGTTGGATCGTGGCGCACCGTTGTCCCTGCGCTGCGCGGCGAACTGCGCGAGGGTGTGGACACCGTCACTGGCGCCGAGCTGCTCTATCCGAGACTCGTCCGCCAGCTCGGGGCGCTCTTTGCCGAGAGCGCCCAGCAAGCTGCGGCTGACCTATCCGAGCCGGGGCTGCGCGTGCTCGACGTCGCTGCCGGCGCAGCACCCTGGAGCATCGCGCTGGCCCAGCGCGATCCTCGCTGTCAGGTGACAGCGATAGAGCTCACATGGGTACTCCCTGAAACCCGGCGCGCAGTCAGGGAAGCGGGGCTGGAGTCGCAGTACCGCTTCGTCGCCGCCGACATTTTCCAGCCCGACCTTAGCGGCAGCGGGGACTACGACCTCGTGCTCGCCGCCAACCTATTCCACCTGTTCGAGGAACAGGCGAACGCCCGCCTCGTCACCCGGCTTGCCGGCCAACTTCAGCGGGGAGGCCGGATCGCGGTCGTCGACGTCGTCGCGAACGAGCGTCTCGACGGGCCGAAGGCAGCCGTCCTCTATGGGCTCGGGCTTCTCCAGCGAACCACGCGCGGGACCATCTACCCCTACTCGGCCTACCGACGCTGGCTCGCGCAAGCCGGATTCGAGCGGCCCCGTCAGCGGAGGATCGGCGGCCCGTTCCCGCTTACCCTGATCACAGCGCGCCTGTCATGACGGCGCTGCCGCTCGACGAGGCGCTCGACGAGGCCGCCTTCGGCGGGAAGAGCGCCCAGCTCGCCGTAGCCCGACGCGCTGGCTTGCCCGTCCCAGTCGGCGTCGCCCTCTCCGTGTCGCTCGTCGAGGCGGTCGCCCTCAACCAGCCTGCCGCCCTGAGCACGCTCGACCGCGCCCTGCAGCCGCTGCGGCCCCCGCTCGCCGCCCGCTCATCCGCGGTCGGCGAAGACTCCACGCAGGCGAGCTTCGCCGGGCAGCACCTCACCCGCCTCAACCTGCGCACAACACAAGTTCGTGAGGCGGTCGCGGCGATCCGACGCTCCGCATGCACCCCCGAGGCGCTCGCCTACCGACGCAGGCTTGGCCTGCCACCCCAGCCGCAGATTGCGGTGCTCGTGCAAGAGCTCGTCAACGCCGACTGCGCAGGCGTGCTCTTCACCCGCAACCCCCTCGACGGCGCCGACGAGCTCGTGATCGAAGCGAGCTGGGGCCTTGGCGAGGCCGTAGTGGCCGGACTGATCGTCCCAGAACGCCTCCGCGTCAGCCGCGACGGCAGCGTCATCGAGCGCAGCGCCGGGCAAAAGGACGTCATCGTCCAGCCGGCAAAGGAAGGCGGCACGCAGGAGCACCGAGCGCCAGCCGAGCTCGCGTGCAAGCCATGCCTCACAGGCACGCGTGTGCACAAGCTCGTGGCGCTCGCCCACCGCTGCGATCATGTCTTCCCCGGGGCCCACGACCTCGAATGGGCCTTCCAGCGAAGTGCGCTCTCCCTCCTGCAGCGTCGCGCCATCACCCGCGTAGCGACGCTCGCATCCCGACCCGCGGAAGCTCGGCCGCCGTGAGCTCGTCGACCAGTCCCCAAGAGTCCTCGAGTTCGGCCAGGCTCCGACACGAGCTGAATGAGCCAGCGGCCTGGCGAAGCCCGGCCGGGGGTCCTCGTCGGCCCACGGCAGCGCGACTTCGGCGGGTTCACCGACGCCGTATCCGCTGCCGCATGCACGAGTAGGACCCAGCCACCGTGACACCCATGAGAGCCGGCCGGTTTCTCCTCGCCACGATCGATCGCGGGGGAACCGTCCCTCCCGAGCTTGGCCTGGCCGCCCGGCTGGTGCGCCGCGGGCATGAGGTTGGGGTGCTGGCCGACCCGACAGTCCAGCCAGCCGCCGTAGCCGCCGGTTGCGCTTTCTCTGCCTGGCGGCACGCGCCGCACTTCAACACGATCGAGGAGCAGACGGCGCTGATCGGCGACGTGGAGCGGCGCAACCCCGCGCGCCAGTTCGCCTTTGCTCGCGATCAGATCGTGTGCGGCCCGGCGGGGAAATACGCCGCCGACGTGGTCAGCACGCTGGAGCAACATCCAGTGGACGCGGTGGTGGTGGATGCCGCGGTGGCCGGGGCTCTCATCGGCGCCGAAGCCGCCGGGCTGCCGACCGCCGCGCTGATGCCCAACATCTACCTGCGGCCAACCCGAGGTCTGCCCCAGTTCGGCACCGGCTGGTCCCCGGCCCGCGGGCCGTGGGGGCGGGCCCGGGACACTTTGACCGCAGCCGCCGTGAAGCAGCTGTGGGCAAGCGGGCTGCCCGCCCTCAACGCTGCCCGCGCCGAATACCACCTCGCCCCCATCGGCGACCTGTACCAGCTGCTCGACCACTGCACCCGGGTGCTAGTCCTGACCAGCCCGTCGTTCGACTTCCCGGCACCGGCCCTGCCACCCAACGTGCGCTACGTCGGCCCGCAACTCGATGACCCGCAGTGGGCGGCCGGACCAGACTGGCGACCCGGCGGCGACGGACCCATCGTGCTGGTAGCGATGAGCTCCACCTACCAGGCCCAGACCGATGTGCTGCACCGGATCGCCGCCGGGCTGGGCCGGCTGCCGGTCCGGGGGGTACTCACGACCGGGCCGGCGATCAGCCCTGTCGATGTGCCCGCGCCCCCCAACGTGCGGGTGCTCCGCGCCGCCCCGCACAGCGAAGTGCTCCGCGAGGCGTCAGCGGTGATCACCCACGCCGGTCACGGCAGCGTGCTCAAGGCCCTCGCCGCCGGCGTGCCGTTGGTGTGCATGCCCCTCGGCCGCGACCAGAAAGACAACACCGTGCGGGTGCTCCGCCTCGACGCCGGAGTACGGATCAACAAACGGGAACAGCCCGACGGCATCGCCGCCGCGGTATGTCAGGTGCTCTACCAGCCCACGTACGCCGAGGCGGCCTGTCGTTTCGCCGCGCAACTTGCGACGGAGGCGGCCGAACGCTCGGGCGCCGTGCAGGAAGCCGAAGCCCTACTCGACCTGCAGAACCAGCCGACCGGCCGCTTCCCCGGCAACTCGGCGGCATGAATACACCGCCGGCAGCCGTGGTTCACCGGCGGTGTGAGGAACTGCGCCCCGCGTTGCCGGAGCACCCGGTAGCTCCCCCGGCAATCCGGCACCCGGAAGATCAACTCAGCACTCACCCGGCCAACATCATCCGGTGGCGCGAACGTGACGGTCGGCTTGTCGGCGGTCGGTCCACCCCCGGTGAGCAGCAGCAGCCAGCTGCCGAGCAGCCGCAGCACACACGAGCTACCGGCGTAGTCCCGATACACCGTTTGCGCCGAGCACCTACTCATACCACTCCCGCGAGCGCCCGAGATCGGAAACCACCAGCAGCCGGGTCAACTCCACGCCCACGCCCGGAAAGGTCTCCACCGTCGGGATCTTTGCATCGGGCCGATCGGCGAACCAGGGCGCCGGTGCATGGCACCGACCCACCCGGACATTCACCGGCCCGCTCGCCGCCCCGGGCAACGTTCACGACCCCGCCGGCGATGAGGTGCGTGTGCTTACCTTCGAGCGGATCTGGTTCGATCCGGCTGCTCATATCGCGGATCGCAAGACGCTCGATGTCTCCATCGACCCCAGTGCGCCCGAGCGTTACCTCCTCGACACCTCGCTGCTGCCGCGCTCGGCCGGTCAGCGCCGACGCCGCGTGTCGTTGTCAGGTTGCCGGGCCCTGCTTGCCGCTGGGTAGTCCGATCCGCAGCAGATCGCCCGCGCCCCCCCACCGGCAGCGCAAACGGCTGCGCAGCGACTGATGGCCCCTTGACCTGGCGGGTTTGCATCCGTCAGGCGTCCAATCGGGGTGTGATCGGACGACCCGGGCGAGGCTGCTGACCTGCCCGGGTCGGCTGATACCCGGCTGCGGCGTCGATATCTCTGGCTGACACCGGCCGTGAGCATCGCCTGGGCCATGGGTGCGCCGCCGGTGCCCTCGGTGGCAAATCCGCACCCGATCCATCACGACGTGCTCGCGGCCTGTGCACTCCCCGGGTGAGGAACAATCACCAGTGCCAGCAGAAGCCGGAGCTCTCCACAGGGTGGGTGGGCCCCGTGGGGCTCGAACCCACACCCGCGGATTAAAAGGGGTGCAGGATTGCGGCTGCTGTGGCCTCTACCTGCGACTATGTCCTCACTGCCTTCCCCGCCAGCCCCATCAGTGGACCGTGGTTGACGTCATTTCATGCCACGAACCATGCCACGCCAGCTGCCCGCGCCGTCCGGGTTGATCCGGTTACCGCACACACCAACGTGTCGATCAGGTCGGACTGTTGGTTGGAGGCGTATGTGTCGTAGCCACCTTCGGCACTGGGTTCCGCGTTGGCCACTGCCCGGAGGAATAGGCAACACCCTGGATCGCAGTGTCATGCGGCTTGCTGGCCACCTCTGGATTTGTCGGGTCGTTCGAGGAGCTTGCCGTTCTTGGACCGGATGCCGAACGCCTACCAGGGCGAGAGGTGAAGGGCGTAGACAACGCACCAGCTGGCCTGTGCAGACTCGATGAGGTGCACTCCATCGCGATCCCGGTGGGGCCTCGAGGCACGAGCTGATGGCCCAGAACTGTGGCCCTGACTCCGACGCAGACACGGAG
>JBKPAG010000047.1:0-27845 GCA_046726315.1 Actinomycetota bacterium | reverse complement strand
GAGGTCTACTACAACCGCAGAAGGATGCACTCCACCCTCGGCTACCGCACCCCACACCAAACCTTGATCGATTACCAGACCCGGCACGCAGCCTGACCAACAACCCGAGTCACTGTCCAAGATCCTTGACACAGACCACGCCGCGGTGTGTCGCAGCGCATGCAACGTCGCGGTCGTGCCCGCTTTGCGGTTCACACGCTCGAACATCCGATGCACGGCGTGGTAGCTCAGCGGCCGGACCGGGCGACGAAGGGTCCACCACAACGGTTGCCGGCGGCCGGTCGGAATCAGGTCCTCCATCTTCTCCTGATACAGGCGCAGCCACACGAACGCGTCGCTGGACGCCGGGAGCTGCTGCAGCTCCCGGGTGCCCTGCGCACCACGCTGATCAGCTGTCGTCCCGGGTCCGCCCCGGCCACGGTCGCCGCCAACAGTTCCGAGGCCCGCGCCCCGGTGGACACGTAGAAGGCGACCAGGGCCCGGTCCCGATTCGACGGCAATCGGGTCAAGATCTCGTTGAACTCCGCGTCGGTGATGCTGCGCGGCACCCGGGACGGCCCCCGGGGCCGATACAACCCACTGCGCTCATGCCGGTACGGCTCCATCGGGTTGTGGTGCGCATGGGCCCCCGGCATGCCGGGAACGGTCCAGCGGGACCGGGTTGATCAGCGGGCCGCTGGCAACCTCCAGATGGAAGTCGTAGAAGGACCGCAGCACCGTCTCGCTGCTTGTGGTGGTCGCGGGCCTGATCGTTCTCGCTCGTCACCCGTCGGTGCCGTATCCGATCGTCTCGCTGCTTACCGGCTATGTGGCGTGCCCGCGGACGCAAACGGCGAGTCCGGGGTCCTGGCAACGGTCCGGCAGGTATCTACATGGGCATCCAGGGACCGCGGGTCCTGTCGGCCCGTGCCCGTCTGCAGGGCTACTTCGTCTGGGACATCCTCGACTTCATCATCAACGCCATTCTGTTCGTCCTGATGGGCTGCAGCTGCGGGCGGTCGTGGACGGGTTGTCGGGATACTCGGCGAGCACCCTCGATGGTTACGCCCTCGCGGTGGCCGGGGTGGTCGTAGGCACCAGGCTCGGGGTGGCTCTTCACCGTCCCCTACATCATCCGGGCGATCGACCGGCGCACGGATCAGCGAGCACGGCGGGTAGGAGCGCGGTGGCGCCTGGTGATGGCATGGGGCGGGATGCGAGGTGCCGTCTCGCTCGCGGTGGCGCTCGCGCTGCCGTTCACGACCGACGCAGGCGGCAGCTTTCCAGACCGCGACCTCGTCGTCTTCCTCACCTTCGCCGTGATCTTCTTCTCGCTCGTCGTGCAGGGGCTCTCGCTGCTTGCCCTGATCCGCCGCCTCGGGGTGAGCGACAGCGGCACCGATGCGGACGAGGAGGGTGGCGCGCGACACGTAGTGACCAAGGCCGCGATCGAGCAGATCGATGCGTTGGCGGGCGAGGAGTGGACTCGCGACGACACCGTCGAGCGGATTCACGCCTTCACCGAGTACCGCAATTCGACCGGCTGGCAGACACCGTCGAGTCGATCTTTCCGCGGACGAGGACCGCTCGCTCGCCTACCAGCGGATGCTGCAGTTCGTGCTGTCGGCGCGGCGCGAGGCGCTGTTGCGGACGCGAAGCGACGGGCAGCTCTCGAACGAGGTGATGAACCGGAACATGCGCCAGCTCGACCTCGAGGAGTCGCGGCTGGAAATCTGAGCCACGGCGCCGGGGGCGGTGAGCTCAAGTCGTCTCTGCATGCTCGGCCGCGGCGCGTAACGCCTCGACCAGGACGGCGGGTCGCCTGGCGCCATGGATTGCGGGTTGCCCATCCACGACGTAGGTCGGGATCTTGGCGACGCCGTAGGTAGCGGCCAGCTCGCGGTCGGCCCGGACCGCGTCGACATAGTGGCCGGTGTCCAACACCTTGCGAGTCTCAGCGGGGTCCAGATCCACCTCGGCGGCCAAAGCGACGAGCTCGTCAACTCTGCGCAGGTCACGACCGCGCTCGAAGAACGCCGAGAAGAGGACGTCGAGCATCGGCATCTGCCGGCTACTGGCCTTGGCATGGTGGAGCACCTGGTGGGCAAGGAAGGTGCTGGTGTGCTGGACATGGTCGAAGTCGTATACGAGGCCAAGCCTGGCCCCGGTGCTGTTGACGATCCACATCATTTGCTCCACCTCCTCGCGCGTCCTTCCCGGGTAATGGAACTGGAGGAAGTCAGCCTCGCTGCCCAGGTAATCGGCGGGCAGGTCCGGCGCCAGCTCGAAGGAGTGGTAATGCACCCTGACATTGCCGCCGTATTCGGTCTCGGCCGCCTCGAACCGACGCTTGGCGACCCAGCACCAGGGACACGCGACATCCAGCCAGGCGTGAACCTCGATCGGGCGAGTCCGCGACGCCGGCACGTTCACTCCGCCGACCTTAGCCCGATCCACGGCTATGCATCCCCGGCCCTTCTTCGAAACAGGAGGCGTGATGGACAACCTCCGGTTGCCGGAACGGGGTGACGCTTCTGTATGAGGCCCACGCGAGATATTCGATCGTCGGCTGCTGCTCGCGACGTGGCCATATCGGCCCGGGAGTCCTATGGCCTGATCGCCCCGAACAGAGCTGGGGAACCACCACAATGTTGACGGTGTGCAGTGGTGGTGGCGCGGCGGCGGGCACCGAAACGCGATGTTGCCGCTCGCCGGGAGCGATCATTCAAGCCGAGTTCGACGCGATCAAACCTAAAGCGCTGGCCCGATAGCGCGGCCGGCGGGCGCTCTCATCTGTTCGGAGGTTGTCATGTGTCGATGGCTGGCCTACTCGGGACAGTCGGTGCTCCTCGACGAGCTGCTCTACAGGCCCGCCCATTCGCTCATCGACCAGAGCCTGCACTCGCGGATGGGTGCCGAGACCACCAACGGAGACGGGTTCGGCATTGGGTGGTACGGCGACGGCGGCACGCCGGCCGTGTTCCACAGCGTCGAGCCGGCGTGGAACGAGCGAAACCTGCGCGAGCTTGCAGGACACGTGACCGCTCCGCTTCTGTTCGCACACATCCGCGCCTCGACCGGCAGCGCAGTCCAGCAGACCAACTGCCACCCGTTTCGCCACGGTCGCTGGCTCTGGATGCACAACGGTTTCCTCGGCGACTTCGCCCGGATCAAGCGCGACCTGGTGCTCAAGGTGGACCCGACGCTCTACCCGGAGATCGAGGGCTCAACGGATACCGAGGTCTTCTTCCACCTGGCACTCACCTACGGACTTGAAGACGACCCGCCGGCCGCCGTAGAGCGGGCCGTGGGGCTGATCGAGGAAGTCGGGCGGGCGCGGGGTGTCGTGCACCCCGTGCAGATGACGGTGGCGACCACAAACGGTGAGCGGATTTGGGCGTTCCGTTACTCCAGCGAGGGTCGGTCGCGGTCGCTGTTCTTCAGCACCGACCCCCGCCGGTTGCAGGCACTGCATCCGGAGAATTCTGTCCTCGCCGGCCTCAGCGAGGAGACTCGACTGATCGTCTCAGAGCCGTTGGGCGACCTGGCGGGGGCTTGGAACGAGGTTCCCGAGTCGAGCTGGGGTGTGATCCAGCCGGGGCCGGACGAGCTGCGTCCGTTTCGGCCGAGGGGCCGTTACGGGGTTTGACGTCGCCTGCACCACGGTCACCCCGCACCTCGGACGCCGGGTCCGAGTCAAGCCTCAGCTAGTACCCCGATGCCGCACCCGCACGCGGGCGCCCGAGACGGCCGGCCAACCTTGCCCGTCTCGGTCATGCCGGCGGCGAGATACCCCGCGAGGTAAGCGGCTTCCTGGGTGTTGAACACCAGCGGCTTAACGTTATCCGTGACTTCCTGGACGGTGCTGAGCGCTTCCTGGATCTGGCAAGGAGCAGGGGCGTGATCGGCGCCAGCCCGCGACGACTCGCAGCGATGTGTATCCAATAGCACGGGCAAGATCCCGGGAGCTCCAGACTGTTAGGCGCACGCCCCGGGATCCGTAGCCGACCCGTCCTGGCTTTCAGCCCGCCGAAACGTCTCATTGGCCACCGTCGCCCGAGCCGTGCTTGGTCACCGCGCGTTACGGCTGTGCCGAATGCGTGAGCAAGTACCGGTACACGGCAGCTTGTGGGGCTGTGCTATAGCGTGGCGCGGCGTACGAACACGCTGGACGGGTCGCTCACGTGCGGCATCGACCAAACGGTCCTCCACGTGAGCAACACTCGCGTATGGCGCTAACGTCTGGGCGCACAAGCTGACGTGCACCGCCACCATCGACACTCTTACCCTTGGGAGGAAGACATGAGGATCACGATCGTCGGTGCCGGCAACATGGGCCGCGGAATCGGTACCCGTGCATTAGCCGGGGGCCACGAGGTTGAGATCGCCGACCGCGACCCGGCAGAAGCGCAGAAACTCGCCGAGGAACTCGGCGGCTCGACGACCGCGCTCGCCCCCTCGGCACCCTTCGGCGGCGAGGTGGTTGTGTTCGCTGTCTACTATCCCGGCATCAAGGAGGCCGTCCAGCAGTACGCGGACCAGATCGCCGGCAAGGTCGTCGTCGACATCACGAACCCGGTCGACACCCAGACCTGGGACAGCCTGGCGACACCGCCCGGCAGCTCCTCGGCCGAAGAGGTTCAGCGGCTCGTCCCGGAGGGAACCCCGGTGGTCAAGGCGTTCAACACCACCTTCGCCCCCACTTTGGTGCGCGGCGAGGTCAGCGGCCAACAGCTCGACGTTCTCATAGCCGGTGACGACGACGCCGCCAAGCAGAAAGTCGCACAACTGGTCTCCGACAGCGGGCTGCGCCCGATCGACGTCGGCCCGCTGCGCCGAGCCCAGCAGCTCGAGCAACTCGGCTTCCTCCACATCGCGATCCAGCAACCCCAGAACCTCGGTTTCGGCAGCGCAATCAAGCTGCACTCCTAGCGGTGCGCTGCGGTATCGGGTCGGTCGGACACCTTGCACTTGTGCAGATGACCGATGTGGCCGCGGCACCGGCGCCCTGGAATGCCATCCCCGCCGCGGATATGGTGCAGCTCCTGGCGGCGGACCTGGGTCGGGTTGTCGTCGGTGGAGGCTGCCAGTCGGCCGGAGCGTGATGGTCCGAACCGCCTGGTCGAGGCCCGGCGCGAGCCACAATGGAAAGCGTTCCCGAGGCAGCTCAAGGATCCCTGCCTCCGATACTCGTGACTCTCCCGCTGTGCCACCACGGGTGACAGCCATGAATGTCGACGCACATGAGGTGGCGATCTTGATAACGGGCTGGCCGCGGGCGGGCGCAGCCGTCACAGCAGGGACGAACGGCACCGATCTGAAGCGTGGCATGCTAGCGAGGAGTGGCTGGTCCGGCGGGTCGCCGACGGCGACACCGCGGCGTTCGAGGAGCTGTACCGGCGCACGTCGCCGTGGTTAGTGGTGCGGCTGCGACGCCGGTGTGCCGACGACGAGCTGGTCGCCGAGGTCCTGCAGGAGACGTATCTCGCGGTCTGGCGGGCTGCGGCCGCGTTTGCCGGCACCTCGGTTGGGGGCAGCGCGCTGGGCTGGCTGTGGACTATCGCAGCCCGGCGCTTGGTCGACGCGTACCGTCGCCGGACCCGCGGGGCGAAGCTGCCACCGGCGGCTTTCACGCCGGAGGCCCTGCCGGCCGCCGAGGACGAGGTGTTGCGGGGCACCGTCGGCGATGAGATGGGCGCGGCGTTGCGGCGGTTGGCCCCGGAGTTGCAGCAGGTGCTGCAGGCGATGGTGCTGGACGGGCTGACGGTTCGGGAGACCGCGCTGGTGCTCGGCCTGCCGGAGGGAACGGTCAAGACCCGGGCCAGGCGGGCCCGGACCGCGTTGCGGGAGGCGCTGTCATGAAACACGACGAAATGCCGGCCGAGCTGCTGGAGCGGTATGCCACGGGTAACCCGGCGATCGGCCCGGATGAGCTGTGGGCCGTGGAGGCTCATCTCGAGGGCTGCGCGATTTGCCGGGACCGGCTCGGTGAGGTGGTGCAACGACACAGTCCGGCCACCACCGCGCTGCTTGCGCGCGTCGGCGATCGGCTGGCCACCGAGATCGCTATCAGCCCGACGATGCCGCGCCGGCGCCGCGCGCAGGTTCTCGGCCGGTCGCGGTGGCTTCTCCCGCCCGGGCTGCTCGCACGGCTGGCGATGACCGTTCTCCTCGTGCTGGCTGCGCTCGGCCTGGATCTGGTCGACCAACAAGGTCGCGGCGAGTACCCGTCGCTGGTGCTGTTGTTCGCGCCGGTGGCGCCGCTGCTCGGGGTGGCCGCGGTTTGGTCGCGCCGCCTGGACCCGGCCTACGAGTTCGTCATGGCGAGCCCGCGCGCGGGTCTGTACCTGGTGCTGCGGCGAACCCTGGTGGCGCTCGTGGTGGTGATCCCGGCGTTGGCCGCCGCGGGCTTGCCGGTCGGCGCTTCGCCGGCCCGCTGGCTGCTGCCCTGTCTCGCGTTCACCGCCGGGGCGTTGGCGTTGGGCGAGGTCATCGGGCTGAGCCGGGCCGCGATCGGCCTTGCCGCCGCGTGGGTGATCGGGGTCGTGGGACCGAGCATGCTCACCACGACGTCACCCGAGCTGTTGGAGCCGGCCATGTTGCCGGTCTGGGCGGCGCTCACGGCCGTTGTTGCGATCGTGCTTGCGCTGCGCCGGAACGCGTATACCGGCCTGCGAAGTGGTCGCTAACCCAGTGGTTCGAGAAGGAGAGACGGAGTCGTCGATGGTACGCGCAGTGGACGCCGCGGAAACGGCGCCGACCAGATACGCGTGGGCGATCCACGCCGAGCAGCTGCGGGTGCGGGCCGGTCGGCGGATGGCCGTGGACGGGCTCGACCTGAAGATGGGCACCGGCGTGCACGGGTTGCTCGGTCCGAACGGCGCGGGCAAGACCACGTTCATGCGGGCGGTGGCCACCGTGCTGCGTCCGGCCGGGGGGCGGCTCACACTGCTCGGAGAGACCGTGAACGGCCGGTTCGACCTGCGCGGCCTGCGCCGCCAGATCGGGTATCTGCCGCAGGAGTTCGGGTACTACCGCCGGTTCACGGTCCGCGAGTTCGTCGAATACATCGCCTGGCTCAAGGAGATGCCGAGCCGGGACGTGCCAGGCGCGGTGCAGCGGGCCATCGACCTGGTCGGGTTGACCGATCGCGCCGACGACCGGATGCGGACGCTATCCGGCGGCATGGTGCGTCGGGCCGGCATCGCGCAGGCGCTCGTCAACGATCCGACCGTGTTGCTCCTCGACGAGCCCACCGCCGGCCTCGACCCGGACCAGCGCCTGGCGTTCCGCGCGTTGTTGCGCGAGCTTGCCGTGGACACCTGCGTGGTGGTGGCCACCCATCTAGTCGAGGACGTCGCCGCCGCGTGTACCGACGTGGTGCTCATCGACGCCGGCCGGCTGGTCTTCCAGGGGCTGCCGGCCGACCTCGCTGCCGCCGGTGCCGATGTCGGCGGCGCGGGAGCCGACCTGGCCGCGGACAGTCCGGCCGAGCGCGGGTACTCGACGATCCTGCGCCAGCACCGGGAACGGATCCGAGCGCAGCCATGAGCCGCCGGATTCTGCGCATCGAGCTGCGCCGCTCGACCGCCATATGGTCCGCCCTGCTGCTCGCGGCGACGGGGGCATTTCTGCTGCGCGCGCTCAACCCGCCGTACGGATCCTGGATGGAAGTGGCGGTGGTCCAGCGGGACATGATGCAGCTCACCTGGCCACTGGCGCTGGCCGCCGGTGCCTGGCAGGCCTACCGCGAGCGGCGCTCCCGGATCGAGGAGCTGGTCGCCACCACGCCACGCCCGCGGTGGCGGCGGGTCCAGCCGATCGCGGCGGCGATGGCGCTCGCGGCTGCCGTCGGCTACCTCCTCATGCTCGCCGGCGGTGCCATAAACATCGTGGACGTCGGCGGCTACGTGTCGCCGGGAGCCGTGCCGATCATCGCGATCGGCGTGCTGGCGATGGTCGCCGCGGTCTGGCTCGGGCTGGCCATCGGCACCTTGCTGCCCTCGCCGCTGACCGCGCCGCTGCTCGTGGTGGTGGGCTTCGCCGGGCTGGCGGTGCTGCCGCAGATGCTCGTCGAACACAACCGGGAACCCGGCGCGGCTCTGCTGCTGCCGTTCCTGCCGGGTTCGCGTCCCTTCGTGTTCGAGTTCAAGGTCCTGTCTGCCGGGGCGAACCTCTCCCAGCTGGTGTGGCTGGCGGCAATTGCCGCGACCGGGTTCGCGTTGTTGGCGGCCACCCGTGCTAGGACGCGGATGGCCGCGATCGCACCTGCCATCGTGGGCGCTGCGATCGCGATCCCGGCGCTGCCCGCCCAGGTCGCCGACGCGTGGGTACCGGATCGGAGAGCCGCCGCACTGATTTGCACCGAGCCCCCTCAGGTGTGCGTACCACGGGTCTTCCGCGCTTCCCTCGACGACCTGCGCGAGCCCGGCCGCCGGGCGCTGGCCATTCTGGCCGCGAAGCTGCCCAACCCGCCCACCCGGGTGGTGGCGATCCTGCCGGGCACCTCCGGCCGGCCATCCGAGGCCCCGCCGGCGGACGCGCTGCCCGCCCCGGTCGTCGGCGGGATCGGCACGCCCGGGAGCGGGATCGACGTGCCTGGGTCGGAGGGCCTGCTGTGGGCGTTGTTGGACGGTGCGGGGACGCTACCCTGCCCCGACCTCGGGGGAACGCCGGAGGACCCCAACGAGAGCTACAGCCTGGCCCGGCGGGCCGCCGCGGCCTGGCTGATCGGTCAGGTTCCGCCGGAGGAGCAACAGCTCCCGAGCGGAGTGGCCAAGACCTCAGGCGAGGGAACGGTCAGGCAGGTGCTGGGCGCGCTGTACGCGCTGCCCGCCGAGGAACAGCAGTCCCGCGTCGTCGCGCTGCGCGAGGCGGAGCGTGCCTGCGCGCCCGGCGACCGGCTGGAGATCCTCACCGGTACGCCTGGTCCCCGGTGAGACCGTTGACCCTGTATCTGCGCTCTCGGTCGGTGCCGGCCGGCCTGGTGGTGCTGCTCTGCTGCGCGGTCGCGCTGTGGGCGCTCGGCCTGGCCGTCGACAACCCCGCCGGCCGAGCCCTGCTGGCGCTGCTGGCCACGGTCGCGGCCGTGGTCGCGATCGCCCCGGGCCTCGCCGGTCCGGACCACGACCTGGACCGGGTCGCAGCGATCACCTGGTGGCCGCGCCGGGCGGCGCACGTGGTCGTCGCGGCCGCCATCGTGGTCGGGCTGCTCGGTGCGACCGCTCAGATCGGTGAACCGATGGCCGGCATAGCGCTTATCGCCCGTAACGCGGTCGGGCTGACCGGCCTCGTCGCGCTCGGCGCGGCCACCCTCGGCGCCGCCCGGGCAACACTGCTCCCGGTCCTGTGGGCCGTACTGGTAATGCAGGTCACCCCGCCGATGGGCGCCCCGCCCGACCGGCCGGTGTACAAGGAGATGCTCACCTGGCTGGCCCAGCCGATCGGCTCGACGCCGGCCACGGTAACCGCGGTGCTCCTCGGCGTGCTGGGCACGCTGGCGTACGCCTTGCTCGGTAGCCGCCGATGACCAGGTCAGCGCGATCCACACCGCGTCGGCCCGGCCGAGGATGCGCCCGTCGGCGCCGTACCCCGACCGCTGCACCTGTTCAAATGAACTCAAAGGGGGTGGCGCCTTGCTCGCGCCACCCCCGGCCTGCTCGGCCAATGAGTTACTTGCGCACCTTCGGCCCCAGGAGGTGCCCGTCGGGCATGACCGCGCTGTAGGGTCTGGGTGACGTCGGACGCCTGCAGCCGGGCCGGCATGTGCTGGTCATCGGCGCGGCAGGCGGCGTCGGCTCGTTCGCCGTCCAACTGGCCCGCGCGTTCGGCGCCCGGGTGGTGCTTGAGGTGATCGACTGCCGTACTGCCGGGAGCAGCTTGTTTGCCAGTCTGGGCGCTACCCCGAATAGACGGATCGGCCAGCGGGTGGTGGCATCGGTAGCCTGGTTCAGCGTGGACGGCGACGACAAACGTGACTTGGTCCGGCGAGGGTACGACGCGCTGTCCTATCACTACCGCACCCCCGATGCCGACGACGGCCGGTACCCGCCGTGGCTGGCCGACTTACACCAGCGCCTGCCGACCTCGGCGGCGGTCCTCGACCTGGGCTGCGGCTGCGGCGTCCCGGTGGCCCGCTTCCTCGCCGACGCCGGGCACCGGGTCACCGGGGTGGACATCAGTGACGTGCAGATCGAGCGGGCCCGCCGTCTGGTTCCCACCGGCACCTTCGGCCGCGCCGACGCCACCCAGATCGACCTGCCGGCTGCGTCGTTCGACGCCGTGGTCTGCCTCTACGCACTCATCCACATGCCGGTTGCCGACCAGCCCGGTCTGATCGATCGGATCGCCACCTGGCTCCGCCCCGGTGGCTGGCTGCTCACCACTGTCGGCACCGCCGCTTGGTCCGGGACACAGGACAACTGGCTTGGTGGCCCCGCCGCCATGTGGTGGAGCCACCCCGACGCCGAAACCTACCGGTCTTGGCTGCGGCAGGCGGGGCTAACGATCACCTCCGAACAGTTCGTCCCGGAAGGCACCAGCGGACACGCCCTGTTCTGGGCTCAGGTAGCCGAGGAATCCCGATAGTGCCGCCCCGCCGCGACGGTCAGCGGGTCGCACACCTCGTCGAAGCACAGCTGAAGGTCCAGCCGACCACCAACGGCGGATCCGTCTAGGCTCCCAGTACCGTCCGCGGAGAACGGAAACCGGAGTCGCTACACAGCGCACGCTATCTGCGGCGTGTGCGCGCAACGTTCGAGGGCCTGAAAGCGCGGTGCGTACACGAGGCGGCCGTGTCAAGTCGGGTGCGTCTCTGAACCCCGCGCATACGCTGACGACGTGGGTGACACCTGGGGAGCGGACGGCCCCCCGAGCGAGGCGTACGGACGTGTCACTCGGGACCTGGCGGCTGTGACAGCGGGGTTCGCTGCCTACTTGGACGAACTTCCGACCCGGTTGATCAGGGAGTACGACTGCGAGCTGCGGGACCCAACCGCAGAAGAAATCGATCGGCTGCCCCATTCGTCGTCGACGGAGTGCAACCAGACCCATGCCGTCCAACCTCGGCGCAGCGAGTGCGCGGTCCTGGTGCTGGCCCGCAGCCGGTATGAGGGGGGCTCCATGGTGAGGATCGGCTTCGGGGTGGCGTCCAGTGCCCTGATCCCGGGGTGCTTCTGCGACGCCTGCGACGAGGACAGCGAGTCCCTCATCGGGCAGACAGACGAGTTCGTGCACGTCGCCGTCGAAGGGTGCCGCGAGTACCGGCGCCCGTACACGCCCAAGCCGGGCATGGAGTTGCACAAAGGTCCGTGGATGCAGGTCGGGTACGAGTGGCGAGGCGGCGGCTCCGCAAATGCAGGGCCCAGCGTCCGGGGCGAGCCGTTCTCCCAGCAGTGGCAGGCCTGGCCCCATCGGGTGGCGCCAGACTGATCGGACGTCTTGTCGGAGTGATCGGATCGCGGCATGAGCGGGCGCTGCGCCGGCCAGTGGCGTGAGCCGACGTGCGAGTCGACCACCTAAGCACCGGCGCGACCAGACCATCCCAGACATGGAGAGCGGTTTGCCCGCGCGGATACCGGAACGAACGCCGCGGCACCAGACTCACCCTGGGCGCGCTCGGATCGAGCCCAAGTCAGAAGCCAGAACCGCACGAGGGTGCGGACTAGGCACGAACGAAAGGATGGACCATGTCACCAGTGGAACGATTCGACCACGTCGGTGTCACCGTTGACGATCTCGAAGCGGCGACAGCGTTTTCCTCAAGCTGGGACTCGAACAAGAGGGACAGTCGCAGATCGTGGAGGGCGACTGGGTGGATACCACCGCGTCCTGCGGAGCGACGACCTCGGTCCACCGGCGGCGACCGGTCGTGCATGGAAGACGTCGAGATCCTCAACCAGTCACCCGAAGGTGGTCGGTCCACATACCCGCGAGGCCCGAGACCGCCAATGACCCCCGACTAGTCGACGACGCGTGCCTCGCCGGGAAGCGACAACTGTCGAGCCTGGGTGCTCAGTGCGACTCCCCGTAGGGTGGTCCTGAGACGTTGTCGATCTTCCAGATTTCGCCGGTGAGGGTGACGACGTACGCGGTGTTCCCGATGAACTCGAGCGAAGTTGGCTGGTTCAGACCGTCAACGAGGACGGTGAAGCTGCCGTCGTCGTTGACCTTCAAGAGCTCGCCAGTGTTCGGCAGCGCTGGCGAACCAGGGGGGTTACCGACCGGGAAGACGCCCTGCGCGAGGGCGTAAAGCGTACGTCCGCGGCCGAACTCAACGTCGACGAGGAGCCTTCCGCCGGAGGCCACCTCCGTTGCGGTGGGCGACTTCGGCTCGAACGACACGATCTTGCCGTCTTCGGGCACGTGGGGAACCGGGCCGGCCTCGGCCATGTAAACGGTGTTGCCGTGCACGTCTAGCCCGGTCGGGACGATATTGCCAAACGCGACCAGCTCGGTGATCTCGCCGTCGCGTGTGACCCGCAGCACCCGGTTGTGGTGCCCGTCGGTGACTAGGAACTCGCCGTGGTAGGTGTCCAGTGCGTACTGCACGCCGGTCGGGACGTCGAACGGTGTGTCCGGTGGATTGCTCAAGGAGAACGCGCCGATGTCCGCCACGACGGTGAAGCTGTTCGGGCCGTCCACCCGGTAAATGCCGACGATGTCGTCGCCGCCGACGTCAGAGCCGACGAGGGTAACGAGTGCATAGGCCGTCGCACCGATGAACGCGACGTCGATCACCCCACCGATGCCGATGATCGAGGGCGGCAGTCCGCTGGCGAACGTTGTGATGTCCCCGGTCCTCGGATCGACTCGCGAGATCCGCCCCGCTGCGCCTTCGGTGACATACAGCGCGCCACCCGGTCCGATGGCACTGCCCGAGGCACCTTCCAGGCCTGTGACCAGCTGGGAGGCGGTGGGCTCCCCGGACGGCGGTGCGGCGCTCGCCGTGGACGGCGCGATCATCCCGATCAGCGCCGCGGCCAAGAACAGAAGCAGTTTTCGTTGCGAACCCATTTGGCCCTCCACTCAGCATGCGGTGCCCAGCCGTCACGCCGTGAGGTCAACCTGCGAGAACCTCACCGCGTCACCGCAAGAGCCGGACGGTACCAGGAATACAGCCAGGACGCAGCGAAAACGCCGCCAATGGTCACAAGCCTATTTGCAGCATCAAGCATAGGGTGACATTCGGTTCGTCTTCGCCAACCTGGATCGCTGGGTCGAGGCACCCTTCGTCCAGGGCCTCTCGCCCGACCTGGTGGCGCGGGTCACCGACGCCCTGCACCAGGCCTGGATCCGGTTCGCCCGGGACGGAGACCCAACCCACCCAGGACTGCCGGACTGCCCGGCCTACCGCGCCAACGACCCCGCGGTCCTCGTTGCCGCCGACACCGTTCGAGTCGAACGCGCACTACCCAGGCCCGCGGTGTGCGAAGCCTGAGGCGAGGCTCCGGCGCGGAACACCCGGCAGATGGAGAAGAGCGTCGTCGCCGACTTCTCCGACCGAACCGGCCACGGGGACTGGGAGCTGGGTCACCAACACACGCCAGTGGGAGTGCCGGGTGTGGGATCAGCGGTCAGGAACGCTTTGGGCTTCGTATCGGTCTAGGGCGGCTCGGAACGGGCCCATTGCGGTCGTCGGCCTCCACGACGTCCGGGTCGAAGTGGTCATGCTGCAAGCACCCAACGGCAGCACCAAGCTGGAGCTCTCCAAGTTTCACAAACCCGTCGACGCACGAGGACCGCAAGCTGCGCCAGCCAACCAGCTCGGATTGCGCAACATCGCCTTCGCAGTCGACGACATCCAAGCGACCGATGATCGACTGAAAGCGGACGGCTTCGAACTAGTCGGCGCCATCGGAGTTTACGAGGACACCTACCGGCTGTGCTACGTGCGGGGTCCCGAAGGAATCATCGTCTCACTGGCCGAGCGCAGCACATGACAGCCGGGGCCTCGACGTCGAGTCCACGCAACAACGTGGTCGGAAACCGAGTCCCGAGCATCAATCTCACCGCCGAGGACAACTCCGGCTCTCAGCCCTCCGGAGAGCCCAACAGGCTCGTCGACCAGTGCACCGCGGCGTAGGTCTCGCGCAACTCACCCGCCGCCGCGAGCAGCTCCTCCCTGTCCACGGCTACGGACCGTATATCGGGAACCCCGCAAAACTTGTTGAGGTTCCGCCTCGCGCGCGGCGTAACCCGCCCGCGAGACCGCCGGCACCGCCCCGACGAAGCTTGTGGCCCCACCGATCCCACGAGCTACTGTAAAGCGGTCTGCCAGAAGGTCGGGAGGTCAGGGCCGTTGAGGGTGTCGATGGCTATCCCACGAGGGCTGGCAGCGGCTCGGGAGGGTTGACGTGCGAGAAGATCATTTACCGTCCGAGTGCACGCCATCCCCACATACCCCTCCGCCGTGCTCGGGCATTGAGTTCGGCGCGGTCAGGCGGCCCACCGTTACGCCGGGCCCGCCATACGCGGGCAACATCAGCGAGACCACGCGTGAACTCAGGGGTCTGGTCAGGCCAAGACCTGCTCATCGTGGAGAGCTTCGCGCGTTCCGCAGTGATTCATTCGTGTGTCGCGGGCATCGTGATTCCCACGTTCCGCTTCTTCGACATCTCCGATCCGGCCAACCCGGTGCTCGTCTCCGAGTGGGTGCCACGGCAGGCCAACAATGCGATCCGGACGCCGCACGAGTTCTACCTGTGGGAGGAACCCGAGGACCCTGCCCGGGCGCTGTTGTAGTTCTACGCCGTCGTCGTCTGTCAACGTGAACCAGGCCAACCTGCAAATCGCGGACATCAGCGGTGTCCCCTCGGGTGGATCCCCGGTTCTGGTGGCCCAGGGCACGTAGAGCAACCAGTACCCGGCACCCGGACGAACATCGGGCTGCACTCGATGGCCCCGACGCCGGATGGAACTGAGACGCATCTCGCGTACCTGTCCGGCTTCTTCCTGATCCTGGACACCGACTTGGCGGAATGGAATTACGGCCCGGGTGAGGTCCTCGACATCAACGACAACCTACTGACCCCGGTCGAGAACCGCCCGACGTGGGACAACCCGAATCCGGGCCACTCCGCGGTGCCGTTCCTCGGTCGGCCGTTCTCTTTTCACACCGACGAGATCTGCGGCACCTTCACCAGCCCGGCCTTCGGCTGTCCCTGGGGATGGGCCCGAGCAATCCAGGTGGCAACCGGCGCCGCCTCGCGTCATAGGCGAGTACAAGATCCCGGAGAACTCCTGTCCACTGCCCAGCCAGTCCGACCAGGAACGCGCCAGCTACTCGGTCGCACAACCCGACCCTGATCAGAAACCTGGCCCCGGTCTCCTGGCACTCCGGCGGCCTCCAAGTGATCGACATGAAAACCCCGGCCAGATACAACAGGCAGCTGGTTCTCCCCTCCCGCTGGCATCGGTGGCCAACGATGACCCCGCGCTCTCCATGGGCACAAACAAGGTCGTCATGTGGAGCTACCCGATCATCAAGGATGGGATGATCTACGTGGTCGACGTGCGTTACAGCCTTTACATCCTTCGCTACACCGCGCCCGGGGCCAGCGACCTAGCCCAGGTCTCGTTCCTCGAATGAAATTCCAACCTCGGCGACGCAGTCCGCATCGACAAGTCAGCCGGCGAGGAGTACGCCGACCTCGCGGGCCGTCACCCGACCGCGTGTCCGGGACCGCCCGATCAGCCCTCGCTGATGAGGTCGCGAAGCAGAGCCGGCTCTTGCGGACGACGCTGCTCACCGAGGCGGCGGCCCGCGGAGATGCGCGACCAGCAGGTCCAATGCACGTTGGATGTCGAAAGGCGGCGGGCCGGAGCAGGTCGGCGAGGTTCCTCCCGAACGGGCTTCAGCTTGGGCGGCGCACGGGCGGGCCCGGCCGGCAAGGGTGTCGTTCGAGGCTGTCAGGCTGCGGCGACTGGGCCGGTGCTGCGTAGTGCGTCCAGGCGTCGCCGGTACTCCTCCTCATCGATCTCGCCGCGGGCGAACCGTTCGGCGAGAAGTTGTTCGGGAGTGGGCCAGGCTTCGACGCTTCCGGGTTTCGCCGCGGCGCGGTTCAGGTACCGGAACAAGGCAATACCGCCGGCAATGAGTGCTCCCCAGAACACCAGGCTGCTCAGGGCCATCAACACGAAGCCCCAGCCGTCCATGCCGTTCCCGTACCACATCATCGTGATCTCCTCCTTGCGTGACCCGGTGCGCTGAGCCGTCTTGAGTCGACTGTGCTTTCCGCCATCCTGAGCGGGTAGGGTCCTTCGACTCCATTTCCGTGGCTAACGGTGGCGCAATGTCCACGTCAGCAGGGCCAGGTAAACGGCGGCTGGGGCGGCCGGAGCCGTCCGGTGGCGCAGGCAGCAGGTGAGTGCGAGCAGCAGTCGGACTGATCCGTCGCGCGCTAGCCCTTGGGGCCGTACTCGCGTTGCCCGAGCACCGCGTGCGGATCAAGGTCGGGCCATTCCCACGACGCGGCTGCGCCGCCGTGGCGGCGAATATAGCGCCGCTTGCGATCCAGACGGTCTGATGGTCCACGTTGGTGGGATTGAGACTGGTCCTGAAACACCTTTGACTGGGAGTCTGGTATAGCTGACGGGTTCAGCGTGCGGATGTGCTGGCTTGGCGCCTGTCGCTGGGGCGGCTCGCGCCGGTTTCGTAGGCGAAGATCACGGCTTGGACCCGGTCGCGTAGGTTGAGCTTCATCAGGATCCGTTTCACGTGGGTTCTGATCGTCGATTCCTCGACGGTGAGCGCGGCCGCGATCTCGCGGTTGGATAGCCCCCGAGCGATGAGTTCGAGGACCTCCCGTTCCCGTGGTGTCAGCTCGGTGAGCTTGATCTGACCGGCAAGTTCGGGTGTCGGCTGCAGGGCCATGCGGTTGATCACACGGCGGGTGACCGACGGGGAGAGCAGCGAGTCGCCGGAGGCGATGATGTGCACCGCTGCGATCAGGTCCTCGGGCCGTGTGCGCTTGAGCAGGAAGCCGGAGGCGCCGGCGCGGAGGGCGCCGAAGATGTAGTCGTCCTGCTCGAAGGTGGTGAGGATCAGGATCCTCGTATCCGGAGCGGACTGAGACAGCTCCTGGGTGGCGCCGATCCCGTCCAGGTCGGGCATGCGAACGTCCATCAGGACGACATCCGGGGCAAGCTGGCGCGCTCGTTCGACGGCTTCCCGCCCGGTCGATGCCTGGCCGATTATCTCGATCGTGGGGTCGGCGGTGAGTAGCTCGGCGAGCCCGGCGCGCATCAGGTCGTCGTCGTCGGCGATCAGCACGCGGGTCACGTGCGGTGACCTCGGTAGGGGATTCGGGCGTGGACGCGGAAGGTGCCGTTGGCGCGCTCGGTGTCGAGGCGGCCGCCGAGCAGGGTGGCGCGCTCGCGCATGCCGATCAGTCCGTGCCCGCCGCCGGGCCGTGGCACGTCGCCGGCGAGCACGGGGTTCGTGACGATCAGCTCGACAGCTGCCTCGCCGTACGCGAGCTCGATCCGGGCGCTGCCCGCGCCATGGTGGGCGGCGTTGGTGAGCGCCTGCTGGACGATCCGGTAGGCGGCTTGATCGGCGGCGCCGCCAAGTGGTCGCGGCGCGCCGACGGTGTTGAACGTCACCGCGAGCCCGGACGCCGCGTGGTGCGCGACCAACGTGTCGAGCGATGCAAGCCCGGCCGGGGCCCCGACGGCCTCGTTCGCCGAGTCCTCGCGCAGGGTGCCGACGATCTGGTCGATCTCGTCGACCGTTTGCCGTGCCAGCTCCTCTACCGCCTGCAGGGCACCTAGCGAGCGGTCCGGGTCCTGATGGTGCCGTAACCGGGCGGCCCCTGCGCGCACCGCGATTACGCTGATCGCATGGCCCGCGGAGTCGTGCAGATCGCGGGCGATCCGGGCGCGTTCGTCAGCGATGGCCAGTAGCCGCTCGCGCTCGGCCTCCCGCTCGGCGCGCAGGACGCGTTGTCTGAGGTCGGTCACGTGCTCTCGCCGCAGGCGCGTTCGTTCGCCGGCGAACCAGGCGGCGGCCCAGGCCAGACCGGTGTGGAGCAGCTCGATTCCCGGAAAGGTCCCATGCGCGGCCGCGGTCGCACCCAGGTACGCCGCGAGCAGCCCGACCACCGCGGCGGTCGTGCGCCAGGTCCACGGGGTCTTCGGCTCGCGGCTGGCAGCAAGCAGGTAGAGGGCGACGGTGGGACCGAGCATCAGGTCGACCGGATAGCCGAGGCCGGCCAACAGCACGCCGGCCCCTCCAGTTACTGCAAACACGCCGAGAGGGAAGCGCCGCCACGCGATGAGCGGCAACGTTGAGCACGCCGCGAGCACGACGCCGACCAGGTCGAGCTCCCGCGATCCGGCGCGGGTGGGGATGACCCCGCCGTGTGTGAGCAGCGCCAGCGAGCCGGCGAGCGTGACGGCCGCGATCGCGATGTCGAGGAGCGCTTTCGGGTTTGGCCAGGCCGTGAAGAGCCTGCGGGCGGTGGCCGTCGATGCCATGACACTGCGAGGGTACCTGCGCGGTCGGCACGGCGAATCGCCCTGGCGGATGATCCGTCTCCACACAATGGGGACGCCGAAAGTCCCCTGGCAGGGCGTTTCGCCTCGACTCGGAGCCTTCGTAACTTGACGGCAACAGCGGGGCGCGCACGAGAACACAGGTCACGGGAGGAAACGGACGATGCTGATCGCCGAGGCCACCGTGGCGACCGATCGGCCCAGCCGCTACCTCGTCCAACTCTGCCGGCACATCAAGCTTGCGGCGCAGACCCACCCACAAATGCAGGCCCACGTCGAATGGTCCGATGACCGCGGACTGATCAGCTTCGGCTTGGGCCGATGCACCCTACGCGCCGACCCGGGCGTCCTGACCTTGCGCGCCGAGGCGCCTGACGAGGAAAGCCTGCACCGGCTTGAACGGCGCATCGCCGACCGCCTCGAGCAGGTCGGCAGACGCGATCGGCTGACCGTGACCTGGGCGCGCCAGGGCGCCAGCGAGCAGCTGCCGAGCTCGCCGACAGGCGCGACAGAGGACAACGAGAGGACGCCACATGACTGACCCGCCCCGCTCCCCAAACAGCGACGACACCGGCATGGGGTACGACCGCGAATCGAAGACCGGCATACCACGGTGGGTGACGGTGGCTGGGATCATCTTGGCCGTGGTGGGCCTGCTGGTCGTCGTCGTGCTCCTCGTCAGTGGTGGTGAGCACGGCCCCGGTCGCCACCTGTGACCATGGCCAACATGTCTTGCGGCGACTTCATAGCCGGCTGAGGCACCGCCAACCCCGCGCACCGCATGTGCCCCGCACGAGGCCCCGGCGGCGCAGTTGGAGGCGCCGAGCGGATCGACCCGGTACGGAGGCATCACGCAGTGGAACACGCAATACAGGTCAGCGACGTCGTCAAGACCTACTCGGTGGCCGCCGGCGACTTCGTCGCGCTCGATCACCTCAGTCTCGACATCGGGCCCGGGGAGTTCGTCGCGGTGGTCGGGCGGTCGGGGAGCGGTAAGACAACGCTGTTGAACCTGCTCGCCGGGATCGATCGACCCACCTCGGGGACCATTCGGGCCGCCGGCGCCGAGCTGGGGTCGTTGTCGCAGTCCGGGCTGGCCGCCTGGCGGGGACGCAACGTCGGGCTGGTGTTCCAGTTCTTCCAGCTGCTGCCCACGCTGACCGCCATCGAGAACGTGATGCTGCCGATGAACTTCGCCAAAAAGATACCGGTCAGCGCGCGGCGCGACCGGGCGCAGCACCTGCTGGAGCGGATGGGCGTTGGTGACCAGGCCGACAAGGTGCCCGCCACGCTGTCGGGCGGCCAGCAGCAGCGTGCTGCGATCGCCCGGGCACTGGCCAACGATCCACCAATCCTGCTGGCCGACGAGCCCACCGGCAACCTCGACTCCGTTACGGCCCAGGCCGTGTTGGAGCTGTTCGCCGACCTGAACGCCGACGGGCAGACCATCGTGGTGGTCACCCATGAACGAGACATCAGGTCGATCGTCGGTCGAGAGGTCACCCTCATCGATGGCCGCATCGTCACCGACGACAGCGCGGCCGCCGGGCTGACCACGTGAGCAGCATGCTCACGGTCAAGCTGCTCCGAGACCTGCGGGCGAGCTGGCCCCGGATGCTGATGATGGTGATCGCGATCGCGGTCAGCCTGACGGTGTTCGGCGCGGTGCTCTTTGCCTGGGCCGCCACCGGCCGGGAGACCAGCCGCGGGTACCTGAGCACCGAGCCGGCGTCGGCGACGATCCTGCTCGACCGCGCCATCGACGCCGAGCAGATGGCGGCGATCGCGGCCGCGGCCCGGACCCGGCCCGGCGTCATCGAGGCCACCGGGCGCACCCAATTCACCAGCGAGATCGAGGTCAACGGCCATGCGCGGGATATCCCGCTGCAGACATTCGCCGCGGGACCGGACGACCCGATCCGGATGGCGACCTTCGACGTGCAGCAGGGCAGCTGGCCACCGGCCCCTGGGGACATCCTGCTCGGCCGCGACACGCTCACCCTGCTCGACGTCGCGGTCGGCGACACCGTGGCCGTCAAGACCCCGAGCGGCAAATCCGCGCGGCTGCGGGTGGCGGGGATTGTGTACGACCCCAGCCTCGCGCCCGCGCCCCAAGAGCAGACCGGGCACGGCTATCTGTCCACGGCGTCGTTGGCCATCTCCGGGGAGCAGGCCGGGCTAGATCAACTGAAGATCCAGGTCGCCGACGGGTCGGCGGTGGCGACGCCGAGCCGGGACCGCGACGCGATCGTGGCCGTCGCCGGCGACATCGGCGAGTGGCTGCAGCGGGAATACCGGCTGCCGATCCGCGAGATCCAGGTTCCCGAGCCGTACCGGCACCCCCACCAGGGGCAAGCCGACGCCCTGCTGCTCTCGCTGCTCGCCGGCGCAGCGGCCGCCCTGCTGCTCAGCACAATCCTGGTGGCGAACATGCTCAACAACGTGTTCACCCAGCAGATACCGCAGATCGGCATCATGAAAGCGATCGGTGCGCGATCCGGCCGCATCGCGGGTCTGTACCTGGCGATGACGGCGTCAGTGGCCGTGGCAGCCACCCTGCTCGCCCTGGCCCCCGCGATCCTAATCGGCCGCGCCGGCACCCTCGCAATCCTCAGGTTCCTCGGCATCGAGGCCGCCAGCCTCGCGGCACCCAGCTGGACCTACGCCGCGGTCCTCGCCGCCGGCCTCGTCCTGCCGCCGTTGATGGCCCTCGTCCCGCTGGTCAAAACCAGCCGCACCACCGTACGGGCGGCGATCGACCACCATGGCGGCGGTTCGAACCCCAGCGCGGCGACCGGCGTCCTGGCCCGCCTCGGTCGCATTCGCCGCCTCGACCGGGGCCTGCTGATGGCGCTACGCAACACCATCCGGCGCCCCGCCCGGTTCCTGCTTTCGGTGGGCCTGCTGGCCAGCGCGGGCATGGTATTCGTCGCCGGGATGTCCCTCAGCGCCGGCGTAGAAGTGATACAAGAAGAGACCAAGGACCAGCGCACCTGGGACGTCGAGGTGCAACTCGCCAGCCCTGTCCCGATGGCCGAGGTCGCCACGATCGTGGAGCAGGTGCCAGACGTCAGCCGGGTCGAGGGCTGGACCCGCACCCAGACCGGCGTCGCCGGGCCCGGACGGATCCCCGTCACCCGCACCTACCCCGACCAGGGACACGGCGGCGTCTCGGTGACCGCAGTCCCAGCGGACACCACCATGTTCACCCCACCCAAACTGCTGGAAGGCCGCTGGCTGCACCCCGGTGAAACCGCTGCAATCGTGCTCAACCAGGTTGCCCGCGCCACCACCGTCCCCGACATCAGCGCCGGTGACACCGTGCAACTGTCCCTCGGTGGACAACCCACCAGCTGGCGCGTCGTCGGCATCGCCGAAGAACGAGGCGGCAGCGGCGGCACCTACGTCACGGCCGAAGGCCTTGCCCAAGCCACCGGTCAGCCCCAGCGGGTAAACCAGCTGCGCATCGCCACCGACAGCCACGACGAACAGACCCGCACAACCGTCGCCGCCGCCGTAACCAAGAACCTCACCGAAGCGGGGGTCGAGGTGCAGTCCGCGGCGTCGGTGAGCCGAACCGAGGCGATCAGCGAAGGCCACCTCGGTCCCATCATCCTGATCCTGCTGGCCATCGCCATCGCCATGGCCGTGGTCGGCTGCATCGGCCTGGCCTCCACGATGAGCGCAAACATCCTCGACCGGACCCGAGAGTTCGGTGTCATGCACGCCATCGGAGCACGCCCCACGACCGTCCGCCGCGTCGTCATCGCCGAAGGCGTGTTCATCGCCCTCGCCAGCTGCCTACTCGCGGTCATCCCGACGCTGGCACTCACCGCCGTCATAGGTGCCGAGCTCGGCAACCTGTTCATGTACGCACCGCTACCCTTCCGGATCTCCACGCTGGCCGCCGGCATTTGGATCGCACTCGTCATCCTCGGCGCCATCCTCGCCACCGAAGCGGCAGCCACCCGCGCCTCCCGCCTCACCGTCCGCGAAGCCCTCGCCTACCTCTGACCCGCCCACCCGACAACCCGAGCTGGAATCGCGGGACCGCGTTCGCTGTGGGCCGCGACCTTTCGGATACCCCCGGCTGGTACTTGTGGAGTATACCTATAGGGGGTATGTTAGCGATGGGCAGGGAGGTCCTGATGACCGGCTACATCGACAACAAGGACGCGGTTCTCAAGCGGCTGCGCCGCATCGAAGGCCAGGTACGCGGCCTGCAGGGCATGGTCGAGAGGGAGACCTACTGCATCGACGTACTGACCCAGGTCTCGGCGGCCACCAAGGCCTTGCAGGCGGTCGCTCTCGAGCTGCTCGAAGATCATCTAAATCACTGCGTGGCGGACGCGACACGTGCGGGCGGCGGCGAGGCCGAGGCCAAGGTCAGGGAGGCCTCCGACGCCATCGCGCGTTTGGTCCGTTCTTGACCGCCGGCATTCTCGTGAAAGGAACCTCCGCGATGGCTAACACCACCGTGTACACCGTGTCCGGCATGCATTGCGAGCACTGCGTCGCCGCGGTCACCGAGGAGATCTCGCAGCTTTCGGGTGTCGAGCGGGTCAACGTCGAGATGGTCGCTGGCGGCGAGTCCACGGTTGCTGTGACGAGCGTGGCGCCGCTGCCCGAGGACGCCGTTCGGGCGGCCGTCGACGAAGCGGGATACACCCTTACTGGCGTGTCGGGATGACCGCAGCAGCCCGGCTGGCCGGCTTCGGTCTGATCCTCGCCGCCGTGCTCACGACGGGGTACGGCGTGGGAGCGGCGCTCAGGTCGCCGGCGGACCCGGGTGCGCCCGAGGTCCGGAGCGAATCAGGCGATGCCGGGCACGGCGGCCACGACCCGGCAGCGGATACGTCCGGGGAAGTCCTCGGCGGCCTGTCCGTGGTTGACCGCGGATACGGGCTGCGCCTGGATTCGACCGGCTTGTCGGCTGGACGTTCGGTCTCGATCGCGTTCACCGTCACCGGTCCGGACGGACACCCACTGCGCTCGTACGACGTCGAGCACGACAAGGAGCTGCACCTGATCGCGGTGCGCCGTGACTTCGCCGGCTATCAGCATGTGCACCCGACCCGAGACCAGGCCGGCCACTGGACGGCGGCCCTCGATCTGAGGCCCGGATCGTGGCGGCTGTTCGCAGACTTCGTGCCCGGCGACGGCGGCGCGCCGGAGGGGCTCACCCTGGGAGCGAGCCTTGAGGTTGCCGGTTCGTACGCGCCGTCGCCGGCGTCGCCGGTGTCCGCCGTGACGACCGTCGGCGAGTACCGGGTTTCCCTCGATGGTGCGCCGTCCGCCGGCGTGCCGGCCAAGTTGGCGTTCACCGTTGCCCGCGACGGCCGTACAGTCGTGACCGAGCCGTACCTGGGCGCGCGCGGCCACCTGGTGGCGCTGCGGGAGGGCGATCTGGCCTACCTGCATGTCCACCCGGCCGCAGATTCCTTGTCCTTTGCTGCCACGTTCCCTACCGCCGGCCGTTACCGGCTGTTCCTCGACGTGAAGGTCGACGGCACGGTGTGGACCGCGCCGTTCACCCTGGAGGTCGGCGCATGAGCGAGCGCGCCGTGGAGCTGCGGATTGGCGGCATGACCTGCGCGTCGTGCGCCGCCCGGATCGAGAAGAAACTCAACCGCCTCCCGGGGGTGGCGGCCAGCGTCAACTTCGCCACCGAGAGGGCCCACGTCTCGTTGCCCGATGGCGTGAGTGTGGAGGATGCGATCGCGACGGTCGAGGCGACCGGCTACACCGCCGCGCTGCCCGAGCCGCCCGCTGTTCGTGCCGACGCAGGCACCGTGGGCGACGGCCTCGAGGTCGAGACGCTGCGCCGGCGACTGCTCATCTCGGCCGTCCTCACCGCGCCGGTGCTGCTGCTGGCGATGGTGCCACCGCTGCAGTTCGACAACTGGCAGTGGCTGTCGCTCACGCTCGCCGCTCCGGTAGTGGTGTGGGGGGCATGGCCGTTCCACCGCGCCGCCTTGGCCAACCTTCGACACGCCGCCGCGACGATGGACACGCTGATCAGCCTAGGCGTGCTGGCCGCCTTCGGCTGGTCGCTCTATGCGCTGTTCGTCGGCGGCGCCGGCGAGCCGGGGATGCGGATGAGCTTCGACCTGCTGCCGGCCCGCGCGACGGGGGCGCATGAGATCTACCTCGAGGTTGCGACCGCGGTGACGGTGTTTCAGCTGGCCGGGCGATTCTTCGAGGCCCGAGCGAAACGGCGGTCCGGCGAGGCGCTGCGGGCGCTGCTCGAGCTAGGCGCCAAGGATGTCACCGTCCTCCGCGACGGCCGCGAGCACCGCCTCCCCATAGACCAACTCGCCGTTGGCGACCTGTTCGTGGTTCGGCCCGGGGAAAAGGTCGCGACCGACGGCGAGGTCGTGGAGGGTTCCTCGGCGGTGGACGCCAGCATGCTCACCGGCGAACCCGTTCCGGTCGAAGTCTCGCCGGGTGACCGGGTGGTGGGGGCCACGGTGAACGCGGGTGGCCGGCTGGTCGTGCGGGCGACACGGGTAGGCGCGGACACCCAGCTCGCGCAGATGGCGCGGCTGGTCGAGGCCGCGCAGAACGGCAAGGCCCCGGTGCAGCGGCTCGCTGACCGGGTGTCGGCGGTGTTCGTCCCGGTGGTCATCGCGCTGGCAGTCGCCACCCTCGGCTTTTGGCTCGGCAACGGCGCAGAGGTCGAGGTCGCGTTCACCGCGGCGGTGGCCGTGTTGATCATCGCCTGCCCGTGTGCGCTCGGCCTGGCGACGCCCACCGCGTTGCTGGTGGGTACCGGCCGCGGCGCCCAGATAGGCGTCCTGATCAAAGGCCCAGAGATCCTGGAGTCCACGCGCCGGGTCGACACGATCGTGCTGGACAAGACGGGCACCGTGACCACCGGCCGGATGCGTCTGGTCGACGTCATACCCGCCGACGGAGTGGACGAGGCCGAACTGCTACGGCTCGCCGGCGCGCTCGAACACGCCTCCGAACATCCGATCGCACACACCATCGCCGCCGGCGCGCGGCAGCGGTTCGGCGGTGACCTTGCCGCGGTGGACGGGTTCACCTCAACACAGGGGTCCGGCGTGCAGGGTGTCGTGGGCGGGCACGCAGTGGTGGCCGGCCGCACGACCTGGCTCGCAGAAGCATGGGCGCTGCGCCTCGACGAGCGGCTGACCGCCGCCCGGGAGTCCGCCGAAGCCGCCGGTGGCACCGTCATCGCGGTCGGTTGGGACGGCGCCGCCACCGGGCTGCTGGTGGTGGCCGACACCGTGAAGCCGACCAGCGCCCAGGCCGTGGCCGAGCTAGTGGGCCTGGGCCTGCGGCCGGTGCTGCTGACCGGTGACAACGAGCGCGCCGCCCGCAACGCCGCCGCCGAGGTCGGCATCGACGAGGTCATCGCCGACGTGCTCCCAACGGACAAGGTCCAGGCCGTCCGGCGGCTGCAGCGCGACGGCCGCGTGGTGGCGATGGTCGGCGATGGCGTAAACGACGCCGCCGCACTCGCCCAGGCCGACCTGGGCATCGCCATGGGCACCGGCACCGACGTGGCCATCGAGGCCAGCGACCTCACCCTGGTGCGCGGCGACCTTCGGGCCGCGGTGGACGCCATCCGGCTGTCCCGGCACACGCTCGCTACCATCAAGGGCAATCTGTTCTGGGCCTTCGCCTACAACGTCGCAGCCATCCCGCTGGCCATGGCCGGCCTGCTCAACCCGCTCATCGCCGGTGCCGCAATGGCGTTCTCGTCGGTCTTCGTGGTCACCAACAGCCTGCGGCTGCGCCGCTTCCGGGCGGTCTCCATCGAGTCCACCGCGGACAGCTCGACCGACCGACCAGCGCCATCGCGTGCCGCGAGCGAGGTGTCCTCGTGAGTCGTGACGATCACCCGGGACGGGTCACGGCCGTCCTCGAGGTTTCGGGGGCGCAGTGGGCGTCGGAGAAGGCCGTTGCGGAGACCGTGTTGTCGCATCGTCCCGGCGTGCTGGCCGTCGACGCCAACCCGGTCGCCCAGACGGCGACGGTCAGCTACGACCCGGACCGCACGTCGGTGGCCGAGCTGGCCGGCTGGGTCCGCGACTGCGGCTACCACTGCGCCGGCCAGTCCGTGCCGCGGCACGTCTGCGACCCGCTGGTCGAGCCACACCGGCATGACGGCCACCCGCCGCCCGCCGCCCCCGCCGAGGCGGCACCCGAGCACGTCGGGCATCGCACGCCGGATGCGCCCATGTTGAGCCCGCACGAGGCGATGGGGCATGGCGGGCACCGCGCCATGTCGATGGACGACATGGTCCGCGACATGCGCAACCGGTTCCTGGTGGCGGCAATCTTGTCGGTGCCGATCCTGCTGTGGTCGCCGATCGGCCGGGAGGTGCTCGGCTTCGAGGCGGCGGCGCCGTTCGGGCTCCGCGACGACGTGTTCGGCCTGCTGCTGAGCCTGCCGGTGATCTTCTACTCGGCGTGGATCTTCTTCGACGGGGCATGGCGGGCGCTGCGAGCCCGCACCCTGGACATGATGGTGCTGGTCGCCGTCGCGGTGGGTGCCGGCTGGCTGTACAGCCTCGGGGTCACCCTGACCGGCGGCGGCGAGGTGTTCTACGAGGCGGCCACCGTGCTGACCGCCTTTGTCCTGCTCGGGCACTGGTTCGAGATGCGTGCCCGGGGCGGGGCCAACGATGCGATCCGCACCCTGCTCGAACTGGCCCCGCCCATGGCGGTGGTGCTCCGCGACGGCCACGAGGTCGAGCTGCCGACCGCCGAGGTGCGGGTCGGCGATCTGCTGCTGGTCCGACCCGGCGCGAAGATCCCGGTCGACGGCGTGGTCGAGACCGGCGTATCCGAGGTCGACGAGTCGATGGTCACCGGGGAGAGCCTGCCGGTACCGAAAACGGCCGGTTCGGAGGTGATCGGCGCATCGGTCAACACCACCGGAACCCTGCGGGTGCGGGCCACCAAGGTCGGCGCGGACACCGCGTTGGCGCAGATCGTCGCCCTCGTTCAGCAGGCGCAGAACTCGAAGGCCCCGGGCCAGCGGCTGGCCGACCGGGCGGCGTTCTGGCTGGTCCTGGTCGCCTTGGTTGGTGGTCTTGTGACGTTCGTGGTTTGGCTCGCGGTGGGACGGTCGGTCCAGGAAGCGTTGCTGTTCGCCATCACCGTGGTGGTCATCACCTGCCCGGACGCGTTGGGTCTGGCCACCCCGACCGCGATCATGGTCGGCGCCGGGCTGGGGGCGAGGCGCGGCGTGCTGTTCAAGAACGCCACCGCCCTGGAGACCTCGGCCCGGATCGACACCGTGGTCATGGACAAGACCGGCACCCTCACCAAGGGTGCGCCCGAAGTCACCGAGGTGGTCACCGACGGTAACGGCGAAGCCGACTTGCTTACGCTGA
>JBKPAG010000046.1:0-20294 GCA_046726315.1 Actinomycetota bacterium | reverse complement strand
CCAAACACTCCAGATCCAGCCCCACCTGTCCGTCGAGCACATCGTTGACCGTCACCGGGTTGACCACGAACCACAGCCTGGCCGCAACCAACCAGCTCGACCAGCCACAACCTCGGCGGTCCGAGGCGAAGCCTCGTTAGGTGTGTCCTAGCTGCGGCTGTGTGCTGGCCGTGGACGCTGCCTCACCGGCCCGCAGCTCGCGGAGTCAGTCGCTCACTCACTGATGCCCCCTGGTGGTCGTAGTCGTGGAACGCGTCCCTGATCCCGCCTAGCGCCTCCGACGGTGGCAGGGTGCGGTCGAACGCCAGCCGGCGGGACCGCAGTGAGGCGCCGCCGCTGCGTCCTGCCCGCGGGCGGTCAACCGGTTGCTGGCGCGTTCGCACGTAGGCGGGCAGGAGTACGGCGAGGCGGGATCAGCCACACGATGACGGCGCCGAGGATGACGCGAAGGGCGATGCTCGGTACCGACGCTGCACCCACGATGTCTTTGACGAACGCGTGCAGGTCGATCAGCGAACTAGTGAACATGTAGACCGCGAGCCCGATCAAGACGCCGCGCTGAGCCGGCGTATCGTCTCGGCGCCGTGCGGCCCAGGCACCTGGGGACAGGGCAAGCAGGGCAGCGGCGAGGGTACGGACCAAGAACTCCACCTGGCGGTTGCCTTCGATGCCGACGATGCTCAGCATCGCCGAGGGAACGAACAGGTAGCCGAGGGCCGACATGACAAGCACGATGACGACCAGACTCACGACCAGGCTCTGAACCCGCTGCTTCGTCATGGCGGGAGCCTATGAGGCGCACCCCGCTTCGTGGCCTACCTCGAGGCGCTCCGGGCGCTGCGCGAGGACGGGCCTGTTCGGTAGTTCGCGCACCGACCACGGCGGGACAGTCCCTAAGCCAGTTGCCGAAGGTGGCGAGCCAGGTCTGGCGCGTCGTCCATGACGACCGCCGCCCGGTCGGCCTCGGTGATCACCGGAACCCGGCTGCCATCGAGTCGCAGGGCGCCCAAGCCCCAGGCGACGGCCTCCCGTAGCGCGGTGGCTCGGTTCCCGTCGGCCGCCAGGGTCCCGGCGAGGTAGCCGGCGAGGAGTGCGTCGCCGGCCCCGACTGTGCTCCTGGGCGAGGCGACGAACGCTTCCGCGTGCAGGACGCCCTCTTCGTCGACGAGCAGGGCGCCATCGCTGCCCATGCTGACCACGACCGTCGCGGCGCCGAGCTGCCCGAGCTCGCGGGCGGCATCGACGGCGTCGCCGAAGGTCGCGAGCGGTCGCCCGACGGCCTGGGCCAGCTCCTCGCTGTTCGGCTTTATCACATCAGGACGGGCGCGCAGGCCGGCGAGCAGCGGCGCTCCGCTGCTGTCCAGGGCGAACCGTGCACCTGAGCGCCGAGCCGCCTCGCCGAGCCGGGCGTAAAAGGTCTCCCCCACTCCGCCGGGCAGGCTGCCCGATCCGAGTACCCATACAGCGTCGCCCGACACGTCGACGACCGCGATCAGCAGCCGATCCGTCTCCTCGTCTGAAAGCGTCGGCCCCAATGCGTTGATCTTGGTGGCAGTGCCGTCCGGCTCGGTCAGCGAGATGTTCACACGGATGGACCCCGTCACCCGGACGGCTCGGTAGGTCACGTGCTCGGCCGCCAACAGTGCCTCCAGCTCGGATCCCTCGGTGCCACCGACGGGCAGCACGGCCACCGAGCGCACACCGTTGACGGTCAGTGCACGGGTCACGTTCACCCCCTTGCCGCTCGGCTCCTGGTGCTCCGCGGCAATCCGGTGCACCAGCCCGCGGGTCAGGGTGGAGATCTCCAGCGTCCAGTCGACGCTCGGGTTCGGCGTCACGGTGGTGATCATCAGCGACTCGTCACGTCCTTGCGGCCCGGTCCTGTCCCGCTGACGCTAAACGTGGGAAATCGTCAGGGCGGGCGTACGTGCCGGCCGCGAGCCCGGCCATGAGCGCGGCGCCGCGGGCGCCTGCCTCCTCGACGGCGGAATGGGTCAGCTCACCGAAGCCCCGGCGCTTGACCTGCATGAGTGCCGCGCTGCGGGACCATCCACCGGTCACCACTAGGTTTCGATGCGGCCCGACGACGGACGTCATCAACCGGTGGATCGGCAAGATCTGGTCGGTGATCGCGTCCAGCGCGGCGCGCCACACCGCGCCGGCCGTGACGCCGTCACCGATGTCGCCGATCGTGACGCGCGACGAGCCGTCGAGACCGATGGACACGACACCGGGCTGGGCCTCGAGGGCAGCGGCGTCCAGGGCCGCAAGGGCCTCCCCGCCGAGGACGGAGAGGACGCGTTGTAGGGCAAGACCGCCTTCGGTTGCACCCAGCAGCGCCCACCTTCCGTCGAGTACGTGCCAGCCCACCGTGACGCCGCCTCTGGCAAGCAATGACACTCCCGATGCCGAGAAGCCAGCAGGCACCGTGCGAACGAGGGCCTCTGCAGTGCCGCACGAGTCGAGCTGGTCGCCTGGACCTGCGGCCTCGGCACCCACCGTGGCCGCCTGGTGGTCATGGCCCGCGGTGGTGAGAGCGGCACCGGTCAGCCGAGGTACTCCGAGATCTGCCGAAACCCGGCCCAGCGCGGTGCCCGAGGTGACCAGCGCTGGGAACAGGCTCTCGGACACACCGGACCAGTCGAGCGCTTCGGTCCACCAGCCACGCGCCGACAGGTCGAGCCAGCCGGTCCGCGAGGCCAACGACACGTCGCTGGCTTCGTCGCCACCGAGACCTCTGACCACCCATTCGGCGACGCTGAGCCGGCGGACCCCTCGGGCCGTTTCGAGGTCGGTTTCCCGCTGCCACACGTGCTTGGTCATCGACCACTGCGAGCGAAGCGGCAGGCCAGTCCGGGCGCAGAACCGGTCAGCACCCAGGTCGCGGCCGAGCCGCGCCACCTGTGGGAGGTCGCGGGCGTCGTGCCACGCGATGACCGGGACGACGGGTCGCCCACGGGCGTCGAGCAGCACGCCCGACTCGGCCATGCTCGTGACGCCGAGGCCGGCCACCCGCCCGGCCGGTGCCTCCGCCAGCGCCCGTGAGACTGCGGCTATGGCCGCTGCGAGCAGCACGTCAGCGGGCATCTCAGCGCCGCGGGCGCCCACGCCGCCGACGGGCTCCACATGGGTCCATGGCGTCGGGGCGCGCCCCATTGCGAGGACGGCACCGTCGGCGTCGAAGACGACTGCCTTGCTGCTCGACGTCCCCACGTCGAGGCCCACCAAGAGCTCGGTCACCTGTGCCCGCCCGTCACTGCGTTCCGTCCAGTAATTGGGCACGATAAGGCCATGGCACTGGTGCCGACAGGCGAGCTTGTCGACGAGGCTCGGCACCGAAGCGGTGGCGTCGCCGCGTTCAACGTGATCACCCTCGAGCACGCCGAGGCGATCGTGGCCGGTGCCGAAGCCGCTGCTCGGCCTGTCATCCTGCAGATCTCCGAGAACGCCGTTCGGTTCCACCACGGCAACGTGCTGCCGATCAGCGCCGCCGCTGCCGCAGTCGCCGAGGCCGCCGTCGTTCCAGTCGCCCTGCACCTGGACCACGTCGAGGACCAGGACCTGCTGCACGCAGCGGCAGCCGCGGGCTTCTCCTCCGTCATGTTCGACGCCTCGAGGCTCGGGTACGACGAGAATGTCCGGGCGACCGCCAGCGCTGCCGCCTGGGCGCACGACCGGGGCCTCTGGCTGGAGGCCGAGCTGGGCGAGGTAGGTGGGAAGGACGGTGCCCACGCCCCAGGCGTACGAACCGACCCGGCCGAGGCAGCGCGGTACGCGGACCAGACCGGCGTCGACGGTCTCGCGGTCGCGGTGGGTAGCTCGCACGCGATGACTGACCGGACCGCACAGCTCGACCACGAGCTCATCGCCGCCCTGCGCGAGGCCGTGCCGATCCCGTTGGTGCTGCACGGTTCCTCGGGTGTCGCCGATGACGAGTTGGCTCGCGCGGTGAGCCAGGGCATCGTGAAGGTCAACGTTGGCACGATCATCAACGTGGCGTTCACAAGCGCCGTCCGATCACATCTCGAAGACCACCCACACGTGGTCGACCCTCGCAAGTACCTCACACCCGCCCGCGACGACCTCGCGGCCGTCGTGACCCGGATCATCGCCGCAGTGGTGACCCCAAGCTCCTGACCGGCAGTCACCGCCCACGCAGAGCAGCGGCGAACATCGGGGCGAGGGGCAGGCGTGGCACCAGCGTGGCCTGGAGCACGTGGTAGACGTCCGGCTTGCCGCGCCAGGTCCCGGCTGCGGGACGCAGGTCCGCATCCAGCTCGGAGCGCCAGGACCCGCGTTCGATGTCGATGAAGTGCACAGAGGCGAAGCGCCACCAGCGCTGGTGGTCTTCGGCGTACGTCGCCTCACCGGTCACCTGGTGGAGCGCCGCCGCTGCGCCGAGGGCCTCCGTGAGCACCCAGTGCATGCGCGCCCGGGTGATGGGCGCCCCGTCGAAATCGGTGGTATAGACGAAGCCCTCCTGACCATCCGGAGCCCAGCCGATCTCAACCGCGGTGCGGTACAGCGCCTGTGCATCGGCGAGCAGCCAGCTTCGGGCGGGCAAGCCGGCCGCGACATCTTGGGCACGCAGGTGCAGGCAGAGCCGAGCCCATTCGAAGAGGTGGCCGGGAGTGACACCGTATGGACGGAACGGGTGAGCTCGGTCATCGGTGTTGTAGTCGTCGTCGACAACGTATTCGGGGCTGTAGTGCTCGGGCAGACGCCAGCCTGACTCGCGGGCGATGCCGTGGACGACCCGCTCGACGATCCGCGCAGCCCGCTCGCGCCAGACAGCGCCCCGCTCACCGAGAGCGTCCGCAGCGGCGAGGAACGCCTCGACGCTGTGCATGTTGGCGTTGGCTCCACGGTAAGGCTCCTCGGTCACCCAGTCGGCGCTGAAGCTCTCCCGCATCATGCCCGCCGCGTCGTCCCAGAAGTGCTGCTCGACGATGGCCAGTGCGTCTGCCAGCAGGGCATCGGCGTCAGGACGACCAGCGACGACGGCCGCCGATGTGGCCAGGACGACGAAGGCGTGGGCGTACGCAGCCTTGGTGTCGTCGACCGCGGGTCGCGAGGCGCGCTCCGACAGGCCGGCTGCGGCGCGGACCGAGGAGTACCAGCCCCCGTTGACGTCGTCGCGCAAGCAGCCCCCCGGCAGCAGCGCCACGAGGCCATGGTCGACACGGTCGGCGTCGCCTTCCCGTCCGACCAGGGAGCCCAGGGCGAAGCAGTAGGTCATCCGCGTGCTGACCCAGGTCTCGATCGGCTGCTCCGGTTGGAGACGCCCGTCGTCGTCGAGGTTGCCGAAGCCGCCGCCGGGCGCCCACGCGCCCTCTGCGAAGTCAAGTAGACGATGCATCTCGGCGTCCAGGACCTCGGCCCGCGGCTGCGCCGGGCTGGCAGCGGCCCATGTCCCCGGGGCACGCACGGTGGTCCCGCTCGGAGTTCTGGCATCAGGGACGGCGTCCATGAGTTGCTCCTGGCTGCTGCGGCCGTTGACGGTCTGGTTGCGTGATCCTAATGTCGCCGGGACAACGTTGTTTCCGGAGAGGGCGGCCTGGGTGAGCGCCAACGACCCGGCCGTCGCAGATTGGGACGTGCAGGTCGCCGGTCATCTGTGCGTCGACCTGGTGCCGCGGTTGCTCGATGCCGCAGACGTGACGCCGGGAGTCCTGATCCAGGTCGGCCCGTTGGATCTAAGGCTCGGCGGCTGCGTCGGCAACACGGGGCCCGACCTCGCGGCACTCGGCCTGCGCACGTTGCTGGTCACGTCCCTCGGTGACGACGTACTGGCCGGGACAGTGGCGGCCCTGGTCGACGCCATTCCCGGCGCCGACGCCCGCGCCGAGATCGTGCCTGGTGCGACGACGTCGTACTCGATCGTGGTCCAGCCCCCGGGCACCGACCGCGCCTTCTGGCACCACGTGGGGGCCAACGCGTCCTTCGACGGCCGGCAAGTGGACGTCGCGGCGGCCCCCCTGCTGCACGTCGGTTACCTCCCGCTGCTGCCGCGGCTGACCGCACGGGCCGGCGTTGGGTTGGTCCGGCTGTTCCGGGAGGCGCGGTCGGCGGCGGTGACGACGTCGATCGACATGTGTGTTGTCCAGCCGGGGCGCACCACGGTCGACTGGGCCGACCTGCTTACCCGGGTCCTGCCGCTGTGCGACATCGTCAGCCCGAGCCTGGACGACATGCGCAGCGTGCTCGCCCATCCTGGGCTCGAAGCAGCCGAAGCCGCTGAGTGGCTGCTCGAGAGGGGCGCGGCGGTCGTCGCGGTCACCGACGGACCGCGAGGTCTAGTGGTCCGCACGGCCGAGGCCTCGCGGTTCGCCGGGGCGGAGGGTCGCCGCTCGGCGCTGCTCGCCGCGTTACCGGCGACCTGGCACGACCGCCGGGTTGAGCTGTCCGCGGCGCCCGTTTCGGTAGTAGAGACCACGGGAGCGGGCGACGCGGCGACCGCGGCGCTGCTAGCCGCGTTGCACTCCGGCATGTCCCTGGACCGGGGTCTGGAGCTCGTGCAGGCGGCTGCGGCCCACCGGGTCGCCGGGCTGGGGTCGCTTGCGGGGCTCCACGGCCAGCCCCGAACGACGACCCGGCAGGCAGCATCCGACGAGAGGTAGCCATGCCCGCGTACCCCTTCCGGCTCAACCGACTGTTCAACGCGGAGTCCGGACGAGCCCTCGACGTCGCCGTCGACCACGGTTTCTTCGGGGAGCACTCGTTCCTCACCGGCATCGAGAACATGTCAACGGTCATCGAGACGCTTGTCGAAGCGGGCCCGGACGCTATTCAGCTCAGCCCCGGCCAGGCGCCGCTGCTCCAAGCGCTGCCGGGTAAGGCCAAACCAGCGCTGGTCATGCGCACGGACGTCGCCAACGTCTACGGGAACCCACTGGACAGCCAGCTGTTCTCGATCGCATTCCCAGACGCGGTTGAGCAAGCGGTTCGCCTCGATGCTGTCGCCGTCTGTGCCAACCTGCTGCAGCTGCCGGGCCGGCCCGAGATTCGGGAAGCGTGCATTCGGGCAATCATGAGGCTGCGCCAGGCCGCCACCGCATACGGCATGCCCCTGATGGTCGAGCCGCTCGTCATGCAGGACAACGCCATGACAGGCGGGTACCAGGTCGACGGGACCACGTCGAAGGTCGTCTCCCTGGTACGTCAGGCCCGCGAGCTCGGCGCCGACCTCATCAAGGCCGACCCGACATCGGATCTCGAGGACTACCACCAGGTCGTCGAGGCTGCGGGCGACGTGCCGGTGCTCGTGCGAGGCGGCGGACGGGTCGAAGACGACGAGTTGTTGCGCCGCACTGAGGCCGTCCTGGAGCAGGGTGCGCGCGGCATCGTGTACGGACGCAACGTCATCCAGCATCCCCGGCCGGCCGCACTCGTCGCCGCCCTGATGGGCATCCTGCATGGCGGGCTCAGCACCGAGCAGGCCAGCACGCGGCTTCGCCGGACCGGAGGCTCTCCGTCGTGACGGGCGACCAGCAGCCGGTCCGGGTCGGCATCATTGGCGGCGGGCTGATGGGTAAGGAAGCCGCAGTCGCGTTCGCACGGTGGGCCGTTCTGATCGATCATCCCGTGCGGCCCGAACTCACCCACGTGTGCGACATCGAGCCGGCCGCCCTGGACTGGTTCGACTACTTCCCCTCGGTCCAAGTGCGCAGCACCGATTACCGGGCCCTGCTCGGCCCCGATGGGCCCGAGGTGGTCTACATCGCCGTACGCCACGACCTGCACGAGCGGATGTACGTCGATGCGATCGAGGCCGGCGTGTCGCTCCTCGCGGAGAAACCGTTCGGCATCGACCTCGCGGCCGCGAGGAGGATCTACCAAGCGGTGGAGCGCCACCCGGAGTCCTTCGTCCGCTGCTCCAGCGAGCTACCGTTCTTCCCCGCGGCGCAGGCCGCGATCTCACGAGTCACCTCTGGGTCGCTGGGCCGCATCATCGAGGTACACAGCGGCTTCAGCCACTCCAGCGACCTCGACGTGCACAAGCCGATCAACTGGAAGCGCCAGGCCAGGTACTGCGGAGCGAACGGCGTCCTCAACGACCTCGGAATGCACGTGTTGCACGTGCCCCTACGGCTCGGCTGGGTGCCCGACCGGGTGTTCGCCGTGCTGCAGGACCTGGTGCCGAGCCGCCCGGGCCCGGACGGCGACCTCGTCCCGTGCGACACCATCGAGAACGCCACCCTGCTGTGCACCGCAACAAACCGGATCGGCGGTCAGGAGGCCGAGGTCTTCCCACTGCACCTCACCATGAAGCGGATCGACCCGGGCCAGAAGAACTCCTGGTCACTAAAGGTGCTCGGGATGAACGGGGGGGTGGAGTTCTGCACGCGGTACCCCAAGACGCTGCACGTGATGTCCGTCGCTGACGGCGAGCAGGTCTGGCAGGAGGTGGAGATGGGCAGCCAATCCTGCTTCGCGACTATCACCGGTGGCATCTTCGAGTTCGGGTTCTCCGATGCGATCCAGCAGATGTGGGCGTCCTACCTGGCCGAGCGGGCCGGTCAGCTCGGCGAGGCGTTCGGCTGTGTGACGCCACAGGAGGCCGTGGACAGTCATCGGGTCTTCGCGGCAGCCCTCGATTCCTGGGAGCGCTCGGAGGCGGTCCGGTTGCCGTAAGACAGCCCACCAGGGTCTTCGAGCGCCGGGCCGCCGGACGCTCAATGAGCCGGATTTAGGATTCCGGCTCCAGCTCAGGCGGATTCAGCTGTATCCTGCGCGTGCCCCGCGACGATTCCCTGTTGAGCCGAGGAGGTTCCCCTGCCCATCGGCTTGGCGTTCGACGCAGTTCTGGACGCGGCACGCAGCGGCGCGCCGTGGGCGTTTGAGCGGCTGTGGACGGACCTGTCCTCGGCGGTCGCAGGCTACCTCCGTGGCCAAGGTGCTGCCGAGCCTGACGACCTCACGAGTGAGGTCTTCCTCGGTGTGTTCGCCGGGCTGAAGTCGTTTGTCGGTTCGGAGGAGAAGTTCCGTTCCTGGGTGTTCACTATCGCTCACCACCGGCTGGTCGACGAGCGCCGGCGGACGGTACGCCGGAACTGGACGCCGACGGCAGACCTGTCGATTCTCGACCAGATGGGCGGGGATGCAGAAGCCGATGCTTTGGACGTGCTGGGTCACCAGCGGGTAGCCGAGCTCTGCGCTGGGCTATCGCCCGATCAGCGAGAAGTGTTGCTCTTGCGCGTTGTGGGCGATCTCACCGTCGAGCAGGTCGCGACGATTCTCGGCAAGACGGTCGGCGGTGTGAAGGCGACTCAGCGACGTGCGCTCTCCTCGCTTCGCAAGAGCATCGAGCGGGAGGGCGTGCTGCTATGAGGGAGTGGCGCGACGAGGTGCGTAAGTCTACGGTGCTCGACGACGCCTCGATCGAGGCACTGTTCCGCAACGAACCGGTACCGGAGGAACTCGCGGCAGTCGCGGGAGCGGTCGGCGTACTCCGCTCGGCGGCTCTCCGGCCGGTGCTCCCCAGCGCGGAGCTGGCCGAACGGATGGCCACCGGCGACTTCGGTGACGCTCTGCCGGAGCTGGTCCCAACCGTCGCTGGCGCACACCGGAAGCCGCCCCAGCTGAGCGCGCGGGCCAAGGTCGCAATGGGCGCGCTCGTGGGCTTTTTCGGGTTGACAGTCGCGACTGTCGCTGGCGCACTCCCTGCGCCCCTGCAAGAGGGGCTCGAGACCTTCGTGGAGTTGGTGACGCCCGTCGAGATCAACCACGACGTGCCCGAGCAGGACCCCCCGCAGGAGGAGCCGCCTGGCCAGTTCGTGGGCGACGTCTGGATCAACGAACCGGACAACCTCCCTGCCAATCCGGCCGACCCCGCAACCCCCACGCCGGAAATCACTCCTGGCGAGAAACCATTGACATCCGTGCCACCGGATCAGTTGGGACCGGTCGCCTCGACAGACCCGCTCGCCGCGACGGACGCCGACGGCGACTCCGGCACAGAAGGCGATCTAGGCGATGCGTCCGATGACCCGACGACGGACCCGACGGAACCGTCTATAGTGCCCGACACTCCCGGGTACACGGCGTGGCCAGGCCTTGGCTTGGACGCCCCCGGGTTGCTCGGCGGCGGTCCGCCAGGATTGGACGGCGGCGGCCCGCCTGGTCTCGAGGACGGGTTGCCGCCCGGGCATTTGGGGGGCCCCTAACCCGTCGCCTGACCGGCAGCAGCTGTTGCGTAATCAGATCCACCTGGAGCTGCCGGCTCATCGACCTGCAGAGCGGCCGCGACCCGGCGGTCGAGCTCGTCGAGCGTTGGGCGATGTCACAGCTCCACCGCCAACAGGCCCTTGCGCGTGCTGCAACATTCTACATGCAATATATTGCATGCCAGTACCACTCGTGTCTCCTCTCCCCCGCACCCTGCTGCGCGAACGGGCGTTCGAGTCGCTGCGGGCGGCGATCATCGACGGGACACTCGAGCCGGGCGAAAGGTTGGTCGACGCGGAGCTGTGCGCCTGGCTCGGCGTCAGTCGCACACCGGTGCGCGAGGCGCTCGCGAGGCTGGACCAGATCGGACTCGTCCAGATCAGGCCGGGCAGCTCTACGATCGTCAGTCCCCTGGACGCACGCGCAGCGGTAGAGGCGCAGGCTGTGGCCGCGAGCATGCACGAGCTGGCCGCCCGTGAGGCGATCCCCCTGCTGAAGGAGGAGGACCTTGCTGCAATGACCACGGCCAACCAGGACTTCGAGCGGGCCCTCTCCCGCGGCGACGGCGAGGAGGCGATCGCCGCGGACGACGCCTTCCACCGAGTCTTCGTCGACGTCTACGCCAACCGCAGGGTCGCCGCCGTCCTCGACGACGTGACACCGCTTCTGCGCCGGATGGAGCGGGTCCGGTTCTCGTCGCTCTCCGGCCGCTCGTCGGTCGCGCAGCATCGCTCGATAATCGACCTCGCCCGTGAGGGCGAGGTCGAGGCCGCTGCCAACCAGACCCGCTTGAACTGGCTCACCCTCACGCCGCCGGTCGACTGACACGCGAAACCCGCCGGTGACCGCCCACAACTCCGAGGAGAGGACAGAACATGTCTCTTGACGACTTCGACCGCTACCCGCTTCTGTTCGGCCCCAGCCCTGTCCACCGCCTCGACCGCCTGACCAAGTACCTCGGCGGGGCCGAGATATGGGCCAAACGTGAGGACTGCAACTCCGGACTGGCGTACGGCGGTAACAAGATCCGCAAGCTCGAGTACATCGTGCCCGACGTGCTCGCCAGCGGCGCGGACACGCTCGTCTCGATCGGCGGTTACCAGTCCAACCACACCCGGCAGGTTGCCGCGGTCGCAGCGAAGCTCGGGCTGAAGGCGCGGCTGGTGCAGGAGAAGTGGGTCGACTGGCCCGACGCCGTCTACGACAAGGTCGGCAACATCTTGCTCTCGCGGATGATGGGGGCCGTAGTGAGCCTCGACCCGACCGGCTTCGGCATCGAGATCAAGGACTCCTGGGAACGCGCGCTCGAGGAGGTGCGCGCGGCCGGAGGTCGGCCGTACGGCATCCCCGCCGGCGCCTCGGAGCACAGCCTCGGCGGGCTCGGCTTCGCGAACTGGGCCCGCGAGGTCGAGCAGCAGGAGGCCGAGCTCGGCGTCTTCTTCGACACCATTGTGGTTTGCACCGTGACAGGGTCGACGCACGCCGGGATGATCGCCGGTTTCGCTGGACAAGACCGACCGCGGCGTGTACTTGGGATCGACGCGTCGGCGACGCTTGACAAGACCCGAGAGCAGGTCGAGCGAATCGCCCGGCACACGGCAGACCTGATCGGTCTGGGCCGCGACCTCCGCGACGACGAGATCACCGTGCTCGAGGGTTGGGAGGGCGACCTCTACGGGATCCCGGTCCAGTCGACGATCGACGCGATCCTACTTACGGGCCGGCTCGAGGGGATGATCATCGACCCGGTGTACGAGGGCAAGTCGATGGCGGGCCTGATCGACCTCGTCCGCAGAGGCGAGATCCCCGCATCGTCAAATGTGCTGTACGCGCACCTGGGCGGGCAACCGGCGCTCAACGCCTACTCGGGGATCTTCGCCTGAGTCGGATGAGTGCCACTGCCCCTACGCGGTCCAGCAGGTCAACAGCTCGGGGTCTCAGCGGTCGAACCCACAACCCAGCGCGCACGATTAGGCCGCAATAGCCATGTTCCCTAGATTGCCCTCAGGATCGAGGAATGCTGGAAACTTCGGCGCGGTTGCTGGGTCTGGCGCGGGGGCGCTAACAGCGCGCAGTCCATACCAGCCAGTACACACCCGGCTAACTGCTCCACGTAGCAAACACAGCCGCTCCGTTGTTGCTCCAGGTTCAGCGCGCGACAGCCCGAAAGGACACGACCGCGGACGTGATCAGGACGACTCCGGCCCCGATCACGACGGCCAGCGTCTGCAGCCCCAGGCCCCAGTCGTTCCCCGCGGTCATCAGGCGCTGTCCTGTCTCGATCACGTAGGCCGCAGGGTTCCAGTCCGCGACCGCCTGCAGCCACGCCGGCTGGAGCGGCTTCGGGAAGAAGGCGGGTGAGAGAAATAGGGCGGGAAGGGTGAGAAGGAGGCCCGCCACCATGGTCATTTCTGAGTTCCTGGTGCGAAGGGCGATCAGGTTGGACAGCGAAGCCCAGACCACCCCATACAGGGTGGCCAGGCCCAACATCTCGAGCGCGCCGAGCCAGCCCGTCTCCACACTGGCGCCCAGCAGCAGCGCGACGAACAGGACGATCGTTCCCTGGATCAGCATCGTGACGGCGTCGGCCAGCACGCGGCCGAGGAGGATGCTGAACCGCCGGATGGGGCTGATCAGGAATTTGTCCATCGTCCCCGTGTCGACGTCGGTGACCGTGGCCATGCCCGACTGAAGGGCGGTGAACAGCACCGACAGGACAACCATCCCGGGGACCAAGAACGTCAGGTAGGAGGAGTAGCCGAGATCCCGGAACTGCGGCGTGTCCGCCAACCCCTGGAACGTCTGGGAGAACAGCACCAGCCAGATAATCGGCTGGACCAGCGAGGCGGTGACGAGCATAGGGGTCCGGACGCTCTTGAGAACATCGCGAGCCCCGATGACCGCAACAGCCTTCATGGTTCCCGTCACGACACACCTCCCCGGCGCCTGCGACCGTGAGCGGCCCCGAAGATGCTGCTGACCGCCCCCACCACCGGCGCTTCGGCCCGTGGACGATCCCCCGTGTAGCGGAGGAACACGTCATCCAGAGAAGCCCGAGCCTGCTCCACGGCGGCGATCTCGATCCCCTCTTCCTCCAGCCGCTTGGTTACCGGGATGACGCTCGAACCCACGTCGCGCACGTAGACCACAAGAGGATCACCCGGCTCGACCCGGGTGACGTCAGGAGAGGAGGCCAACACTCGAGCTGCTCGCCCGCTACGCCCCTCCCCTCGCAGGGAGAGCACGAGCCGGCCCTCCCCGACCTCCTCTTTGAGTGCCCTCGGCGTTCCAACCTTGATGAGCCGCCCTTGGTCGAGGATCGCCACTCGGTCGCAGGTCCGATCGGCCTCCTCTAGGTACTGAGTGGTGAGGAACACGGTCGTCCCCTCCTCCCGGCTCAGCCGTCGGAGCTGCTCCCACAGGGTCTTGCGAGACTGGGGATCGAGTCCCGTGGTGGGCTCGTCGAGGAACAGGATCGACGGCCGGTGCACCAGCGCCTGGGCAAGGTCCAGCCGGCGACGGAGTCCCCCCGACAACGTGCCCGCGCGCTGGTTCATGACCTCGGTCAGGGAGAAGACCCCGAGCAGATCGTCGAGTCGATCGCGGGTGCGGCGGTTCGGTGCGAGCCCATGAAGAAGTCCTTGGAGGACCAGGTTCTCGTGCACGGTCAGGTCGTCGTCGATCCCAGTCGATTGCCCGGCGTAGCCGATCACCTCGCGGACCCGGTTCGGCTGCCGATCGGTGTCGAAGCCCGCGACCCTGGCTACGCCCGAGGTCTTCCCCAGCAGCGTGACCAGGATCCGTACAGTGGTCGTTTTCCCCGAGCCGTTGGGCCCCAGGAAGCCGAAGATCTCCCCGCGACCGATGGTGAAGGAGATCCCCGCGACGGCGGTCTTCTCCCCCGAGTAGACCTTGACCAGGTTCTCGACCTCGATCGCCGGACCCAGATACGGGCCACCACCACGGGACACGCCGTCGATTGGGCTGGTCACCACGTCCGTCCTGTCCATTACGACTCCCTGTGCTAGAATGGGCATGTGCCCATAGTGTATGGGCGATTGCCCATTCTGCCAACCCTGCGGTACGGAGGATGTGACGAGATACGGATGTCCCCGCGCGGCGTAGCGATTCCCGATCTCCGCGAACACCTCTTCCAGGCCACGGAACGCGTGCTCGCACGTGATGGGCCGACCAGGCTCACCAGTCGGGCCGTCACCCGTGAGGCCGGAGTGGCGAAGGGAGTCCTCCACAACCACTTCACCGAACTCGACGGGTTCTTGGCGGAGTTTGTGAAAGATCGTCTCCGCCTCGTCGCGGCGGAGGCGGCGAAGCTCCCAGCGCGGGCCGGTCAGGGGACCGTGGTCGGGAACCTCACAGCCGCCGCCGTCTCAGTGTTCGGGGATCACGCCGCCGCCATGATCAGCCTGGCGCGGGCCCGGCCAGAGCTCATGCTCCGGTTGCAGCATTCCGAAGCGGCAGTGTCGCCGAGCCTTCGAGAGGTCGAGGGCGAGTTCGCTGCCTACCTGGACGCGGAGAAGGAGCTCGGGCGGATCTCGCCGGACGCGGACTCCAAGACCGTGGCCTTGGCTCTCGTTGGAACGGTGCACCACCTCGTCATGACCCAGCGTGCCGATGCCCCAGACCTCCCCGGACGTGTGCAACGAGTGGTGGAGACGCTCGTCGCGGGCCATGCCCCCGTGGTATGAGCGTGACTCAGCTGGTGTCGTTGATGAACCGGCGGATTGCCGCAGACACGTGGGCGGGCTGATCCTCGGGTATGAGCGTGTAGCTGTCGGCGATCTCGACGAGCTGGGCATTGGGAAACGGCTCACCAGATGCGGGCCGTGCGCGCGCGGCATCAGCCGGTCGTCGGTGGCCCAGACAACCAGGACGGGACGGTCGAATTCGCGCTGCCGCTCGGCCCACCCAAGAGTGTGGCCTTGTCCGAAAGACGTTGTCGCCGACCCTGATATGCGACGACCGCCGCGGTCGCGCAGCAGTCGAAGAGATCAGCGCCGCACTGCCCCAAGAGCGTCGAGGGCTCGAAGCAGAGCCCGACCACTCGCCGAGTAACTGGCCCGGATGTGTGGCTAGCCGTCGGGTTTACACTCCGCATCGGTGAAGGTCGTAGAGGAGGAGGCCGCCGTCCTGGCTGCCGTGCGCGCCGGCGACGAGTCGGCGTTCGCGGCACTTGCCGAACGTTACCGGCGGCAGCTTCATCTGCACTGCTACCGGATGCTCGGCTCGTTCGAGGAAGCCGAGGACATGGTGCAGGAGACGCTTTTGCGGGCCTGGAAGGCCCGTCGCACCTTCGAGGGCCGGTCCATGTTCCGGACCTGGCTCTATCGCATCGCCACCAACGCCAGCATCAGCCAGTTGGAGCGCTCCCGGCGGCGCGTCTTGGTGGCCGATGTGCCGCCGACCGATCCCTACCGGGAGTTGCCGGCCGACGAACGACCGGATCTGGGCGCACGTCCCGCCGATCTGCCCTGGATCGAGCCGTATCCCGATCGGCTGCTGGACGCGATGGCGTCAAGCGATATCGAGCCCGAGGCGACGGTCGTGGCGCGAGAGACGATTGAGCTGGCCTATCTGGCCGCGATCCAGCACCTGCCGCCGCGACAGCGTGCCGTCCTCATCCTGCGCGACGCCGTCGGCTGGTCGGCCAAGGAGACCGCGACCCTGCTGGAGACCAGCGTGGCCTCGGTCACCAGCGCCCTCCAGCGGGCCCGGTCCACGATGCGGGCCCGGCTCCCCGCCCGGCGCCTGGACTGGGCATCGACCACCGCGCCCACGGAGGAGGAGCGTGCCGTGCTCCAGCGCTTCATGGAGGCCCATGACCGGGCCGACGTGGCCGCTTTCTCGGCTCTGCTGGCCGAAGACGCACGCCAGGCGATGCCGCCGCATCTGCTCCGGTACGAGGGCCGCGATGCGCTCACCACCCTGTTCGCGAACTACATCCGGCCCGAGTCAATGCACTACCCCGGCGCCCTCCGACTGGTGGCCACGACCGCCAACCGCCAGCCGGCGGCGGCGGCCTACCTCCGCAGGCCCGGCGACTCCGAGTACCGGCTCCTCGGACTCGATGTTCTCGATATCGAGAATGGGCTGATGATCGGGATCACCTCCTTCGGCGTCCAGCTGCTCGAGCGGTTCGGCCTCCCTCCAACCCTGTAGAGAAACCAGCCTCGTGGACCGATGAGTTTCTCGCCGTCCCGAGTCGAAGCAGACGAGCAATCGGAAGGAAGTGGTCATGGAGTCGGTCACCTCGAAGGACGGCACCGTCATTGCCTTCGATCGATTGGGCGAGGGGTCCCCGGTCATCTTGGTCAGCGGCGGGTCGACCGATCGGACGGCCAACGCAGCGCTTGCCGAGCATCTCGCTCCGCATTTCACGGTGTTCAACTACGACCGGCGGGGTCGAGGGGACAGCGGGGACACGCCCCCGTACGCGGTCGGGCGCGAGGTGGAGGACCTCGATGCGGTCATCCTCGCGGCGGGTGGGACAGCAGCTGTATACGGGACGTCCTCGGGCGCGGCCCTCGCCCTGCTGGCGGCAGCGGACATTCTGGCGATCAACAAGCTGGCGTTGTGGGAGCCACCGTTCATCCTCGACGAGAGGCTTCGACCCCCGGCGGACACGGCGCAGACGTTCACCAGACTGGTCTCGGATGGCCGCCGAGGAGACGCCGTCGAGTTCTTCATGTCGCAGGTCGTGGGCCTTCCGGCCGAGTTCGTGGCTGAAGCCCGCAAGGCGCCGTTCTGGGCAGCCCAGGAGCGCCTCGCGCACACGTTGGCCTACGACGCCACCATCATGGGCGACTATTCATTGCCCGCCGGGCGAGCCGCCTCCGTCACGGTGCCCACGCTCGTGATCGCGGGCGGGGCGGACTTCCCGTGGATGCGAGAGACCGCCCAGGCGCTGGCCGCGGCCATCCCACAGGGAAAGACCCGCACGCTGGAGGGCCAGGGCCACGACGTCGACCCAGCAGTCGTCGCTGCAACGTTGCAGGAGTTTTTCGCCGGTTGAAACCACGCACCGATAAAGGAGGTATGTCAAATGACGAGGGTGGTTGTATCCGAGTTCCTGACCCTCGATGGGGTGATGCAGGCCCCAGGCGACCCCGACGAGGATCGAAAAGGGGACTTTCAGCACGGGGGCTGGCAGATGCCGTACATCGACGAGGTGGCTGGCGACGCCGTCACGAAGGGGATCGAGGCGTCCGGCGGTTTCCTGCTTGGCCGAAGGACGTACGAGATCTTCGCGGCGTACTGGCCCAACCAGCCCGCTGACGATCCCATCGCATCAGCTCTGAACAGCCTGCCCAAGCATGTGGCGTCGACGACGCTGGAGGAGCCCCTGAAGTGGAGCAACTCCACGCTGATCACGGGAGATGTGGCCGAAGAGGTGGCCAAGCTGAAGCAGCCGCCGGGGAAGGACCTGGTGGTCATCGGAAGCGGCCTCCTGGCCCAGACGCTGATGCAACGCGACCTCGTCGACGAGTACCAGCTGATGATTCACCCCCTTGTTCTTGGAACCGGGAAACGCCTGTTCGGCGACGTGGGCGTGAAGATCCCTCTGAAACTGGTCGACACAAAGACGACTGGAATTGGTGTCCTGATTCTCACCTACCAGCGGGCATCCACCGAGTAAGAGCGGACTCACGGCGATCCGGCGAGCTCGCCGGCCAGCTGGGTAGGGTCGACGCCGCGCGCCTGCAGCAGCAGCTGCAGCGGGTTGGGCCGGCCGGCGGTCCACCCGAGCGTGGCCAGCTCCCTGCGGCTACGGCGGCCCAGTTGGGTGCCCAGCGGGTCGCGGGCATTGTGCAGGATTCCGTAGAGCAGATGTTCTGGCCCGATCCCGCCATCGCCCCGTTCGTCGGCAAAGAGCGCCGCGAATTCGAAGGAGCGTTTGGCCAGCACATATGTGCACAGCGGGCTGGGCCTCGGATGCCCGCCGCGCCACCGCGGCCGGCGGCGCACCCGCCACTCGGCCGCCTGCAGCGCATCGGTGCCAAAGGTCGCCTCGAGGCGCTGACGTATCTCCTCGACCTCGATGCCCAGGCTCCGCAGCGCATTGGCCGGATCGACGCGGGGGCCCAGCGTTGGACCGACGTGCAGCAGTTCGGCGCGCGCGGTGGCCAAGTCCACGCCCTGGTTTCGCAGTACAGCGGCAGCCTCGCTGGTGCCGTGCCGTAGCAGGCCAAGCAGCACGTGCTCGTCGGCCAAGCAGGGGTGGCCGAGCTCGCGGGCCTCGACGAACGCCAGCCGCATGACCTCTCGACCGGCCGGGGTCAGCCGGTCCCAGAACCGGCCGGACCCGTCGTCGCCCATCGCGGCACGGAGCAGGCCCGTCAGCCTGACCCGCATCACGCCTGCTCCCTGTCGCGCAACCGCAAGCCATGTTTGTAGTGCACGGCCTGTTTGGTGACCCCCAGCCGGCGAGCGACGTCCCGCCACGACCAGCCGTGAGCGCGAGCGTTGTCAACCTGCAGTTCCTCCAGGACCTCCACCAACTGCCGCAACGCCACGACCGCCGTCAGCCCTACCTCCGGATCGGTGCCGGCCGCGGCGTCCATAAGCCGCCTACTCTGCTCGAGGTCCACACCCATGTCGTCAAAATATATTGACGATTCGGTGCCCGTCAAACGTCCTTGACAGCAGACCGACCAGTGCGAGTCACGCCCACGCCACGCCGGGCTCTCGGGGACCAAGGCCGGCAGATTTACCCATCGGTCGTTCCAACCACCCCAGCCGGTTGGCCAGCCCATTTCTGTTCGGTGGTGGTTCCGCTAGATGTCGCGTGGTGTACGGGCGGTGATGTCGTCCGGGGTGAGCTGTTCGCGGGCGGTCGAGAGCGCCCACGGGTGGTCGAAGGGGTCGACAAGGACGCCATAGCGTTCGCCCCAGAACATTTCCTGCGCTGGCACCTCGACCAGGGCGCCGGCTTGGACGGCGCGGCGGGCCACCTCGTCCACGTCATCGACCTCGACCACGAGCATGACGGGTGATCCGCCGATGGATGGTGGCGCCAGTGCGTTGAGGGCTGGTGTCTCCTCGCCTGTCGATGACCAGGAGCGGGCCAAGGTGTTCTGGACCGAGACGATGGGCTTGGAGCTCGCCCAGGACGCCCCATACGGGGAGGAGCGCTGGCTGGAGGTTCGGCCCCCGACCAGGCCATGAGCCTCGTGCTGAACCTGCGCACGGTGCGGGTCGAATCGCAGCGGGAGGCTTCAGAGGAGGACAGACCGAGCGTGACTCGCCATGAGTGTTGGCCTCACCGGAGAGCTCATCAGCCTCAGGCACTGCCGGCGATGCCTGGTGGGTCGGTGCGGCCATAGCGGAGCCGGCGCGATGACCAGCACGGCCACGCAGGACTTATGGACTGGGCAGCGGTCATCGGTTCGTAAGGGTTGCCCGGCGAGGTTCGGTGTTGGCTGGGTTGGGGCCGACGCGGCAAGGTGTCGGCCACAACCGAGGAGGACACGTGCACAGGCTGGGAAACCGTCGTCTTCTGGGTGCGGCGCTCGTTGGTGCCAGCGCGGTTGTTGGCGCGGTGGGGTTGGTTACGGTACCGGCCTCGGCCGGTGTAGGTGGTCCGGCGTTCTACGTCGACGGTCAGCTGTACCGGACGGTGGGCACGCCGACGGACCTGTCCGGGACCAGCGCGCCGGCGCACACATGGGACGTGATCTACGAGTTCAGCGGCGCCCAGCTCAATGTCGCCGAGGCGGCGCCGGGTGACTCCGGATACAACGGCGGCAGGTGGCAAGTACATCTACTCGTGTTCCCTGATGGCTACGCCGCCGCTGTCGCCGACGGCGACGACGACGGTGATGGCGTGCTCGACTCGCTGGCCGAGGTCGACGCGGCACTGGCGGCCGGCAGCGCTGTCGATACCGGCGTGGTCAAGCAATTCGAGTGCCCGGCGATACCGCTGCCCGGCGAGTGATGTCACCACATCGGTAGCGGTTCCAGGCTCGAGTTAAGCCCGGATCCACCGCTGAGGTTTGGCGGCTGGGTGGGTCGTGACGCCGGAATGCCTTTCTGTTCAAGGAGAATCGATCTTGTCGAGGGATCGATCGCCTACCAACAGAAAGGCATCCGGTAGATGCGAGTGTGTCATG
>JBKPAG010000045.1:0-23087 GCA_046726315.1 Actinomycetota bacterium | reverse complement strand
GCCAGCACCGTCACGGTCGAGTTCGCGGTCCGGGTTCCGCTGCTGCTCAGCGGCGACACAGCCGGCATCCCGGTCTCCGCTTCAGCCAGCGCGACTGCCCCGCTGGACTGACCGCCCATGTGAGATTCGGGATGCTATAGCCCCACAAACCTCACATCGAGGCAGGGAAAGCGCGCGGGCCGCGTACCCTTGACCGACGTGGCTGGCCGCGACGTCGACGAGGAGATCAGAGCTCTCGACCAGACCCTGTCCAGCGTCGAGAAGGTGCTCGATCCGGCGCGGATGCAGGAGCAGCTCGAAGAGCTCGAAGGTCAAGCGGCCGCCCCCGACCTCTGGGACGACCTCGAGCACGCCCAGCGGGTGACCAGCGAGCTTTCCTACCTGCAAGCCGAGTTGCGGCGGCTCACCGAACTGCGTCAGCGGGTCGACGACCTGCCGGTGATGTTCGAGCTCGCAGAGGAAGAGTCCGACGCGAGCGCTGCAGCCGAGGCGGAGCGCGAGCTGGACGTCGTCACCCGCCTGGTGTCGGAGCTCGAGGTGCGCACACTGCTGTCGGGAGAGTACGACGCACGCGAGGCCGTCATGACCATCCGGGCCGAGGCGGGTGGCGTCGACGCCGCCGACTGGGCCGAGATGTTGTTGCGGATGTACCTGCGATGGGCCGAGCGGCACGGCTACAAGACCGAGGTCTACGACACCTCTTATGCCGAGGAAGCGGGCATCAAGTCAGCCACGTTCACGGTCCATGCGCCCTACGCGTACGGAACGCTCTCGGTGGAGCAAGGCACCCACCGGCTGGTCCGGATCAGCCCCTTCGACAACCAGGGGCGGCGGCAGACCTCGTTCGCCGGTGTCGAGGTGTTGCCGGTCGTCGAGCGGACCGACCACATTGAGATCCCCGAGTCCGATATACGGGTCGACGTGTTCCGCTCCTCCGGCCCCGGCGGTCAGAGCGTGAACACGACGGACTCAGCGGTCCGGATCACACATCTGCCGACCGGGATCGTGGTGTCGTGCCAGAACGAGAAGTCGCAGCTGCAGAACAAAGCATCGGCCATGCGGGTATTGCAGGCGAAGCTGCTGGAGCGTCAACGGCAAGAGCAGCGCGCCGCGATGGACGCACTCAAGGGCGATGCCGGGTCGTCATGGGGGAACCAGATGCGCTCCTATGTCCTGCACCCCTACCAGATGGTCAAGGACCTGCGCACCGAGCACGAGGTCGGCAACCCGCAGGCGGTCCTGGACGGCGAGATCGACGACTTCCTGGAGGCGGCGATCCGCTGGCGGCGGCAGCAGCAATCGCCGGAATAATCGGCCGTCCGTTCAGGCGGGCTCAGCGATCGTAATGATGTTCGACCGCCACACCGTGCCGTCAAAGTCGTCACACGTGATGACAACCAGCCGGCCAGGCCCGGTTTGGGTGAAGATCTGCTCAGCGTCGCGGGCGACATCATCCTTCGACAGCACGTCGACATACTGGACGCGGTAGGTCAGCGCGGCGTGCGAACCCTCGACTTCGATCGTGTCCCCGCTGCGCAAGGTGCCCACGTCGTCGAAGACACCGCCGCCGTTGTAACGCACGGTGTGTCCGACCAGAACCGCCGATCCCTCCGGCTCACCAGGGGCGGCGCCGTCGCTCCACCATCCGGCGACGCCGGGATCTTGCGGAGGCAAGAGCACGCGATCGTCACTGCTCTCGATGGGGACGACTGGCGCCTCCACGCCGATCCGCGGGATCCGCAACGTGTACGGGCCGCTGATCACCTCCGCTTGACTCTCCGCCGGCTCGAGGGGCACCTCGCTCTGGTCCACGGACGGACTCGCCCCTGGCGTCGGCGCCAGCGCGGACTCCGAACGCTGTTCCGGGCGTGCCGCCGCGGCTTCGTCGTCGTCGCCGGAGCCACGGGTGGCCGCAACAGCGACGACGACGGCCACGAGGGCCAGCCCGGCGATGAACCGGGCCGGCCCTCGGGTTACCCAGCGAGCCGGGCGGGTCGGATCAGGAGTCATGCAGGAAGCGGCGGCGAACAACTAGGGCGACCCCGGCTGCGGCCGCACCACCAGCAAGTACCAGACCGAAGAGCCCAGCGGAACTGCTGCCACCGTCGGTGGAACCTGCGGGCACCTCGGTCGGCACCGGGACAGGGGTCTCGACCGGGGTCGTCGGCGCCTCCGTCGGAGTCTCGGTCGGCGGAGGTGTGGTCGGCGTCGTCGGCGGAGGTGACGTCGGAGGTGTCGTGGTCTCGTCCTTGTCGTAGCAGAACGAGATGTGGCTCAGGCCGTAGAACTTGTCGTTGTTCGGGTTGACCGGCGCATGCAGCCCAGTGTCGCTCGTGGCCTCGGGGTCGTAGACGTACAAGTTTCCGTTGGGACCGCCCTTGACGAATACGGCATCCACTCCGATGTTCGATGTCCAGTCGAAGACCGGTCCATCGTCCGTGTCTCTCACGTCGATCGTCACTGTGAGCGTGCCGTCGCTGAACGTACCGTCCTCGACCGGCTCGACCTTGAGTTCGATAATTCCGTCGGATATCAGGTCAGAACAGGTGGGATTGCCCCCGACGGTCTCTGGCTCGACGTGGGTGGCGACCGCAGGTAGTGCGAAGACCGCAATCCCCACGGCGAGTGCGGTGGTGACAGCGGCTCCGCTGGCCACTAGTTGGCGACGCATGTGCTTTCCCCTCTGGCTTGACGGCGGGTCAGGGTTCCCCCCGAAACACCGGAACTGTAGCGGAGGCGAGAGCGGTGCGAGTCAAAAAAAGGTAACGATTCAGTGCGTGTCGCCTCTGTGGAGCTGGAGCGGGTCGTCGCACCGGCGAACCGGCCGCGACGTAGACTCAGGCGCTGGCCAGGGTTCATCACGAGCCGCAGCAGGCATCCGAGACCGCGCGAGGCACAGTGATCCGATTCGACAACGTCACCAAGCTCTACCCAAGCCAGGCTTCGCCCGCGCTGAGCGATCTGAGTGTGGAGGTCGAAAAAGGGGAGTTCGTCTTCATCGTCGGACCGTCCGGTTCCGGCAAGTCGACGTTCCTGCGGCTCGTGCTCAAGGAGGACCGGCCCACGTCGGGGCGGATCCGGGTGGCCGGCAAGGACCTGCACCGGCTCTCCAATTGGAAAGTGCCACACCTTCGCCGTCGAATCGGCACGGTGTTCCAGGACTTCCGCCTGCTGCCGAACAAGACGCTGTTCGAGAACGTCGCATTCGCACTGCAGGTGATCGGCAAGTCGCGGCGGCAGATCAAACGCGACGTGCCAGCCGTTCTCGAGCTGGTGGGGCTGGAGGGTAAGGAGGACCGGCTGCCTGACCAGCTCTCGGGCGGTGAGCAACAGCGGGCGGCGATCGCGCGCGCCTTCGTCAACCGGCCGCTGATCTTGCTGGCGGACGAGCCGACCGGCAATCTCGACCCAGCAACCAGCGTCGGAATCATGAAGCTCCTCGATCGGATCAACCGGACGGGGAGCACGGTCGTCATGGCGACTCACGACCAATCCATCGTCGACCAGATGCGCAAGCGCGTCATCGAGCTCGACGCCGGCAAGCTGGTCCGTGACCAGTCCCGCGGCGTCTACGGCTACACCCGCTAGGCCGCCACCGAAACCCACGACGTTCGAAGAGAGCGATGCGTTTCCATTACGTCTTGTCAGAGATCGGGACCGGGCTGCGGCGGAACCTGACGATGACCCTTGCGGTCATCCTCACGGTCGCCATCTCGATGGGCTTTCTGGGCACCGGTCTGCTCGTGCGCGCTCAGGCGAGCACGATGAAGGACTACTGGTACGACAAGATCGAGATCTCGGTCTTCATGTGCAACGCGTTCGACAAGGGCAGCGGATGTGCCGGTGGCCAGGTCACCGATCAACAGAAGGCCCAGATCGAGAAGACACTGACGACGCATCCCGAAGTCCGCCAGGTCTTCCCGGAGTCGCAGGAGCAGGCATACGAGCGATTTCAGGAGCAGTTCCAGGACTCCATCGCCGAAACGATCACTCCCGACCAGTTGCAAGAATCGTTCCGGGTCGAGCTGCGAAACCCAGAGCGGTATGAGGGAGTCGTCTCTGCTGTAGCCGGGCTGCCGGGTGTGCACCAGGTCGTAGACCAGCGCGAGGTGCTCGAGCCGTTCTTCGACGTCCTCAACAGCCTGCAGGTTGCCGCGGCCGCGATCAGCGCCATCATGGTGGTGGCGGCTGTCCTGCTTATCGCGAACACCATCCGGCTGGCCGCGTTCAGCCGGCGCCGCGAGACCGGCATCATGCGCCTGGTCGGTGCATCGAACTTCTACATCCAGCTTCCGTTCATCCTCGAGGCAGCCATCGCCGGGGTTGTCGGCGCTCTCCTCGCTGCTGGCGGCATCGTCCTGGTCAAGTGGCTGTTCATCGACGGGCAGATGGCCGATGCGCTGCGGTTCGTGGCCTGGGTGGACTGGGCGGACACGTTGCGGGTCCTGCCCTGGCTGTTGGTCGCAGGCGTCGGACTGACGGCGGTTGCGGCTTTCATCACGTTGCGGCGCTACCTGCGGGTCTGAACCTCACTACACGCACTCTCGGTCAAACTCTCCCCATCGTGCCCGTTACGGGTGTACGGTCATGTGTCGTGTGGTACGCAGGAGACTCTTGCGACTGGTGTGACTAGCGTGTTGATCCGCCGAGTCAGCGCATTGGTCCTGGCCGCCGGGCTGGTCCTGGCGATGCTCATCCCGGCTTCGGCCGCAGATCCACAAGACCGCAAGCGCGCCCTGGAGCAGAGACTCGACCAGGCTCACGAGGAGTTGCGCCAGTCGACCCGGGAGCTCGCCGAAGCCACCGAGTCGTATACCGATGCCCAGGCGAAGCTGCCGGTCGCTGAGGATTCCCTCGCTGCAGCCGAGCAAGCGCTGGCGGCTGCGCAGGACCGCCTCGCGCAGGCCCGGGGTGAGTTGGCCGCCGCTAAAGCCCGGGATGCGTTGGCGGCGGCCCGACTCGCCACAGCCGAGCAGCGAGTCCGCGACCAGGAGGCGCGGATCGCGAAGATCAACGACCGCATCGACGGCCAGCGGGCGGAAATGAGCCAGGTGGCGGTCAGGGCATACCAGCAGGGGGCCATGGGTCAACTGCTCGACGTTGCGGCCGCGTTCGAGGCAGAAGACGTCGGGGGCTTCACCGCCCGCCTCACCTACGCACAGTCGGTGCTCAACGCCGAGGACACCGTCCTCACCGGCATGGAGTCCGACCGTGCCGATCTCGCCAACGAGCGGGTGACGCTGGAGGAGTTGCGGGAAGAGGCCCGACGGCTCCGCGAGGAGGCCGCCAGGCACCTGCAGCGGACCAAGGAACTCGAGGCGGCCGCTGCGGCGGCGCGTGCTGCGGCCGAAGAGACGGCCCAGCAGGCGCGAGCGGCGAAGGAAGCTGTCGGCCGGCTCGTCACACAGCGGTCCGGCGCTGTCGCCGCGGCGGAGGAGGCCGAGTCCGACGACGCGAAGCAGTACGCGGCTCTGGCCGCCGAACGTCAACAGATCGATGCCGAGATCGCCGAGCTGGCGCGCCAGGCCCGCAAGGCTCGGGCACAGGCGGCGAGAGAGGCCGCCGCAGCCAAGCCCTCCGGCGAGAAGGCCTCCAGCACCGGCTCGTCATCCGGCGGCTCGTCGCGAAGCGGTTCCTCCAGCAGTGGCTCGTCCAGCGGCGGTGGTTCCTCTGGCGGCGGATCCTCGGCATCGTCCGGCCTGAGATACCCGGTTGCGGACCCCTACGTCACCTCGCCGTACGGCATGCGCGTCCACCCGGTAACCGGTATCTACAAGTTGCATGACGGCACGGACTTCCGGGCCTATTGCGGCACCCCTATTCGCGCGGCCGCCAGCGGACGAGTTCTGTGGGCCCGCTACCGCAGTGGCTACGGCAACCAGGTGGCCATCGACCACGGTGTGATTGGCGGCGATGCGTTGATGACGTCGTACAGCCATCTCTCCCGCTATTCAGCATCCTGGGGGGAGCACGTGTCGGCGGGGGAGATCATCGGCTACTCGGGGTCCACTGGTTACTCGACCGGGTGCCACTTGCATTTCATGGTGTACGACGACGGCATTCGGACGAATCCGATGCAGTACCTCTGACCGCGGTCGGTCAGCGCACATGGCCCGGGTGAGATCCTGGTTCGCATGGCACGCGAGCGGGGTCGCACGATGGTGGCGCAGAATCGCAAGGCGCGCCACGACTACTACATCGACGCCACGTACGAGGCCGGCCTCGCTCTCACCGGCACCGAGGTCAAGTCGCTGCGGGCGGGCCGGGCATCGCTCACCGACGGTTACGCCGAGGTTCGCGACGGCGAGGTGTGGTTACGCAACGTGCACATCCCGGAGTACGACCAGGGCACATGGACCAACCACGAGCCGCGCCGGGCCCGCAAGTTGCTCTTGCGCCGCGACGAGATCAGCCGCCTGATCGGGAAGACCACCCAACGCGGCTACACCTTGGTGCCGCTCTCGTTGTACTTCTCCGACGGCTACGCCAAGGTCGAACTTGCCCTCGCACGCGGGAAGCGGTCCTACGACAAACGGCACGCCCTGGCCGAGAAGCAGGCCATGCGCGAGGCTGACCGCGCCATGGCCCGGTCCCGGCGCCGGCGCGGCTGATCCGCGCCGGCCGAACGCCGGCCTCCCGGACTAATCATTTGAGACTGAGGCCCCCGCCACCTTGGGGACCGGACGAGTGTGGCTACTGGACGAAGCGGTGGACGTCCGGCGAGCCGACTGTGCTGCCCGACTCGGCGATCCACGGGCCGGTGCCTTCGCTCTGATCCAGCACGCCGGCTTCCAGCCAGGTGTGCTGGCCGGCCAGGATTGCCGTGGCCAGTCGCTCGTCGGCGGCGTCGGTGTTCTGCCACAACGCGTCGAACAGCCGCTCGACCCGCAGCCGGGCTTGCCGGCAGAAGACGTCGGCGAGTTGCGCAGCTGCGGGGTCACCGTTCTCGCGCAGCGTTCGGGCCTGGACACAACTGGCGGCCATCGCGAACAACTCCGCTCCGATGTCGACCACCCGGGACAGGAAGCCTTGCCGGCGCTCGAGCCCGCCTTGCCAGCGCGCCATGCCGTAGAAGGTTTGCCGGGCGAGCCGACGCGAAGCACGTTCGGCATATCGCAGATGCCTGGCCAGAGCGCCGAACTCGGCATAGGACGACGGCAGCTGGCCCCGGCCAGCGACCAGCGGTGGCAGCCAGCGAGCGTAGAACCCGGCTGCCTTGGCCGCAGCCTTTGCCTTGTCCGGTAGATCGATGTCCGGGTCGATGACGTCGCCGGCAGCCTGCAGATGTGCGTCGACGGCCTCGCGGGCGATGAGCAGATGCATGATCTCCGTGGAGCCCTCGAAGATCCGGTTGATGCGCAAGTCGCGCAGAATCTGCTCAGCTGGTACCGCCCGCTCCCCCCGGGACCGTAACGACTCGGCGGTTTCGTACCCGCGTCCGCCCCGGATTTGCACCAGCTCGTCGGCGACCAGCCAGGCCATCTCGCTGGACCACAGCTTGGCTAGCGCCGCCTCGATCCGGATGTCGTGTCGGCCGGCATCAGCAAGGTGAGCGGACAGGTCGAGGGTGGCTTCCTGTGCGAACGCCGTGGCCGCCATGAAGGAGATCTTGTGCGCGATGGCTGCGTGCTGACCGACCGGACGGCCCCATTGCACCCGCGAGGACGACCACTCGCGAGCGATCTTGACGCACCACTTCGAGGCGCCGGTGCACAGGGCGGGGATCGAGAGACGTCCGGTGTTCAAGGTGGTCAGGGCGATCTTGAGGCCGTCTCCTTCACCGGCGAGCCTGTTCACAGCAGGGATTCGCACCCGCTCGAATCTGGTGAGGCCGTTCTCGATGCCCTTGAGGCCCATGAACGAGTTGCGACGCTCGACGGTGATGCCCGGGGAGTTCGACTCGACGATGAAGGCAGTGATACCCCCGCGGCCGCCCTGGTGTTTTGGCACCCGGGCCATGACCACGACCAGCTCAGCGATCACCCCATTGGTCGTCCACAGCTTCAGCCCGTCGAGTTCGTAGGCGTCACCGCCATCCACCGGCGTCGCGGTGGCTGCCAGCCGGGCCGGGTCGGAGCCGACATCGGGCTCGGTGAGCAAGAACGCCGTTATCGCGCCGCGTGCACAGCGAGGAAGGAAGGCACGTTTCTGGTCCTCGGTGCCGAACATCTTGACCGGTTCGGGCACACCGATGGACTGGTGCGCCGATACCAGAGCACCGAGGGACGGGTGGACGGAGCCCATCAGCATCAGGGCTCGGTTGTACCCGACCTGACCGAGCCCCAGGCCGCCGTACTCCCGGGGGATCTTCATGCCGAACACGCCGAGCCTGGCCAGTGCCTTGAGGTACTCGTCCGGAATGAGCGCCTCGCGTTCGATGACGCTGCCGTCCAGCTCGGACTTGCAAAGCTCGCTCAGCTCGGCCAGGAACGCGTCGGTCCTGGCCTGCTCCGCTGCACTGGGCCGTACGTGCGGGTAGATCAGGTCGAGCCGAAAGCGGCCGAGATAAAGCTCCTTGGCGAACGACGGCCGGTCCCACTCGGTCTGCCGGGCCGCTTCGGCAACCTGACGCGCCTCACGTTCGCCGACCTGTCGGCGTCGGCCGGTGGCGCCGTCGTCGACGGCCTGCTGAGGTTCGCCAGTGTCTACAGGAGTGCGCATGGTCGTCATCGACCAGCCTCCTCATCGGTGGGCACAGGGCAATGTTACTCACGGGTAGCTCGGCGCTGCCACCCGGCTGGAGGACCCATGGCGCAGGGAATCTGCCTGGCTCGCCCGACGTTGAGACAGGTAGCCTGGACGGGCCGGGCGAGCGAGTCTGGCCCGCTCGGGCTCCAACGGGCTTCGACCGCCAGCACGGCGTTGACAACTGAACATGGGGGTGAACGGTTTCGACTTCGTTCGTCGAACCAGGAGAAGCGGGCCGAGGATGTCGCGTGAACTCGCTAACCAACGCGGCAACGTTACAAGTGCCAACGCTAAGCGCACTGACTTCGCTCTCGCCGCCTGAGGCGGAGCACTGAAGTCTGTCGACCCGGGGATGCTTCCGCCCCGGTGCTCGGCATCAGCTAGGAAGCTCTACCGCCCGGTACGGTCGCGGGACCGGGAGGGGACACGAACGCGACTGGGCTCGTCACGGTGAACTCGCCTGCATGATCACCGGAGCCGAGTAGAGGCAGCGCAGGCTGCGCCCGGAGAAGCCCTGGACAGACGCCGAAGGACCCGGGTTCGATTCCCGGCACCTCCACCAACATCCGCGAAGCCGCGGGTCAGCCACGGTGCTGGCCCGCGGCGTCGTCGGTTTTGACGATCTTGCGACAGGTACGACGGTCGGACCGTCGTATTAGTCTCAAGATCACGAAGAGTTCTGGACGGCAGAAGGGTGGCGACATGAGAGGCGACCGGGTCGAGATCGTGATTGACGCCGGCGACGGCACCCGCGCCTACGACGTGGTCGCCACCCGCGCCGGACGCCGGGTAGAGATCACCCAGGGCCGCACCGTGATCGAGGTCACCGAAGTCACCCGCAGCGGCAAGTCAGTGCGCACGGCTCGGTTCATGGCCTCCCGGGTGCTCGCGCTGGTCGAACACCCCGCCGAACGGCCGCCACGTCCGGTTGCCACGGATGCCGCCGAGTCCGGCAGCACGCGTCGCTACGCCGACGAGTGGTGACGTCAAGTCGGGAACGGGTTGGCATCGGGACACGTCTCAGCCACATGAAGCGGCAGTTGCGGTGCGTTTTGGGCATGGTTGGCGCCCTGCTCCTGAGCGGATGCGGCGACGAAACGGCCGAGCCGCCGGCAGCATCCGATGTCTGGACGGCGACGCCACAGGCCCCATTGAGCCCCCGCGAAATGGCGGTTGCCGTGACCATCGGCGATCGAGTCCTCGTCGTCGGTGGCAGCAACGCACCGCCATGCCCCCCCAATGCCGAATGTGAACTACCCGAGCAGCCGCCGCTGACTGACGGCGCCATGTTCGACCTCGTGACCGGCCGGTGGACCCGCATCGCCGCAGCACCGGTCCCACTCGGCGGGTACGTCGACAGCAGCGCTGCGGTCGTCGGCGAGACCGTCTACGTCCTCAGCGATTGGTATGTCTCCGAGACCGAGGACGTTGAGATCTCGTTCGTCTCGTACGACACCGTGGCGAACGCATGGACCGTGCTGCCGAACCCGCCGGCTGACCTCGCATCTTGGCTCCAGCTCACCGCGGCTGGCGACCAGTTGATCGCCTACCCGAGCTCGCACGAGGCGGTGAACTCGGGCAGCATCTCGGTGGCCGATCCGCTGCCGGCCGACCTGCTCTACCAGCCCGCGAACCAGGCCTGGCAAGTGCTTCCCACCGACCCGCATCGCCCGTCATATGACCGGACGATGCTGGCTGTCCAGGACCGCGTCATCCTGCTCTGCCAGGACCTCGTCGAAGATCCCGGCGTCGACCCACCGCTGGTCAGGATTGCTGCGCTCGATCTCGCAGGCGACACGCCGAGCGCCAAATGGACCGCCCTGCCGGACGGCGAGTTTCTCTGGCCAACGGCGTACGTGAGTGTCGGCGGTCTGCTCATCAGTCCGTATTTGGGGGGCGCCGACGGCGGCGAAACCAATAACTGGGGCGGCGAGTATCCATTCGGCGGTGTCGTCGATCCGGAGACTGGCGAATGGAACCCGTTCCCGTCCGTTCCGGAAGACGACCGCGATGCCTGGGGGATTGGGCCAAGCAGCATCACCGGGAAACGGACGGTGATCAACGGTTCTTGGGCGATCGACGCTATGACCCTGCGCTGGACCCAGGTACCCCATCGCGCCCACGACGCGGATGGCACCGAGGCACCCCTGCCGACCACGAATCACGCGAGCGCACTGGTCGACACGCCTACCGGACCGGTGGCATTCGTCTGGGGCGGAACTCGGTGGACATCGACAAGTGACTACGAACTGCTTGACGACGGGTGGCTCTGGTCGATCCCGACGCCCTGACGGGACGTGTCATCTCACGACGACGCGAGGACATGTGAATGAAACGTGGCGGTTCTACGATCGTCAGGTATGACCGACATGCTCGGCGGGTACCCGACGGGTGAGGCGTGGGACGAGGTCTTCACTGCCGAGGGGGCTACCCGGTCGACGTACGACGTCGTCCAGCGCAACTTCGCCGAGGCCGGTGCGAACGTACTAACGACGCGTGCGGCGTTCCTCGGCAAGGTCTTCCACGACCAGGGCATCACGTTCGACCACGCGGGTGAGGAGCGGCCGTTCCCGCTCGACATCGTGCCCCGAATCATCACTGCCGACGAATGGAGTGTGGTCGAGCGCGGGGTGGCGCAGCGAATCCGCGCGCTCGAGGCGTTCCTCGACGACGTATACGGGTCCGGGCTCGCCTTCCGCGACGGCGTGGTGCCACGGCAGCTGATCGTGTCCTCCAAGAATTTTCATCGTGCCGCCTTCGGGATCAGGCCGCCTAACGGCGTTCGGGTGCACGTCGCAGGCATCGACCTGGTGCGCGCCGAGGACGGCGAGTTCTGTGTCCTCGAAGACAATCTGCGCACTCCGTCGGGCGTCTCCTACGTCGTCGAGAACCGGCGTGCGCTCGCCCGGGTTCTTCCCGAGTTACTCGCCGGCCACGTGGTGCGATCGGTGTTCGGGTACCCGACGCGGCTGCTGGCCGCCCTGAGGGCCGCCGCGCCTGCGGGCGTCGAGGATCCATGCGTGGTCGTTCTGACCCCTGGCGTGTTCAACGCGGCCTACTCCGAACACACCCTGCTGGCCCGGCAGATGGGTGTCCAGCTGGTCGAAGGCCGCGACCTGGAGGTCGTCGGCAACGAGGTCCGCATCCAGACCACCAAGGGTCACCAGCGCGTGGACGTCATCTACCGGCGGATCGACGACGAGTTCCTCGATCCGGTGCACTTCCGCGCGGACTCGCTCGTGGGCTGTCCGGGCCTGCTCAACGCGGCCCGTGCTGGCAACGTCACGCTGGCCAACGCCGTCGGGAACGGCGTGGCCGACGACAAGCTCGTCTACACCTATGTGCCAGATCTCGTGCGCTATTTCCTGCACGAGGAGCCCGTGCTGCGCAACGTCGAGACCTGGCGCCTCGACACCGACGACAACCTCGAGTTCGTGTTGTCGAACCTGGCCGACCTCGTCCTCAAGCCCGTGGACGGCTCGGGTGGAAAGGGCATCGTGATCGGGCCGCAGGCCAGCGCCGAAGAGCTGACGAAGCTCCGGGCAGCCGTCTACGCCGACCGCCGAGGCTGGGTGGCACAGCGACCCGTGTGGCTCTCGACCGTGCCGACCCTGATCGACGACACATTGGTGCCGCGGCACGTCGACCTGCGCCCGTTTGCGGTCAATGACGGCCGCGAGATATGGGTGCTTCCCGGCGGTCTGACCAGGGTCGCCCTGCCCGAGGGCAGTCTCGTTGTCAACTCCAGCCAGGGCGGTGGATCCAAGGACACCTGGGTGCTCGCACCCGCCGAGGGTTCGTCCTGGGACCAGGCGCACCCAGCCGGCGATTCCACGGCGGTCCTCGCCGGCACTGATCTCACCGAGCCCGAAGCTGATCGGCCGGCCGGCGCGGGCGCGCCGGGTTTGGGCGCCCGCGTGTACAGCTATCGAACGACGGCCACTCCGCCCGACGTCGGTCCGACCGACCCACCGCATGCGCAGCAGCAGCAGCAACAACAGGGCCGAGCACCGTGCTGAGCAGGCTCGCGGAATCGCTGTATTGGATCGGCCGATACCTCGAGCGGGCCGACGCCACGGCTCGGGTGCTCGATGTCCATGTGACCCGCCCGCAAGACGAGCCCGGAGCCGATCATCTGCGTCGTGTACTCAGCAGCTTGCTGACCGCCATGGGGATCGAGCCGACGGATGCCGAAGTCACGCTGGACACGGTCGTCGAGAAACTCGCGTTCGATCCCCACTCGCCGTCGTCTATCACCGCCGCTTTGGGTGCAGCCCGGCAGAACGCCCGAGGGGCGCGCGAGATCCTGTCGGCGGAAGTATGGGAGGCCCTGAACGTCACCTGGCACGGGCTGGCCGAGCGGCGCGCGGCGGTGGCGGTGCTCGGTCCGCACATCTTCTGCCAATACGTCCGCGAGCGCACAGCGATGACCTCGGGGCTCATCTCGACAGTGATGGTGCGCGACGACGGATGGCGGTTTCTCACCCTCGGCACGTCACTCGAACGCGTGGACATGGTCGCCCGCATGCTGTCGACGCCGGCACTCGCGGAGGGGCTGCCCTCGGTGTTGTCCGGATTGCTGCGCGGCGTCGGCGGACAAGATAACTTCGCCCGCGTCTACCAGGGCGCTCTCACACCGGCGAATGTGGCGGAGTTCCTGCTCTGCGACCGGTTGTCTCCGCGCTCGGTGGCATTCGCACTCGAGTCCGCAGAAGGCATGCTGCGTGAGCTGGATCCCGAGGGGAACGATCGGCTGGGTGTCACCGACGATGCGCGGCGGTCGCTGGGCCGGATGCGGTTGGCACTGGAGTTCCGGTCGTCCGAGGAACTGCTCTCCGACCTGCCCAACCTCATCGGGTTGCTGCAACGGCTGGTGTCACGGACGTCGGACCAGGTGACCAAACGGTACTTCGGGAAGTCCCTGTTCGTGCGCTGGGCCGCGGAGGTGTCGTCGTGACCGCGAAGGACCGCTGGCTGATGTCGGTTACCCACCGAAGTGGTTACCACTACCAGACGCCGGTGCTCAGCTCGTACAACGAAGCACGGCTCACGCCCCGGACCGATGCGCACCAGCGGGTCCTCGACGCGACCGTCGAGGTGAGCCCGGCAGCCGCGTTGTTCCGCTATGTCGACTATTTCGGATCCGTCGTCACGGCGTTCGACCTGCATGCGCCGCACGAGGAGCTGACAGTGACGGCAAGCTGCGTCGTGGAGACTGCTCCCGCGACCGGTGTAGAGCCGGACGATCCGTGGTCCGCCGTGGAGGATCCCGACCTGCGGGACGAGCTCGGCGAGTACCTCACACCGACGGACCGCACGGCACACGACGCCACGATCTTGGCCACGGCCAACCGGATCCGGTCGATGGCCGACCCTCAGCGGGCTGCCCGGTCAGCAGCTGGGTGGGTGCACGGACACCTCTCGTACGTGCCCGGCACGACGGGCGTACACACCAGCGCAGCCGAGGCGCTTGCCGAGGGTCGGGGTGTCTGTCAGGACTTCGCGCACGCCACGATCGCTGTGCTGCGCGCGGCAGGCATACCCGCCCGGTACGTCTCGGGCTACCTGCACCCCAAACCGGAGGCAGGGGTGGGCGAGACCGTGACCGGAGAGAGCCATGCCTGGTTGGAGTGGTGGGTGGGTGACTGGTGGGCGTACGACCCGACCAACGACGCGGTGCCGGGCACCGGGCACGTTGTCGTCGCCAGAGGGCGCGACTACGGCGACGTGACGCCGGTCCGCGGTATCTACCACGGCGGCGATGGCGGCTCTGCCGAGGTGAAGGTCGACGTGACCAGACTGCGGTGAGGCGGACCAGCGCGTCGGGCAGGATGGACGACCGTGACTGAATCTGCAGATCTCCGAGCCGTCGCCGACGAGTACTGGGAGGCCTGGCTGGAAGCAAGCCCGCTCTACGCGTCGTTCCTTGGGGATCATCGCTATGACGACCGGGCGGACGACGTATCTGTCGGGGCGGAGCACCGGTTCCGAGCTCGTTGGGCGGAGTTGCGGGACAGCGCGAACACCATCCCCGCCGACCGTCTCGACGACGCGGACCGAGTGACGAAGGATCTGCTCCTGGAGGAATTGGCGGACTCGATCAGTTCGATCGACCACCGGTTGATCGAACTGGCCTCGGACCAGATGCAGGGAGCCCACGCGGAGCTGCTCATGCTCGCCGGCCAGCTGCGAGCGCCGGAACCGGAGCACGCCCGGATGGCTCTGGCCCGGATCGGCGAGCTGGCCCGGCTGCTCGAGCAAGCCGCGGAGCGATACGTCGCCGGTGTGGGAGCGGGCCGGACCCCGGCACTGATCAACGTCGTGCGATCCAAGAACCAGATCTCCAGCTACCTCGACTCACCAGTGAGCGAGGACCCGTTCGTCAACCTCGCCGGACCGAAAAGCTGGGACGACGAGGAACGCTGGCGGACCCAAATGTCAGATGCAGTTCGTGACGTGCTCCGGCCGGCCTTCAGCCGCTACCACGACGTCTTCGAGGCGAAGCTGCAGCCGGTTGCCCGACCCGACGACCGGCCGGGCCTATGCCACATCCCCGACGGCGACCAGATCTACCAGATCCTCATCGAGCACCACACCGGCCTGCCCCTGATCGCTGCGGACTTGCACGAGATCGGGCGCGACGAGACCACCCAGAAGCTGCCCGCCGAGTTCGCGGAGATCGGCTCGCTCGCATTCGGCACCGCCGACCTCGACCGGATATTCGACAAACTGAAGAACGATCCCGACCTGCGTTACCGCGACGGCGATGCCATCGTCACCCATGCCCAGCGCTGTCTCGATACGGCATCGGCGGCGATTGGAGATTGGTTCGGCATCCTCCCCCAGGCACCGTGTGTTCTGACACCGGTACCGGACTATCTTGCCGCAGACGTGCCGCCGGCCTACTACACCCCGCCTGCCCCGGACGGCAGTCGTCCTGGGGAATATCACGTCAACCTTTATCAGCCCACTGAGCGCGGCCGATACTCGACGGCGGCGATCGCCTACCACGAGGCCATTCCCGGTCATCATCTACAGCTGGCGATCGCCACGGAGCGGACGGACCTGCCGTCGTTCCGTCGGATGACGACGGGGCACAACGCGTTCGTCGAGGGCTGGGCTCTCTACACCGAGCGCCTCGCGGACGAGATGGGCATGTACGAAAACCCACTTGACCGGCTGGGCATGGTCGCCTCCGATGGCTGGCGGGCCTGCCGGCTGGTAGTCGACACCGGTCTGCACGCGATGGGCTGGACCCGTCAGCACGCGATCGACTTCATGATCGAGCACATGCCGTTGGACCTCGACACGATCACCGTCGAGGTCGACCGTTACATCGGGATGCCGGCTCAGGCGCTGGCCTACAAGGTGGGCCAGAGGGAGATTCTCCGCCTGCGAGCCGACGCCCGCGCGCGGCTCGGTGAGCGGTTCGACATCAAGGGGTTCCACGACGTCGTCCTGGGCGGGGCGACGATCAGCCTTCCCGTTCTGCGCCGACGGGTCGAGGACTGGGTGCAGGCGCAGCAATCCGGGTAGGCCGCGGCGCAGCTCTGGCCCCGCCCGTCCCGCCCCCATTCTGAATGCATGGCACGTTGAACCGTTTCACAAAGTAGGGCAAATTACCCTCTGGAGCGACGGTCCAGCGTGCCACGTACCACGGTTCACCGTGCCACACGTTGTGGAGGTGACCGTTGACACCAGCCGAGCGGCATCGAGTGCTGGTCAAGCGGCGACTGTGACGGCGGTCACTCGGTAGACCGCTCGACGCAGTGGGCCATGTCACCCATTCGCGTGGAACGCCCGCTTTCAAGTAATCGTTGCTGGTTAGTCCCTGCGGCCTTCTGGCCGTGAGACAGGCCCCGACGTGTCCGGGGACCGCGCGCATTTCGCGCACTGCCCTTGTCCCCGAGCGACGGATCGTGATGTCTGCCACACATACCTGCGCCCGAGTGGTCGCGGGATTCTCTCTCACTGCGGTACTAGCCACGGCGGCGGTACTCCCGTCCGCAGCTGCTCAGCGACCTGCCGCCGTCGACCGGACGACGATCTCGGCAATCGTTGCGGCAGCGAAAGCGGCGGCCGCAAAACAGCAGAAGGCAAGCACATCGACGACCCGAGCCGAACAGGCCTTGGAACGGAGCAGAAAACGACTCGACCGGGCGGAGCAAGCGCTGGCCGCGACCCGAGAGCGGCTGATCCGGCTCGGCGAGTCGATAGAGCAGGCCGCCGACCGACGACTCGATGGACGCACCGGGCTGCTTGGCGTCGCCGCGGACGCGACCCGGCTGGCCGCCGACGTCGGAGGCGTCGTCGCGCCGGTCATCGTGGCATTGGGTCCCCTTGCCGAGGTTGTGGACGAAGATCAACCCCAGAAACAGCCGAAGCCCGAACTCAGCGATGCTGACCACCATCTGCGATCGGCCCGCGCCAACGCGGTCCGTGATCACCGGGTGGCTGCCGATGAGGTCGCCAGTGCGCAGGCGGCAGTTGCCGCCGCGGCCGGGGCGCTGGCCGCGACCCACGAGGCCGAGCACAAGGCAACGGCAATGGCCGACGCCGCTGGCAAGGAGGCCAATGCGCTTGTGGCCTCGCTGCGAATCGACGGGCGGCTGGTCCGGCCGGGCGCCGGCGCTCTGTCCAGCCCCTACGGCATGCGCACGCATCCGGTCACGGGCGCGTTCAAGGCGCACACCGGTGTCGACTTCGAGTACGCCGACGGGCGCGCATACGCCGCTGCCGAGGGAACCGTCGCGGACGTGCGGCTAGACCCGGCGTACGGGAACCTCATCACGATTGCGCACGGCAGAGGCATTAGGACCCGCTATGCCCACCTGGCGGCGACATCGGTGCATCCCGGTGAGCACGTGTCGGCTGGCCAGGTCATCGGGAGAATCGGCTCGACCGGCCTGGCCACCGGCCCGCATCTGCATTTCGAGGTCCAGGTCAACGGCCGGTTCCGGGATCCGGGGGATTGGCTCGGCCTTTAGCGACGTAGGCCGAGGCGGTGCGGCGCTCGGTAGATTCCGACCCGTGGACGACGGCGGGAAACTTGCGTATGCGCGGATCTGGCTGCTGACCGACTACGGTCTCGGCGACGGATTCGTCGCGTCCTGCCGCGGCGTCATCGCCAGGATCGCGCCGTCGGCGCGGGTCGAGGACATCACGCACGAGGTGCCGGCCCGCGACATACGTCACGGCGCGGCTGTCCTGGCCCAGACGGTGCCGTACCTGCCGCCGTCGGTTGTGGTTGCGGTCGTGGACCCCGGCGTCGGGACTTCCCGGCGGGCAGTTGCAATGGCGGCGGGCGACTTCATGCTGGTTGGCCCAGACAACGGGCTGCTGCTTTGGGCTGCCGAGGCTCTGGGCGGCGTGGCCGCGGCGGCCGAACTCGTCGAGCCTCGTTACCTGCTGGACGTTGCAGCGCGGACGTTCGCGGGCCGCGACGTGTTCGCGCCGGCGGCTGCGCATTTGGCGCTCGGCGTCCCACTCACTGCACTCGGTCCAACGCTGCCGATCGAGGCTCTGACCCGGCTGCCGACGGCCCGGGTAGAGAGCCGCGTCGGTGTCCTCAACACCGAGGTGCTCAGCATCGACCATTTCGGCAACGTGCAGCTCGCGGCTGGATCAGCTGATCTGAAGGCGGCCGGCCTTGACGACGGCCTCGTCCAAGTGGACGTCCTCGACCGGTCGTACCCGGCGACAGTCGGCACCACGTTTGCTGACGTCCCGCTGGGCGACCTCGTCCTGTTCGTGGATTCGGCCGGACATGTGGCGCTGGCGGTCAACGGCGGTGCCGCCGCCGCCCAGCTCGATCTTGGCTCAGGCACCGCCGTCATTGTCAGGCGGTGAGCTGGTCAACCGACGACCGCTCACCCTCGTGCAATGCGTCGTAGATACGATCGCGCAGCGAATTCGCCTCGTCGGCGGTCATGGTTCGGTCCATGGGTCGCAACACCACCCGGAGCAAGACGTTGTCCTGCCCGTGCATCATGCCCAGCCGCTTACGAGCGGCGGCCGGGACGTCGCCGTACGGAGTGATCGCGAGGACGGCTACCTCCTCGACCAGGTTCGCGTCGCCGCCGAGCGCGTCGCGGACCCGATCACCCAACGTTTCCGCATCGGATCCTCGGCTGACGGCGACAGACAGGTCGCGTCGAGCAGGCGGCAAGTCCGAGACCGACCGGTACGGCGACAGGTCGAGCATTTGCGCGGTGATCCTCGGGTCGGTCGAGCGGAGGAGGCGGATGTCCGGAATCCCCTTACGAAGCATGAGGACCCGGTCCAATCCGATGCCGAGGGCCAGCCCGCTCCAGCGCCGGGTGTCCAGACCCGCCATGGGGAGAACGGCCGGAGCGGCCAGGCCGCATTCGGCGGCCTCGACGAGTTGCCCATCCTCGATGACGTCGATCTGGCGGCCTTCGAGTGTGTACGGATGCTGCGCAGGCGTCCATTGCCAGGTGCTTCCGGGCAGTAGTGCGGCAAACACCGTGTCGACCATCTCGGCCAGATCGCCGGAGTCAAGGCGCCGCCTGTTGCGCTGAAGCCGCCACAGGTCGAGTTGGTGCGGGCTTCCGGTGTGCAGTCGGTCGATGGCATCGCGGCGGTGGCAGATGCCCGGCAGCGCTACGAGGACGCCGTCGGCGTCGGATTTGGCAGCAATGTGACGTAGGGCCGAAGGGACGCCGGCGGAGGTGTGCCCACGCAGCATGTAAGCGTCGCTGACGTAGCGCGAGTACCGGGAATCACGGGCGATGGCGTCGGCCGGATAGCCGAGCCGGTCGTAGTGTTCTTCGACCGGAACCACCGGGGGCTTGCGGTTGAGATGGATCTCGGATGTGTCGCCGAGCGACGCCACGGCTGCGTCGACGAGGAGCTGCATCGCGTGCGGACCCTGCGCCGGGTGCGTGAGGTCCCTGATGGTAAGCGCGTCGACAAGAGCGTCGTGAGTAATAGGTGTAGCGGACATGATCGGCGGCCTTCCCGGGCAGAGAGATGGGCGGGCGGGAACCCCCCGGCCGGTTGTCCGCGCAGAAGGTCAGCCGAGCATGCCCTCCGGGCGGCGGACGTTCACCGGCCGGGGGCTGCCAAACCAGAGCTGACCTGTCACGCATCCAGGGTAGCTCGCCCGCGGTAGCGGATGGAATCGCGTTTCGGCTGCGTCGAGACCAAGCGTGCACGAACGGGTCACGGGGTGGGACGATCCATCACGTCTCGTCGCAGCGCGACCGCACAAAGGAGTCCACCAGTGGCAAGCGTGCCCAGCGTGTCCTATTCGATTACCGTCCGGCTCGAAGTTCCGGCGGGTGGCACGTCGGTAAGTCATCTGACCTCAGCCGTGGAAAAGGCCGGCGGATTGGTCACGGCGCTCGACGTCACCGGCTCCGGCCATGACCGAATCCGGGTTGATGTCACGTGCGCGGCGACGTCGACCGCACATGCCGATGAGCTCGTCGAAGCATTGCGTTCCGTCGAAGGCGTGACGATCAGCCACGTCAGCGACCGGACGTTCCTCGTCCACCTCGGGGGCAAGCTCGAGGTCAGGTCGAAGGTGCCGATCCGCAACCGCGACGACCTTTCCCTCGTCTACACCCCGGGAGTTGCGCGGGTGTGCCTCGCGATCGCCGAGAACCCCGAGGATGCGCGGCGATTGACGATCAAGCGCAACACCGTCGCCGTCGTCACTGACGGTTCCGCCGTTCTCGGGCTGGGCAACCTAGGAGCGTTGGCGGCACTGCCGGTGATGGAGGGCAAGGCGGCGCTGTTCAAGCGGTTCGCCGACATCGATGCGTTCCCTATTTGCCTGGACACCCAGGACATCGACGAGATCGTCCGGATCGTCCAGGCGATCGCGCCGGTCTTCGCGGGCATCAACCTGGAGGACATCTCGGCTCCGCGCTGCTTCGAGGTGGAGGCGCGGCTGCGCGAACTGCTCGACATTCCCGTCTTCCACGACGACCAGCACGGCACCGCGATCGTGGTTCTCGGTGCCCTGTACAACGCGCTGAAGGTTGTCGGCAAGGACATCTCGTCGATCAAGGTCACGATGGCCGGCGCCGGCGCAGCAGGCAGCGCGATTGCCCAGTTGCTGATCCAGGCGGGAGTCCGCGATGTCGTGGCCGCCGACCGGAAGGGCGTACTCCACCGGGAGCGCGAGGACCTGCACGGAGCTGGGGGCTGGTTCGTGGAGAACACCAATCCTCGGGGCGTTACCGGCAGTCTGCGCGACGCCCTCGCCGGTGCGGACGTCTTCATCGGCGTGTCTGGCCCGAACATCCTCACTGGCGACGACATCGCGACGATGGCCGACGACGCCGTCGTGTTCGCGCTCGCGAATCCCGATCCAGAGGTCGACCCCGTCGACGCCGCGGACCACGCGACTGTCGTCGCCACCGGTCGCAGCGACTATCCGAACCAGATCAACAATGTGCTCGCCTTCCCGGGCGTGTTCCGCGGGCTGTTGGACGCACACAGCAAGAGCGTCACGAGCGAGATGCTGCTCGCGGCGGCGAAGGCGCTGTCTGGAACTGTGAGTGACGACGAGCTGAATGCCACCTACATCGTGCCGAGCGTGTTCCACCCCGGCGTCACCGAAGCCGTCGCCGCCGCCGTCAAGCGGAGTGTCGATGAGATCCGGGCCGTGACGTAGGGGAGCTCTCGTCGGAATCGACGGTCCGGCCCAAGTTTTCTGTCGGTCGAGCGTGTGTGACAGATGCCCCCGGCGCACGACTCAGGGTCTCCACACGGAGTGGTCGTGTGCGAAATACACAATGCGCGGGTCGAACTGCTGAAAGGTGTCCATCCAGTCCGGCACCTCACGAAGCGGTTGGCCGTGCCGGTCTCGGTGGGCGCGCCAAGACAACTGGTCGGCTGCATACTCCGTGGCGGTGTCGTGGCTCTGGCCCGCCACGACGACCGCGCCGTCGAGTTGCTGGACGATCAGGGACTGATGGCCGGCCGTATGCCCGGGAGTGGCCAGCAGATGCACTCCGGGAAGGATCTCACTGGTGCCAGAGACCTGCTCGAACCGGTTGACGTCGATCAGCCCGGGAAGTGTGTAGCCCTCGGAGGTGCGGGCGTTCTCGAGCTCGATCGCTTGGACGAAGACAGGAATCTCGCCCAACTGCGGGTTACCCCCGCAGTGGTCGAAATGCAGGTGGCAGTTGGCGACGAGGTCGATGTCACTCACCCTGAGCCCAGCCGCGCCTAGAGCATCGTGCAGCTCGACCCGGCGAGGCCGGTAGTGAGCGTCGACTTCCGGGTCGGCTCCCATTCCCGTGTCGAACAGCACCCTGCCCTGCGGATGATCGACCACGTAGCCCAGGCAGGGGTCGACCCGTGCGGCGCCCGTCGCGGTCTCGTCGGCCGGGCGCACGAAGTAGCCGAAGTCGATGCGACGAACGTTGATGGGATGCATGCACCAATGCTCGCCTGGTATTGCGCACACGTGCACTTCTGACGTGTGTTGCCCAGGCCATGAGCTATGCGATGTCCACACTGGCGGCCGTGGGTACGGGTTATGCACAGTTCGTGACTCTGTGCTTTCAAGCTGTCGGACCCTGTCGCTAGGGTCGAACACATGTTCAACGATGCCGTTGAGATCCGGGACCGGTTGGCCGATCTGGTCGACCGGTTGGACCCGGATGCGGTCAGCGGCTCAACCGCCCGCGAATTGTGGCGGGTGTTGGACAAGTCCGAACGGCTGTGCGCGGCCGGCAAGACGCTGTTGGCCCGCCGGGTGGCCGCCACCCATCTGCGCACTGGCGGCACCAGGTCCGCGGCCGAGGAGCTGGCCCGCCGGGGCGGCACCTCGGCCGCCGTGGCCAGGGACGCGGTGGACACCTCGCACCGGCTGCCGGAGCAGCCCGGGGTGGCCGGTGCGCTGCGCCGCGGTGAACTGTCCCCGGCCCAGGCCGCGGTGATCAGCTCGGCGGCGGCGGCCAACCCGGCCGAGGAGCACCGGCTGGTCGGCTTGGCTGGGCAGGTGTCGGTGCCGGAGCTGCGGGAGGAATGCGGCCGGGTGCAGGCCGCGGCCGATCCGGATCCGGAGGCCACCAACCGGCGGCTGCACGCCCAGCGCCGGCTGCGCCGGTGGACCGACGCCGAGGGCGGCTGGAACCTGTCCGCCCGCGGCACCCCGCAGGCCGGGGCGGCGTTCAACACCGCCATCGACCCGATCATCGACACCCTGTTCCAGGACACCCGCCGGGCCGGCCGGCGAGAACCGGTAGAGGCCTACGGCTTCGACGCCCTCATCCAGTTGGCCGACCAGGCCGGCGGACGCCGCGCTCAGCACGACCAACCGGCGCCGGCGGCGGCTGACCCGGCGGGAATCCTCGGCGCCGGCCAGCCCGGGTTGCCCCCCGCCGCCCAACCGCAGCCGGGTGCGGTGCGTCCGCGGC
>JBKPAG010000044.1:0-19820 GCA_046726315.1 Actinomycetota bacterium | reverse complement strand
AGCGGCTCCCGATCAGGGGTCCGACCACCGAAGATGATGCCGTCGATCGGGACGCCGCGTGGGTCCTCGAAGTCAGCGGCGATATTGGGCACGTTGGGCAGCGTCGTAGTGAACCGGCTGTTCGGGTGCGACCACGGATCGTCGCTCCCCTCCGGCCGCTCGGAGATCAGGTTGCCCTTCCAATCGCGCCACCCAGTGACGTCGGCAGGCGGAGCCGGGGTTCTGCCCTCCCACCACACCTCGTGGGTGATCTCGTTGTAGGCGACGTTGGTAAACAGGGCCCCGGTGCCCGCGTCCACCGAATGCAGCGCCGTCGGGTTGGTGGCCTCGTTGGTGTCCTTGGCAACCCCGAACACGCCGAACTCGGGGTTCATCCCGTAGAGCCTGCCGTCTTCGGGGTCGACCCAGAGCCAGGCGATGTCGTCGCCGTAGAAGGAGACCTGGTAACGCTCCCCCAGCCCGTCGGGCGGGAGCATCATGGCAAGATTCGTCTTGCCCGATGCACTCGGGAAACCGCCACAGATGTGGTACTTCCGGCCGGTCACCTTGTCGGTGATGCCGATGAGCATGAACTGCTCGGCGAGGAACTTCCCCGAGGCCCACCCGTCATACGCCGCTTGCCGGAGGCCGTGGGCGATCTTGCCGAGGAGGGCGTTGCCGCCGTATGCCGACCCGAAGTGCAAGATGGTGCGCTCGTCGGCAACTGTGACAAAGTACCGCTGGTCCTCGGCCGTGCCCTGCCCGAGGTTCTCCAAGTCGCCGGTGACGTGCACGGCACGCACGAAACTGTTCGGATCAGCGAGATGCTCAACGAACTCGACGCCCACCCGGGCCATCCTGATCATGTGCAGCACCACGGTGCGGTGGTCTGTGAGCTCGACGCCGGCCGCGTACTCTTCCAGCGGCGAACCGGGCGGCGCCATCAGGTAGGGCACCACGTACATCGTCTTGCCCGCCGACGCACCCCGCATCCGCTCCTCCAGCAACTCGTGCATCTCCGAGGCCGGCCGCCAGTTGTTGTAGAAGCCGGCGTCGGCAGTGTTGTGGGTGGCGACGATGGTCCGCTCCTCGGAGCGAGCAGTGTCCATGTGGTAGCTGCGTGAGTAGTACCGGCCCTCACCGGCAGGGACGATCTCGCCCGCCTCGAGAGACTCCTGAACCAGCCGCGCGTCGTCGGACGCACTGACGACCTCGATGCGTTCAGCGCCAGTGAGCTCGGCCCAGTACCGCACGTACGCGCGAACCTTGGGGTTTTTCAGCCCCGCGCCGTCCAGTACAGACTCGACATCGGCCATCGCTTCCTCGCATCCTCGAGCGTGGGGTGCCTGGTTGGGCCCGCGAGCCCTCAGTCAAGCAGAGCCTTCGACCTGTCACACCGTCCACGACCCATCCAAGCCGCCTGCCCCGATCGGACCCTGTGGCACAGGCTTGACAGGAAACCATTTGGTTTCCTATTCTTGCCGGGTGTGGAGACGGTGTTTCGGGCCCTTGCCGATCCGACTCGACGAGCGCTGCTCGATGCGCTGTTCGAGCGGGACGGCCAGACCCTGGTGGCACTGACCGCGCCCCACGACATGACGAGGATCGCGGTGGCGAAGCATCTGCGGGTGCTCGAGGATGCCGGGCTCGTGGTGAGCCGGCGCCGGGGTCGGGAGAAGTTGCACTACCTCAACACCATCCCGATCCGTCTCATCCATGACCGCTGGGTGAGCAAGTACACCGAGCCGTGGGCTGCCGGTCTGGCCGGCTTGAAATCTGAACTGGAGCACCCAATGGAGAAAGTCTTCGAGATCTACATCCGCACCACAGCCGAACGCCTATGGCAAGCGATCACCGACCCGACGATCCGGGCCAAGTACCACTTCGGCGCAGGCATCGAATCCGACTGGACACCAGGCTCGCGCTACGCGCTGAACCATCCCGGCGCCGACGGCCCACTCGCCGAAGGCGAGAACCTCGTCGTGGTTCCACCGCGACGGCTCGTGCAGACCATGCACACGTTGTGGAGCGAAGACGCCCAACGTGCAGGCACGTCCCGAGTGACCTGGGAGATCGAACCCGTCGGTGACTCGTGCCGGCTGACCGTGACCCACGACCAGCTCAGCGACACAGCACCACCCGAGTTGTATGGCGGGTGGCCGATGATCTTGTCCGGGTTGAAGACCTGGCTCGAAACCGGCCAGACCCTCACCACCCCCGGCTCGCTGATGTACGGCGAGCAATGATCCGCCCAAGGAGACACACCATGCCGACGACCAGCATCACCGACGTCCGAACGATCGGCGTCAACGTCACCAACCAAGACGACGCCATCGAGTTCTACATCGACACCCTCGGCTTCGAGAAGCGGCTTGACGCACCGATCAGCCCCACTGTGCGATGGATCGAAGTCGCACCCCCAGGCGCGACCACTTCGATCGCGCTCATCGCTGGCGATGGCACCCCGGCCGCCTCCGCAGAGACCGGAGTTCGCTTCACAGTGCCCGACGCCGAGGCTGAGCACGCCGCAATGCGCGCACGCGGTGTGAATGTTGGCGACGTATTGCGCTGGGACGGTGTCCCGCCGATGTACACCTTCGACGACCTCGATGGCAACCGTTTCGTGATCATCGAGGTGTCCGAATGACAACGCGTACGGCCACCCCCGCCACTTCCGACCCGAGTCCGCTCGACAAGACCTTCACTGCAATCTTGCAGAAGAGCCGCGCCACCGGTGGCTGGACCTTTGTCGTGACCGACTGGTCCGCTGAGTTCTTCGGCACCCGCGGCCTCGTCAAGGTCGCCGGAACCGTCGACGGGCACCCATTCCGCAGTTCCTTCATGTCCCTCGGCGACGGCACGCACAAGCTGCCCATCAAGGCCGAACTACGCCACCTGATCAACAAGAATGAAGGTGACACCGTTACCATCCATCTCACCGCACGACTCGGACGATGACCGGTCACCGTCTGGCACCCGGCGTCGGCGCTCCGAGTCGGTGCGGACGACGGTCATCGAGGACTCGTCTTGCAGGCGGGCAAGTGGTGCACCTAGGTTCTCGCATCAAACCCGAGTCATGGAGCGGATCATGGTCGACATGCAACAGCAGCAGCCGTCAGGCTACGAACTGAAGTACGCAACCGGAGCGGGTTGGAGTTACGAGTACGCGAATGAGCGGGCGGGCCTGAAGCGAATCACCGACGCCCTGGGGCTCAAGCCCGGCGATGCCGTCCTCGAGATCGGCTGCGGCGAGGGGTTTCATGCCAATATCCTCTACGATCTCGGATTCCGGGTGACCGGGAACGAGCAGACCGCGGCCGGCATCGCCTCCGCGCGCCGGCAGCATCCGCTCGTCAACTACATCCAGGGCGATTCGCTCGGGCTGCTCCACATCCTGCCGCGTGAGCACTTCGACATGATTCTGGCCCGCGGTCACTCGTGGTGGCACTACGAGCTCACCGCCAACAACGCGCACGGCGTCGACGTACCGGGCAACACCCGCAAGATGTTCGAGCTGCTCAAGCCGGGCGGCCACTTCGTCCTGGTCATTCGCACCGATTTCAGCGGCACCCACCCGACGAACGCGGTCTCGAACAACACTCGGCAGGCGTATGTCGACCTGTTCTCCCCGCTGGGACAGGTCGTTTACGTGACCGACCGACTGGGAAATCCCCTCCCGGACGAGGAGGCGGCCCGCAGGTCACGCAAGAGCATCATCATCGCCACCCGGAAGCCGGGGCCTGCACATGAGCCTTCTCCGCCGCTGCACGAAGAGGCGCGTGGGCCCGTCGCACGCGGCATCCGCAGGTTGCGCAAGCGCGCGCCCAGCTCGGGGGCGAGAAGCTGAGCAGGATCACGTGGATGGTGTGCTACTCGGAGCAAGGGTGAAACCGCAGGTCAACAGTCCGGCAGCTCAACGGGCAGTACCGTTGATCTCTTCCATCCGGTAGCTGACGATGTCCCGTACGACATCGTCCGGCAGCGGCATGTCGACGGTGAATCGAATGGTCCCCTTGGATAGCTTGAACGCTGAGAGGCGGTCGCGTACCGCGTCGACGACCTGCGGACTGAACGGGAAAATGCTGAGATGCTGCTTCGCGGCGAGAAAGCCGAGTAGCGGCTTGTGCTTGTACTTGAGCGCAGCCATCCCGTAGCTCGTGCCCTCGTCGACCTCGGGCACCATCTCCGTTACCAGGTTTCGGATGTGCTCGAATGTCGCCCGCGAAGGCGCGTCGAGGCCGCCGAAGTAGTCCTCCACCGTCGGCACATGCAAACGATACTTCGCCGCCGCCTTCGGGATCGCGGATCCCGGTCGCTGCGCACCTCCGCCGGCCCCGGGCTAGTCTGCTCGGATTGACCGTCATCTCGTTAGGAGCGTCTGGTGGCCTCTCGTCTCAACCCATACATCAGCTTCGACGGCAACGCCCGGGAAGCTATGGAGTTCTACAAGGGCGTCTTCGGCGGCACCTTGACACTGAACACCTTCGGAGAATACGGCGCACCGGACGCCCCCGAGGCCAACAAGATCATGCACGGCCAGCTCGAGACCGACAGCGGATTCACGCTCATGGGCGCCGACACCCCGCCTGGGACGGAGCACAACCCCGGTGACAACATCACGGTGAGCCTGAGCGGAGACGACGCCGACCAGCTGCGCGGCTACTGGGAGAAGGTGTCCGACGGCGGCTCCGTGTCGGTGCCTCTCGAGAAGCAGATGTGGGGCGACGAGTTCGGTCAGTGCGTGGATCGGTTCGGCATCGGGTGGATGGTCAACATCGGCCAGCCGCAGACTTGATTCAGGACTCGTCGCTGATCCATCTCGCTCGGACAGTATGAGCAACATCCCTGGATCGGGATCGGCATGAGTTTCAGCCGGCTGGACCGTCTACCTTGAGGCGCACCCCGACCGAGGAGGTCAGTGATGGCTACACAGCCGACTGCCGAGTTCGACAGCAGGTTCAGTGACCCGGATTCCGGACCCACCTCGTGGCCTGAGGCTGTGCATGCTCTGGACGTGGCCGAGCTCTACTGGCTGACCACGGTGCGGACCGATGCCCGACCGCACGTCACTCCCCTGATTGGGGTGTGGCACGACGGAGCTGTGCACTTCTGCACCGGTCTTCGGGAACAGAAGGCTCGCAATCTCGAACACCATCAACATGTCGCGCTCACCACGGGCAACAACTCCTGGGCTCAGGGTATTGATGTCGTGGTGGAGGGGACGGCCGATCGAGTGACGGGCCGAGCGACGTTGCAGCGTCTGGCAGATGCGTACGAGGCCAAGTACGGCAGCGTCTGGCATTTCGACGTCGGCGACGGCGTCTTCGGATCGGGAGACGATGCCGCCGCAGTGTTTCGGATAGAAACGCGCAAGGTGCTGGCATTTGCCAAGCAGCCGCACCCAAACGACTTTCCGGTTTGACATGCACTGACCAGTCCTTCAGTGCCGACAAGCACCACGGCGAGCATCACCGAAGATGTCCGGGATGGCCCGCTGGCCTCGACGTCTCGGGTAGGAGGCACAGCAGAGGTGCCAGCCCGAGAGGAGAGATCATGAAGTACATGATCATGCTGTACGGCTCGCAACAGGACTACGACGTCCTGGCCGGGAAGCCCACCGGCAAGCCGGCCATGTCCGCGGAGGACGTCCAGGCGATGTATGCGTACATGCAGTCGTTCCACCAGAAGTTGGAGGAGTCCGGGGAGCTGGTCGACGCCCGAGGGCTGACTGCTCCAGTGCACGCGCGGAGAGTCCAGCTGCAGAACGGCGTCCCGGTGGTGACCGACGGTCCGTACCCGGAGACCCAGGAGGTCCTCGCCGGCTACACGATCGTCGAGTGCGACAGCTTCGACCGGGCGGCCGAGATTGCTGCGGGCCTGGTCAACCCGGACGCGGACGATGAATACGTGGATGTGCGGCCGATCATCGACAGCGTCGCCGAGCTGGACGTATAGCAAACGCCGTGACCGACAACGACGTCGAGGACCTGCTCCGGCGGTTGGCGCCACAGGCCCTCGGTGCCGTGGTCCGGCGCTTCGGGCACTTCGATACGGCCGAGGACGCGACGCAGGAGGCCCTCCTCGCGGCCGCCCTGCAGTGGCCGAAGGAGGGAATCCCGGGCAACCCGCTGGGCTGGCTGATCACGGTGGCCTCACGTCGGCTGACCGACCTGCTGCGCAGCGAGCAGGCTCGCCAACGCCGGGAGGACACCGTCGCCCGGTGGACCCTGCCCGATCAACGCCTGGCGCCCGCTGCCGACCGTCCTGCGGAATCCGACGACACACTCATCCTGCTGTTCATGTGCTGCCACCCGTCGCTGTCGCCGACATCGCAGATCGCGTTGACACTGCGCGCTGTTGGCGGCCTGACAACCGCGGAGATCGCCCGCGCGTTCCTGGTACCGGAGGCGACCATGGCCCGGCGCATCAGCCGGGCCAAGCGGCGCATCAAGGACAGCGGTGTCCCCTTCGGCCTGCCTCCTGACGCGGAACGCAGCAAACGGCTGAGGGCGGTTCTGCACGTGCTCTACCTCATCTTCAACGAGGGCTACGCCGCGACGTCAGGGCCAAGCCTGCAGCGCAGTGACCTGTCGGCCGAGGCGGTTCGGCTCACCCGCATGGTTCACCGCCTGCTGCCTGTTGACGCCGAGGTCACTGGCCTGCTTGCGCTCATGCTGCTCACCGACGCGCGCCGGGCTGCGCGCACCGGACCAGACGGCGGGCTGATCCCGATGGCCGAGCAGGACCGAAGCCTCTGGAATGCCGACTACATCGCCGAAGGTGTCGCACTCGTCTCCGACGTGCTGCCTCGGGGGACTGCCGGCCCGTACCAGCTCCAGGCGGCGATCGCCGCGATCCATGACGAGGCTTCCAGCGCCGACGCAACCGACTGGCCACAGATCACGGCGCTGTATGAGTTGCTGCTGCAGATCTCTGACAACCCCATGGTGGCGCTGAACCACGCCGTGGCGGTGGCCATGGCCCATGGCGCGCAGGCGGGGCTTGACCTACTCAAAGGGCTCGAGGCCGACGAGCGCATCGCCGAGGACCACCGGCTGCATGCGGTCCGCGCACACCTTCTGGAGATGGCCGGTGACCGTGTGGCGGCGCGCGACTCTTACGAGCTGGCGGCCCGGCGGACAATGAGCCAGCCGCAACAGCGCTACCTCCACGCTCGAGCCGGCCGCCTCACAGACGACCAGTGAGCCCCACCTCGGTGAAGGTCCGAAACGGGCCGGTGGGCTCGACATCTCGTGCCCATGCCATGCCCGATGCTCGGCACCACACGAGTAGCGGTCGAGTCGGAGCAGCGAGGTCGACCCTGGATCATGATGGGTGTCAGGAAGCGGACGCGACCTTCCAGAGGTAGCCGTCCGGGTCGCTGAAGTACCCGAAATACCCCCACTGAACGGCTGCCGCCCCTTTCACGACGCCGCCACCGGCGGCCACGGCGTCGCCGATGACCTCGTCCACGGCTTCCCTCGATGGGACGATGAAGTGGAACGACGCACCCCGGAATCCGGATCCTTCGGAAGAGACGCCGGCATCTCGAGCTGCTGCCTCCCGTTCGTAGAGAGCCAACGACGACGACCCGGCACCCAGGCTGAACGACACGAAATTGGGATAGTCCTGGTCGATCGTGCAGCCCAACCCTTCGCCGTAGAACTTCTTGGAGCGAGCCAGGTCCTCGACACCAAGCATGATGGCGGTCACCTGAAGAGCCACGGTTGTCTCCTTTGTCACATCGATTGGGTTCACAGCGTAGGAACGTGACCAATGGACGAACATGACTGGCTGGCCGAACAGGTCGAGGCCCAACGTGCCCACCTGCGGTCAGTGGCGTACCGGATGCTCGGCTCGGCGAGCGAGGCGGACGACGCCGTCCAGGAAGCCTGGCTACAGCTCAGCCGCTCTGACACAACAAGAATCGAGAACCTACGTGGATGGCTCACGACGGTCGTCGCCCGCGTATGCCTGGACATGCTGCGTTCGCGCATGTCGCGGCGTGAGGAGCCGCTGGACGTGCATCAGCTCCAGCCGATCGGGAGCCATGGGGACGTGATCGACCCGGAGCACGAAGCGCTCCTGGCCGACTCAGTCGGTCTCGCGCTGCTGGTAGTGCTCGAGACGTTGACTCCCGCCGAGCGGGTCGCGTTCGTCCTGCACGACACGTTCGCTGTGCCTTTCGATGAGATCGCTCCTGTCGTAAGGCGCTCTCCCGCGGCTGCACGGCAGCTGGCCAGCCGCGCACGTCGCCGGGTGCAGGGAAACGCCACGGTTCCCGACGCGGACTTCCTCCGCAAGCGAGAGGTCGTCGACGCTTTCCTCGCTGCGTCACGCGGCGGTGACTTTGGCGCGCTTCTTGCTGTGCTCGACGCAGACGTCGTGTTCCGAGCCGACAGCGCCGCCGTACAAATGGGCGCATCGTCGGAGATCCGCGGCGCGGCGGCCGTGGCCGAGACTTTCTCGGGGCGGGCCAGGTTCGCCCAGGCGGCGCTGGTGAACGGAGCCGTGGGAGCCATATGGGCGTCACGCGGACGGCCGCGCGTGGTCTTCGAATTCACGATCACGCACAGAAAGATCGTCGGCATCGACATACTCGCCGACCCTGAGCGCCTCCAAAAGCTCGACCTGGCCGTCCTCGACGACTGATGCACCAACCCTCGCCGCGATGGTCATGACGTTTGCAGAGCCGCCTCGATCTTGTCGATGGCGTCGCTTTCGGCCACAGCGGTCTCCTTTGCCGCCCCGCCGACGGACCGCGCCACGGTGAGCACAAACTCGCGGTAAGCCAGCGCGTCGTCCGGCGCCTTCGACTGGAGTGTGCTCATCGACGAGCGCAACGCCTGAAGCGTCTCGGTCTCTACCTCCTGCGGCGACGAGGTGAACCCGAAGCCGGTGCCGCGCACCTCGGCCAGCTCTCGGATGAGTGGGCTCGTGCTCTCCCTTCGTGCCTCAGCCAGATGCTTCGCGAGGGCACCGACTTCCTTGAACGTGTCGAAGAAGCCGCGATCCGCGAGCGAGACCAAGACCCCGGCTCCGGTCACGCCCTTCTGCAGGGCCTCCCATTCTTCGCTCGTGAAATCGACCTTCCCAGCCATCGCTTCCTCCTTCGCATGAGCTGCGTCGGGCGAGCATGGTTCTTAGCCGCGACCGACGAACGGCATCTTGGTCGCCATGACCGTCATGGTCGCGACGTTCGTGTCCAGCGGCAGCCCGGCCATGTAGACCACCGCGCGGCCGACATCGGTGACGTCCATCCGCGGCTCGGGGCGGACACTGCCATCCGCCTGCATTACGCCAACAGCCATCCGCTCGGTCAGGTCGGTCTCGGCGTTGCCGATGTCGATCTGCCCGCAGGCAATGTCGTACGCCCGGCCGTCGAGTGAGGTGGACTTCGTCAGACCGGTGATCGCGTGTTTGGTCGCGGTATACGCGACCGACTGCGGCCGCGGCGCATGAGCCGAGATCGAACCATTGTTGATGATTCGGCCACCACGCGGCTGCTGCGTCCGCATCACTCGGAACGCCTCGCGCGTGCAGAGGAAGGCGCCAGTGAGGTTGACCGCGACCACGGCATTCCATTCCGTCAGGGGAACAGTGTCGAGATCGCGGGCCGGTGTCCCTGTGCCAGCGTTGTTGAACAGTAGGTCGACCCGACCGTGCCGCTCCACAGCAAAGTCGAAAAGCGCGCGCACGGACGCCTCGTCGGTGACGTCGGTCGGCACCGGGTCGAGCCTGCCAGGCAATTCGGCCCCTCGCTCGGCGACCGACGCGAGCACGTCGGGTCGACGGCCGGCCATCACGACGTCCCAACCATCGCCGGCCAAGGCCAACGTGACTCCTGCTCCGATGCCGCTCCCCGCTCCGGTCACAACTGCGATCCTCGACAGGCGTTCGGCCATCTATCCTCCCCTGCGTCTGCGACGATGCGCCGGACGACGAACGTCCTGATGGAGTTGAACATGGAGTATCCACCGCTGACCCGGGATCGCTGGTCCGACGGACCGGTCCGCTACCCCGATCCTGCCGTCCGAGTCCTCGAACCCCAATTCGAGGAATACCGGCTCGGCAACGCAGCGGTCGAGCGGATCGCAACCGGATCCCGATGGGCCGAGGGGCCGGTCTGGTTCGGCGACCACCGGTGCCTGCTGTGGAGCGACATTCCGAACAACCGGATGCTGCGGTGGGACGAGGAAACCGGCTCGGTAACGACATTCCGCAGCCCGTCGAACCACGCCAACGGTCACACCCGCGACCGGCAGGGCCGCCTGGTCTCGTGTGAGCACCTGACTCGACGAGTGACGAGGACCGAATTCGACGGCGCGATCACTGTGATCGTGGACCAGTTCGAGGGAAAGCCGCTCAACGCACCCAACGACGTCGTGGTCGCTTCGGACGGCTCGGTGTGGTTCACGGATCCCGGTTACGGGATCATGTCGAACTACGAGGGACGGCAGGCGACACTCGAGCTGCCTACCGCGGTTTACCGGGTGGCCCCCGACGACGGCGCTGTCGAGCCTGTGATCCGAGACCTCGAACGCCCCAACGGCTTGTGCTTCAGTCCCGACGAGTCCCGGCTCTACGTCGTCGACTCCGGGTCGACGCCGAGGAGCATCCAGGTCTACGACATCACGGATGGAGCTGCCGGCTTTGGGCGGCTCTTCGCCGACATGAGTCCCGGCGGGGCAGATGGGATTCGTTGCGATATCGACGGCAACCTGTGGGCGGCTGTCGGCGGCGGCGACGGCTTTGACGGCGTCCACGTGTTCGGCCCCGACGGCGCCCGGATCGGGCAGATCGTCCTGCCTGAAATATGTGCCAATCTGTGCTTCGGCGGTGCCGCACGCAACCGGCTGTTCATGACCGCAAGCCAGTCCGTCTATGCCCTCTATGTCGATACGACCGGCGTTTGAGCTGGATCAGCTGGTGCGCTTCAGCTTGCGCCAACCACCGACGCGGTTGTTGGCGATGATCTGCTTGAACATGGCGGTCAGGGCAGCCGCATTGATCGTTTCACCCTGACGAACGGCCACGGTCCGGGCGGTCGTGTTGTCGTGGCCGCCGGTGATGATTCCTTCCGGGTCGGGCACGATGGCTCCGTCGTAGAGAAACACGTTGACGTGGTCCTTCGCCGCCAACAACGCGCAGATGTTGCCTTGCAAGACGAAGTACGGACGGCCGGTGAACTTGATGGTCTCGGTGACCTCAGGGTCGGCAGCATGGACCATATCTCGGACCTCGCGGCAGATGGCCTGCTGCCAGTCGGGCAGGGAGTCGATGTAGGCGTCAACGCGCGGATCAGCGGTGTATGTCATGGCCGATCCACCTTAGCCGTGACCGGTGACGGGGTTTAGGTGCGCGACGAAATCTGTTGCACGGCCCATGCGTTGCCGTCGGGATCGCTGAAGAAAACGAATCCGACGTTGTCCAGAGCATTCCCGGTCGGACTTGGGTTCTCGCCCACGACCTGGACCTCGCTAACGTCCACGCCGCGCCCCAGGAGATGCGCCCGCGCCGCGTGGATGTCGCGTACCACGAGCTGCAGGCCCTTGAGCGAACCCGGCGGCATGTCCGGGACCACACCTTCGCCGATGACGACCGAGCAGCCGGAACCGGGCGGAGTCAGCTGGACGACTCGGTTCCCATCGCTGATCTTGGTGTCGTGGTCGACATTGAAGCCCAGCTGGTCGGCGTAGAAGGCCTTGGCGTGGTCGACGTCGGACACGGGGACCACGACCACCTCGAGTGTCCAGTTCATGGTCCGTAAACCTCTCGTCCGCTCGTCCTGCGGGTCAAGGTACTCATCCGGTTGTGGTCGGCTCACACACGCTCTATAGTACTAGGAACCTAGATGAATGAGAGTCGAGGGTGATCGAGTTCCACTTGGACGGCCGCTCCGGCGTCGCCCCGTACATGCAGCTGATCCAGCAGGTCCGCCAGGCCATGCGGCTGGGGCTGCTGACCGAGGGTGACCAGCTGCCCACGGTCAAGGACGTCGTGGCGAAGGTGGCGATCAACCCGAACACGGTGCTCAAGGCGTACCGGGAACTCGAATACGAGGGTCTGGTCGCCCCGCGTCCCGGGGTGGGCACCTTCGTCACCCGGACCCTGACCAACAAGTCGCTGGCCGCGCACGGTCCACTCCGCGAAGAGCTACGCGCCTGGCTCGCCCGGGCACGAGCAGCCGGTATGGACGCCGAAAGCATCGAGGCCCTTTTCGTGACCACATTCCGCACCCCGATAGAGGAGACCGCATGAGCAGCCCGGTGCTGCAGGCCGAGGGCCTGTCCAAGCGGTACGGCCGACGCCTGGCGTTGACCGACTGCACACTGGCCATCCCGCCCGGCCGGGTCGTGGGCCTGGTCGGCCCGAACGGTGCCGGCAAAACGACCTTGCTGCACATCGCGGTGGGCCTGCTGCCGCCCACGGCGGGCCGGGTCGAGGTGCTTGGCGGCCACCCGGCATCCGGCGCGGCGCAGCTGGCCAGGGTGGGCTTCGTCGCCCAGGACGCACCCACCTATGCCGGCCTGTCCATCGCCGACCACCTGCGGTTCGGTGCGCACACCAACCCGGGCTGGGATCGGCGGCTGGCCGAGGACCGGATCACCAGCCTCGGCCTCGACCCATCTCAGAGGGCCGGCAAGCTCTCCGGAGGGCAGCGCGCCCAACTCGCGCTGACACTGGCCGTCGCGAAACGACCCGAGCTGCTCATCCTTGACGAGCCGGTGGCCAGCCTCGACCCGCTGGCCAGGCGGGAATTCCTGCAGGGCCTGATGGCCTACACCGCCGAACACGGCGCCGGCGTGATCTTGTCCTCGCACCTGGTGTCCGACCTGGAACGCGTCTGCGACTACCTGATCGTGCTGGTCGCCTCCCGGGTCCGTGTCGCCGGCGAGGTCGACGACCTGCTGGCCAGCCACCACCGGCTCACCGGCGCCCGCCGCGACCCGGCCAACCTGCCCGCCGGCGCCGAGGTGATCGAGGGCAGCCACACCGACCGGCAGTCCACCCTGATCGTGCGCAGCAGCACCCCGATCGACGACCTCTCCTACACCGTGGAACAGCTCACCCTCGAAGACCTGGTCCTGGCCTATATGTCGCAGCCCCCCGGAAACCACCGGCCCGCATTGGAGGCGACACGATGATCTGGTTCACCTGGCGCCAGTTCCGAACCCAGACCTGGCTCACGGTCGCCGCCCTGGCCGCACTCGGCGTCCTGCTGGTGATCACCGGCCGCAGCATCGCGGACGCATACGACACCGCCAACGTCGCCGCCTGCGGCAGCGACTGCACCACCGCGATCGACACATTCCTCCGCGAGGTCAGGACCGGCACCAGCGGCACCGTCTACGACCTCGCCACCGCGACCATGTACCTGGTGCCCGCGCTGATCGGCATCTTCTGGGGCGCCCCGCTGCTCGCCCGCGAGCTGGAAACCGGCACGCACCGCCTGGCCTGGAACCAATCGGTCACCCGCACCCGTTGGCTCGCTACCAAACTGGCTATCATCGGCGGAGCGACGGCAGCCACCGCCGGGCTGCTCAGCTGGGGGGTCACCTCCTGGGCGCATCGCATCGACGACGCGACCGGCGATCGGATCACCCCCCTGATCTACGGCGCCCGCGGTATCGTCCCGATCGGCTACGCCCTGTTCGCTTTCATCCTCGGCGTCACCGCGGGTATGCTCATCCGCCGCACCGTGCCGGCCATGGCCGCCACCCTGGCCGTCTACGGCGCCGTCGTCGTATCGATGCAGGTATGGATCCGGGAACGCCTGGTATCCGCCAGCCACACCACCAGCCCGCTGGACACCTCATCAATGGACACGATCGGGATCAACCCTGACACCCGCCAGATGACGGTGATCGGCAGCGACAACCTGCCCGATGCCTGGGTGCTGTCAAACCAGACCATCACCCCCACCGGCGAGGTGTTCACCGGACCCGCCGACCCGCAACACTGCTCGATGAACGTTTCCCCCCAAGCCTGCGGGGAATGGCTCGGCACCCTCGGCCTACGCCAAGACCTCACCTACCACCCCGCTTCCCACTTCTGGCCCCTCCAATGGACCGAAACCGGGATCTTGCTCGGCGTCGCCATACTGCTCGCCGGGTTCTGCTTCTGGTGGACCCGCCGACGCCTCACCTGAACGGCCAACAACGGACGACAGCATCCAACTTCGCCCACTGCATCGCGCGGCGGTGTCCGGCGCAACGCCGCGGCAGCACATGCGCTACCGCGGCTTGTACAGCCGCTGGTCATCCCACCTTGACGCCACCCTCTTTCCACGTCGGCGCTTGCTGGGCGCTGGGTTGGGGACATTCGGTATCCCGATACTCCCGAGGAGATGGCGGCACGCGCAGCCGAACTCGCACCCTCCGCTCCTAACTGCCGCGGCAACGCCGCCGTTCTAGCTACGGCACCTCAAGGCAGCTTGTCGACGTCCCGAAGATCGAATGCGATTAGCCGCGGTAATGCTGCAGCGATTCGCATGTCGATCTTCACACGCAAACTGAGGGGCAACTCAAAACCACACAAGGCGGGTTAATCGCTGCCTGGCAGGGCGCAGTCGAGATCGAGATGCGAATCCCCGTCGGGGCACGGCAGCGATTCGTATCGGCTCGCGACACAGGGGCCATCGGCCCCCTACGACCGTGGTCGTCTGCTGATGCTGTTGCGCCGTCGTTGACCGGGTCCGCAAGCGCTGGCAGCGTGGCCTCGTTGTGGACTACTCGGCCCTCTTCTATGCCGACCTCGCGGTAGCCGTCCTCGTCGCTGCGGCGGTCGGCGCCGCGCTGCATGGCGCATTGACTGGGCATCCGGTGACGGGCCGGATCCGACTCTTCCTCGCGGTGGCGCTGGCGCTCGTCGCACTGCGGCTCGTGATGGGCATGCTGCTTGCCCGCTATGGATGGGAGTTCGCGTCCCGCCAGCTCACCTACCAACTACCGATGGTCGCCATCCCAGTTGCCGGAGCGCTGCTGGTCGCGATGCGTTCGCCGCTCAGTGTTGGCACGAGGGCAGGCGCGGCCGTAGTCATGAGTGCCGCGGCCGCCGCCGGTGCAGCCTTTCTTGCAGTCGTCGACGGCCTGCTGTTGCCGAGCCCGGCGACCGCCGCATGGCTCACTGCGCTCGCGATTCTTGGACCTCCGCTGGCCTGGCTGGCGATTACCGGCACCGGCGTTTCCCCGACGGCGCGGCCGTTGGTTCGTACGGTGGCCGTTGCAGTGCCGGCACTCGTGCTCGTCGCCGGGATCGGTACAGCTTGGTGGAGCAGCCGGTTGCCGGGACGCTACGACCTCGCTGACTACGCCGTGGATACCGGCGGCGCTCCGTCTGGCGAGCAAGGCGACCACGACCATTCAGGGTCGATTTCGGTAACCGACCTGACCGGTCCGCGAACCGGTGAGCCCGACGTGCGCTACACGCTCACGGCGAGCCCGAAGGACGTCACCACGGCCAGCGGTCGAGCCGTGCGCGGCTTCGCCTTCAACGGGTCGATTCCGGGCCCGCGGCTGGAGGCGCACCAAGGCGATCTGGTCGAGGTGACTGTTCGAAACGCCGGTGTCAAGGATGGGCTGACGATCCACTGGCACGGCGTGAACGTGCCGAACGCCGAAGACGGTGTCGCCGGCGTCACCCAGGACGCCGTGGCCGACGGCGAGAGCTATACGTACCGGTTCCGAGTCGAGCAGACCGGCACGTTCTGGTACCACTCCCACCAGACCTCGGCCGTTCAGATCGACCATGGGCTCTTCGGCGCGTTCGTCGTGCTTCCGAGGGAAGCTGACCAGCCCGGGGACGGTACGGATCTCGCCGTGGTGGACCACAGCTGGCGGCCGCCGGACGGCTTCGCACCGGGCGGCCGCTGGGAAGCTGCGACGCGGGTGGAGCGGCACAAGGTCGCTCCCGGCACACCGGTGCGGCTGCGGTTGGTCAATACCGACAACGTTCCGCATCAATACCGGATCGCCGGTGTGCCGTACAAACTCGTTGCGATCGACGGGACGGACGTGGTTGGACCGACCGAGGTGGCCAACAAGTCGCTCCTGCTGGCCGCGGGGGGTCGCTATGACGTTACGTTCGCGATGCCGGCCGGCGGGCAAGCGGTGACACTGTCCGGGCTCGGCGAGAACGTGCGGATGGTGCTCGGCGACGGGCCACCGGCATCGAATGGCTCGTCCGCGGGCGACGTCGACCTGATCAGCTACGGTTCACCGGCACCGACGGCCATCGACCGGGACGGGCCGTTCACCCGCGACTTCCGGATGGTGATGGACCGCAAGATCGGCTTCCTGGACGGCCAGCCCGGCTACCAGTGGGCGGTCAACGGCGAGCTTTTCCCGCGGATGCCGATGTTCATGGTCGCTAACGGGGACACCGTGCGGGTGACCTTCGTGAACCGGAGTACCGCACACCATCCGATGCATCTGCACGGCCACCACGTGCTGGTCCTGACCCGGAATGGGACCGCGGCGACAGGCAGCCCGTGGTGGACCGACACACTCAACGTGGCACCCGGGGAGACCTACGAGGTTGCGTTCTTGGCGGACAACCCAGGTGTTTGGATGGATCATTGTCATGATCTGAATCACGCGGCCGACGGCTTCGTCATGCACCTCGGGTACGAGGGTGTCTCGACGCCGTACGCCGTGGGGGACGACACCGGCAACGTGCCGGAGTGATCGGCAAAACCGTGGTGCAAATCAGGTCGCGCGGGCGGTCGACCGGCCGCGCTGGAAGGAGGAGGTGGAACCCATGTCGGATCAGGCAGCTTCGCCAACCGACCCCGCTGCAGCCGAGACGGCCCCGGCCTTGACCGGCGCCCGCCGTGGCGCATTTGCGGTGTACCAGGGGCTGCTCGTGCTCTTCCTCATCCTCGGCGTCGTGCAGGTCTTCCTCGCCGGTCTTGGCGTGTGGGGCCTCGACCAGGAGGTTGGCAGCGAGGGTGAGACGGCGCTCGACCCGCACCGGCTCACCGGCATGATCATGGGAGTGGTGGCCCTGCTGATCCTCATCGCTGCACTCGTCGCGCGGTCAAGTGGGCGGGCGATCGGCCTGTCGTTCGTACTCTTCCTGCTCACCTACCCGGTGCAGTCGATCCTCGGCCGCGCCGGGGAGGACACGCCGATCCTGGGCGGCCTGCACACGGTCGATGCGTTCGTCATCCTCGGGCTCGCAGGCTACCTGCGCGGCTCGGCAGACCGGCGGCGACGCGCTGCAACCTGACGCACGTCACTAAGAGATAGAGGTTCGACAGACCCGTCCTACAGGCCTGCCACTCGTGGTCAGCTCGGAGCATTACGAACGGTCGTCATGTAAGCATCCCGGCCAGGACATCGGCCGCATCCCGGTCGAACCGATCTACTCGCCGGTGCTCAAGGTCACGTACAAGTTCGAGGCCACCCGCGTCGAGTTCCCGACGCCGATCTCACCCGAGTTGGCTCAAATTAGTGCGTACGTTTGGCGGAGCCGTGGATGTTTGCGAGAGCTTCGCGGAGGTCGTTGGGTAGCGGGTCGGCGGCGGTGAGGGTGTGTGCGCCGGCCTGGATCTGGATGATCCAGGCTGCGCACGCCGGGAAGCCGGATGACGACAGGTGGGGGTTGATGCATCTTCCGATGCAGGTGCCCTCGGCGTGGCCCTGGCGGGTTCCGCGGCGATTTCAGTGCTAGCCGGCCGGGCCGGCGCTCCTGGCTGGAGACTCTCTAGGCTGCCGTCGTCTGTTGCCGCTGTTTGGCTCGGCGCTGTCTCGGTGGCAACCCGACGCACCTGGGCAGCTTGGGCCAGGCCTGGGGGATCGCCACGATCTTCTGGGGTCTGGCATTCGCGGCCGTCGCGTTGAGCACCCTCACCAGCACTGCGCGCCAACGCATTGAGGCCTTCGGCTTACGCTGCGTGAGTGATCACGGTAGGTGTCGACTTGGCGACTGAGCCCGCCAACACTGCGATGGCCGTCCTGGACTGGTCCGTCACTGGCGCAGCCGTTCAGTCCTTGGCGCTCGACGTCGACGATGCCGCCATTACCAACGCCGCAAAGGACGCGGACAAGCTCGGGATCGACTGCCCGCTGGGCTGGCCGGATGACTTCCTGCAGTTCCTACAAGAGCATCACGCCGGTCACGTTGTGGCGCCGCAGGATCTGGCCGGCCGGGACTGGCGCCGCCAGCTTGCCTACCGAGCCACCGATCGGGCGGTGAGAGAACGGACCGGGCTGACTCCTCTGAGTGTGGCGGCCGACCGGATCGGTTTGACAGCCATGCGAGCTGCCGGGATTCTGTCGCGCCTGGCGGCCGAGGGCCGCCCGGTCGACCGTGCCGGCAATGGAATTGTCGTCGAGGTCTACCCCGCGGCATCTCTTCGGTGTTGGGGCCTCCCCTTTCGGGCGTACAAAGGCCCGGAGCGGCGCGGCGCGCGCGAGGCGCTAATCGGCGCACTGCTCAAGCGAACACCATGGCTCGACCTTCGAGCCCACTTTGACCAGTGCGCTGACTCCGACGATGCCCTGGACGCAGTGATTGCCGCCCTCACAAGCCGGGCGGCAGCCCTCTCCAAAACGAGTACTCCTGATGAAGCACACCTCCTGCAACAGGCGCGTCGTGAGGGGTGGATCGTGCTCCCGAAAGCACCGCTCGAGTCACTCGTCGCGCCCTTCCACGGGGAAGCCGACGCGTCCTGACAGTTGAGTGTGTTGACGGTGGCGTGTGACGCGATGCGGCGTCGTCGCGATGCAGCTCGTAAACCGGCGCAGTTGGGCTCTCGCGGGGGCCGGCCGACGGCAGGGCACAACAGCGTCGGCCAGGATGTACCAACGTCGGCGATGAGTTCTGCCCGGCGCGTCAGTCTGACCGGGTATCTCGTGAAAGCCTCGCGGCCTTTCAAGAGGGGTGATGGCAGCAGCCCTGGAGCAGATCTGGATCCTGCCCGGAAATGCTACGAACCGCCTCGTGCAGGTCGGCGAAGCAGTTCGGTCGAGGGCGTTGGCGGCGCGGCGCGCGTCATCGAGGGCCCCGTATTTCGCTTGGCCGGCAACCTACATCCCGCTCTTCACAGGAGCGGAACGTCTGTTTGGAAGACCGCGACATGGCACACACGGAACCCACGGCCGCCCCGCCAGTCGTGGACCGAGAGACCTGGCTCGGCGAGCGCACCGCGCTCCTCACTCGGGAGAAGGCCCACACTCGGGAGGGCGACGCGATCGCGGCGGCCCGCCGACGCCTGCCGATGACCGAGGTCGACGCCGCAGCCGTGCTGGTCGGCTCGGACGGTCCGACCCCGTTGCTGGACGTCTTCGAAGGGCGTAATCAGCTCGTCGTCTACAAGCACATGTGGCACCTCGGCAAGCCGATCGCCGACCAGTGCGAGGGCTGCACGCTCAGCATCTGGAACGTCCAGGACACGTCGTACCTCGAGGCTCGCGACGTTTCGTTCGCGGTCTTCTGCCAGGGACCGTGGGACGAGGTGGCTTGGTAGCGCCGCGATGGCCGCCCGATCGATATTGGCCTGACTTCCGCTTTCAAGCTGTCGGACCCTGTCGCTAGGAGAGGCTAGCGAAACTCATCGTCGCAGGTCAGAGCCATGGCGAGAGGCAATTGGCGGATGCTGACCCCAGCTTTGATCTCCATTTACCCCATTGCCCTTGTGTTAGCGGTGTGACTGGTGTGATCATGGTGCAGCTGCTCGACCGCACTTCCCTACGGTCGGACGGGGGACAGCTATGACCATGTCGTCCTTGGAGACTGGTGTTCTGTACCGGGAGGACAACCTTCAACAACTCGCACAGTTCCCGGATGAGTGCGTGGACTTGGTCTACCTCGATCCACCCTTCTTTTCCAATCGA
>JBKPAG010000043.1:0-24730 GCA_046726315.1 Actinomycetota bacterium | reverse complement strand
CCGATACGCCCTGCGCTCGGGCGAGGTCACGCCGGGAATGGAGATCGGCAGCGTTGGCACCACCGGCAACTCGACCGGTCCGCATCTCCACCTCGAGGTGCATCCCGGGGGCGGCGACGCAGTCAACCCGCAAACCTGGTTCGCCGAGTACGGCCTGTACTTCTGAGCCGGCGGCCAACCGTTCGGCAGTCAGCAGCTACCGTCGGCCCGTGCGCCTCGCGACCTGGAACGTCAACTCGATCACGGCGCGTCTGCCGCGGCTGCTCGACTGGCTGGAAACCCGCCGATCCGACGTCGCCTGCTTGCAGGAGACCAAGGTCGCGGCGGACGACATGCCGGTCGAAGAGTTACGCGGGCTCGGCTACGAAGTCGCGGTGCACGGGATGGGCCGCTGGAACGGTGTCGCGGTCGTCTCCCGGGTTGGGCTGGAGGATGTTCGGACCGGTCTCGACGACGAGCCGGGGTATCCGGACCCGGAGGCCCGGGCGATCGCCGCTGTCTGCGGTGGAATCCGGGTGCACAGCGTGTACGTGCCGAACGGGCGGACGCCGTCGGATCCCCACTACACGTACAAACTGGCCTGGCTCGACGCCCTCCGCTCGACCATCCAGGCCGAACTCACCCAGCATCCGATGGCAGTCATCTGCGGCGACTTCAACGTGGCGCCGACCGACGCCGACATGTGGGATCCCGCCGTGTTCAGGTTCTCAACCCATGTGACGCCAGCCGAGCGGGAGCGACTCGCCACGCTGCGAGATCTCGGCCTGACCGATGTCATCCCGCGGCCCGGCAAGGGGCCGAACCCGTTCACCTACTGCGATTACCGCGCCGGCATGTTCCACAAGGATATGGGGATGCGGATCGACCTTGTGTACGCGAGCGGCCCGTTTGCGGACCGAATCACCGACGCCTGGGTCGACCGCGAGACCCGCAAGGGCACCGGGCCTTCCGATCACGCACCCGTGATCGTGGAGTTGACCTAACAGCCGCGGCGTCGCTCCAAGTGGCCTACGGGTCCGCGGCAGGCGGCCCTACCCGACGATCCGCGCACCCGATACCGGGCCCGTCGCCCGCCGAATGTCGGGAGCCGCTTGCGCCGACGTGAGCCCGACCGCGAGGTCGAGCCCGTGCTCCGCGTCGCGGACCAGGAAGGCGCACGTCGGCCCGGATCCGCAAACCACGGCACCGAGGGCGCCGAGATCACGCCCAGTCTGGAGCGTCGCGGTCAATTGCGGAGCCAGCGTGCATGCGGCCGGCTGTAGGTCATTGGTGAGCAGACCGCCTAGCGCGTTGGCATCCCCCGCACGGAGTGCCGCCAGCACATCGGGCGCGACCGCGGGCCTAGCGACGAAGGCATGGCCGCGCAGGTCATCGAGAGTGGCGTAGACCTCGGATGTAGGGAGTCCATACTCGGCGACGGCCAGCACCCAGTGAAACGTGCCGCCGACCATTGCGGGAGTGAGCCGCTCCCCTCGTCCCGTGCCCAGTGCCGTGCCGCCAGCAAGCCCGAACGGCACGTCACTGCCCACCCGAGCGGCCAGGTTCGACAGCTCCGGACGGCCCAGCCCGGTTTCCCAGAGCGCATCGCAGCCGATCAGGGCGGCGGCTGCGTCGGCACTCCCGCCGGCCAGGCCGGCAGCCACGGGGATGTCCTTGCGGATATGCAGCCTCGCGCCGGTGCTGACACCGGCATAGGCCGCGAGCGCATGCGCGGCTCGGATAGCGAGGTTGGAATTGTCGAGCGGTACCCGATCGGACCCGGCGCCTTCGGCGCTGACCGTGACTTCTTCATCCGAGCTGGCAACAACCTCGTCGCACAGGGAAACGGCGTGGAAGACCGTGGCCAGCTCGTGGAAGCCATCGGGCCCGCGTCGCCCGACCGTGAGAGCGAGGTTGATCTTCGCCGGCGCGCGGACGGTTACCGACGGCATGGGCGGGAGGCTACTCGGCGCGCTGACCTGCTGTGCCCGATCGTGTCGATACGATGCGGGCGAAGTCATCGACGGCCAACTGCTCGCCACGTGCTCCTGGATCGATGCCGGCGGCGCGCAAGGTGGCCTCCGCTGCAGGCGGGGAGCCCGCCCACCGGGATAAGGCTGCCCGCAGGGTTTTGCGCCGCTGCGCGAATGCCGCGTCGATCACTGCGAACACCTCGCGTCGAGCGGCCCCGGCCGGAGGGTCGTGGCGGATGAGTCTCACCAGAGCGGAGTCGACGTTCGGAGTGGGCCAGAACACGGTCCGGGCGACCGTACCGGCCGGCCGCACGTCGGCGTACCACGCCGCCTTGACCGACGGCACACCATAGGTACGCGATCCCGGCTGGGCGGCCAGCCGGTCAGCCACCTCCTTCTGGACCATCACCAAACCCCCCTGCAGCGTGGGTAGCGTCTCGAGGAGGTGCAGGAGAACCGGTACTGCGACGTTGTACGGCAGATTGGCGACCAGCGCGGTCGGGTCTGGCCCGGGCAGCTCGGTCACCCGCAACGCGTCCGCCTGGATGACATCGAGACGATCGGCCATCCCCGGCGCGAAGGCCGCCACGGTCGCGGCCAGAGCTTCCGCCAGCGTCGGGTCTACTTCGATGGCAAGGACGCGCGAAACCTGAGGCAACAGCGCCAGCGTCAGCGAGCCGAGGCCGGGACCGACCTCAACGACGACATCGCCGGGGCCCACACCCGCCGTGCGGACGATACGCCGCACAGTGTTCGCGTCGACGACGAAGTTCTGTCCACGTCCCTTGGTGGGCCGCAGGCCAAGGTCTGCCGCCCGACGACGAACGTCCGCCGGCCCCATCAACATGGGACCGGCGGACGGCTCGTCAGCGCTCACCGCGGTGAGCGTAGTGCTGCTACGTGGGCAGCCCGAGCTCGGCGGCACAGGCCGGCCAGGGGCCGTACCCACCGCTCGCGTCGCGAACCTTGATGGCGATCCGGATCTGCTCGGCCTTGCTGTTCTCGTGCGGATACCCGGAGCCGCCATAGGCCTGCCAGGTGCTCAATGAGAACTGCAGCCCGCCGTAGTAGCCGTTGCCCGTGTTGATCGACCAGTTACCGCCCGATTCGCATTCGGCGAGCAGGTCCCAGACACCGCCGTCGACGGAGGTGTCGATCGCCGGAGGTTCAGGCGCTGGGCGCTCCTTGGTGCCCACCAGGACGACCTGGGTGATGGCGGCCAGGACAGTCTCCTCGGAGAGCACCCGAAGCTTGCCCTCCTTGCCGTCGACGATGAGGACCTCCACTACCTGCTCGATTTTCCCGTCGCGTCCGTTGACCTCGACCTTGGTGTCGCCCTCGTACAACGAGTTGTCGTTCTTCCGGATGACCTTGTGCTCGACGGCCACGGTCACGGTGCGCTTCTCGGCGACAACACGCTGCACCGTGAGCTTGAGACCGTCGCTGACCCGGACCTCGAGCACCGGGCTGACCCGGTCGAGCTTGGCCAGGGTGATACCGGCATCGTCGAGTGCCTCGCGGACGGTGATCGCTGTGGTCGTGACGGCTGTCGACGTGCCGTCGGCGACCACGGTCACTTCCTTGGGGGTGCGGATCTCGAAGTCGAGCCCGTGGCGGCCGATGCCGAGCGACCGGGAAACCGACAGTTCAGCACCGGCAGCCCGGATACCCAGGTCGTCGAGCGCCTCGTCGACCGAAAGGGCCGTGGTCCACACCTCTCGCGTGACGCCGTCGATGGTCACGGTCAACTGACGACCGAATCGGATGGCGATCTCGCTGCCGTCCTCGATCGGACTGTCGACTGAAGGGGCTACAACATCGTGGGATCCCAGCTCGATGTCCTGGGCAACCAGAACGTCTCCGACGGTGTCGTCGAAGGTGTGCACTGACTGGGCTTTGCCGTCGACGCTGAGTGTGACGGTGTAGTCGAAGGTGGCGTAGGCGGTGGTTCCGCCGACAAGTGCGGAAACAACGGCAACATTGATTGCCAGCGCCTTCAGGGGGAGACGCACTGTGCTCCAGGGGAGTCGATCTACCCGGGCACGGGTCTCCAGCCGGTCCTGCTCCCTCCCCCGAAGGCCGCTGGAATCCTCCCCGATCCCGGCTAACAGTCTCAGGACGGTAACGGGTTACCGGCGCGATGCCAAACCGGGCGCGCGCTAGTGGTTACTCGAACAAGGACCGGTGCCCGCGCTCGATCCGCCGGCGGGCCCGCCGCCGCAGCTGCACCACCACGAGATCCACGGCCGCGACAACCGCCAACCCGACCATCACCCAACCGAGTGCGTCGATGCCGGCCCCGAATAGAACCGCCGCCAGGACACTGCAGGTAACAAGGCCGAATACAGCCAGCACGAGACGCAGGTTGAGCGCACTGTACGGACGATCAACCGTTCCTCGCCGGCCACGCGGTTGCGAACCAATCGGCACATCACTCCGATACCCATCACCGGGCCAGGCCGAACCATCGGCAACCACAACGGCGATCCGGGGAGTGTTGAGCTGCGAATCGCGGGCTCACCATGGTCCGAACGCCGCATCGGTGTTGCGCTGCACAGCCGCACAGAGATCGTCTAGCGGTGTGTTCAGTACTTCGGCCATCCGCCGGACAGTCAGCGGCACGAGGTAGGACGCGTTCGGTTTCCCGCGGTGCGGATGCGGCGTCAGGAATGGCGCGTCGGTCTCGACGAGCACCCGATCCAGCAGCGTCTCAGCCAAAGCACCGCGCAACGAACCGGCGTTGGCGAAGGTGACCGGACCGGCAAAGGAGACGAACCATCCGTGCCCTGCGCAGTGCCTGGCCATGTCCGCATCACCGGAGAAGCAGTGGAAGACGACCCGGTCCGGAAGCGTCTCCTCATCGAGGATGCGCAGGACCTCCGCATGCGCGTCGCGATCATGGATGACCAGTGCCTTCCCATGCCGACGGGCCATCTCGATGTGCGCGCGGAAGGACGCCTCCTGGACGGCGTGACCGTCGGCGCGGGTGCGGAAGAAGTCCAGGCCGGTCTCGCCGACGGCGCGGACCCGGTCGTTGGAACCGGCCAGCCGGTCGATCTCGGTCAGGGTGTCGTCGAGTCGACCGCGGGCCGCCAGCCTGGGTGCCTCGTTCGGGTGGACGGCGACACCCGCGACGACGGCCGGAAACCGCTGGGCCGCTGTCACCGCCCACTTGGCGCCCGGCAGGTCGCAGCCGATCTGCACCACCCGTGTGACGTTGACCGCGGCGGCGTCGGCCAGCGCCTCCTCCGGCCCGGTCCACGACCGGTCCGGTCCGCGTGCGATGTCCATGTGGCAATGGGTGTCCGTCACCGGCGACGGCAGCGGATCGGGGGCCGGCGGCCGCTGCATCGGCTCAGCCTGTCGCACGTTGCTCCAGCCGGGCCAGCTCTTGCTCGACGACCGAGGGATCGAGCTTGGTGAACACCGGGGTCGGTTCCAGAATCGGCGTGCCCACGACGACGGGCGTGGACTGCCAGCGCGCCGAGCCGCGGCCGTCGTCGAGCATGATCACCGGGTAGCCTGGGCCGCCGTCGACGTCGTCGACCTCGCGGACCTCTGCTCGATCCGACCACCGTTCGGCTCCCCCGACCGCCGCGTGGATCCGCTCGGCCGCGTGCGGCAGGAAAGGCGTGAGCAACGTATTGCAGTCCTGTACCGCTTGGACCGCCACGTGCAGGACCGTCAGCATCCGCTTCGGGTCGCTCGCGCGGAGCGCCCACGGTGCCTGCTGCGACACGTACGCGTTGGCCTCGCTAACCGCCCGCATGGCCTCCTGCAGCGCTTGCTTTTGCCGGTTGGTCTCGAGCAAGCGGCCGATCTTGTCGAACGCGGACCGCGTGATGGCGAGCAGTGCATGGTCGGCTCCGGTCAACTCCTCGCCGTCCGGAATCGAGCCCACGTTCCTGGCGATCATCGACATGGTTCGGTTGACCAGGTTCCCCCAGCCGGCGACGAGCTCGTCGTTGTTGCGGCGCACGAACTCGGCCCAGGTGAAATCGGTGTCCTGGGTTTCCGGGCCGGCTGCAGCGATCCAGAACCGTAAGGCGTCAGGTTCATAGCGGGACAGGAATTCGTTGACGTAGATGACCACGCCGCGGGAGGACGAGAACTTCCGGCCTTCCATGGTCAGAAACTCACTGGAGACGACCTCGGTCGGCAGCTGGAGAACCCCGAATGGCCCGGGCGACCCGCCGCGGGAACCGCGACCGCCGTAGCCGAGCAGCTCGGCAGGCCAGATCTGCGAATGGAAGGTGATGTTGTCCTTCCCCATGAAATACAAGGACGAGGCCGCCGGGTCGGTCCACCAGGCCCGCCACGCGTCGTCGTCACCTGTGCGCCGCGCCCACTCGATCGACGCCGACAGGTAGCCGATCACTGCGTCGAACCAGACATAGAGCCGCTTGTTCAGGTTGTCTTCCCAGCCCGCCAGCGGTACCGGCACCCCCCAGTCGATGTCGCGAGTCATGGCACGCGGACGCAGGTCGTCGAGCAGGTTGAGGGAGAACTTCAACACGTTGGGACGCCAGCCCGTGCGTGTCTGCAGCCATGAGCCGAGCGCATCCGCGAGTGCTGGCAGGTCGAGAAAGAATTGCTCGGTCTCGACGAACAGGGGTGTCTCGCCGTTGACCCTGCTGCGGGGGTTCCCCAGGTCCGTCGGGTCCAGCTGGTTGCCGCAGTTGTCGCACTGGTCGCCACGGGCGCCGTCGTACCCGCATATCGGGCAGGTGCCCTCGATGTAGCGGTCCGGCAGGGTCCGTCCTGTCGACGGAGAGACCGCGCCCAAGGTCGTCTGGGCGACCATGTACCCGTTGCGATGCAAGGTGGTGAACATCTCTTGCGCCACGGCGTAGTGGTTTCGCGTGGTGGTGCGGGTGAACAAGTCGTAGGAAAGCCCCAGATCGTGCAGGTCGTGCGCGATCACCCGGTTGTACCGGTCGGCGAGCTCGCGCGGGCTGACCCCTTCATGCTCGGCTTGGACCAGGATCGGCGTGCCGTGCTCGTCGGTGCCACTGATCATCAGTACGTCGTTGCCCGCCATCCGCTGGTACCGGCTGAACACGTCGGACGGAACCCCGAAACCGGAGACATGACCGATGTGCCGGGGGCCGTTTGCGTATGGCCAGGCCACCGCCGTGAGCACGTGACGGGACATCGAGTCCTGATCGTAGGGCGAGGAACAACGCCGCTCGAACGGTTTATGCGTGGTCCATCAGTAGGCTTGCGACCGGCGGCGAGTGGTCCGGGTTGAACTGTTCGAGGTGACGGCGCGTGGCGGAGCTGAAGACACAGCCGAACGACGACGACGTGGCGGTCTTTCTCGACAACGTGCCGGATCCGCAGCGCCGCGAAGACGCCAAGCAGGTATGCGCGCTCATGGCTCGGGTCACTGGTGCTCCTGCGACGATGTGGGGTAGCAGCATCGTCGGGTTCGGCCAGCAGCATCTGGTGTACGAAAGCGGCCGGGAGCTCGACTGGTTCGACGTCGGGATGTCGCCGCGTAAGCAGTCGTTGACGCTCTACATCACCGAGGGCTTCGACGGCTATGCCTTGCTGCTGGGCCGGCTGGGCAAACACTCGACCGGAAAGTCCTGCCTGTACATCAAACGGCTGTCCGACGTCGACCCCGACGTACTCGAGGAGATCGTGACCCGGTCCGTCGCCGAGACCCGCCCCTGACGCATGGCTAGCCGGGCTGGACGCGGGGGAACAGCGAACCGCCCTTGACCACGCCCAACCCGCCTGGATAGCCACCCCACGTAGCCGCGCCGGGAAGCCTGCCATCCGAAGGTGAGCCGGACAACCCGATGCGCCGCCAGAGCTCGTCACAGCTGGCCGGCACGGCCGCGCAGGCAAGCAGCGCGACGATGCGCAGCGCCTCCAACGCGTCTCCCATCACCGCGTCTACCTGCGCCCCGGGCTCGAGCTTCCACGGCTCGTTGGCCTCCAGGTACACGTTGGTTTCCCGCACCAGCCGCCAGGTAGCTTCGAGGGCGACCGACGGCTGCACGTTCGCCCACGCGTCCGCGGCAGCCTCGACGACGCCGGCAGCAACTATGGCCAGCGGGCTGTCCGCGCGTGGCGCAGGACCCACGCCGTCGCACTTACTGCCGACGACGGCGGCCACCCGCGCCAGCAGGTTTCCGAGGTTGTTGGCCAGATCGCCGTTGTAGCGGTCGACCATCCGCTCGTAAGAGAAGTCGCCATCCGGGCCGAACGGGGTGTCGCGGAGGAAGTGGTACCGGAAACCGTCGACCCCGAACTCGTCCACCAGGTCGGCAGGAGCGATCTGGTTCAGCTTGGTCTTGCTCATCTTCTCGCCGCCGACCAGGAGGAAGCCGTGTACGAACACGGTCGCGGGTGGTTCCAGCCCAGCGGCCAACAGCATTGCCGGCCAGTAGACGCAGTGGAAACGCAGGATGTCCTTGCCGATCAGGTGGGTCGCCGGCCACCAGGTTGCGAACCGCTGATCGTCCTGTCCGTATCCGATGGCGGTGATGTAGTTGGTGAGCGCGTCGAACCATACATAAGTGACGTGCCCGGCATCCCACGGAATCGGGATCCCCCAGCTGATCGACGTCCGGCTGATCGAGAAGTCCTGCAGACCCTGGCGGATGAATCCCAGCGCCTCGTTGCGCTTGCTCTCCGGCTGCACGAAGTCGGGCCGCGATTCGTACAGGTCCAGCAGCCGTTCCTGAAAGCTGGACAGCTTGAAGAAGTAGTTCTCCTCGCGGACTTCTTCCACTGGGCGGAGATGGATCGGGCACAGCGTGCCGTCCACCAGATCGTCGACTGTGTAATACGCCTCGCAGGAGACGCAGTACAGCCCCTCATACGTCCCCAACTCGATGTGGCCGTTGGCGTAGACGCGCTGCAGGAAGGTCGTGACTGCGGTCCGGTGGCGTGGCTCCGTCGTCCGGATGAAGTCGTCGTTGGAGATGTTGAGCAGCTTCCACGCGTCGCGGAACCGCTCGACGGTGCGGTCGGCCCACTCGCGCGGTGTCACGCCGTTGTCCTCTGCGGCGCGCTGCACCTTCAGACCGTGCTCATCCGTCCCCGTGAGGAAGAACGTCACGTCGCCGTTCAGCCGGTGCCACCTCGCGAGCGCATCCGCGATCACGGTCGTGTAGGCGTGACCGATGTGGGGGGCGTCGTTCACGTAGTAAATGGGCGTCGTGACGTAAAACCGGCTCACGGCGGTCAGGTTACTCAGAGTGCGTACTCCGGCCGAACGGTTTCTATCCGGGCGTCGGTTCGCCGGCTCGGGCAGACCGCACGCTGTGAATCTGCGGGATCACCGCAGTGCGGATGTCACGGCAGCGCGGGCAGGCAACGCCGTCGTACGGCGAGGGAACCGGCAGGCCGCTGATAAGGAACTCGATCATCTCGGCACCAGCCCATTCCCTGGACCGGCGGGTCTCGAACTCGGTCTCCCAGGTGTGCCCGCAGGCGCGGCAGCGGAACTCGAACGTCTCCTGGGTGATAGTCAGGTCGTGCAACGTCTTCACCTCCAGTAGAAGTGTGCGCCTAGGCACTCGGCCGCGCACCTTAACACGCGAAGGCTGTGGACACTCCGCGCCGATCTTGGGTCATGTTGGGTGGTCCGATCGCCGTACCTGGGGTCAAGATCCGCTTGAGGACGAGTCGTTCCGGCGAGCGACCACGGCGGCGTAGACGTCGCGCTTGGACAGGCCGGACTCGCGGGCGACGGCAGCGATCGCCTTCCTGCGGTCGGCTCCCTCGGCCTCCCGTGTGGCGACAATGTCCGCTGCCTCAGCGGCTGTCGCTGCTGCCGTCGCCGGGTCCGGCGCCCCTTCGACGACCACTGTGATCTCGCCCAGTACGCGGCCCTCGGCCGCCCACGCCGCCAACTCAGCCAGCGGCCCCCGACGAATCTCCTCATGGGTTTTGGTGAGCTCTCGGCAGACGGCGGCGCGACGCCGCTCTCCGAACGCGTCACGCATCGCGGCCAGGGTTGCGGGGAGCCGATGGCGGGATTCGAAAAACACCAGCGTCCGTCGCTCCGCGGTCAGCTCCGCAAGCCGCCGTGCCCGCTCCCCCCGCCGTCGCGACAGGAACCCTTCGAAGCAGAACCGGTCCACCGGGAGGCCGCTCACCGCCAGCGCGGCGAGAACGGCCGAAGGGCCGGGCACAACTGTCACGCGAATGCCGACCGCTATGGCGCTCGCGACCAGCCGGAAGCCGGGATCGGACACCGACGGCATCCCCGCATCGCTGATCAGCAGCAACCGGGCGCCGCCCTCGAGGGCTTCGACCATCTCAGGTGTCCGGGCCGTCTCGTTGCCGTCGAAGTACGACACCACGTGGCCGCCGATGGCCACGCCAAGTGCGTCGGCCAGCCGCCGCAACCGCCGGGTGTCCTCCGCGGCGATGACATCGGCGGCTGCGAGTTCCCGGCCCAGCGCCGGCGGTGCGTCCTCGACGTCGCCAATCGGCGTCGCTGCCAGCACGAGGACTCCTCGCGAGGTGACGCTCATGCTGGCCATCTTCGCAGCCCACCTACCATGTCCCGGTGACCCGGACCACCGATGCCGCCGTCGAGGCTGCGTCGGAGCCGGCGCCGCTGCCGGCAGCACCGACGTCCGCAGCCCGATCCCGTCTGGTTCGGCCGATGCCGCAGGACGGCGTGTGGGGATGGCTGGGTCCACTGTTCGCCGGAACTGTCGCTGCTGTGTTGCGCCTGGTCGACCTCGGACGACCCGGCAAGTTCATCTTCGACGAGACCTACTACGCCAAGGACGCCTACTCGCTACTGCGCTTCGGTGACGCTCGGTCCTTCGTCGAGGGAGCGGACGACAAGGTCATCGAGGGCGACCTCGACATCTTCACCGACCAGCCGTCGTTCGTCGTACACCCGACGATCGGCAAATGGCTCATTGCGCTGGGCATCAGGCTGGTCGGGATGGAGCCGACCGGGTGGCGGCTCGCGACTGCTGTGGCCGGAATCGTCACGGTGGTGATCGTGGCCCGGGCCGGCCGCCGGCTGTTCCGGTCGACACTGCTCGGCACGACGGCCGGGCTGCTTCTCGCCGTCGACGGGATGTCCATCACGCTCAGCCGGACCGCGATCCTGGACGGCATCCTGGCAATGTTCGTCGTGGCAGCGTTTGCCTGCCTGCTCGTCGACAGGGACCGGTCCCGGGCGATGTATGCCGACTGGGCCGACTCGGGAGCGGATCGGTCACCGTTGTTCGCGTGGCGGCCATGGCGGCTCGCCGCAGGCGTATTGCTCGGCCTGGCCTGCGGCACCAAGTGGAGCGGGTTGTATGCGCTGGCCGTCTTCGGCGTGATGACACTCTGCTGGGAGTTCGGAGCCCGGCGTGCGGCCGGGCAGCGGTCACCGCTGCGGTCCACCGTGGTGGGTGATGGACCCATCGCATTCATCACCATCGTCGGATCTGCCATCGTGATCTATCTCGCCTCCTGGACCGGTTGGATCGCTGGAGATGAGGGCTGGTCACGGCAGTGGGCGGCAGTGAACCCGGCCACCGGAATCGGCGCCGTGGTTCCGGACTGGGCCCGCAGCCTCTGGCACTACCACTGGGAGATGTGGCACTTCCACAGTGGGCTCGCCACGCCGCACAGTTACGCCTCGGACGCGTGGGGCTGGTTGCTGTTGACGCGTCCCGTCTCGTTCGACTACACCAGCCTCGAACACGGCCAACAGGGCTGCGAGGTCGACAAGTGCAGCCAGGCGGTGCTCGCCCTCGGCACACCGCTGCTGTGGTGGGGGGCATGCCTGGCCCTGGCCGGATGTCTGTGGATGTGGCTCAGCCGGCGCGACTGGCGGGCGGGCGCAATTCTCGCCGGTGTCCTTGCGACCTGGGCACCCTGGCTGCTGTTCGTCGGCCGGACGACGTTCGCGTTCTACGCGGTCGCTATCGCGCCGTTCCTGGTCTTGGCCGTCGTCTACGTGCTCGGCTTGATCCTCGGCCCGGCGGACGCGAGTCCCAACAGGCGAATGTGGGGCGCGGCGATCGCGGGCGCGTACGTCCTCGCCGTCGTCGTCATCGCGGCATGGTTCTATCCGATCCACGTCGACGCGACGATCGCGTTCGACGACTGGCTGCGCCGGATGTGGTTCCGCGGGCCGGGCACCTGGAACTGGATCTGACCAGTCGTCGGGTCGTAAATGACCACGGGGTCCACCGCTGTGCATACACCCCCAGGCTTACACGCCTAGTGATGTATAGGCAGGCATGGTCCCCGTGGTCATTTCGGCTTCCCACGTGCCCCTTGCGGTGAGATACCGTCGGTATTAAAATACCGTCGGTATGAGCGTTCAGCGACTGTCCAGGGCCGAAGCCAGAGACCGCACCCGAACCCTGTTGGTCCAGGCAGCGCGCCGGGTGTTCCTCAGGCACGGATACCACGCCGCCACCCTCGACGCGGTCGCAGAGGAGGCCGGATTCACCAAGGGCGCGGTCTACTCCGCCTTCGACAGCAAGGCCGACCTGTTCCTGGCGGTTCTCGACGAGCGGGTCGCGTCACGGGTTCGCGACATCGAAAGCGCCGACCCCCGAGCCGTGAGTCCCGGAGCACACGCCGAAGCATTGGCCCGCCAGTTCGTCGCCACCATCGAGCACGATCCCCAGTGGTCGGCCGTGGTCATCGAATTCTGGGCACACGCCTCCCGCGACCGTGATCTGCGGGAGCGCTTTGCTACCCGTCACGCGGTGCTGAGAACGGCCTACGCACGCGCGTTCGAGGCCATGACACAACGCAGCGGTCGATCTCTGGTGTTCGACGCGGACCGCGTCGCCACCATCGGCCTCGCCCTCGGGAACGGCTTCGCTCTGGAGGCGATGGCTGGCGGGCATGTCGACGGTGATCTGCTCCCTCAGGTCGCCGGCGTGCTGATGACGGCTCTCACAGACAGGACGGACCCACGATGAAACGGTTGATCGAGAACATCCCAGCCATCCGGCGCTCGCGTGAACTCGCCGGGCACGACCGGTGGACGTCAGAACAGTTGCGAGCACACCAGCAGAAGCGCCTGGTCGAGATCGTCGACCACGCCCGGACTCGGTCGGCGTTCTACCGCCGGCTCTATCAGGACGTCGACGAGGTCGAACTCGAACGGCTTCCGGTCATCGACAAGGCGACCGTGATGGATCACTTCGACGAGTTGGTTTGTGATCCCCGGCTGACATTGCGCGCCGTCGAGGAGCATCTGGACGGGTTGGAACGAGACGACCTCTACCTCGACGAGTACCGCGTGCTGGCCACAGGCGGCACGACCGGGCGCAAAGGCGTCTTTGCCTACGACCGCCGGGAGTGGCGCGAAATCGTCGCCGGCTTCTACCGGATGTCGGACTTCGTGGGCCTGCGCCCGCGCCTGCCGCGCCGGATTCCGATTGCCGCGGTCGGAGCGGCACGTCCGGCCCACATGAGTTACCGGTTGTCCGCAACCGCGGACACCGGGCTGTTCAAGGTCCTGCGGCTGTCCGCCACCAGCCCGCTCGGCGAGATCGTTGCCGCGCTGAACACGCACCGGCCGGAGTTCCTCTATGCCTACTCATCCGTCGTCTCTCTGCTGACCATCGAGCAGCTGGAGGGGCGCCTCGACATCGCCCCGCGAATCGTCGTGACGTCTGGAGAGACACCGACCGGTGATCTGGCATCTGCGGTCCGATCCGCGTGGGGCGGCGCCTGGTTCGAGCTGTACGGAACGACCGAGAGCGGCATCTCTGGGGTGCACTGCTCCGAGCACACGGGGCTGCACCTGTTCGAGGACCAATTCATCGTGGAGGTCGTCGACGAGAACCACCGGCTGGTGCCACCCGGCCAATCCGGCGACCACATCCTGATCACCAGTCTGGTCAACCGCACCCAGCCGTTGATTCGCTACGTGATATCGGACCTGGTGACGATCCGGCCCGAGCCCTGCCCATGCGGGCGGCCGTACCGCGTCGTGGCCGGCATCGAAGGCCGTAACGACGATATCCTTCGGCTCGCGGGCCGGGGCGGCGACGAGATCGTCGTGCATCCGCTGGTACTGCGCAGTCCGATGGCGGCCGTTCCGGGCGTACGTCAGTACCGCATCCTGCACGACGAAAGCGGGTTCCATGTCCGCGTCGCCCTGCAGTCCGGCTTCGGCGTGGATGACACGACGGCCGCGATCCGCCGGGGTTTGAGCAGTGCAATCACCGCTCTCGGCGCGACCCGACCTGAGATCGGCATCGAGGTCGTCGATCGGATCGAGGACGGCCGGGACGCGGCCGGCAAGTTCCGGCTCATCGAGTCACGCGTCGGAAGCCTCCGGTGACAGACGAGTCAGAGGCGAGAGTCGACCAGACCAGGCACAGCTACGACGCCGTCGCCGAGCAGTACGCCCGGCAGATTGCAGGCGAGCTCGCGGGCAAGCCGGTGGACCGCGCGCTCTACGCGCTGTTCGCCGAACTCGTGGGCGCCGACGGGATCGTGGCCGATGTCGGTTGCGGTCCCGGCCACGTCTCCGACCACCTGGCGTCTCTGGGACTGACCGTGCTGGGTGTCGACGCCTCGCCCGGAATGATCGCCGTCGCTCGCCGGCGCTACTCGAGGCCGCGGTTCGACGTCGGCACGTTCGCGGCGCTGCCTGCCGACGACGGCGCCTGGACAGGTGCAGTGGTCCCGTACTCGATCATCCATCTCGACCGTGCCGCCCGTCGCGCCGCGGCCGTCGAGCTGGCCCGGGCGATCCGGCCCAGTGGATGGCTGTTGGTCGCGTTTCACATCGAAGATGCGGACCACGCCGTCGGCTCGGTGGCTCACCTCACCGAGTGGTGGGGCTTGGCGGTCGATCTCGACTTCCACTTTCTCGACCCAGCCGAGGTCACGGCTGACCTCGCCGCTGCGGGCTTCACGCTGATGAGCCGCACCGACCGTCAGCCGTGGCCAGGGGTCGAGCCCCAGAGCCGGCGCAGCCACCTGCTGGCGGTCCGCGATGACCCCAGGCTGAATGCCAGCGCACAGTCAGGCGAGCTGTTGCTGAAACCCTGCCCCCCCGAACGACTTCAATGATCGAATCCGCGCGAAGGAAGCCGGGAGGACGTTATGGCGCGGATTTGATCATTGAAGTGCGCTGGGACGACGCTGGCTGACCGGCGCACACTGGATGAATGAGGGCCCTCGCGCGAGCGGGCCGACGCACCAACGTGGCGATCCTCGCTGTTCTCACGGCCTCGCTGCTTTCCGGCGTGCTGGCTTTCGCGATCGGTGACGAGTCAGCGGCGCGGATCGTCGTTGCTGCTCATGGGGTGCTCGGCCTCTGCCTCGTCGTGCTCACGCCGTGGAAATCCGTCATCGCTCGGCGTGGGCTCCGCCGATCCGGACACCGGCCTGGGCGTGGCACCTCGATCGTGCTCGCCATCGTCGTACTGGTCGTCGTCGGCACCGGCGTCGCCCATGCCCACGGTCTGACGGGGCCGGTTCTCGGCGTGACGGCAATGCAGGTGCACGTGGGCTCCGCTGTCGCGGCTACCGTGCTGGCCGTCCTGCATGTGTGGCGGCGTCGGCAGCGGCCCCGGCCGGCCGATATCAGCCGACGGGCCCTGCTACGAGCCGGCGCCGTCGTTGGCGGTGGAGTGCTGCTGTGGTCCGCCGCCGAGGCGACGGCCGCGGTGGCGGCCTTCCCAGGTGCTGACCGGCGTGCCACAGGATCACATCAACGCGGCACCGACGATCCCGCGCGGATGCCGGTCACGCAGTGGCTGACCGACTCGGTGCCGGCAGTGGATCCAGCGAGCTTCCGGCTCGAGGTGGTAGGAAACGACCGCACGGTCCTCGTCGACCTGCACGATCTCGACGGCTCTGACACCGTTCGGGCCGTGCTGGACTGCACCGGCGGGTGGTACGCCGCCCAGGACTGGAGCGGCACCTGGCTCGACCATGTACTCGAGTCCACGGTCGGACCGCTCTCCCGGGGGCGCAGCATCGACGTCATCTCGGTGACCGGTTATCGTCGACGGCTGCCGATGTCCGACGCTCCCCGCCTGCTGCTCGCGACCCGGGTGGCCGGCCAACCGCTCGGCCCCGGCCATGGAGCGCCCGTGCGGTTGGTCGCGCCGGACCGACGTGGGTTCTGGTGGGTGAAGTGGGTATCCCGCATCGAGATCGGCGACGCTCCCTGGTGGCTTCAACCACCCTTCCCCGGCCAATAGGTCCAACTGATGACGATCGTCAGTGCTGCTGGTGGCGGATCTGGTCACGCAGATCGGCGTGATGGATCGTCTCGAACACGACGAGCGCAGCAGGCACGAGGGCGACCACCGCGAGGGTCGCCAAGGCGGGCAGCTGGTCGAGTATTGGGGTGAGCGCAGCCAACACCGCTGCAGCGATCAGCCGCGGCCAGTACAGCTCCTGCTGGGTACGCCACTTGAACGCCACGTGCCCCACCAGGTACAGCACGACCCCACCAACGAGGGCGAACAGTCCCCAGCCCGTCAACGGATCGGATAGGTCGTGTTGTCCTGCGTCGCCGACATACTCCAACACTTTCTTCAGGCCGAGCGCGAGCAGCACGATGCCCGCGATCATCGGCAGGTGCAGGTAGCTGTACGCGTCCCTGGCCATGCGCGCCCGCTCGACGTCCTTCGCTTCGGTCAGTGCACGCTCCGCAAGCGCGGCGGTCACGTCGAAGTAGACCCACCAGAGGGCCCCGGACACCACCAAACCGAGGATGGCGCCCACGATGATCGGCGCGGAGATCGGCAGCGTGGCAATACCGACGCCGATCGCGACGATCGACTCCCCCAGCGCCACGATGATGATCAGCCCGTGCCGTTCGGCGAAGTGGCTCGCGGAGGGCACTCGCCAGCCGGATGCCCCTCCGAGCAGCGTCCCGACGTAGTCGGCGGCAAGCGCCGTCGCCCAGAGCAGGGTCTGGAGCTGGCCTGTCGTCCCCGCCGCTGCCAGCAGGATCGCGGTCGCCACCAGCACCGACGGCGCGAACCGGATGACCTGTCGACGCAGCCCTGGATCGTCACGGGAGACGACCCAGAACATTGTCAGGTGCAGGAGGCGGAAGACCAGGTAGCAGACCGGTACGACTACCAGCCCGTACAAGCCGCCCGGGAGGTCGTCGAAGGCCTCCGGGATGGCGAGCGCGAAGATGAACATCGTCGCCATCGCGGCAAGCATCACCTCGCGGACGATTCCTTCGTCGGCCCGCACGACGTTGCCGAGCCACGCATATCCCACCCAGCTCCACCACAGCAGGGCGACCAGCAGCAACCCCCGGATGAGGCCCTCGACTGTGAGATGCTCCGCCAGATACGCCGTGACCTGCGTGAGCGCGAGCACGAAGACCAGGTCGAAGAACAGTTCCAGCGGAGTGACCGACGCCTCCTCGCTGGTGGCTTCGACCCGCAGCCGCTCCCGGTTCTCCCGATTGACAGTCATGTCGTGGCGTTCAGCGCTTCGTCCCCAGCCGTCCGGTCAGCTTCCCGGGCAGCCGCAGGCGCTTGCCTTAGGGCCGCCGCGCCGTCGCCTTCCGCTAGGGCGGCCGCCGCCTCCAGGACCGCTGGCTTCTCCGCCGTGAACAGCCACACTTTGAACAGCTCGTCCAAATTCTGGCGGGAGATGCGCTCGGCAAGGGCGATGAACTCGTCGGTCGTGACGTTGTCACCCGCTTGCGAGGTCGTCCACCGGCGCAGGATCCGGAAGAAGACATCGTCGCCGACCTCCAGCCGCAGCGCATGCAGCGTCATTGCACCGCGGTCGTAGATCGGTGCATCGAAGATGGCATCCGGCCCAGGATCGCCGATCATCAGGGACCAGAACAGGTGTTCGGCCGGCCGGCCGGCGAGGTCGTCGAATATCTCTTGTACGGTGCCGAGCCCTTCCCGCTCGCTCCACATCCACTCGGCATACGTCGCGAAGCCCTCGTTGAGCCAGATGTGCTGCCACTCCTCGAGAGCGAGGCTGTCACCGACCCACTGGTGGGCGATCTCGTGCACGACGACACTGTCGCCGGCGATCGGGTCCTCGAACGGACCCATGTCATAAATGGGCCGAGTCTGGTTCTCCAGCGCGAAGAACAATTCGTCAAGGTCGTCGACAACACCGCCGGCTGCCGAGAACGGATACCGGCCGAACACGCCCTCCAAGAAGTCGATGATCTGTGGCTGGCGTGCGAACGATCCCTCGGCGACCTTGCCCAGCGACGGTGGCTCGCCTTCGAACAGGTCCGGGTCGAGGGCGTCCCAGAACCGCAGTCCTTCAGCGCGGTAGGCCCGAACGTCAAATTCGCCGATCGCCATCATGGCCAGGTAGGACACCATCGGCTCCTTGGCGTTCCAGGTCCAGGTGGTCAACCCACGCCGCGTGTGCTCGGAGCGCAAGACTCCGTTGGAAATCGCCTCCAGCCCCTCCGGCACGGTGATCTGGATCGTGTAGGACGCCTTGTCGATCGGGTGATCGTTGACAGGAAACCAGGTGTCGGCGACATGGGGCTGGCCGATGACCAGCGCGCCGTCGTCGGTGTGGAAGAACCCCGCCGGACCACCGAACTCGAAGATGGTCTCGGGCACGCCGTCGTAGCGCACGACCGTCGTGAATCTGGTGTGGTCGCGGATGCCCTTGCGCGGCGTGATGGTGAGCTCGTCGCCTTCGCGGCTCCATTCGGCGGAACGTCCGTCCACTTCGACGGATTGGATGGTGAGCCCGAGAAAGTCGAGGTTGAAGCTGGACAGGTTCTGCGTCGCGCGGGCGTAGATCGTTGCCTTGCCCGTTAGCAAATCCGAGTCCGGGTCGTAGGCCACCAACAGGTCGTAGTGGCCGACGTTGTAGCCGCCGTTGCCGTCGAGCGGGAAGTAGGGGTCGCCGATTCCCGCGGCCCCGGGCGTGAACTCCGGGTCGCGCTCCGTCTGGGCCTGGGCAGCGCCCGGCGCGACCGCGAGAGCGGCAGCCATAGCGATGACGAGGGCGGCCTTACGGCCCCACCGGCCGCGGCGGATCCGGTTGTGCTGGTCCGTTGTTGGCATCGTCGCCATCCCTCCCATGCCAGGGCACATCCTGCAAGTCTCGCCTGATCGGCGAACCCGCGACAGCGCTTTCTCCGAGACAAGGAGGCGGTCAGCGTCGCTGTCGACCCGCTCCCAGCCACGCTTCAACGCACCTCATCGCCGGCGCGTGGGCAGATCTGGTGGACGTCGACAACCCGTGCCCGCGCAGTGCCGCCTCTGTGACGTTGACTATGTGGTCCGCTTTAGCAACGTCCGGCGCCCCATAGAAGAGGTAGAGCCGTCCACCGGGCCGTAGCAGGTTTGCGATGATCGACAGCTGCGGCCCGTCCGGCTGCACCCAGAACAGGTTCACGTTGAGGGCGAAGATCTTGTCGAAGCGTGTGTCGTTCGGCGCGATCTCGGTCACGTCGGCCTGGATGACGGTTGCCTTGCCAGAGACGATGCTCGCGGCGTTTCGCTCGGTCGTCCGCTGGACTGCGATCGCCGAACGGTCGATGGCCGTGATGTGTCCGTCGACCAACCGGTCGCAGACGAGTGATACGGCAACGCCCGGGCCTGGGCCGATCTCCAGGATCTCCTCCGACGGGCCGACATCGAGTACGTCGAAAGCCCAGCGCACACGCTCCGGAACCCGGGTACTCACCGCGCCGAGGCTAACCAGCTTCGCCCGACAGTTCGTCCGTCATGCCGTGATTATGCGAACCTGCCTTCGGCCGGGGATCGGGCGCATGACCACCCGTGGCGGGCGACTTGCGGTGCTCAGCGGAGAGGGTTCGACCGCAGCCCTAGATCGCCACGGGAGAGTTTCCATATGGTGAACGCGACGTTGCACGCTCGACGGCGGCCGGTTGACTTGAATGTGCGGCCACGCCGCCTCGGCCGGCCGTCGCCGCGCTTGTCTCGCCGTTTGTGCTGATGGACTTCTACCACACCGGGTTCGTCAACCCGGAGCGGAACGCCTCGCTAACCGCGCGGGCACCGCAGCGGTTGATCCCCCTGGGCGGGGTGGACCCGCGGGCGCCGGACGCGCTCGAGCGGGTTGAGCGCCAGGTCACCGAACTCGGCATGCGCGGGTTCAAGTGGTACACCGCGGAGTGGCGGGGAGAGTCGCGTGGCTGGAAGGCCAACGACCCGGCGGTGTTCCCGCTATACGAGAAGTGCATCGAGCTGGGCATCCGCAACATGCACTTCCACAAGGGCCCGACAGTAGAGCCGTTGGCGCTCGAGGCGTTCGACGTCCGCGACATCGACGAGCCGTCGTCGTTGTACCCAGAGCTCAACTTCATCGTCGACCACTGCGGGCTGCCCCGGCTGGACGACTTCTGCTGGATCTCCGCCCGCAGCCCGAACGTCTACGCCTCGCTGGCGGTGGCGCTCGCGTTCATCCACAACCGGCCCCGGTTCTTCGCCAACGTGATGGCGAACCTGCTGTTCTGGCTCGGCGAGGACCGCATCGTCTACGGGACCGACTTCCCGATCTGGTACCCGCACTGGCAACTCGACGACTTCATGGCCTTCGAGCTGCCGCAGGACCTCAAGGACGAGTTCGGCGTCGACCTGACCGACGAGGTGAAGAAGAAGATCGTCGGAGAGAACATCGCCCGGCTGTACGAGATCGACATCCCAGCCAAGCTGGCGGAAATCGAGAACGACGAGTTCTCCGAGCGCCGCGCCGAGCTCCGCAAAGAGCAGCCCCGTCCGGTGGGCGTGACCGAAGCCGCCACCCCACCCGTCGAGGACACCGGCGTCACCGGCACACCCACCGAGTAGCGGGCCGATGTCCACGCCCCGCCTGGAGGCACCGACGGACCCGCGGCCCGTCGTCGACCTGGCGGCGGCCCGCATCGCCGCGGGGAGCGTCCTCGACCCGGAGATCCGACGCACCCTGGCCGAAATGGACCTGCCTGACGAGGTCGTCGCCGACCAAGCCGGCGACGTGACCGTCCACTACCACCTCACCTCGCCGTTGTGCCCCTCGCCGTTCGCCATCCAGATCGGCGTCGAGGTTCGGCGCCGGGTGCAGACGTTGCCGGGCGTCCGATCGTGTCGGGTTCTGATAGCGGACCATTTCATCGCCGACGAAATAAGCCGCCAGGTCAACGACCAGCCGCTTCCTGTGTCCAGATGACCGCCGACGAAGCCGCCGCCATGCGCGCCGCCGGTGCCCTCGCCGGCCGCAGGGAAGCCGCTCTGCTCGGCGACCCGTCCGTTGTCCGCACTGCCGCCCTGCTGGCCGCCCGTTGCCCCAGCCCGGCGTGGGTCCGCGCCGCGGTGACGACGCTCGACCGGTTCGCGCAGACAATTCCGGACGGGGATCTGTCCCGGCTGCTCGACCGCCTGCGATCGCGCCCCTCGGACGCCGACGCTTGCCTGTACCAGTACCCCAACGCGCTGAACGGGTACGCCGACACCCAGATTGCCTGGCTTGCCTTCGGCCCCAAGCTGTGGCTGGCCACCAACGGCGTCGGGTTGGCGTGGCGGCCGCTGCCGGCAAGGACTACTTCGCTGACACGCACGGTGGCTACCGGAACGCGACGCGGCCACATAGCGGATGCGCCGGCTCGGCTGCTGCTCCTGTTGCTCGTTGGGAGCGGACTGACCGCCGAGGAAGCCGTTCGCCTCCGGTTGGGCGATCTCGGCCACGTAGACAAGGACTGTGCTCTGGTGCCCGACCTCTTTGCGGAGCCGCTGAGCGTGCGGTACTCCCCGACCGAGCCCGGGCAAATCCCAGAGACGGGGGCCGGCCCTGACCTTCCTGGGCTTCGAAGCTCGGGAGGCGCTGCAAGCCGACCTGGTGCGCCGAGCCGCAGCCGGCGAGCCGACCAGCGCGGAGACCCCGATCCTGGGTCTCGTCGACGTGGAGGCCGTAATGGAGCACGCCCGGTCGCGACACTCAGCGTTGATCGAGGCCGGCAACGACGTCAACGTGGCGAGTTGCCGTGCCACCGGCCACTTCTTCCGCCAATGGGGCATGCCCGGAGCCGCGTTCGATCCAGCTCGATCTCGACCATCCGTCAATTGACGCAGGAGGGTTCGCATGAAGGCCGCACGACTGCACGCGTTCCACGAGAAGCTTCAGCTGGAGGACGTGCCAGAGCCCGAGCTGACCGGGCCCAACGACGTCATTGTCAAGATCGGCGCCGCGTCTGCCGGACCGACCTGCACATTTGGGAAGGCCAGTTCGCCGAGCGGCAGCAGGCAGCCAACCGGCCGCTGCCGTACTCCCCTGGGCACGAGAACGCCGGCTGGGTCGAGGCGGTCGGGTCCGCCGTCGCCAACGTGGCGCCTGGCAACGCAGTCATCCTGCACCCGCTCATCACGTGTGGCCTGTGCCTGCACTGCCGGGCCGGGAACGACATGCACTGCGACAACGGCGTCTTTCCGGGCTTGTTGCCGACGGCGGCTTCGCCGAGCTGAGGCGGACGAGCGCGCGGTCGCTCATCAAGCTGGCCCCGAACCTGCAGCCTACCGACGTTGCCGCTCTCGCCGACGCCGGGCTGACCGCGTACCACGCGGTGAAGAAGGCGGCGCCGCTGCTCTCTCCGGGAACTCGGGCGGTCGTCATCGGAGCGGGTGGCCTCGGCCACATCGGGATCCAGTGCCTGGCCGCTCTCGCACCGGCTGAGATGATCGTCGTCGACCGCTCGCCGGAGGCACTGGAGGTCGCGGGCGAACTCGGGGCCAACCACACGGTCGTTGCCGACGGTGGGCAGCTCGCTGTTCGTGGTCGGCTACGGCGGCACCCTCAACGTCCCCACCATGAAGATCATCCTGGAGGAGCTCAACTTCATCGGGAACCTGGTAGGGCGTACACCGATCTCGTCGAGTTCATGGTCCTAGCCGCACACGGGAAGGTCCAACTGCGGACTCGGCAATCCCCCTTGAGGGGATCAACACGGCGTTCGACGACCTGGACCACGGCCGGCTTGCCGGCGCCCGCGCGATCCTGGTGCCCTGACCACTGCATCACGCGATGGCGTCGACGAGCAGCCAGACCCCGAAGGCGGCGAACATGGCAGCGGCGGCGTAGCGGACGGCCCGGTCCGGGAGCCGTTTCCCGAGCTGTCGCCCCACGAAGATCGCTAGCGCTGCGGCGGCGACCATACCGGTCGTCGCGCCGAGCCAGGTTCCCAGCCAGCCGTTCTGCGAGGCGAGCGTGATCGCCGCCAGCATGGTCTTGTCCCCGAGCTCGGCGAGCAGGAACGCCGAGCCGACGGTGAGCACTACGCCGTGGCTGCTGCCGGACATTGTCGCGATGCCCGCGTCGTCGTCATCTCGTAACGTCCAGATCGCGAAGCCGATGAACGCTAGGCCCGCAACCAGGGAGATCCATCGGGTCGGCAGCGCCAGCCCGAGCCCGTAGCCCACGGCGACCGAGATCGCATTGATCAGGGCAGTCGCCATTGCGATGCCGGTCATGACCAGAGCGGGCCGGTACCGGGTGGCGAACGTCAGCGCCATCAACTGGGACTTGTCCCCAAGCTCTGCGATAAACACCACTCCACAGCTGAGCCAGAACGCAGCCCACACGTCGGCCATGGAGCTAGCAGATCACTACCGGCCAGTAGGTGGCGTTTCGTCGATCACGAACTGTGGTTCGTCTGCCGCCGGCAGTTCACTCCAGCCGCCTGACCAGCGGCAGCCGGCTGGGCGTGACGAGCTCCTCTCCGGCGTCACCACCGACAGCTGACAATTGTCGGCGAATTCGCACACGGTTTCAGTACAGTCCTCCCAGAAGGACTGCGGCGGGTTTCACGTAAGCAGGACCGTCACCGGTATCGCTGTGCTCCCGTTCTGCCTGGACTGCCGATCGCCAGCCTTGGCTCACGCGTCGCCCTGGGCCGTCAACTATTTGGGGAACCCCGTCGCTCGTCGACGTGAATAAATGCGTCGACATGGGTAAAGAGCACCACCGAGACGGCTCCACGGTGGGGCCGCCTCGCGAGGAGGTTACAAGTATGGGTGTCGATGACAAGGCCCGGAACATAGCCGAAGACCTCACCGGCAAGGCCAAGGAGGCCGCCGGCAAGTTGAGCGACGACGAGGAGCTCGAGGCCGAAGGCAAGGCCGACCAGATCAGCGCCGACGTCAAGCAGGCCGGCGAGAAGATCAAGGACGTCTTCAACAACTGACCCCACCCGGGGAGAGTTCGGGCCCCGGCAGCTACCGCCTGGTCGCCGGGGCCCGATCATGTCCGGCAATCGCCCTAGGCACGCGGCGATAAGCAGGTCAGGATCTGCGGCATGAGGGTCATCCACACGCCGAAAGCACCGTCGCACACCGGCCCCGTGCCGCAGGCGGTTGAATCCGGCGGCTGGATCTACGTATCGGCACTGTTCGGCACCGACCCGGCCACGGGAGAGCTACCGGGCGACCCACACCTCGAGGCCGAACGGCTGTTCGTCAACCTCAGCGCCATCTTGCGGGCGGCGGACGCCTCGTTGACCGACATCGTCCGGGTCGGCATCTACATGAAGAACCTGCAACGCGACCGGCCTATCTTCAACGAGGTGTGGAAGAACCACTTCGGCGACCATCGCCCGGCCCGCTCGGCAGTCGAGGTCAGCGACTTCGGTCGCCCAAGGGAGGCGGTGAACTTCATGGTCGAGGCGGTCGCGCATCGGGACAGCGGATAGCCGGGTGGAGCTTGTATGACGCTATTCGAACCCCTCAGATGGTCATGCCCGTGGCCGGGCGCTCGCGGGTGGATGAAACTGGGAACGCGTCGCCCGCTGACGTCGCCAGTTCTTGGTACGGCTGAGTCCGGCCCTCAGATTGACGCTGGGTCCTGCCCCGGTGGAGTACTCC
>JBKPAG010000042.1:0-16088 GCA_046726315.1 Actinomycetota bacterium | reverse complement strand
CCGCCACAGGCCGCGAGCATCAACGCCGCCGCCGTACCGAGCGCCAGCAGCGTCGTACGACGCCGTCCCGACGCGATCCGGATGTTCCTAGCCACTTTCCCTCCTTCGATCCACGATGTCTTCTGACAACGTTGTCAGAGTGTTCCATCGAACTAATACTGCATGTCAATAGCTGTGGTACAACTGTTACATGAGCGGGAAGACAACCTTGTCGAACGCCAAAATACACAGCCGGAGACCGACGCTCAGGGATGTTGCCGCGCTCGCCGGGGTGAGCTACAAGACCGTTTCCAGGGTCCTGAACGACGAGCCGGGCGTCTCCCCAGGACTGACTGAGCGCGTGCGCCAGGCCAGTGCCCAATTGGACTACCACCCCGACCACACGGCGAGCAGCCTGCGGCGCGGGAACCGCAGGACGTCGAGCATCGGCCTGATCTTGGAGGACGTCAGCAACCCCTTCTCCGGAGCCATGTACCGGGCAGTCGAGGATGTCGCGATCGCCCGCGGAGTGACCGTACTGGCCGGAAGCTGCGACGAGGAAGCGACACGCGCCCACAGCCTGGTATCCGCGTTTGCGAGCCGGCGGGTCGACGGCATGATCGTCGTCCCGCCGCCGGGCGATCTCATGCCTTTACTGCTGGAGCAGCGCAAGGGCACCGCCATAGTGTTCCTCGACCGGGCGCCTGCGTACAGCGGAGTCGACGCCGTCGTGTCCGACGACCGGCGGGGCGCCGCCCGCGGGGTTACCCACCTGATTCGGCACGGGCACCGGCGGATCGGGTTCCTGGGCGACGACCCCTCGATCTGGACCGCCGAGGAGCGCTACCAGGGGTATCTCGACGCCTTGGCCGCCCATGACCTACCCGTCGACCTTGGCATCGTTCGGCGCGATTCAGAGCACGGCGAGGCACGGAGGAAGTCGGTCGCCGCGATAGTGTCTGCCGACCAGCCGCCCACGGCGCTGTTCACCGGTCAGAACCTCATCACCATGGACGCCATCCGAGCACTCCGGGCGGACGGCAGAGAACACGACGTCGCGATGGTCGGCTTCGACGACTTTCAGCTCGCGGACCTGCTCGAACCTGGCATCACGGTCATCGCCCAGGATCTGACCGGCATGGGACACCGGGCCGCGCAGCTGGTCTTCGAACGCATCGACGGCGCCGACCGCCCAGTCCGGCTGGAGATCATCCCGACCCGGCTGATCACCCGCGGCTCGGGTGAGATACGGCCGCCCAGAGACTGATCTTGTCTGACGATCCGCCTGGTAGTGAGGCGCGTGAGTGGATCAGGGAGCAGCTGGATCGCGCCGGCCGCCGCCTGGTCGGCACAATGGACGAAACGCGCGTCCGGCCCTGGTCGGTCGTCGTCCGAATCCGCACCGGCGACGGAGCTGCTTGGTTCAAGGCCAACCGGGCCCAGACGACATACGAACCGGCTCTCGTTCGACTTCTCACACAGCATGCACCTGACCTGGTGCTCGCGCCGATCGCCACTGATGTCGAACGCGGCTGGTCCCTGATGCCCGAGGGCGGGCCGATCCTTCGTTCGTTCCCGGACGATGCGGTGCTCCGACATTGGGAGCGCCTCCTCCCGGCGTATGCCGAGCTTCAGCGCACGCTCGCGCTCCAGGTCGGTGAGCTCACTGCTGCCGGCGTGCCAAACGACCGGCCGGAACGGCTGCCCGAGCTGCTTGCCACGATCCTCGACATGACCCAGGTGCTTCTCGTCGACAAGCCGAGCGGACTCAGAACGGAGGAGGTCGTGCGGCTGCGGGAGTTCGTCCCTGCCTTCGCGCAGCGGTGTGCCATCCTCGCGGAAAGCCGGATCGCTCCGACCGTCGACCACGGCGACCTGCACGAGGGCAACGTCTTCGTTCGCGACGACAGCCATGCGGTGTTCGACTGGGGTGACGCTTGTATTGCACACCCGTTCGCGTCACTTATGGTGACCGTTCGCATGATCGCAGCCAGATACGGATTAGCGGCCGATGCCCCGGCGTTGGCGCGGCTGCGCGACGCGTACCTCGAGGCGTGGACAGCAACCCACACCCGACGCGAGCTCGTCCGGCTCGCTGCCGTCGCGATCGCGGTAGCACCGGTGAGCCGAGCGCGGGCTTGGGAGTGCGCGCTGAGCGACATCCCGCCGGCCGAGCGGGGAGACAATCGCGATGCGGTGCCGGGTTGGCTGCGGGAGCTGCTGACAGCTCAGCCGTCGCCGTAGAAGACGCGCTCGACGACCGCGCGGCACTGGCGCGCTACCCGCCGGTAGTCGTCGACGAACGTGGCGCTCTGCCCAGGCCCGTACCCGAGCACACGGGAGACCACGGCGCGAATCCGTGCGTCCCTGGGCAACGCGTCGGAAGGGCGGCCGGTCACAAGGACGACCGCGTTGCGGATGGAGGTCGCCATCCGCCACGCGGCAAGGAGAACAGACCGGTCTTGATCGGACAGCACTCCGGCTTCGACGGCGGCTTCCAGCGCGTCTGGTGTTCGGGTTGTGCGAAGGCCCGTGACCGCAGCCGCGTGTTGCATCTGCAACAGCTGCATGGTCCACTCCACGTCGGCCAGGCCGCCTGGACCCAGTTTGAGATGAGTAGACGGATCGGCGCCGCGGGGCAGCCGCTCCGACTCGACCCGCGCCTTGATCCGACGAATCTCCCGAACCTGCGCGTCGGTGAGGCCGTGCCGCGGCCAACGGATTCCATCGACCGCCGCGAAGAACCGGTCCAGCAGTGCGGGCGGCCCGGCCAACGGCGCGGCTCGCAACAGCGCCTGCCGCTCCCACACCTCGCTCCAGCGCCGGTAGTGACTGACGTAGGCCGCGACCGTCCGCACCAGCGGGCCCTGCCTGCCCTCTGGTCGCAGAGCCGCGTCGAGGGTCAGAGCAGGCTCCGGCGACGGTAAGGACATCAACCGGCGCATCTCGTTGGCTACGGCCAGGGCGTTGGCGGTGGCTTCCTCGTCGTCTCCGTCGAGTGGCTGGTGCACGAACAGCACGTCGGCGTCGGATGCGTACCCCATCTCATGCGCGCCGAGGCTTCCCATCGCGACTAGACCCACTCCGGTGACCAGCGGCTCGCGGCGTTCAGCCTCGATGGCACGTACGGCCACCCCAAGCGCACCGGCGAGCGTGGCGCTGGCTATCGCAGTGACCGCTTCGCCGACCCGCTCGCACGGCAGCAGGCCGATGAGGTCACCAGTAGCCACCCGAACGAGCTCCCGACGGCGCATGGCCCGCACCGCGTCGGCCGCGGCAACCGGATCCTCGTGCCGTGCAACGCCCGCGAGCACCTCGGCCTCGAGCGGCTCACGCTCGCGAGGAGTGAGCTCAGCGTCGTCCCCGAACATCGCCACCGCGTCCGGTGCACGGAGCAGCAGCTCGGTCGCGAACCGGCTGGAGGCGAGCACCTTGGCCATCCGCTCTGCGGCGGCGCCTTCGTCGCGGAGCAACCGCAGGTACCACGGGGTCTCGCCGAGCGCGTCGCTGACCCGGCGGAAGCCCACGAGTCCGGCGTCGGGCTCTGGCGCGTCGGCGAACCAGCCGAGCATGACCGGAAGCAACGTCCGCTGGATCGCTGCTCGCCGGGACACGCCACTGGTCAGCGCCTGGAGGTGCCGCAGAGCCCCGGCAGGATCGGCGTAGCCGAGCGCCTCGAGCCGTTGGCGGGCCGCGTCGGGCGTCAACCGGGCGTCGTCTCCGGGTAGCCGTGCGACCGCCGTCAGCAACGGCCGGTAGAAGAGCTTCTCGTGCAGGCGGCGGACTTCCCATGCGTTCCGCCGCCAGACGTCGACCAGTTCCCGCACTGGGTCCCGCATGCCCAGGGAGCGGCCCAGCCGACGCAGCTGGTCGTCGGACTGCGGTACGACGTGGGTGCGCCGGAGCCGTTCGAGTTGAATTCGGTGCTCGAGCGTGCGCAGGAACCGGTATGCCTCGTCGAGCACGGCGCCGTCGGCGCGGCCCACATAGCCGCCCGCGGTGAGATCCGCGAGCGCCGTCAGCGTCGTGCCTGACCGCAGCGACTCGTCGGCTCGGCCATGGACAAGCTGAAGTAGCTGGACGGCGAACTCGACATCACGCAGCCCACCCGGCCCCAACTTGAGCTGTCGCTCCGCCTCTCCCGGACGGATGTGTTCCACGACCTTGCGCCGCATGGCGCGGACGTCGTCAACGAACCCGTCGCGGTCGGCAGCGCTCCAGATGAGCGGCCGGACGCCGTCCAGATACGCCGCACCCAGCTCGATGTCGCCGGCGACGGGGCGGGCCTTGAGCAGCGCCTGGAACTCCCAGGTCTTCGCCCAACTTCGGTAGTAGGCGAGGTGGCTTGCCAGCGTGCGCACCAGCCGGCCAGAGCGGCCTTCCGGCCGCAGCGCCGCGTCGACCGGCCAGATCGTTCCCTCGGCCGTGTAATCGGAGCAGGCGCGCATCATCACCGCCGCCAACTCGGTCGCCGCGCGCATCGCGCCAGCCTCGTCACCACCGGCGATCGGCTCGGCGACGAAGATGACATCCACGTCGGACACGTAGTTGAGCTCGCGGCCACCGCACTTGCCCATCCCGATCACCGCCAGCCGGCACGGCGCAGCCCCCGATGACATAGCCGCCCGGCCGATAGCCAGACCGGCCTCGAGCGTGGCGGCAGCCAGGTCGGCTAACTCGGCCGACACAACGGCCACGTCCATCCCGTCGGCAAGGTCCAACGCCGCGATCTCCAGCAGTTGCTGCCGGTACACGACGCGCAGTGCATCGAGCTTGGTGCCGGAGGCGACTGGTGTATCGCTCTCGGAGTCAGCCCCGACAGCGTGCAGCATCCTGGCCCGAAGCTCATCCGCACTTGGCCGGCGTTGCACGTCGATGTCGACCAGGCCGTGCCACTGCTGCGGGTGCCGGATCACGTGATCGGCCAGCGCGGTCGACAGCCCGAGAACGGCCGCGAGCCGTCCGAGCAGTTGCTCGTCCCCGGACAACGCCGCAACGAGCTCTGTTCGGTCGTCGACCGCGTCGAGCAGCCGACCGAGAGCGACCAGGGCCCGGTCCGGGTCCGCGGATCGCCCGACCGCGGTGAGCACGGTGTCGTCCAGCAGGCCGCCGCCCAGTTCCGTGCGATCGAGCAGGCGCGCGGCGGACGCGGCGTCAGTGAAACCGGCCCGGGCCAGCCAGCCCTCTCTGCTGGACGCTCGCCGGATGCCCACGGTTGCGAACCTACCCGCGCCGACGCGCCGTCACCTCAGCGTTCCAACTGATCGGGCCGGCCGGCCGCCTGCCTCTCGACGCCGAGCTGGTTGGTCACAGAACTGGCAGCATGCGGTCCCTTTCGTACGCGGTGACCTCCCGCCGGTATTCCTCCCACTCGGCGCGCTTGTTGCGAAGGAAGAACTCGAAAACGTGCTCACCCAGTGTCTGCGCGATGAGTTCGGAACTCTCCATGACCCTGATGGCCTCGGCCAGGGAGGTGGGGAGCGGAGTGATCCCGAGGGCGGACCGTTCTCGCTCGGTGAGCGCCCAGACGTCGTCCTCAGCACCCGGCGGAAGGTCGTATCCCTCGGCTATCCCCTTGAGCCCCGCCGCAAGCAGCACCGCATAGGCGAGATACGGGTTGCAGGCCGAGTCCAGCGCCCGGAATTCGGCCCGCGTCGACTGACCTTTCCCGGGCTTGTACATCGGCACCCGCACCAGGGCGGAGCGGTTGTTGTGTCCCCAGCACACGTACGCCGGGGCTTCGCCGCCCCCGGTCAGCCGTTTGAACGAGTTGACCCACTGGTTCGTGACTGCCGTCAGCTCGGGCGCATGTTCGAGCAGCCCGGCGATGAAGGACCGCCCGGTCTTGGACAACTGGTATTGCGCACCGGCCTCGTAGAAGACATTGCTGTCGCCCTCGAAGAGGGACAGGTGGGTGTGCATGCCCGAACCCGGGTGCTGGGTGAACGGCTTGGGCATGAACGACGCATACATCCCTTGGGAGAGCGCTACCTCCTTGACGACAACCCGGAAGGTCATCAGATTGTCGGCCGTGGTCAGCGCATCGGCGTAGCGCAGGTCGATCTCCTGCTGGCCCGGAGCCCCTTCGTGGTGGCTGAACTCCACCGAGATGCTCATGTCCTCGAGCATCGTGATCGCCTCGCGGCGGAAGCCGCGTGCGACCCCGTGCGGGGTGTGGTCGAAGAACCCGCTCGCGTCGACCGGCTCGGGCTCCGCGCCCTGCTTCGGCAGTTCCTTGAACAGGAAGAACTCGATCTCCGGATGCGTGTAGAACGTGAAGCCCAGATCAGCGGCTCGACCGAGGGTGCGCTTGAGAACGTGCCTGGGGTCGGCGTAGGACGGTGACCCGTCCGGCATCAGGATGTCGCAGAACATCCGGGCCGTTCCCTCCGAATCCGCACGCCAGGGCAGCACCTGGAACGTCGATGGGTCCGGTCGCGCCAACATGTCCGCTTCATACACGCGCGCGAAGCCCTCGATTGCCGAGCCGTCGAACCCGATGCCCTCCGCGAAGGCGGCTTCGAGCTCCGCGGGCGCCACCGCCACCGATTTCAGGAACCCCAACACGTCGGTGAACCAGAGCCGGACGAAGCGGATATCCCGCTCCTCGAGCGTGCGGAGGACGAACTCCTGTTGTTTGTCCATGGGTTGGAGTCTGGCCGAACCAGGTTACGAGCGCATTTCCGCACCAGCGTGCTGGCGGCCTCCGGCCCATCACCAGGCGATTACGTACATCACCAGGTCTGCAGGCATGGTGATGTATCGGCACGGGTAGTGAACGTGGTCATTCCGCGGCGGCGCGCCAACTAGCGGGAGTCGCGGCGATCGAAGGCGTCGTCGACGGCCTCGCGGACGTCGGAGACTTGTCCCGAAACCATTCCCAGGGGCTGACGATGAACCGCGGTTCTGCATTCAGCGTCTCGTCCTCGTCGCCCAGCCGCCCGTACCGGTGCCCGCGTTGCGGGCAGGCCCACTTCGGCGCAGGCGTCGATGACACACCCGGCCATAACGTATTCGTCGAGCTCACTCGGTAGCGGGGTTGCATATCCGTACAGGATCGGCTTCGGGGTGAACCCGCACACGGGACATGGCGGCCGTTCGGTTGGCACCCGACAACGGTGGGCCGCTGCGCTGTCGGCAGCACGTCGGTCGGGCGCGCCGTACGCTCGACACGTGCCGCAGATCCGTCTCGCCCTCGCCCAGGTCAACCCCACCGTCGGAGCGCTCGATGCGAATGCCGACCTGGTCGCACGATTCACAGCCCATGCGGCGGGCCGAGGCGCGCATCTGGTCGCGTTTCCCGAGATGGTCCTCACCGGGTATCCCGTCGAAGATCTGGCGTTGCGGGGATCGTTCGTCGAGGCCTCCCGCCGGACTCTCGACACGCTGGCGGGCCGGCTCGCCGCCGACGGGCTCGGCACTGTCACGGTCGTCGTCGGGTTCCTGGACCGTGACGACGACGCCGCGCATACGAGCCGCCTCGGTCGACCCAAGGGCTCGCCGCAGAACGCCGTTGCCGTGCTTTTCGGCGGGCGCGTCGTGACCACCCAGGCGAAGCACCACCTGCCCAACTACGGGGTGTTCGACGAGTTCCGGCACTTCGTACCCGGCGACCATCTCAGCATCGTTCGGCTGCACGGGACCGACGTCGCCCTCGCGATCTGCGAAGACCTCTGGCAGGAGGGTGGACCGGTCGGCGCGACCCGAGGGGCAAGGGCTGGCCTGCTCATCGTCGTCAACGGATCCCCTTACGAGCGGAACAAAGACGACGTCCGCCTCGACCTGTGCCAGCGCCGCGCAGCGCAGGCGGGTTGTGTCCTCGCCTACGTGAACATGGTGGGCGCCCAAGACGAGCTGGTCTTCGACGGCGACTCCCTGGTCGTCGGCGCCGACGGAGCCGTCATCGGTCGGGCACCACAGTTCGAGGACGGGTGTCTCACGGTGGACCTCGACCTGCCTGCTGCGACCGCGGCTGGATCGGCCGTCGGCGAGACGGCGCACGAACAGGCAGCGGGATATCCGGTTCGTCGCACCGTCCTTTCGACCGAGCCGTTGCCGCCGTATGCGCCCGAGCCGGCCGGGGTGGCGCCGCGCAACTCCGACCACGGCGAGGTCTACGCAGCCGTGGTCACCGGTCTTCGCGACTATGTGCGCAAGAACGGGTTTCGATCGGTGGTGCTCGGCCTGTCTGGCGGAATCGACTCGGCCCTGGTAGCCGTCATCGCGTGCGATGCGATAGGCGCACGGAACGTACACGCCGTGTCGATGCCGAGCAGTTACTCTTCCGAGCACTCCAAGTCCGATGCCCGTGACCTTGCAGAGCGCACCGGTCTCCAGTTCTCCACGGTTCCGATCGCCCCCATGGTTCGGGCCTTTCTCGACAACGTCGAGCTCACCGGCATCGCTGAGGAGAACCTGCAGGCTCGGGTTCGCGGAACGACCCTGATGGGCCTGTCCAATCAGCACGGCCACCTTGTTCTCGCCACCGGGAACAAGAGCGAGCTCGCGGTCGGCTACACGACCATCTACGGCGATGCCGTCGGTGGCTACGCGCCGTTGAAGGACGTGCCGAAGACGCTGGTCTGGGAACTTGCCCGGTGGCGCAACGCCGCAGCCCAGGAACGCGGTGAGACCCCTCCGATCCCGCAGGCCTCGATCGACAAGCCGCCCAGCGCCGAACTCCGCCCCGACCAGCTGGATGCCGACTCGCTGCCGGACTACGCCGTCCTGGACGACGTTCTCGATGACTATGTCGAGCAGGACCGCAGCTCAGCCGAGCTGGTTGCCGCCGGCTTCGATCCCGACCTGGTCGGTCGAGTGATCCGCATGGTCGATGCCGCCGAATACAAGCGCCGCCAGTACCCTCCCGGCCCGAAGATCACGGCACGCAACTTCGGCCGCGACCGCCGCGTGCCGATCACCGACGCCTGGCGGGAACCCTTGCCACCCGGGCTGCGCTAGACGGCGTCTAGACCTGTCTGCGACGGCCGGATTCGGCGATCGACCCTGGCTCCTCCCGCGGCGTGAGCACGTACGTGTGCAGCGCCCACGCCGCCACCCCACCGAAAAGCGGCCCGAGCAGCCAGGCGAGCGTGCCGCCCCATTCACCGCCCACCAACGCCGGGCCGAACCCGCGTGCCGGGTTGAGTGCGCCGCCGGTAAATGCGCCCAGGGCCAGGATGCCGATAGTGACCGTCAGGCCGATCGCGAACGGATACACCGAAGCTGGTGCGCGGCGGTCGACAACAGTGCCGTAGACGACAAGAACCAGGAAGAACGTGCCGATCATCTCGAGCACGATGCCGACGAAGACGTTCACGTCGTCGGCCAAGGTCGGCGTGCCGAAGGCCACCGCGTCACGGCTGACCGTCAGCGCCACCACCACCGCCGCGATGACCCCGCCGAGCAGTTGTGCGGCCCAATACACCCCCGCCATCGGTGCATCGATCTTGCGGCCGAGCAGCAGACCGAGCGTGACCGCGGGGTTGAAATGACCACCTGACACGTGCCCCAGCGCCGCCACCATCACACCGATGGCCAGGCCCTGCGCCAACGCGATCCCGGTGAGATCGTTAGCGCCGTTGATGGCCATGATGCCGATGAAGCACAGCGCGAACACACCGAGCGCTTCAGCGACGGCATTACGGATCCACGTGTCGGGCATGGGCGGACTCCGATCGGGCGAAGGTCAAAATCCCGGCCCAGGCTAGCCCCCCCAACCTGGCGAGTGCAGAACCCCGGGCGGAGTGCGGTCGACACCTGGCAGGTCCCAACGGCGTCGGAACGTGCGAGGATCGGTGCTGTCAGGGGACCCGTCCGAGGCCTCTAGACACGAGGAGAACCGAATGATGCAGGAGTCGCCGCCGCTTTATGGCGGACAGCTCTCCCGTCGCGTGACGATCCGCGACCTGAAAATGGCCAAGCATCGCTCCGAACGCTGGCCGATGCTCACCTCATACGACATGTACACCGCCGAGGTTTTCGACGAAGCCGGCATTCCGGTCTTGCTGGTCGGCGACTCCGCGGCGAACAACGTCTACGGCCACGCCGACACCGTGCCGGTCACGGTAGACGAACTCATACCGCTGGCACGGGCGGTGGTGCGGTCCACTCGCCGAGCACTCGTCATCGGAGATATGCCGTTCGGCTCGTACCAGGTCAGCCCGGAGCAGGCGCTGGAAACCGCGATCCGGTTCATGAAAGAGGCCGGCGTCCAGGCCGTCAAGCTCGAAGGCGGCGTCCCCGTCGCACCGGCAGTACGCAGAATCGTCGACGCCGGCATCCCCGTCATGGGTCACGTCGGCTTCACGCCACAGAGCGTCAACGCCCTGGGCGGTTACCGGGTTCAAGGCCGCGGGGACGACGGGGCGCGGATTCTCGGCGCGGCGAAGGCGCTGGAGCAGGCGGGTGCTTTCGCCGTCGTGCTCGAGATGGTGACAAGTGACGTTGCTCGTGAAGTCACCCGAGCACTGTCGGTCCCGACAGTCGGGATCGGCGCCGGGCCCGACTGCGACGCTCAGGTGCTGGTCTGGCAGGACATGGCGGGGCTGCGCACCGGCCGCCTGCCGAAGTTCGTCAAGACCTACGGCGACTTGCGCGGCAGCCTGCTCGAGGCCACCAAGGCGTTCGCGGCGGACGTCGTATCGGGTTCGTTCCCGACAGACGAACACTCCTATCGCTGATCCGGACCGCCGTCGCCCCAGTCGTCCTCGGCCTGGTCTTCCGCGTCCCATTCCGCCGTGCGCTGTCGCGCGCGCTCCAGCGCGCCCGCGGCCTCCTCCGCCGTCGGATAGGGGCCCATCCGCCGGTAGTTGGGGCAGCCGTCCTCGCGCTCCACGCGCTCATGATCGAGACACCAGTAATACGCCTCGCTCACCGATCCGCCTCCTCTGTTCGCAGTCCTACCCCCTTCTAAACTCCACACCATGCCATCCGTCGTCCGCGGGGCGGTCTCCCCGATGCGCGACGTCCCCGCGCAGATCCCGCGGCCCGAGTACGTTGGCCGGCGGCGCGCGGACCGGGATGGGGCCGCAGAGGTCAAGGACGCCGACACGATCGACCGGATGCGAATCGCGGGCGGGCTCGCCGCACAAGCCATGGCAGAGGTGGCGCGCCACATCGAACCCGGAGTGACAACTGACGAACTGGACAGAATCGGGCACGAGTACCTCTGCGACCACGGCGCCTACCCGTCCACGCTCGGGTATCCCGGTTCCGGCCGCGGACCAGCATTCCCGAAGTCGCTGTGCACGAGCGTCAACGAGGTGATCTGCCACGGCATCCCCGATTCGACGGTCTTGGCCAACGGCGACATCGTCAACATCGACGTCACCGCGTATGTCAATGGAGTGCACGGCGACACCGACGCCACGTATCTCGTCGGTGCGGTCGACGAGGAGTCCCGGCTGCTGGTCGAGCGCACTCGAGAGGCGATGCTGCGCGGCGTGCGGGCCGTCGCCCCAGGTCGTCCCCTGAATGCGATCGGGCGGGTCATCGAGTCGTACGCACGCCGATTCGGCTACGGCGTCGTACGCGACTTCACCGGCCACGGAATCGGCACCGCCTTCCATTCCGGCCTGGTGGTGCCGCACTACGACGACCCTACGGCGACAGCGGCGCTCGAGCCGGGCATGACATTCACGATCGAGCCGATGCTCAATCTCGGCACACCCGAGTGGTGGATGTGGGACGACGGCTGGACCGTCGTAACCAGGGACGGTCGCCGCTCGGCCCAGTTCGAGCACACGGTGCTGGTCACCGACGCCGGCGTCGAAATTCTCACCCTGCCATGAGCGGCGTCCCGTCGTGCTTACTCGCGGGTTCGGCAATGTCGCCGTACCGGCGGAGCACCAACTGAGCGATGGCCGGGTGTGGCAACAGCGGCGCGGTGACGACGTCCGCACCGGCCTCGCGGAGTTGGTCATAGAAGAACCCTGGCGCCAAGAGGTACGAGGCGATCGCGATTCGTCGACCGTCGGACCGCAACTGCGTGACTGCCCGGTCGACCCGCGGCTCGGCAGCCGCGGCGAAGGTCGGGACGACCGCTCGGCCGAGCCGCTCAGTCAGGTCGGTAGCCATCCGTTCCACGTCGGCCAGCGCCCTCTCGTCCGACGACCCGGCGGCCGCCAGTACGACCGCGTGGTCAGGCGAAACCGCGGCCTCGCCGACACGCTGCGCGAGCACGTCGACCAGTACCGGGTCCGGGCCCAGTGTCGCCGCTTTGCGTACCTCCGGCCCGGCGGCCGTGACCGCGTGGGCGATGTCGACGTGGACGTGGTAGCCCGACGAGAGCAGTACAGGCACGACGACTGCCGGTCCGATATCCCGCAGCACGTCGGAGAGCTGAGGCCGCTGGACGTCGACATACGCCTCGACGACGGTGAGCTCCGACCGCAGCGCGGAGACGTCTTCGCGGAGCTGATCGATTGCCCGTCGGCCGGCAGGGTCGCGCGTGCCATGGGAACAGGCGACGAGGGCCGGAGCGTGGTGCACCGCACCAGCATGCCCGCCATCTTGAGTGGTCGGCGGCGTGGCTGGTTGTGGTCGATCCAGTCGGGAATGCTGGGGCACATGGCTGGACGCGACACCGGACGCAGTTTCGGGATCGACATCGGCGGCAGCGGCATCAAGGGTGCACCGGTCGACCTCCGCAAAGGCGAGTTTGCCGCCGAGCGAGTGCGGATCGATACTCCGGAAGCTTCCACACCCGAGAACGTGATCGACGTCGTCATGGAGGTCATATCGAAGTTCGACTGGGACGAGCCGTTTTGCTGCGCGTTTCCCGCAGTCGTCCATCATGGCGTGATCCGCTCGGCGGCGAACGTGGACAAGTCGTGGATAGGCGTCGACCTTCAGTCCGAGCTTCGACAGCGGACCGGTCAGCCGGTGGTGGTTGTGAACGACGCGGACGCAGCGGGGGTCGCAGAAGGCCGTTTCGGTGCAGCGGCAGGTGTCGACGGTGTGGTGGTGCTGTCAACCCTCGGGACGGGCATCGGCAGCGCCGTCCTGCTCGACGGAGCGCTGCTCCCCAACACCGAGTTCGGGCACATCTATCTGGAAGGCGGCAAAGAGGCAGAGGAATACGCAGGAGCGTCGGTGCGCGAGGAGAAGGACCTCTCGTGGGCCGCGTGGGCGCGCCGCCTGCAGAAGTACTACTCCCACCTCGAGTTCATCCTGTCGCCCGAGCTTTTTGTGGTCGGCGGTGGCGTGAGCAAGAGAGCCGACAAGTTCCTTCCGCTGCTGGACCTGCAGACCCCGATCGTCCCGGCCAAGCTGCTGAACGACGCGGGAATCATCGGCGCGGCGCTGCTCGCGGTCGAGGGCGCACCGGAATAACGCAAGCGCAAGAGCCGTAGAATGGATGGTGGACGAGCTGGCCGGGCGGCCGCGTCGGAACCCCGAGTTCCGCCGAGGAAAGTCCGGACTCCACAGGGCAAGGTGGTGGGTAACACCCACCCGGGGTGACCCGCGGGACAGTGCCACAGAAAGCAGACCGCCTGGCGCTTCGGCGCCCGGCAAGGGTGAAACGGCGGTGTAAGAGACCACCAGCGCCCGGGGTGACCCGGGCGGCTCGGTAAACCCCACCTGGAGCAAGGTCAGACAGGGAGCGTTCGAGGGCGGCCCGCCCGAGCTCCCGGGTAGACCGCACGAGACCGTCGGCAACGACGGTCCTAGATGGATGGTCGCCGGCCCGGCTCCGCCGGGCGCACAGAATCCGGCTTACAGGCCAGCTCGTCCCCTAAGAGTGCGTTGACCTGCGGTGATGCCGGGCCGCTCGGGCCGCCATCGCACACCTATCGCATACCAACCGCACGCTCTGGCCCGTCTGGTTGCGCCGGAGTGGCGAGCGCGAGCTGGACGGCGTCGCGGGCCCGCTCTAGGTCGCCGTCCATCAGATGGCCGTAGGTGTCGAGGGTCTCGGCGGTCGTTTGTGCCCGAGCAGGCTCTGGACGACCTTCGGGCTGGCCCCGCCGGAGATCAGCGTTGCCGCGAACGTGTGCCTCATGTCATGCGCGCGGGTGGTCGCCGGTAACCCGTCCCGCGCTACAGTGGCACGCCAGGCGTCAGCGAACCGCTGCCGTCGCCACGGCAAACCGCCGCGGTTGGTGAAGACCAGTTCGACCGTGCGGATGCGGTCCCGGTGCCTGCATGTGTCCTGAAAGCAGCACTGGATCGGCGGGTACAGCGGCAGGTGCTCCGCGAGCGCGTCGAGAACGACGTCGGATAGCGCCACCGTGCGCACCGAGGACGGTGTCATCGGTGGGCCGAGGTACACCAGCCGCCTGTCGATCGTGACCAGCTGGCGGGCGACGTGTAGTTCTCGACGAAGGAAGTCGATCGCGGCGACCTCTAGGCCGAGCGGCTCGCCTGGCCGCAACCCGGAGCCGGCTGCGTCATGGGATGCAATGCAGTCTGGCCCGCTCCGAGAAGCCGCGCGCAAGGCTGTTGAACCAGTTTCGGTCAACGGCATCGATGAGGTGCGATTCGAGCACGCGACACTGCCCACGCCAGTACGCGTAAAGGACGACGACCTGTCTGGGTTCGATGTGCCACCCGAGCAGGACGAGGAGCTGCTGGACCAGGTGCACGACATGAATCTTCGCCTGGTCTCCGTGGCGTTCGCCGAAGGAAACAAGTGGCGAGTCAGCGACGGCGAGCAGACCTTCTTCGTAACAATCGAAGACGAAGCCTTCCTCGCTCGTATCGAAGCGAACGAGCCGTTTCAGCAAGGGCGACATCCTCAGGTGCCGTGTCCGCATACGGCAGTGGCGGACTGACGAACGGGCCTCATCGAATGTCCGTTTGAACGGACACGCCCGGCGCGAGCCGCCGACTTGACTGTGGCGCGCCGCGCCGCAACGCTGTGGCGTCGGTGAAAGCGGAAGGTGGCCGACGTGGACGGGCAGACGACGGACGTTGCGGAGGACAGCGACGGCAAGGTGTCGACGAGCCGGTACGAATCGCTCTATGCCTCCGGTGGGTTCGGCTATGACGCGCAACGAATGCTATGGATGGCGTGGGCCTGGCGGCACTACGTCAAAATGTTCCGGCTCGGGCCACTTGTTCCTGGCCTCGGTCACCGGCCGACACTGCTCGATATCCCCTGCGGTGATGGCTTTTGGACCTCGGTGATGGCTCACCTTGGATTCGACGCGCAAGGTATCGACCTCTCCTCCACCGGCGTAGCCACGGCGAAGGAGCGCTATCCCAAGCTCAACTTCCAAAAGGGCAATGCCGAAAAGACCCTGCCCGTGCCGGAACGGTCCTTCGACGTGGTTTTCTCGCGTTCCATCACACATCTGCACCACCCGGACCTGACCGCACAAGGAACGCTTCGGATGGCGCACAACCTCATGCGGTACGTCCAGGACGACGGCCAGTTGCTGGTGTCGTACTACACGAAGCGGGACGGCGGCGGAACGGAGCGGCACCACTACCATCCGGTATCGGACCTCGTGCGACTGTTCGAGCAGGCCGGGGACGTCTGGCGCGTCGATGTCGCTGGCAACCATGTGCAGATGGGCGTACGCCACCGCGGCTGGCCACCCCCGCCCGAGCGGGGCGAACGCCTAGCAAAGAAAGCGCTGACAATCCGCAATCGCTTCCGGGCCGGTCGCGCGATATCCCGACAGGTCTGAAGCCGTAGTGCATCACCCGGCGGCAACCGGTGGGTCTTTTCGGTGGCGGCCACGGGTGCCCCGACAAGATCGGACTAGTCGAACGACTCCCCGTCGTAGACCCGGAACTCGTCGCGGATTTGCCCCATCGCCTCGATGGGCGGCAAGGATCGGTCGAACGCGATGCTGAAGATGGTGAGGCCGAGGTGAGCAGATCGGTCCAGCTATTGCGGGCTGGCTCGTCGGTGGGAACGTGGGAACCACGGGACCGCCTCCTGGTAGGCGGTTCCTAGGTCTCGGTCGACGTTGGCGCGTCGGCCGAGCCCGCTATCAGACTCCGGCCAAGGTAAACCGGCTCTACGCAATTAAGCGTGGTGGTCGCCCTCTGATCGGGGTGACGGCTGGAGTGTGCCAGGTGATTCCGCAGTGCAGTAGGAGGCGGAGCCGGTAGTTGGTGAAGTTGCGGTAGCCGTGGCCGACTCGTTTGATCTT
>JBKPAG010000041.1:0-31737 GCA_046726315.1 Actinomycetota bacterium | reverse complement strand
CAGCGCCGAGGAGCGTGCCGCGATGAAGGAGCGCGCGGCCGAGCTGCGCGCCGAAGGCAAGAAAGGCGCCAAGAAGGCCGACGGCCTGCAGGCGGTCCTCGACAGGATCGCAGAGCTGGCGCCTGAGGATCGCGCGCTCGCCGAGCGGGTGCATGTGACGGTGACCTCGACCGCCCCCGAGTTGTCGCCGAAGACCTGGTACGGAATGCCCACCTACGCGGACGCGGACGGCAAGGTCGTCGTCTTCTTCCAGGACGCGGGCAAGTTCCACTACCGGTACTCGACCCTGGGCTTCCAGGACGCGGCGAACCTCGACGACGGCGACATGTGGCCGGTGGCGTACGCGCTCAAGAAGTGGAGCCCCGCGGTGGAGAGGAAGGTCGTAGAGCTGGTGAAGGCGGCGACCTCCTGACCATTGCCGCGACCCGTCTACCAAGATCTACCAGGCGAAGCACTGCCGGAAATTGAGTTTGGTCAGCGGGCCCGCCGACGGACGATTGGACCGTGCGCGACCGCACCCCTCAACCGACAGCGACGAGATCCGGGTTCCCGCGGCTGGCCCTGGGGCTGGCTGGAGTGTGTTCATCGTTGGCTCTCAGCATGTTTGGTTGGCTGCTCCACGCGAGCTCGGACCGAGGCCAGGACGGCCTGCGTGGCTCGGCGCCGTTTGGCCTGGCGATGCTGGGAATCAGTCGCAGCCGGTGCGATGGCATCCAACCGGCGTCGGATACTCACATTTAGCTCACTGAGTCGCACCGAGGAGGACGTCATGGGTCGGATAGTCGTGACCGAGTTCATCTCGCTCGACGGGGTCATCGAGGCACCGGGTGGCGGGGAGGACTACAAGTACGGTGGGTGGACCTTCGAGATCGACCGTGGTGACGAGGGCGACCAGTTCAAGCTGGACGAGACGATGAGCTCCGCCGCGTTGTTGCTCGGCCGGCGGACCTACGAGGGCTTCGCGGCGGCTTGGCCCGAGCGCGACGGGGAGTTCGCCGACAAGTTCAACAGCATGCCGAAGTACGTCGTGTCGTCGACTCTGCGCGACCCGGAGTGGATCAACTCGACCGTGCTCTCCGGCGACGTTGTCGACGAGATCACGAAACTGAAAAAGGAGCAGGACGGCGACATCGTCGTGCACGGCAGTGCCCAGCTCGTGCAGTCCCTAATCGAGAACGACCTCGTCGACGAGCTCCGGCTCATGGTCTTCCCGGTCGTGCTCGGCACCGGCAAGCGGCTGTTCGGCGAGACCACCGACAAGAAGCGGCTGCAGCTGTCGTCATCAACGGTTGTCGGTGACGGCATCGCTGTCCAGGTTTATACGCGCACCTGAACCGGTAGAGAATTGGCGCCGTGTGCCCCAGAACGACGAGCAGCAGATCCGGGCGAGTGTAGCCGCCCTCCATGCGGCAGAGTCGGACGATTGATCATGCTGGCGCGTTGCTGATGTGGGTGATTAGCCGCTCGTCTCCGTGACCGGTGCCGACGCTGGGGTTCTGCCGCGCCGCTACCGGGTCCAGCCACACCACGGCGGTGCCATCCACCACCGTCACGCCGTCCTGGTTAAAGATCCGCGTCTCGAGGGTTGTCACGGGCTTGTCGTCCCGCATCTGCAGCACCCGCGCCTCGGCCGTGATCACGTCTCCCGGGCGGACGGGCGCCAAGACCGCCAGTCGACCCGCAGGAACACGCTTCCCGGTCCGGGCAGGTCCTCCGCGACGAGCGCGTTCAACAGGCCGGTCGTGACTCCGCCCTGCACCACGATGCCGCCGAACCGGCTGCGTCGCGCGAGGTCCTCGTCGTAGTGCAAGGCATTGCGGTCACCAGATCTCGGTGAACAGCTCGATGTCGTCGCAGGCAGCGGGCGTGGCATGGTTCGTACCGTGAAATGACGTCAATCACGGCCCGGTGGCGGCCCGCGCCGCCCGCGCTCCATGCTGAGGGAGTGCGTCGTTGCTGTCAGCGATCGCGCAGTTGCGGCGGCGGGTGCCGACCTCAAATTTGCGTTGCGCCCGAGAAGATGGCGCCGCGCTTGCTGCATGGCAGCCTGGTACCAAGTGCGCCCACGTCGACGTATGGCAGCCTTCTGTCCCGGCACTCCTTGCGCAGTTGTTTGCTGCGCTGTCGAATCCAGGCTGCGGCCTTGTCGAGTTCCGCGCGTGTCGCCTCCTGCTGGGGTTCGGGCGCGGTGCGCGGCGAGGTCGTCGGCGGAGAAGGTGTGGTGTCCGAGGAAGCAGGCCCAGACTCGTATCCCCGCCGAGCGCGGCCCGCAGGCGACCAGCATGTGACGGTGCAAGCTCGAAGCCCTCGATCAGGAACTGCGCGGCCTCCTCGACGCACACCTCGGCGGCTTGTTCGATATGTGGGGTACATGAGCTCGGCGAGCCAGTCGGCGACGACCGGGTCATGGTCAACGGCGTCGAGCTCGGGCAGCACCCCGGCGCAGTACTGTCCTTAGCACGTCGGTGGGCAGCCACGGGATCCCATCGGTCTCCAGCAGACGCTGTGCCAGCGCGGATTTGCCCACCCGAGGCGCACCACCGACGAGGTAGAGGACGCGGCCAGTCACGGCGTCATTGTGCCAAGCGACGCCCAACGAGCCGGACGGTCACCAGTGCTGGTCGGCGCACAGCCGCCATGCGACTACCCGTCACCGGGGACGCTGCGTAGTCGGTGGGCAGCGGGACCGACACACAGCTTCGGTGTCACCGACAGACGAACCAACAGCGGCATGGTCGCGGACGTCCCTGGCTGACCACAGCCGTGCATGGTTGTGCAGGTGAAACCCACCCCCGGCACAGTCGCCAGGCGGTGAGGTCGTCGTGCTGCAGCCGTACGGGAGCCTGTTCCTCGACGCAGCCCCGGTGTTTTGCAGCCCTGCCGAAGATCACCGGCGCATCCCGTCACTCCGTAGTGATCCTGAGTCTGCGCGGAAAGAGTGACCTCGCCACGCGCTGGCATGGATCGAAGCCCGGCGCCGCGCCGACGGTACCGAAGACCGCTGAATGACCCCGGCGGGGGAAGTGCTGACCGCCACCCCTGAACTGTTGATGCGAACCGTCCTCGGGATGGAGCCTCGGTCCACCCGAGCCGGTGATTCGCCCTCCGGTGGCGTCGGTGAGCGGTGTCAACTCCCGTATCGACCGCCGCCGAGACTAGGTGGCGCGGCTTAGCGTGGATCGACCGATGCCGGAGTTCTTGGCCGGTTGGAGTGCTGCTGAGCTGGCCGGAGGAGGCTTGGTTGCGGGCTGGTGGGCTTGTCGGGAAGCGGCGCCGGCCGGTCTGACGCGGTCACGAGGATTCAGGTTGCCGAGGGTGTGGGTGCAGCCGCAGGCGGCGTCTTCCTTGTGGTGGCTGTGCGCTCAGCCTGTGCGGTCGCCTCGCTCATCCCCGTCCGTCGCCGTCGGCTTCGCTGTCTCTGCGGCCGGTCTGCTCGCCGTCGAGCCGCGGTGCCAGGGCAGGGTCCCCTCCAGTTCGATCTCCAGTGAGAAGCTGAGGAATGTACGGACGAGGACGATCAGCCCGAGCGTTAGGGCGCTCTCGACTGTTTGCTCGACCGTGATCGTCAGCACGATGTCCGCGATGATCAGAACTTCCAGGCCCAGGAGGATCGCCCGGCCGACATCATCTCGGGCGCGCTGGTAGGTGGCCCGGGCGCTGCCCCGGCGAAGGTTGACCGCGGCCCGCACCAAGGCCAGGAGCGAACCGACGACCAGGATCGCAACACCGGCGATCTCGAAGCCGTCGACTACCCGTTCCATGGTGTCGTGAAAGCTCACCCGGAATCACCTGACATGACCGGGGCAACGATCCGACCGTTGCCATCTCTTTGCGAGGGTCGGACCCACGCTGGCCACCGCTGGACGCGGCCCTCTCGGGAAATCGGCACCCGTGCGCGCCGTGGCCGTGCGACCACCAGCAGCACCTCCAATTCATATTCGCCCACCTGGCTGGCGGCCGCATCACCCGGAAGGGAGTGGCTCATGAAGCCAGCGTGGTGACCCACGCTAGAAGAGTCCAGGTACGTGGTGTACGGATTCCTCACCGTCGAGCGTGTCGTGAGGACGTAGACGACGGCCATCGCGTGATCCTTCAGAAGACCTACGACAGTCCGTCTGAAGGAGATCTTCACGATGACTGCCGACCCCAACAGTGTTGACCTGTCCACGTTCGCGTCCGAGCACCTGCGGCGTGCCGAGCCGGATCTGTTGCGTTCGATGCTCCAGGCGTTCGTGCAGGCGCTGATGGGAGCCGAAGCCCGACGCCATCTGCGGCGGCCGTATGGCGGCGATCGCCTCCAACGACATGCCGCGGTTGATGGCCTGGGTGGCCAGGTGTGCAGCGACTGGTGCGGGTGGATGTGACGGAGCCCGGCGGCCTCGCCGGCCCGGTTGGGCAGTGGCCGGACCGGGTGTGGGCGGTCGAGGGCGCCAACGGAGTGGGACGGCCGGTCGCCGGGCGGCTGCTCGCCGACGCCTGGACCCTGACTGCAGGTGTTGTGGCTGTTGTGCGATCGCCGCGACGACCGGCCGAAGGCCAGGGCTTCACCGCCGCCCCGGTCGCTGTCAACGACGTGCTGAAGAAGATTCTTGCCGCTGATCGTCTTGGCGGAATAAGCCGGGCGTGAGCACTTCATGAAGCGGAAGGCCTGCCGATTGTGGAGTTGGCCGCGAACTCCGGCTACAGCTCGGCCACCGGCGTGTCGTACCCGAACAGGCCGCGCCCGGTCACCGCGTAGGCCACCGGGTCGAACAGCTCGCCTCCGGTACCGTCGATCTTTGCGGGGGGATCGCCGCGGACGACGGCGCTGCCGTGCCGGGTGGACGGGCCGGAGACGGGTTTGCTGGACACCGATGTCGATGCCAGATGCGAAAGGCGGGCACAGTGGTGGGCGGCGTGGGTGCCCGCCTCGACCCGGCGGGCGGCGCCACAAGACCGGTCTGGAGATCCGCGACGCGGAGCACGACAGCGGTCGCGGACGATTAGTCCGGCGGTGCCGGTCGGTCACACTCTCTAGACGACAGAGGAGAAGGTATGAGCGAACGCGGACGGCTATGGACCGGGCGTCCCGTGCTGGGTCGCGGCGACCCGCCTGACCCGGAGTCGGGGCGTCTACGGTGAGCCAGCTCGTGGTCGCTGCGCGGGAGGTGTGACATGGCCACCATCGAGACTGCTTGGCGGGACCTGACGGCGGCTCTGGAGGGCGAGGTCGTCGTCCCGGGCTCCCCGCGATACGACGAGGTTCGCAGGCCGCAGATCCCGCGCTTCCATGACGTGCGCCCGCGGGCCGTGGTGCTGTGCCGGACGCCTGAGGATGTGGTCGAGGCGGTCGCGTTCGCGCGTCGCTTGGGTATCGAGATCGCGGTGCGGAGCGGAGGGCACGACTTCGCTGGGCGCTCGTCTGGCCCTGGGATGGTGCTGGACCTTACGCTGATGCATTCCCTGGAGGTCTCTGACGGCCTGGCCACCGTGGGGCCCGGCTTCCGGCTCGGCGACCTCTACACCGCCCTGGCCCAACACGAAGTCACGATCCCGGCCGGCTGCGGCGCCACGGTCGGGATCGGCGGCCAGGCACTCGGCGGGGGGCTTGGCCTGCTGGGCCGTAGCCGGGGGCTCACATCGGACCAGGTAGTCGCGGCAAAGGTGGTGCTGGCCGACGGGCGGGTGACGGAGTGCGACGATCAGCGCCACGAAGACCTGTTCTGGGCGCTCCGCGGCGCGGGCGCACGGGGCCTCGCCGTGGTCACGCGCCTCACGCTCCGCACGGTGCCCGAGCCCGCGGCCACCTCGTTCCACCTCAAGTGGCCCTACCAGCGCGCATCGGCGCTGATCGCCGCCTGGCAGGAGTGGTCGCCGACGGGGCCCGACGGACTCGCGGCGAGCCTGCTCGTCACCGTCGGCGGGGAGGCTGGCGCCGACCCGGTGGTCCACCTGTTCGGCTCGGTGATCGGCAGCCAGACCGAGACCGCGGCGCTGCTCGACGAGTTCGTATCGGTCGCCGGCGCGAACCCCGCCTCCTCAGAGCGCGCGCACATGCGCTCCGGCTCGCTGAAGAACTACCTGGCGGCGCGAGGCCCGGGCGACCAGGAGGACGAGCACGGCCGCCCGTACATGAAGTCGGAGTTCTTCCGCGAGCCGCTCCCGGCCGGCGCGGTCGAGGCGCTGATGGAGATCTTCGTCAGGGGACGCCGGCCCGGGGAGGCGCGGAAGCTCGACTTCATGCCCTGGGGCGGCGCCTACAACCGCGTGCCTGTGAACGCCACCGCGTTCCCACACCGCGAGGAACTCTTCCTGCTCGAGCACTCCGTCGTCGTCCCGGCCGGCTTCGACGCCGCCGCGACCGAGGCCGCGCGCGCCTGGCTGTCGGACTCGTGGGAGCTCGTGCACCCCTCCGGCTCGGGCGGCGTGTACGCGAACTTCCCCGATACCGATCTACCCGACGAGCACCGCGCCTACTGGGGCGGCAACCTCGAGCGCGTCCGGCGCGTGAAGGAGAAGTACGACCCGCAGGGGGTGTTCGGTTGAGGCCGTGTCGTCGGGTCGGGGAACGGCGACAGCGAGGAGGATGAAACGCCCGTCCGTACGACTCAGGGGTCGCTATACAACTCGATGCCGTGGATGCCGACCAGGCGTCCCCTGCGTTCCAGGACAGGCTGAATGGTCGCCCGTCGGCTCGTGCCGTCGCTTCTCCTTTGGACGATCTGCAGAAGCGCTGCGGAGCGGCTGGCATTTTATGCTCCACGACATCTTCGCCGTGCCCTTCGACGAGATCGCCGTCGCCCGTGTCGATCTGCACCCAGGTCCGCAAAACGGTTTCTGCAGCGCTTCGAGCATCACGAACGAGGCGATGCCGATTCGCGCGTACGATCTCCATCCTCAACCACGCGCTCGCTCACGCTCGCCGGCGCGGCGACATCTCCAACTTCGCGTCATGTTGACCTGGCGTGGCAGGTGTCAAATGGAACGCGGTGATCTTCGAGCAGCGGTCGCGGACCTGACGGAGGCGATCGATCTGTGCGTCGCGCACGGCGTGCTTGTCGCCTGGTCGTTCACCGTCGGGGCGCTGGCGCATGCGCTGCTGGAGCAGGGGGACGCGGACGAGGCGGCGCGAGTCATCGACCAGGGCGACTTCCCGGAGCAGCTCCCGGTCAACCAGGTCCACACCATGTGGTTTCGGCTCAGCCGCGGCCGGGTGCGTATCGAGACCGGAAGCCCCAGCGGGGAGTCGAGGAGTTGCTCCAGGTTGGCCAGACCGCTCGGCTGGTCCCGTTCGACAATCCAAGCGACTATCCGTGGCGCAGCTGGGCCGCCGAAGGCCTTCGACGTCTCGACCGGAACGACGAAGCGCGCGCGCTCGCCGGCGAGGAGCTCGCGCTCGCTCGACGGTGGGGTGACCCGCGTGCCATCGGCGCCTCCCTGCGCATGCTCGGTCTGGTTGAAGGCGACGAGGCGGGAATCGGGCTGCTCCGGGAGGCGGTCGAGGCGCTAGCCAGCTCACAAGCTCGGCTCGAACACGCCCGCTCGCTCGTCGACCTCGACGCCGCGCCACGCGAACCAGCGCACCGAGGCAGGCCAGCGGCTCCGGGACGGCGTCGACCTCGCGCTAAAGGTCGGCGCGTTCGGGCTCGCCGAGCGGGGCCAACGAGGAGATCGCCGCCACCGGTGCCAGGCCACGGACGGTCCTCCACACCGGGCTCGACGCACTCACCGCGAGCGAACGGCGCGTGGCACAGCTCGCCGCCGACGGGATGAGCAACAAAGAGATCGCGCAAACCCTCTTCGTCACCATCAAGACGGTCGAGGTGCACCTGAGCAACGCCTATCGCAAGCTCGAGATCAGCTCCCGGGCGCAGCTCGAGAAGGCCCTCGCGACTCCCGCACCGGACCCGGCGCCCGCTTCCGCCTAGTCACTCGCGCGCCCCTCCGTCGGGCCGCGGAAGAACGGCCGCGACGGCATCCAGATCCTCGACGTGCCCGCGATGCGGGCCGAGACAGATGACCAGATGCACGGCTGATGCGCATCCACTCCCGTGACGCCTGACCCGCCTCGGCGGCCCGACCCGGATGCCCATCGGTCGGACCGTAACGCGCGGAAGCGCCCAACCCCCAGGCCCGTCGAGATCCGGCCGCCGCATTCCGAACGGGCCGCCAATATTTCCGTGCCGGTTGTCGGGTCTGATGCTGTGCGGATCGTCGTTCTAGTGGAGGGCCGTTCGTCGTAGCTGCTGTGGCGTCTTCCGATCGATGTGCCCTGACGGACGAATGTAAGAGGAGGAAGGTCGAGATGGGTGGAGCGAAGCCTAACCCGATTCCGGACGGCTACCGCCGTATCACGCCGTGTCTCACGGTTCATGGCGGTGTCAAGGCCCTTGAGTTCTATGCGGAGGTGTTCGGAGCGACCGAGCGGGCGCGCTTCCCGGGCCCGGACGGGACGGTCACGCATGCCGAGATCGTGATCGGGGACTCGGTTGTCATCATCGAGGAGGAGGACCCGCAGCGGGGCACCAAGGCACCGCCGCCTGATGGGCTTGCCGGGTCCCCCACGTTCCTTTTCGTCTACGTTGAGAATGTGGACGCGATTGTCGCGCGAGCCGTGGAGCTGGGTGCGACGCTGCAGCGGCCACCGCAGGACCAGTTCTACGGCGACCGTGACGGTCACGTCATCGACCCGTTCGGGCACGGGTGGATCATCGCGTCGCACGTGGAGGACGTCGCGCCGGAGGAGATGATGAGACGGATGGCCGAGCTGTACGGCTAGGTCCAGCCGGCGCTGGTGCCGCGCCAACACGACGTCGGCGATGCCGCACCGTCGCCAACGGAGAGCATTCAGAGGCAAACGCGTGAAGTATGTGCTGTTGTTCGTCGATACCGAGCAGTTCGCTCACGACCTGCAGGCGATGGGCCCGGCTGAGCGTGAGCGGGCCTACGACCGGGTCAACGAATGGTTCGCCACCCACGCGGACAGGCTGCGGGGTGGCAGCAAACTGCGGGCACCCGAGACGGCGACGACGGTAAGGCTGGACCGCGGTGAGCCGGTTATCAGCGACGGGCCGTTCGTGGAGGGCAAGGAGGTCGTCAGCGGGTACGCGGAGATCGAGGTCGCCGATTTGGATGAGGCGCTGCGCATGGTCAAGACCTGGCCGGGTTGCCCGGTCGTGGAAATCCGCCCATTGGAGTCGTGAGTCCCGGTGACTGACGCGTTGCAGGCTCAGCTGGCGGGGGTGGTGCGAGAACACGCGGGTCGGCTGGCTGCGGCGTTGATGCACGTGACCCACGACTTCGCCACCGCGGAGGATCTCGTCCAGGACGCTGTGCTGGCCGCGCTGCAGCATTGGCCGCTGGAGGGGATCCCGCAGCGACCGGATGCTTGGTTGTTCACCGTCGCCCGCCGCCGTGGCCTGGATGCGCTACGCCGTGAGGACAACTACCGCACCAAACTGGCGCAACTACAGTGGCCGGTGCAGCCCGAGCCGGACGAACGGCTGCGGCTGATCTTCACGTGCTGCCATCCGGCGCTGCCTCAGCAGGCACAGATCGCGCTCACCCTGCGGGTCGTCTGCGGCCTGACCACGGCCCAGATCGCCCGGGCGTTCCTGGTGCGTGAATCGACTGTGGCGCAACGGATCACCCGCGCCAAACGGAAGATCACCGAAGCCGGAATCCCGTACCGAATCCCTGCCGACGATGAGCTAGAAGCCCGCTTGACCGAGGTCCTCGCTGTGATCTACCTGCTGTTGAACGAGGGCTACCTGTCCACCGCCGAGCGAGCGCAATCGCGCGACCTCGTGGACGATGCCGAGTGGCTGGCCGTCCTACTCCACGAGCTGATGCCGACCGAGGCGGAGGTGGCAGGCTTGCTTGCGCTAATCCGGCTGCATCGCGCTCGCGCCGCGGCCCGCTTCGATCAAGACGGCCATCTGGTACGGCTGCAAGACCAAGACCGGTCGCTGTGGGACCGGGAGGCGATCGCGGAGGCCACTCGACTGCTGGCCCGGGCCGCCAAACAGCAGCGTCCCGGCCCCTACCAACTCCAGGCCGCGATCGTGGCCTGCCACGCTGAGGCCGAACGCTGGCAGGACACCGACTGGGAACAGATCGTGCTTCTGTACGACATGCTGTTGCACCTGGCACCGTCACCTGTCACCCGCCTACACCGGGCGATCGCGCTGCGCTACACCCTGGGGACCACATGCCGCCATGTCCGAACTGGACGCCCTGGGTGGCGCCTTGGACCGGTATCACCTGTACCACGCCACCCGCGCCGATCTTCTGCGCGAACTCGGTCACCCGGGCCAGGCTCGCGGCGACGACCGCCGGGCCCTCGAGCTGACCGCCAACCCCGCCGAACAGGCCCTCCTTCAGCAGCGAATCGCCTGGACCTAAGCCTGAGTGTCGCATCGGGCGAGTTGCCGATCGTCTTCCCAGCAGGAGCCGCCCCGATACCAGCGACAGGACTCAGCCGATGCCTCGACAGATCAACTGGACGTTGCTACTAGGTTCGTTCACCTCGTTCATGGTCGGCCTTGACGCCCTGGTTGTCGCCACGGCGCTGCCAACACTGCACCTGGAGTTGGGCGCCGGGGTAGAGGGTCTGAGTTGGACGGTCAACGCCTACGAGCTCGCTTTCGCCGCCTCCATACTCACCGGAGCCACGCTGGGTGACCGATTCGGGCGGCGGCGGGTCTTCGTCGCCGGGATCAGCCTGTTCACCATCGCGTCGGCGCTATGCGCGCTGAGCCCGAACGTTGAGGTCCTCATCGCATCACGCACACTGCAAGGCATAGGCGGCGGCATTTCCGTTCCACTCTCACTGGCTCTCATCACCACCGCCACACCCGCCCAGCTGCGCGGCAAGGCGCTGGGCATCTGGGGTGCATTCACTGGCGTGGCCGTCGCGGCAGGCCCGCTCGTCGGCGGCGCCATCGTGGAGGGCCTCGCCTGGCAGTGGATCTTCTGGCTCAACATCCCCGTGGGGATCGCGATCGCGGCACTGGCCACACAAAAGATCAACGAGGGTGAGCGGAGCTTCGCCACAGTGGACCCAGTCGGCCTGGCGCTGGCCACGGTCGGGGTGTTCGCCATCGCGCAAGCCCTCATCCGAGGCAACGCCGCAGGCTGGTCATCCCCCACGATCGTCGGCGGCTTGATCGGCGGTGCCGCCGCCCTCGTACTGTTTGTGGCATGGGAGCACCGCACCGCATCGCCGATGATGCCGATGGCGCTGTTTCACCGCCGCACCTTCGCTGCCGGATGCATCGCCAGCTTCGCACTGATGGCCGGGATATTCGCGCTGGGCTTCCTCACATCGCAATACCTGCAATTGGCTCTACACATCGATCCCCTGGGGGTCGGGCTGCGACTGCTGCCGGCCACAGGCATGGCGCTGCTCCTGTCGCCGATCGCCGGGCGGCTCACTGATCGCCTCGGCGAAAGACCCTTGGTGATGCTCGGGCTGGGTCTGCAAGCGCTGGGACTGTTGATGATCGGCATTCTGGTCACGGATACCAGTGGCTACCCCACCCTCGTAGGCCCGTTGTTCGTCACCGGCGTGGGGATCGCGATTGCGTTTCCCACCGTGACGACCGCCGTCATGCGTTCTGTCGGCCCAGCCGATGCAGGCATCGCGTCCGGTATCAGCAACACATTCCGCCAGGTTGGTGCGGTCTTCGGCGTGGCGATCGCGGCCGCCATATTCGCCAGCCGAGGCGGATACGCGACTCCGGCCGAGTTCGTCAACGGTTACAGCCCCGCCTTCGTCGCGTTGAGCGTGATCTGTTTGGTGGGCTTGGTCGCAGGAACCGCTATCCGACCGCAGGTCACGACCGCCACGACCGTCCCGACGAGTCGTTCGCTTCCTAGCGCCGATTCCCGCGTCGGGTTGTGAGCGTGGTGTGCGCACCGCGGGCAGCTGCCGCTGCACGGTCGGCCCCGACCGGCCGATCCTTGACCCCGACGCCTCAATCCGGCACGCCCAAGATCGTGGCGGAGGAGAGGAAAACGAAGACCACAGCCCTTGACCGGCCCCGCTCCTTCAGGGCTGACCTGCTTCAACAACGGAGCAACCGTCACGCTGCGCGCACGCTACGACGTGATCGACCGGAATCTGATTCGCGAGACCCTTACCACCACGACCGGTGATCCGGCGACAGAGATCCTTTTTCACCGAGTGAGCTAGAAGAGTTGACCGACAGCCTTACCGGCTGGTCGTGCCGGTCGTTGTCAACTCCTCGACAGGGCAGTCGCTGGTAGACGAGTCGCTGGCATCGAAAGAGCTGGCCGACGTACGACGGCAACTGGAGGAGGCGGGCGTGCGGCACGACGTCCGGCGACTCGCTCGCGGCCGGGACCCCGCCGAGGAGCTCATCGCCACAGCCAACGACACCGGTGCCGACCTCCTCGTCATCGGCCTGCGTCGGCGGAGCCCGGTCGGCAAGCTGATCATGGGCAGCGATGTCCAACGAATCCTGCTCGATGCAGCCCTGCCCGGTGCTGGCGGTCAAGGCGGGCGAACACTGAGCCCGCGTCTCCACGGACATCCGCACGGACGACGATCTCGGCGTGGGAGCAGGCTGGATGCACGAGGCTGAGCAGCCGGGTCAGGACTCTAGCCCCTCCTGCTCGAGCTGGTTGCCGCCGTTGCCGCCATTGAGCACACGTCGGTTCCCGGCCCACCGGTGTGGGTGTCGTCGCCGTTGCCGCCGGACAGGACGTGGTTGCCGAGGCCGCCGAGGAGGACGTCGGCGCCGTTCTCGCCACTGATGTTGTCGTTGCCGGCGCCCCGCAGATCATGTCATCGGCGTTCCCCCCGCGGATGACGTCGGCGCCGCCCAGGCCCATGATGACGTCCCGCCCGCGCTATGGCCGCGGAAGGGTTCGCCTCCCTGAGCCCGTCCCGACGCCGGCATGAACATCGTGTTCCTGCGTACGGGACTGCCGACCCTCCCCGACGACCAGGGAGACGTGGACGCCCGGGGACAGATTCTCGCGTTCGTCGTCGACGACCTTGAGGGCGAGCTGGCGCGGATGCAGGCCGAGGGCGTGCCGCTGACGATGCCGCTGACCTTGGAAGAGTGGGGAGACGCGCCTTCCAGGTGCGTGACCCCCAACGGCATCATCATCCAAATTGTGGATTGGGAGGCGGCAACGAGCTGATCGCCTTCCGTTGAGACATTCCGCATGCCCACCCGAATGCGCGGTCATTCGCACGAGCGCACACACGCCGGCAAATGCGTGCATCCAGAGCGGCTGTGTAGCGTCTGAAATTAGGTGGCGCGCAACTGCGTGCTACTGATGCTGGCGTGCTCGATGGTGCGGGCCAGTTGGCATGAGTTTCGGTGGTGTTCCTCGACGGGGCGTGGAAGACATCCACGGGCGGAGTGAGCGACGTGCGACCCGCGCGACGCGACTACGACCAGGACCCGGACCGGTTCCGGGCCGGCGCGCGCCTGACCGCCTGCCACCTGGAGCCCGGGGTCAGCCTGTACGCGACCGTCGCTGCTGTCCTGCGCGAGCATGGAGCCCGCCGCACCGTAGACATCGGGTGTGGCGAGGGCGCGCTGCGCGCGGCAGGTGTCGACGGGTGGCTGGTCGGAGTGGACGCGTCGTCTGTGCTTCTGCGGGCGTGGCACCTCCGGTCGTCCAGGCTGATGCCACCGCACTGCCGTTCGCCTCGGCCAGCTTCGACGCCGCGGTGGCGGTAAACGTGCTGGATCACCTAATCGACCCATGGTGGCGTTGCGCGAGGCCCGCCGGGTGATCGGCACAGGATGCCTGTTAGTCGCCAGCGCGATCAGCCGCCGGGACTCGCCCGAGCTTGCGTCGGTGTGGCGGCCTGAACCGACGCCGTTCGACAGCGAGGATGCTTCGCAGCTCGTTGGCGAGGTCTTCGACAGGGTCCAAGTGCGACCGTGGGATGCGCGGCTCGTCACCCTCCCAGACCAGGCCGCGGTCTGTGACTACCTGACCGCCAGATTCGTGCCACGCGACCGGGCCGTGGTCCTCGCCTGGCGCGTGTCCACTCCTGCCCGCGTGATCAAGCGCGGGGCGTTGGTCATCGGGCTGACCGACCTCGAAGAGCTCGCTCGCCAGCTCCGCAATTCAGGAGCTGAGGCGGTGGCGTCGTGGAAGGCATTGGGAGTCAGCGGCTGCTTGCCGCCGGCAACGCAGGGGAAGACCGGGATCCCGAGGTTCGCGTAGCGAAAGGCGGCGGTCTTCAGGTCGGCGGCGGTCGAGACCCGGGGCGTGGTCGCTTTCGACCAGCGGGGGGTGCATGAGTCGAGTCGTTCATGTCGCCGAGCGTGGCTCGCGAACATCACCGACTTCCTACCCCAATAGCCCCGAAATCGGTGGGGGTGGGTTCTGTTTGCGCAGGTCAGGCGCCTTCCCCCGAAAGTCATTAGGTGGATTAGGCCGGGTCTCAGTTTGCCGAGGGTGCGGACGCTCGCGCTTGCCGATGCGTGCGCGCAGTTCGTAAAACACGACATTCCGCCGCGACGGCACGCGAATGTCCCATCTCAGGAAGGCGACCTCACCGGCGGAAGCATTCGGGCCCCGCCGGCATCTTGGGGATACCGACCCCAAGAGCGCAGCGACCTGCCTAGTTGTCACCTCGGTCGGCGGACCGCGGGGCGAGGACCAAAGGCAATGACAGCCATGACTGCACCCCAGAGTGCGATGACTCCGGCCACATAGGTGACACCAAGCCACCGTCGCGCCCCCTACGATCCCCGCGCAGTTCACGCCAGATCCCGATGGCGGCGGTGCAGGTGCCGGGTGTCCTCACGACTACTGCACGGCGCCAAGACACGTGTCTTGCCGCCGCGTGGCTGCGTCACCCCGCGATCCGAGCGGTAACTGCTCGGTGAGCTGAGGTTGCGCCCAGAAGCGCCGCGGCCGCGTTTGCTCCCGGGCCGCCGGCCGGCCAGCGGAACAGTCATCTTCGGCTGCGGTCCAGGACCGCCTCGGCGACGACGAGGTCCTGCCAGGGCATCCCGACGCTCTTGAAAACTAGCGGACGATCAGTCTGCTCGGCCACAGCCCCTGTCAGGACGTCGCGCATTGGCAGGAGGTCCGCCGAGCTGAGTGTGCCGTCGGCGATGGCCAGGATCACGTCCCCGGCCTCGCGCAGGGCGGTGGCGACGTCCTCCACGACGACGCTGGCGCGCCCGAGCAGCGGGGCGTCCAGTTCGCGTGCGTCGGGTTCGTGCGAGCCGACGGCGACCACGACGGCGTCGTCGCGGAGCAGAGCGGAGTCGAACACCGGGGACCGTGCCGAAGTCGCGCAGACCACGACGTCTGCGGAGCGCAGCGCCTCGTCCGCTTGCACCGAACCAAGCGCAACGGCGTCGAGTGGAGTGCGGGACGGGTCGCGGACCAGGTAGGCGGCGTCTTCGAGTGGGCGGACGGCGGCCAGTGTGGAGACGTGCCCGGTGGCCTGGGGGCCGGCCCCGATCACCGCGACCCGCAGCGCACGGTCCGGTAGCCGTTCGAGAACCGCAGCGACAGAGACAGCGGGCGTCCGTAGGGTGGTCAGCGCGGTTCCATCGAGCACCGCGCGCAGCGCAAGGGTGTCCTGGTCGAACAGCAGGTAGGCGGCCTGGATGCGGGGCAGCCCGTGGGTCGGGTTGTCCGGGGCGACTGTCGCGACCTTCACGCCGACTGCAGTCAGCGTCTCCGACGGCATGAGCAGGAACTGGCCATTCGTCAGGTCGACCGAGACGCGGGCCGGGTCGGCGGCCGGGTCGAGCCCGCCGCGAAGGGCGTTGGTGATGGCTTGGACCGCTGCGGCGGGCCCGAGGGCGGCGACGGCGTCCGCGTCGAGGAACCTCACCGCAGCACGAATCCCGGGACCAGCGGGTCGTACGGGTCGATCGAGAACACGTGCTCGCCAGTGCGGTACACGGTTCCGGTGACCTGGGGGATGACGGCGGGGCGTCCATCGACGTCGACGGTGTCGAGCACGGTCCCGGTGAACGTGCTGCCGACGATGGACCCGTGCCGCAGGCGCTCCGGTGTGACTGTCAGACCAAGCTGGGTGGCGGGCAGGGTCGCGTAGATCGCCCCGCCGCAGGCCACGGTCATGCGAACCTCGCCGAGGGAGGTGGTTACCGGCACGTCGCGGGCGACCACCCAGCTGGGGACGTTGACGAAGTCGACGGCGACCACCCGCGCGTCTTCGCGGTGCACCCGTGCGGTCACCCGCCCGGACGGCACGTCGATCACCACGTCGGCGCTGCCAGTCTCCGGGGCCGCGACTCGGCCGGTTTCCACCGCCCAGACCCCTAGCGCGATGGTGCCGTGCCCACAGGCGGTCGAGAAACCGTCCTTGTGCCAGAACAGCACGCCCAGGTCAGCGCCCTCGTCGTCTGGCGGCACGATGAACCCGCGGTACATGTCCGCATGGCCGCGCGGTTCTGAGCACAGCACCGCGCGCAGGCCTTGAACCGCGGGGTCCTCGATCGCTCGAGCCCGCCGCTGGCCACCGTTCGGCCCGGGATCGGTACGGGAGGGTCTGCCACGATCCGGAACGGCTCCCCGCCGGTGTGGTAGTCCGTGGTCGGAATTGTCGAGGGCAGCACGCTGGCAGCCTGCCACGAAGGTTCGATTTCGGGGATGGACAACCGCCTCACCCCACGCGCCAGCAGTAGTGCCTAGGGCATGTCGAGACGTTGCCTCGACATGTCCGCAGTGTCGCAGCACGACCTGGGTGAACTCCTCGGTCGAAGCGGTACCGCCGAGATCGCGGGTGCGGACACCGGCGGCCAGGGCAGCTCCGAAGGCGGCGACCAAGGCGGTAGCGGCCTCCTTCTCGCCGAGATGGTCCAGCATCATCGACACGGCCCACATCTGTCCGACGGGGTTCGCCACGCCCTGGCCGGCGATGTCGGGAGCCGACCCGTGCACGGGTTCGAACATCGAGGGGTACCGCCGGGGCGGGTTGAGATTGGCGCTCGGCGCGACGCCGATCGAGCGTGCGACCGCGGCAGCAAGGTCGGAGAGGATGTCGCCGAACAGGTTCGAGGCAACGATGACGTCGACGCTGTGCGGCATGAGCACCAGCCGTGCGGCGAGCGCGTCGATCAGCACGTTCTCCAGCGACAGGCCGGGCGTGCCGGCGGCGACCTCAGCCATGACCTCGTCCCAGAACGGCATGGTGTGGATGATGCCGTTCGACTTCGTCGCCGACACTGGCGGCTGGTTGCCACTGGCCGGCGATGAACAGGTCGTGCGGGACCTGGTCCGCAGCACTGGGCTGGACGCCCGGTGCCACGTCCGCGGCGTCGGTAAAGGCGTGCAGGGGTCATGCTGTTCGCCCTCCGGGTCAGTGGGTGCTCGTCAGCTGACGCCCGGGGCGTCGGCGAAGGCCTGGTCGACGGCGTCGGCGAAGTCGCCCATCGAGTTGAACTCCAGGTTGTAGGACCACTCGTCCGATGGCTCGGGGGTCGCGCCCCAACCGGGGCGGTCGTGGCGGCGGTTGATCCACACCGACGGGAGGCCTTCCCGCTTGGCGGGGACGTGGTCGTGGAACAGGCTCTGGGCCACGTGTAGCAGCTCGGCGCGTTCCACACCGAGTTCGGGGAGCGTGGTGTCGAGGGCCCGGAAGTGGTTCTCGGCGGGCTTGTAGGTGCCGACGTCCTCGGCGGTGATGATGGCGGCGAAGTCGCCGTGCAGCCGCTGGTTGCTGCCGGCGAACCCATCGCGGTGCACGTTGGACAGGATGATCAGCTGGTAGTGCTTGGCGAGGCGGGCCAGCGCGTCGGCTGAGTCGGGGAATGCCGGCCAGTCCGGCACCGAGTTGCCCAGCCGCTGCGCCCACTCGTCGCTGACCGGATGGCCGAGCCTGTCTCCGGTTCGGCGGAAGGCTGTGGCGAGGACCTTGGGGTAAAGGGCGGCCGGAGTGTCGCGCTCGACCGCGGCCTCGTTGTCGGCGTAGGCGAGCAGCAGCTCCTCGTCGGTGAGGTCGAGTCCCTGCTCACGCGCCCACGGCGCCAGCACTGCGGCGATGCCGGCTTCCCAGTCGATGAGGGTGCCATAGCAGTCGAAGCTGAGCGCCTTGTAATTGGTCAGGTTCGGGGTCATGGTCGTGTCCTTGCGCGGTGAGGTGTGTCGCGTCAGGTGAAGGCCGCGGCGACGGCGTCGTGGGTCAGGGCTCCGGCTTGGGTGTTCTGGTCAAAGGCGCGGCCAGCACCGTGTTCGGCCGACACCGCCCGGACAGGAACCGCAGGTACTCATCCAGCAGCGGCACACCCAACCGCGCCGACGGCTCCCCAGGTCGAGCATGCGGACGGATCAGACACAGGTCGAATGAACGCATCGCGGGGCCTTCCTCTCCTCGAGGACCACTGGGTCCATCCCCGGCGAAATGTCCAGGAAGATCCACCGCATATCAAGCATGAGCGCAAGCTGCTGCGCCGCGCCCCGGCGATCTCTCGACGACCCGCCGCGTCCCGAGCGAGTGTCCTCGCGGTCCGATGGGGTGGCATCCTCGCAAGGGTGGGCATCGGGGTCTGGCGGGCGGCCTTTTGGAGCATTGCTGTCGTGCTGCTGGCCGCCGGCTGCGGCAGTGCGGAGCCGGTTGCTGCCCCCGACATATCCACCGGTCCGGCCACTTCCCCGACCGCCATCTCGCTGGGCCCGGTCCCGGCTCCGGGCCGCGTCGACCCGTCGAGTCCGTCGCCCACCGCGCCCGGCCCCGCACCTACCACCACCGGATGGGTGCTCGGTGCCCGGCCGCTGCCCCAGAACGCGGACGGCTCGGTCCTACCCCAGGAGACGCCACCGCAGTTGCGGGACCGGCAGTTGCCCACCGTCGACCTCCTGCCACCTCCGGCCGATGGCCGCTTTGCCGCCACCATCGATCCGGTCACTCCCGACATCCGGCAGCGTATGGGCAGCAGCTGGTCACCGGGTTGCCCGGTGCCGCTGGAGGAGTTGCGCTACCTGACCCTCACCTTCTGGGGGTTCGACAAGCGGGCGCACACCGGCGAGCTGGTCGTGCACGCGGCGATAGCCGAGGAGGTCGTCGACGTCTTCCGGGAGTTGTTCGACGCCCGATTCCCGATCGAGGAGATGCGGCTGGTGACCACCGCCGATCTGCACGCCGCCCCGACGGGCGACGGCAACAACACCGCCGCCTTCGTTTGCCGAGCCGCCCGCGGGTCGACCAGGTACTCCGAGCACGCCTACGGCCTGGCGATCGACGTGAACCCGTTCCAGAACCCCTACATTCGGAGGGAGACCGTTCTCCCGGAGCTGGCCAGGTCCTACACCGACCGCACGGTGCTCCGGCCCGGGATGCTGGTCGAGGGGTCCCCGGCCGTGACCGCTTTCACCCGGCGCGGGTGGGAGTGGGGCGGCGCCTGGCGGTCCGTCCGGGATCCCATGCACTTCTCCACCCGGGGTGGGTGACCGGGCCTGCTGTTGCACCGCCCGTCGGCCGACGGGTGTGCGGGACGCCTGCGATGCGGCGTTGCGGTGGTGGTGCCGGACTACTCGACCAATTGGTGGATGGTGCGTCGCGGTTGGTACCAGGTCTGCCCGACGGGTTCACCGGCTGCCTCAACGCGCTCTCGATACCCTCGGTGGCGATCGTGTCCGCGCCTGTGCCAGCATCAGCCCACGACGCCGGCGCCGAGGATCACGAGGTCCGTGGCCATGCCAGGCCTCAGGCCGCGTCGGCGGCGCGCTCCAGCTCGGCGACCTCGATCTTGCCCATCTTGAGCATCGCCTCCATCGCCCGGCGGGCCCGCTCGAGGTCGGGATCGTTGACCAACTCGCCCAGTCGGCGCGGGACGATCTGCCACGACAGCCCGAAGCGGTCCTTGAGCCAGCCGCACGGCCCCGGCTCGCCGCCGTTCGCCGTCAGCGCCTCCCACAGCCGATCGACCTCGGCCTGGTCGTCACAATCGATGACAAACGACACCGACTCGTTGAACCTGAAATCCGGGCCACCGTTGAGACCCTGGAACTGCTGGCCGGCGAGCGTAAAGTCGACCGTCAGGACCATGCCCGCCGGCCCGGACGGCGTCTCGGCCGGCGAGCGCCAGACATTGTCCACGTGACTGTCCGGCAGCAGCGTCACGTAGAAGCTGGCCGCATCCTCGGCGTTGCCGTCGAACCACAGACAGGGAAACACCTTGGCCATCTCGTCCTCCTTCGGCTGCACCTTCACAACATGGTGTGGGGCGAGCTCGTGCGCCCGTCACACCGGGTTAGACCGGACCACGGCCAGGTACTCATCGGTTCCCGGGCCGGCGGATCCGACCTCGCAGCCGGTGTCCCCCGTGGTCAGGCAGTCAGCCCTCTGCCGGGTGTGCCCGATGACCTAGCAGTGTCGCGGCAAGAGCCGATGGTTGATCAAGCTCACTGCTACCGCCCAGCCGGTGATGTGTCGTTGACCTGCCCGGGTGGGCCCACGCGTTGGCCGGGTGGGCCCGGCTACCTTCGGTGGCATGCGACTGGCTCACCTCGGACTGACCGTCACCGACCAAGGGCGGTCTCGACGGTTCTATGAGACTCACTTCGGGTTCGATGCGAGGCCGGCGCGCAGCTACCCGGATGGCACGCTGATCATTCAGGACGATGACGGCTTCGCGCTCGCCTTACACCCCGGGTCGGCTGCACCAGACGACGAGTTCCTGCACTTTGGCTACGTCTGTGCCGACCCCGCCGAAGTACGCACCGTTCGTCAGCGGCTGCTAGCCGCCGGTGTGTTGCTGGTCGAAGACGAGGACACCGACAGCTACGTGGGGATCAAGGCCTTGGATCCGGACGGATACCGGATCGAGATCTCCTGGGAGAGCTAGACCCGGACCGACCGTCAGGTCGTTGACCCAGCGGCGGACAGGACAGCGTCGGCGGGTACCCACCGGTCAGCTGCTGGCCCACCCATTTCAAGCACCGGCGGTCGCGGTTGCTGCCCAAGCCCGACGCTGGGTTCGGCCCACTCACCCTTACGACGTGAGCGCCGCCGCGAGCACGCACGCATATCGGCACGACTGAGGCCCGCAGTGGACGCGCGTGCCCGTCGCTCGGCTCGCTACGCAAGCTCGCGCCGCGAGTGGACCCTGTACTGGCCTGATCGCAACTCCAGGTTGCACCGCTACGACCTCGTCCAGCCCACCCCCGACATCGCCAACCTACTCAACGAGATCGAGCGCGATCCCATGTCGATCTTCTTTGGATAGTGCCCCAAGTCCGATATCAGGCGCTCGACTCGGGTGGATTCCAGGCCAGGCCAGCTTCCAGCGCCTCCAGAACGGCAGTTCGAGCAGCCTCGCCTATCTCTAGTCCATGGCGCTCGAGCAATGGATCGGCCAGCGTCTGATACAACCCCATCGTCGCCTGTAGTGCGTTCAACATCGACTCCCTGCTCAGGACGGGTACGGTGTCGGCGAACTCTCTTGTCCAGACACCAGTGCGGGCCTCGACTCGCCGGGCCGCACTCGGGCGCTCTTCGCGCTGCATGGCGAGGAGTTTGAATAGAACGTTGTCACGCATGTACTGCAGGCCGTCGAGGGCTTCGTACAGCTCCCCTCGGAGCACCTTGGTTTGGACGTACCAACTCCACGTCCACATCCGGTCTTCGATCCACCGGAGGTCGGCCGCATGGTCCTCTTCGTACTTGGCCGGGAGAGCTGATGAAACGATCTCATCTCGTTCCCACAGGATGTGCGTCGCCAAGCCCGCGTTCCGCGAGCCAACTCGCCACACAGTGACCGGCTCGAAGTCCGCGTGGATGAGGTCGCGGTACAGCACGATCAGCATATGAGGCAAGCCCACATGCTCCGCGAAGAAGGACGCCACCCGCCGGTCCCGCGCTTTCCGCCATCCGACGGAGTTGCTCCGCAGTCGCCTTGCCGGCCTCCTCCTCGAACACGAACTGCATGTCGAGATCCGAATAGATATCGGCCTCACCCGAGGCGAACGAGCCACCGATCAGCATCCCCAGGACGTTCGGCTCTCCCATGGCGATCCGGCAGACGGCCTCCAGTCTTCGTTGGTGAGTTGGGAGGTGCTCCGCGCAGTATGGAAGAGCGAATTCCATGCGGCAGGACTCTAGCTACTTCGACCTGAAGAAGTCGGCGCGTTGATCATCGCTGCTGCCACCACCGTGTACACCAGCTGTCAGCCCTGCCGCATGTGCACTGGCGCTATCGACCGGTCCGGCCTCGGCCGCGTTGTTTTTCGCGCTGTCCAACGAACAGCTCGCTGTCCTGAATCCGTCCGGCGGCTTCCCACCTGTGCACCAGGACGGCACTTTTCTGTTCGACGAAGCACGCCTCCCGGTCGACAGTTACTACCACTGACCGTGCCGCAACAGGCGCCGCGTACGACCGTCATCGCGGCAAGAGCGTGCGACCCGCGGGACCAGCCGCGAGCGGGGTACGGCATGTGGAGCACGGGGATGGAGATCGGGACGACCTTCGAGGTCCGGTGAGCGCGGTAGCCTATGCGGCACCACGACGATCGGAGGAGGTGAGTCCCATTCCCACTGCAGTTGGCTGGGCACTCCCGTCCGCGGTCGCGCGCAGTTTGACCTGAGTTCGACAGCGGCCGCCGGGGTGTCCACACATCCCGGAAGGTCCGTCATGCATCTCTTCAACCCCGCTTCAGCTCCGCGCGGTCTAATCCTGCTCGCCCCCGGTGGCGGCCAGGACCACACCTCGCCCGGCATCGTCGCCCGCGCCACCCGCCTCACCGACGAGGGGTACGCCGTCGCGGTTGTCCGCTCGCTCGACGAGGTTCCGGCCGTGCTGGCCGAACATCCCGGGCCGGTCGGCTTCTGGGGCATCTCCCAGGGCGCCCGGGTCGGGCTGCCGCTGCTCGCCGCCGAGCCGCGGATCACCGCTGCGGTGCTCGGGCTCGCCGACGGCCCGGTCGCCGCGGCGCCGCTGGTCACTGCCCCTGTGCTCTTCTACGTCCAGTCCGACGACGACCTGGTCCAGCCCGACGCCTGCCGGGCGCTCTTCGACGCGCTCGGCTCGACAGACAAAACCCTGATCGAGAACCCCGGTGGTCACCTAGACCTGCCGCGGACATCGATCGAGGAGTCGGTTGTCTGGCTGGACCAGAGGCTGGCCGAGCAGTGAGCCCCGGTAGGGACGTGAGTGGAGGAGCTGGTAGGTAGTCGGCCTCTCCGTGGAAGTCGGCGTACGCGGCACCGCGCTGCGCAGGTGCCGCCCGCATCCACCGCTGAGCGGCCGACTACCCCGACCAGAACACGCTCGCTCATGGGCACGAGCGACCAACGGCATGAGCGCGCGGACGGCAACTACTGGGAGACTTTACGCAGGAATACCGAGTTCACTCGGGCTGCATGGCGGCCGTGAGCGCTTGGACCTTGGGATGCCGCGCTGCGCCGCGCCGGACTGTTGTGAAGATCTGTCGCCTCGGACGCCCGCGCAGTCGGTGTGCCACCAGGTCGTGACGGTCACGAGCACCTGCTAGGTCGGGGAGCAGGGCGGCTGCGAGGCCGGCCTCGACGAGTCGTAGGTGGATTTGCAGGTCGGTGGAGGTGTAGCGGACATCGGGCTCGAACCCCGCTTCTCGACAGGCGGCCATCGCCCACTGCCGTGCGGTGGTGCCGACGGGTTCCATCACGAACGGGCGCGACTTGAGTGCGGGCAGGGAGCGTTCAGTCCACCCCGTTGGGGTGATGAGTCGTAGTTCGTCGGTGAGCAGGTCGTGACGCTCGGTCTCGCGAGGGCGGGGCAGTGGGTGTCCGGGGTACTCCTCGCCGAGGACGATGTCGAACTCGCCAGCAACTAGGGCTGGCAGGGCGACTTCGGGCTCGAGCTCAGTGACCTCGACCCGCAGTCGGGGGTGTTGCTGCTCGAGGTCGGTGAGCGCGGGCGGGACGAGGGTGAGGACGGCGCTCTGGAAGGCGGCGACGTGCAGCGTGCCGACGGTCTCGTTCAGGGACTGGGCGAGTGCGGCTTCGGCTCGTTCCATCTCCTCCAGTAGCACCTCGGTGTGCGCGACGAGCAAGTCGGCCTGGGTGGTGAGCCGGACCCGGCGGCCGGCTGGCTCGAGGAGGCACACCCCGGTCTGCTTCTCCAGTGCGGTGAGCTGCTGGGAGACCGCGGACGGGCTGTAGGACAGTGCCTCGGCCACGGCGGTGATGGTGCCCCGACGGGCGAGCTCGCGGAGCAGCCGCAGGCGTCGAAGGTCGAGCATCGGGGGCTCCTCAAAGCATCAGGTTTGCTTCACATTATCTTGCTTGTTTCCGCGCTGGACCTGATGAATGGCAGGCGGGGACGATGGGTCGCATGATGTCGTGGTACTTCTCGCCGACCGCTCGGGACTGTACGGGCCCGTTCGTGCCGAGTGACGCTCACGCGTTCCACCGAGCGCTGCCGGGGTATGCGCCCACGCCGCTGGTCTCGATCCCCGAACTCGCCACCGAGCTCGGGGTCGGCCGGGTGCTGGTGAAGGATGAGTCGTCGCGGCTGGGGCTGCCGGCGTTCAAGGTCCTCGGTGCCTCCTGGGCGTGCCGCCAGGTGCTCAAGCAGCGCCCCGGCGTCAAGCTGGTGAGCGCGACCGATGGCAACCACGGCCGTGCGGTGGCCCGGATGGCGGCTCACTTCGGTGTCGAGGCGACCGTGTTCGTGCCAGAGGTGATGCTCCCGGAGACCGCCGCCCGCATCGCCGAGGAGGGCGCGAAGGTCGTGTGGGTGGACGGCGACTACGACGCCGCGGTTCGTCGGGCCGCCGAGTTCGCCGACAAACAGCCCGGCCGGGCACTGGTCCAGGACACCGCCTGGAACGGCTACGAACAGGTGCCTGCCTGGATCGTGGAGGGCTACCAGACGCTGCTGGAGGAGGTCGACGCCCAGCTCGAGGAACCGCCGGACCTGGTGGTGGTCCCGGTCGGGGTCGGGTCACTCGCCGAGGCGGTGGTGCGGCACTACCGACGCCCCGGCGCTGCGCACCCGAGCGTGCTCTTGGTCGAACCCGACACCGCGGCGTGCGTGCTGGCAAGTCTGACCGCCGGCCGACCCACCAGGGTGTCGACCGCGGCGACGGTGATGGCCGGGCTGAACTGCGGCACCATTTCCAGCTCTTCCTGGCCAGTGCTGCGCGCAGGATGCGATGCGGCCGTGGCCGTCAGCGACGACGACGCGCTCCGCGCCAGCGACGACCTCGGTCGGCTCGGTGTCTCCTCGGGCCCCAGCGGCGCGGCCACCCTGGCCGGCGTCCGCGCCGCTCTGACCGAACCGGAGCGGCGTGCCACCGTCGGCCTCGACCACGACGCCGTCGTCGTCCTGCTCAGCACGGAACGAAACACACAATGACCCGCACCGTCCGCATCAACCACGACCGACTTTGGGCCTCCCTAATGGAGCTGAAGGAGATCGGCGCCTACGACGACGAGGCGACCAGGCTGCGCGGAGTCCGGCGCCTGGCGCTGACCGACGCCGACGCCCTGGCCCGCCGCCGCTGCCTGGAGTGGATGCTCGAGGCCGGACTCGAGGTCGACCGCATCGGCAACGTCTACGCCACCCGACCGGGCCGCGACCGGTTCCTGCCGTGCGTGCTGATGGGCTCCCACATCGACACCGTCGCCACCGGCGGAGCCTTCGACGGCACGCTCGGCGTCCTTGGCGGCATCGAGGTGATGCCCACCCTCAACGACGCCGGCATCGAGACCCTGCGCGACATCGAGGTCGGATTCTTCACCGAGGAAGAAGGCGTCCGGTTCGGCACCGACATGCTCGGTTCGGCCGTGACCGCCGGACGCATCCCTCTCGAACACGCCAACAAGCTCACCGACGAAGACGGCAAGACGGTCAAGGAAGAGCTCATCCGCATCGGCTTTCACCGCGACGCCCACGAACGGCGCCCCACCCCGCACGCTTACATCGAGTGCCACATCGAGCAAGGCCCTATCCTCGCCGACGCCGGCGTCGACATCGGCATCGTCGAGGGGGTTCAGTCCATCTCCTGGCAGCGGCTCACCATCCGCGGTGAAGCCGCCCACGCCGGCACCACCCCCATCGAATCACGACACGACGCGGGCCTGGTCGCTGCATCCGTCGTGGTCGAGGCCCGCCGGATGTGCGACAGCGGCGATTTCGGACAGCTTCGCGCCGCCGTCGGGAACTTCGACATCGGCGCCGGCCAGACCAACTGCGGCAACGGCACCGACGTGCTCGCCAACGCCGTCCTGCGCCTGGCAGACCAGCCGTGACCGCCAACGACCTGACCGTCCTGGACCTGCTCGACGCCCTCCTGCGCATCGACTCGGTCAACCCCGGCCTCGACCCGGGCGGCGCCGGCGAGGCGGACATCGCAGCCTTCGTCGCCGACTGGGGACGAGCCGCCGGACTGCGCACCCAGGTAGTCGAGGGCACGCCCGGCCGGCCCAGCGTCATCCTGCGCGGCGGACGGAACACCGGCGGCCCCCGGCTGCTGCTGTGCGGCCACCTCGACACCGTCGGACTCGCCGGCACGCGCGACGCACTCACGCCCCGCATTGACGGCGACCGGCTCTACGCCCGCGGCGCCCACGACATGAAGGCCGGCCTCGCCGCCGCCCTCATCGCCTGCCGGGACGCCTCCCTCGCCGGCATCGACGGAGAGGTCATCATGGCCGCCGTCGCCGACGAGGAACTCGCTAGCCTGGGCATCCAGGAAGTGCTCACCCGTCTCGACCCGGCCAGCATCCACGCCGCCGTCGTGACCGAGCCCACCGAGCGGCACGTCGGCACCGCCCACCGCGGGTTCGTCTGGACCGAGGTCACCGTCACCGGCGTCGCCGCCCACGGCTCACGGCCACACCTCGGCGCCGACGCCATCCTCGCCGCCGGCCATTACCTGGTCGCCTTCGACCACCTCGACCAACAGCTCCGCGGCCGGCCACACTCCTTCCTCGGCCCCGGCAACCTCCACGCATCCCTGATCACCGGCGGTACCGAGGAATCCACCATCCCCGACCGTTGCGTGTTCACCGTCGAACGACGAACCCTGCCAGGAGAAACCCTCGAACGCGTCGAGGCCGACGTCGCCGCCCTCCTCCAACAGTGCCGACCCGCCGACCCACATCTCGCCGCAACCGCACGGACCGTCCTGCACCGCGCCCCGATGGAGACACCCCACGACGCCCACATCGTCGAGGCGCTGCTCGCCGCAGCGGGGCCGGGCACGATGGTGGTCCCGATGTCGTACTGGGCCGACTCGGCCTTCCTGTCCGCAGCAGGTATCCCCACCGTGCTCTACGGGCCAGAAGGGGAAGGAGCCCACGCCGACGTCGAATGGGTCAGCTGCTCCGGCACCAGCACCGCCACCACCGTCCTCACCCAGCTCGCCCAGGACTTCTGCTCCTGAGCCATCCGCTCACCGGCAGATCCGGTAGCTGATCGTCGAACGCCACCGGGCCGCAGCGACAGTGACGACCTCGAACCGGGTGCCGATCGAGTGGCTCGCTCTGATGGCCGACCCGCTGCTCGCCCAATCCGCGATCGACCGGCTGCAGTGACGGTATCGCGACGACGGTGATGTTCGGGCTGTCCGGGTCCCGGGTGTGTTCGAGCACGACGGCGAGGTTGAGCAGGCGGTCGAGACGACCGCGGAGGCACTCGGCCGGCACCCGCAGCGGCGGGGTTCGGCACTACCAGATCGGCGCCGCCACAGTCGCCCGGCCGGCCATCGTTGCGGCCGCCGGGGTCATGGAACGCCGCTCCACCCGGAACCAGTGAAAAGTCCCAGCTGAGGCCGCCCGCGTCACGTGGGCTGCGGATGGCGTCCACCGCTGACCAGCTCGCGCTCGTCGACCGGGTGGTCCAGACCCGTCGCGCTTGAGCCGTGTATCCGGCTGAGCCCGACGATCCGCTGGCCATACCGGCCGTGCTGCGTCGCCCGGATGGGGCCTGCGCACTACCAGAGCCGGCGAGCAGCGCTACAGCCACGCCGCACTGCTCGCTGCCGAACAGCCTCTCCTCGACGCCCACGCCACCCCGGCTGCGCCGCGACCGTCGGTCCACGGCTGAGGCCGCAGGGACGTTCCGAAACACGCATGCGGCGCTGGCCGTGACACCATTCGTGACGCGAAGTGGCCGGACGGCACGGGCAGCTAGCGTGGCATGGTTCGTGGCATGAAATGACGTCGACTGTGGCCTACTGGTGGTGCTGGTGGGGTGCGCAGTGGGGGCCTAGTCGCAGGTAGTGGGCGCAGTGGTCGTGATCCTGCACCCTTTTAATCCGCGGGTTGTGGGTTCGAGCCCCACGGGGCCCACCCATCTGACCTGGGGATATTCCAGCCACTGCCCGCCAGCTCCATTACGTGGACCCCGCCCATGTAGCGATCAAAGAATCCCCGCAGCCGTACATGCCCAACACCGGCCTGCCTCTACTCAATACCCTAGCCGGCGGCGACCAGGCCGACGGCGATCCCCGCGAACCCGAGGCCGATGCCCTGCCAGCGGGTGATGTGTTCGTGGAGCACCAACGCCGCCAGGAAGACCGTGGTCGTCGGATAGAGCGACGTCAGGACGCTTGCGACAGTCAAGAGGCCGGCTTGGGTGGCGAGCTGGAACAGCCCGGTCGCCGCCGCACCGAGGAGGCCGGCCACCATGGCCTGGGCGGCGATCCGGCGAGGCGGACGGAGCGGCTGGCGCAATGCGAGTGCCGCGATCACGAGCACCACCACGGAGCTGACCTGCATCAGCGTCAGTGGCGCGAGGCCGGCTTCCTCCGGGACCTGGCCGAGCGCGACGAACAGCAGCCCGAATCCAGTGCCCGCCGCCAGACCATCGAGGACGTCCTGGGAGCGCGGCCGGCAATCCGGCTTCGCCTCGCCGAGGACCTCGTCGTGTTCGGTGCCGCGAGCCACCAGCCAGATCGCGGGGAACGCGATGATCACGCCGACCCAGGTGGCCGTCGTCGGCCGCTCGCCGGTGATGACGCCCACGGCGACCGGCAGCAGCGCGGCTCCGACCGCGGACAGTGGTGCGACCACGCTCATCCGACCGGCGCTGAGGCCGCGGTAAAGCATGCCGGTGCCGGTGCCACTCCCTACGCCGGCCAACGCACCCCACGCGAGGTCGCCGATCGTGGGCGAGCCGCCGACCGGGATGGCCACGATGGCGACTCCGATCGCCGCCGCGGTCTGGGCGACGACGGCGACCGACCAGGCGCTGGCTCGCCGCGACACCAAACCGCCGACGAAGTCGGATAGGCCGTACGCGATCGATGCGGCGAGTGCGAAGACAACGGTCACGGCGGTGCGCTCTCACACCTTGCGGTCGCCCGGTCAGCGGTGAGCCTCTTCGTTTGCGGGCCGGCGCTACGGTCCTCGTTTGGGTCGCCAGGTGCCTGCATCACCCCGTCGAGGGTCAGAAATCGGCTCACGACAACCTTGGGCATGGTCTTCTCCTGTCACGTTGGGTTGATGGTTTTCGTCGGAGCCGACTAGATAGCGGTCGCCCCAGAACTGGTCGGTGCCCTCTCTCGTGAGGTGGCGCCCGCGTCGACCTCCCCCGACTGCCGAGTCTGTGCACTCATGGGGCGTCGCGCAAAATCCGCGCCACGTCATGGGGGCTTCCAGTGCAGTGAAATGTCCCTTGTTTCGCAACACGATGTGACGGGCGCCGGGAACCGACTCGATGTTCGCTTGCCGATCCGAGGGCCGCGACCAATCGTGGTCGCCGTAGACCAACGTAACGGGGACGTTGATTCGTGCATATCGTTCGCGGGCCGCGATCAGGCTGTCCAGGTTGCGGTAGATCGCCCTGGCCACTATCGCGTATCCGTGGCGCCGGCCGACCCGACGGAGCTCATTGAGGTAGTGGTTGGGCAGCTGACGGGTGTCGTGAAGCCCGCCTCGTATCACACCCCGGAGGATTTGCCCGTTCTCGAGCCGGGCTACGATCGGGCCCACTACCGGAGCCTCGATGCCTCCCGCCACCAGGCACGCGAAGAGACTGGCTCGCTTGAGGCCGTCGGCGAAGTCGTAGGTGTTGAGGGCGACGAACCCCCGTACTCGGTCCCCGAGGTCCACAGACGCCGTCAGGGAAAGCGTTGCGCCCATGGATTCACCGGCCAAGGTGACATCGGAGAGGTCGAGATCCTCGACAACCCTGACGACCGCGGCCCGCAAGTCCGCCTCGTCGTATCGGGCGCCCGGGACGATGTCGGACCATCCCATGCCGGGGAAGTCCAGTGCGTACACGGTGAATGCTTCCGTGATCCGCGGGATGACGAACTGGAAGTGGTCGAGCTGCGTGCGCACGGCGTGCATCAAGACCAAAGGGGGCCCGACGCCGGACACGCAGGTACCGGACCCGAGCGCCGCCGCTCAGCGCGACGTAGTCGATCTTCCCGTCCGTGCACCACGTCTCGGTGTACTCGACCGACGCGTCGGCACGCCTCCCGGCGGGCACGTTCGGTGAGCACACAGCGGGCCCGGATCGCCTCGTGCGTCTCGGACCAGGTCTGCTTCGCGCAGCGTGGCTCGTGGCAGCGCCACACCCGCTTCACCCACACCAGGGTGACCGGCCGACCGGCCGCGGGCAGATCCCACACCCACGTCGGCCGCCGATCATGCAGCCTGGCTCGGACGCCGCAGGCTGGGCACCAGCCCTCATCCGCGCGGTCGTCTCGACCGCCTGCTCGACCTCCCCCCTCGAACTCCGACACGGGCCAGCACCCGGAAACGGGGTAAGCCCAGCATCACCGTCGTCGCGATACCGTCATTACGCATCTCAACTGTTGAGAAATGACGGCACACCTCCGATGGTCGGCTGAGGCACCATGGCTGTCATGAGCAGCGGAGAGGGCGTTGAGGTGACCGCGCTAGCGATCAACGTGACTATCCCTGAATCACGACGGTGGACCGACACCCGGCGCGGTGAGACGTTCAGGCTGACAACACTCAACGTCCGGCTGCTTCCCGATGGACACCTCGCCGTCAAGGCATACGGCCGCCCGACGAGCGGCGGCCGCGGCAACTATGTCCCGTTCGCCGTCCCCGACGACCCCGAGCTGGTGAGCCTCATCGGCGACGCCGCGAAACGTGCCGGATCCTTGTGGGCTGCTCATCGAGGCCTCCGTTGACCGCTCTCTCAACGGAACGGATACCTCACTCGCTGCGGCATTACGTGGGTGATCCGGGGTCTGTCCGGACGGCGCGGGTGGCTGGCGTGGCCTGGTTCGTGGCATCAAATGACGTCAACTGTGGCCTGCTGGTGGTGCTGGTGGGGGACGATGTGGGGGCGTAGATAGGGGCCACAGTGGCCGCGATGCTGCGTCCTTTTAATCCGCGGGTTGTGGGTTCAAGCCCCACGGGCCCACCCACCTGACCTGAGCGGCTGGGAATCCGTGGCGCTCCAGGGCGGCGACACCGACGATTTCGTGGGCGTCTTCGGCGACCAGTGTGGTCCACGCTTGGTCGAGTCCGGCGACGGGTAGCCCGGCATCGCTGACCACGTGCCTGACCGAGCCCGCGTCTTCTGGGAGGGCTGGACGGATGAGTACCATGGCGATTCACGCCGTGGGGGCGAGGACTGCGCGTAGGGCGGCGACTTGTTCGGGGATCACGGCGTACCAGATGTAGGTGCCGCGGCGGGTGGTGCTGACCAGCCCGGCGTCGCGGAGGATTTTGAGGTGGTGGCTGACGGTGGGTTGGCTTTTGCCGACCGGTTCGACCAGGTCGCAGGCGCAGACCTGGCCGCCGTCGGCGGTCATCAGCAGGCTGATCAGCCGCAGCCGGACCGGGTCACCGAGGGCGGAGAACGCCCG
>JBKPAG010000040.1:0-21829 GCA_046726315.1 Actinomycetota bacterium | reverse complement strand
TCGTCGATCAGCCTCCTGGTTGGGCTCGATCGATGAACCATCCGCTGCGCCGCCGATCGGCCGTCACCGACGCCATCGCGGCCTGGGCACCAGTCAAACCCCCAGAAGATCGCTATCGGATCTCGCCCGATCTCCAGCAGTGCACACCCAGCCATGAGCCGGGCCGCGGCGGCTGGGCATGGACGTGGCGACCGCACGCACCGATCATCGAAGTGACACCTGTCCGAGGAGGCTTCGATGCCGGCCGACTCACCCACGAATGATCAGGCCATTGAGGCGTTGCGGGTGCGCCGCGCCGAGCTGTCCGAGTCGATGAGCGCCCTGGAACAGGCGTTGGCCGCACCCGCGCCCGGACGCCGGGACGCCTGGGCTGAGCGCGTCCACGTCGCCCTGGTCGAACTGGTCAGCGACTTTCGGGAACACATCGCCATCGCCGAGGGACCCAATGGGCTGTATCGCGGGGTACTCAGCAGCACACCGCGGCTATCAGATGCGGTGACTCGCCTCACCCGCGACCACGCCGAGATCAATGATCTCATCGACCAGCTGACCCGGGTCGGCGCGGCGCATGTCAACAACGACGCCGTAGACGGTGTCCGCGACCTCGGCACCGCATTGTTGGTCCGGCTGATCCGATCCCGACAGCGCAGCGCCGACCTGATCTACCAGGCCTACCAGTCCGACATCGGCGGCGAGGCCTGACCGGGCGCGGCGCGATCGGCCCAACCAGACGTCGTCGTGGCCATCCACGCCGGATCACCGGGTATCGGTCGACACCGCTCGGCAGGTGGCAACTCTCGATCACCAATCCCGGAGCCGGGCACAAGACGCACTCATCTACCGCATTCCGGGTGACATGAAGCGCTGTCCCCCGGGTCCCGGCGAGGTGACAGGCTGACCACGTGGACGTTGGACTCAAGGTTCTCAACCGGGGCTGGGCCGACAACCGGGCGCACAGCCGGCTTGTCTTCGTATCACGCGCAGACGCTCGCAGCAGATGAGCGACCCTGTGGTCTGCTCGGCGCGGGGCTGCCGGGCCCCGGCATCGTACGCCCTGGTCTGGAACAATCCGAAAGTCCACGCGCCGGAGCGGGAAAAGACCTGGGTGGCCTGCGAAGAGCACCGGCAGTCGCTGGCCGACTTCCTGGATCTGCGCGGGTTCCTGCGCCGGGTGGAAGCGTTATAGGTGCCGGCCATCGCCGGATCGCAATATCATCTGTGGGAGGACCGCCTCACGCCCCATGACCTCGGGGTTACCGGCTTCGTGCCAGCGCACGCCCGGAGCGAGGGCACCCTTCACGGTGTCGATGTCGCCCAACCGGAACGCCGACCCGGGCGGCTCCGACCGCAGATGCTGTTCCCTTCGTCGGACCGGGCGCCACAGCTCTGGGATTGGTCAGTTCTTCGACCCGACCATGGGTAGGCCGTCGATCCCGGTGGAGACCTACTCCATGACCTCCAGAAACACCCACGAAGTCGGCGACCTCCTCGGGCTCGTCGAACCGGCGGCTACCGACCCCGACGATCTTGGCGACATGGCGGCGGAAGAACTCCGGCAGCGCACGCGGCCCGGCAGCGATCGCCACCAGCAGGTCCTCGTCGGAGCGGTTGTCCACGGCCGCTCCTTCAGGTCGCGAGGTGGACACTGTCGCAGAGCGCCGCTCGGGTGACGTGTCGCATATATGCGTGCCGGCCGGGCGCATGACGAGCACGTCGGCCGCCGTGCCTGCGGTCTCGGGCTTCCGCCGGAACGTGATCATCGTCCCGTCGGGCGAGTAGGACGAGCCGAGATATCGAACGAGACCGCCCTGGGCGAACGTGAGTTGCTGAAGCCTGTTACGTCCGGCCGGATGGTGTAAAGGGTTCGCGGAGACGGTGGGTGGCCACCGGTTCGGTCACCCCTGGACCTGTCGGCGGCGGGCGCTTGACATATGGATGCGCTGGTCGAGGTGGTTGTCGGCATCCACCGGATGCCTCGAGCCGAACCGAGAGGGAAGGACACGGTGGTCGTCAAGAGCGCCACACGGTTCGCATCGCGGCGACCATCGCGGCTCGAAGCTGCGGGCCGTCGGCCAGGCCAGACGGCAGGTTCGTCCGGCGTCACGGACTAGAGTCGTCGACGGCGGATCTGCGCGGCCAAGCGAACGGCCAGCGCCCGCCGGCCCCGCTCGAATGCGCGGCCCGACGGAGGGACAGCGGTGATGCCGGAACTGGAAACCAGCTGGCTGCTCGCTGAGCTGGAGCCCACGGTTACGCAGAACCTCGACCGGCATCTGGGCACTGCTAAGGAGTGGATGCCGCACGAGTTCGTGCCGTGGAGCCAGGGGCGGGATTTCGCCGATCTCGGCGGTAAATCATGGTCTGTTGAGCAGTCGACCCTGTCGCCGATCGCGCGCACGGCGTTGGAGGTCAACCTGCTCACTGAGGACAACCTGCCGAGCTATCACCGGGAGGTCGAGAGAGCGTTCGGCCGGGACAGCGCGTGGGGCACGTGGGTCAACCGGTGGACCGCGGAGGAGGGCCGGCACGCTATTTGCATCCGTGACTACCTGCTGGTCACGCGCGGCGTCGACCCCGCCGAGCTGGAGCGCGCCCGGATGCAGACGATGGAAACCGGGTTCGACAGCGGCGACAAGCCGTTGCTGCACGTGTGTGCGTATGTGTCGTTCCAGGAGCTCGCGACCCGGATCTCGCATCGAAACACCGGGCGCTACACCGAGGACCCGATCGCCGAGCAGTTGCTCGCGCGGGTCGCGATGGACGAGAACCTGCACATGATCTTCTACCGCAACCTCGTGTCCGCCGCGCTGGAGCTGGCGCCGAACGAGACCATGCGGGCGATAACTGACGAGGTGGTCGGGTTCGAGATGCCCGGAAGCATCATTCCCGGCTTCGCCCGCAAGGCCGTGCAGATCGCCAGGGCCGGCATCTACGATCTGCGGATCCACCACGACGAGGTCGTGATGCCACTGGTCCGCCAGTGGGGTGTGCTCGACCTGGAAGGTCTCGACGCCGACGGCGAGCGGGCGCGTCACGAGCTGGCTGACTTCCTCAACGCTCTTGACGCCCAGGCCACCCGCTTCGTAGAGCAGCGGGAAGAAGCCGCGGCCAAGAAGGCGGCACACACCGAGGCCTGACCGTCGACGGGGAAAGAAACGGTGCCGGTGACCGAGCGCAGCCTCGCCCGAAACCATCCGCGGCGGGGACGATTTCGACAATCCTGATCGCGCGCCCATCCCCTCGGGGGTGGCCGCTGAGTGGCCGCTTGGTTCTGCCGGGAGATCCAGCCGGCGTACCCGAGACCCGCGAGCGGCGTCCCAGCGAGGCCACCCCGCCTCGACCCGGTCGAGTTTACCGACGACCGAACCGAAATCGAGTCCACCGCCCGTTCGGCGATAATGCCCAGGTCCGGCGCCACGACTGGGAAGTCCCCTTGCTCGTGGACCGCTACCCGGTGCAGGGTTCGAGGAGCGGCTCGGCGGACCCTGTACATGTTGCCCAACGACCCACGTGCGGGCTGGCCACGGTCCGGTGCTCCGGCCTGCATGGTCGCTGTCTGCGGGCTGGGCGGCGCGACGTCGTCGGTGGGGTCGGGTGTCGGGGAGACTGAGGTCGTGCCGAGGGGTCTGTACCGCCTGCGCGACCGGGACGGGGCGGTGGTCGGGTACGAACGGTTCTCCTGCGCGCCGGGTCCGGTGGGCTGGCGTTACACCGCACAGGTGCTCGCCGCCGACGGCCCACCCCGTCGGGGCTGGTCGACGTCACCACCGATGCGTCCGGTTTGCAGATCCGGGTCGAGGTGCGGGCCGGCGGTTGGGTGGTCCGCGGGGGCGTCGCTGACGGCCAGACGGTGTGGCTCCGAACGGGGGAATCGGGCGAGGACGGGGGCGAGGACACGGCCCCGGCAGCGGGGTTCACCGGCCGGTCGCCGGGGTTCCTGGTCGCGGTCGCGCGGCTGCTGGGGCTTCGCGCCGGGGGGTCGTCGCGGGTACGGCTGGTCGCCCTCACCGAGCCCGCACTGGCGCCGGTTCCGGTCGAGGTGGCCTGGTCGCTGACAACGGTGGAGGAGTCTCCAACGCAGGCCGGTTCGCTGCCTGTCTGCACCGCCCCGGGATTTGATGGAGGCTCTTAACCCACGGGAGGGTTGGAGCCATGCCAGCTCTGATGACGTACCCGAACGAGTTACGGCGGCGGGCGATTCGGTTGGTCGTCGAGACGCGCGAGCAGGAGCCGGAGTTGTCGTTGACTGCGGCGGTGAAGCGGATCGGCCCGCGGGTCGGAGTCAATGTGGACACCTTGCGCGGCTGGTGCAAGCAGGCCGACATCGACGCCGGCCGCACGCCGGGCACCACGACCAGCGACGCCTCGCGGATTAAGGAGTTGGAGCAGGAGAACCGTGAGCTCAAGCGGGCGAACGAGATCCTGCTGGCCGCCTTGAGTTTCTTCGCGGGAGCTCGACCCGCGACTGCCGTGGTAGTGGCGTTCATCGACGGCCACCGGAACCGGTTCGGGGTCGAGCCGATCTGCCGCGTGCTGACCGTGCACGGCTGCAAGATCGCCCCGAGCACGTACTACGCGGCCCGGTCCCGGTCACTGTCGGCGCGGGCGCGGCGCGATGCTGAGCTGCTGGGGCAGATCCGCCGGGTGCACGGCGACCGCGAACTCGGCCGCGGCCTGCGAGCCCGCAAGGTGTGGCATCAGCTGCGCCGGGAAGGCATCGAGGTGGCCCGCTGCACCGTGGGGCGGTTGATGCGAGCCGACGGGCTGCGCGGAGTGACTCGCGCAACCCGACGGCGGGTCATCACCACCCAACCCGATCCCGCAGCAGTGCGGCCGCCGGACTGGTGCAGCGGGAGTTCTCCGCCGACCGGCCGAACCAGCTCTGGCTGGTCGACTTCACCTACGTGCCGACCTGGTCGGGAATGGCGTTTACCGCGTTCGTTTCCGACGCGTTCAGTCAGCGCATCGTCGGCTGGCGCACCGCGGCCCGGATGCCCACCGAGCTGCCGCTGGATGCCTTGGAAATGGCGCTGTGGACCCGCGACCTGGCCGGGCATGACGTCGCCGGTGGGGTGCACCACAGCGGCGCCGGATCCCAACCCAGACTCAACCGGTCGTCGCAACACCGGCTCGTTGGACCAACAGTAGGTGTTGTTTCAGTGCTTCGGCAGGTGTCTTCCAGTCGAGGGTCTTGCGTGGTCGGTTGTTGAGCGCGGCGGCGACGGCCTCGAGTTCGGCGATGCCGTGCCGTGACAGGTCGGTGCCCTTGGGGAAGTACTGTCGCAGCAATCCGTTGGTGTTCTCGTTCGTGCCGCGCTGCCAGGGGCTGTGCGGGTCTGCGAAGTAGACCTGGACGCCGGCGTCTATCTTCAACTGGGCGTGTTGGGCCATCTCCTTGCCGCGGTCCCAGGTTAGGGAGCGGCGCAGCTGTTGGGGCAGCGTGGTGATCGTGGAGCCGATGGCCTCCCTGACGGCTTCGGCGTCGTAGCCGGCCAGCGCTGGGCCGTTCTTGATGCGCGGCTCGACGGCGTAGCCCTCCATGCGCGGCAAGTGGAGCAACATCGTGAACCGGGTCGTGCGCTCGACCAGGGTGCCGATCGCAGACCGGTTCAGCCCGATGATCAGGTCCCCTTCCCAGTGCCCGGGGACAGCGCGGTCCTCGACTTCAGCGGGACGCTCGCTGATCATGACCTCGGGAGTGACCATGCCGTCACGGCGCTTCCGGGCACGTGCACGAGGGACGCGTAGAGCCCGGCCGGTGCGCAGGCACGCGACCAGCTCTCGCTTCAGTGCACCCCGGCCCTGAACGTAGAGCGCCTGGTAGATCGCCTCGTGCGAGATCCGCATCTCATTGCCAACACACAGCACCCGGGCAAGCCCAGCATCGCCGACGCGGGACGTCATCACGCACCGGGGCCTCCTCGAATCGATGGCGATAGACACCCTCGATCGAAAGGTCCCTGACCCGCGTCTGGGCGCAGTCGGAGAGCTACGGCGTGGACGCAATCGCCAGACCACCGACGCCGGCGTGCGAGACGTTCACCGCCGTCGTCGGCAGGCCGAACCGCTGGATGGACTGATTGGGGCTCTATAGCCATCCGCGGCGTTTGAAGATCAGGTAGAGCATCAGGCTGACCAGCGCCATGAGGGTCAGGGCGAAGGGGTAGCCGGGTATCCAGTGGAGTTCGGGCATGTGGTCGAAGTTCATGCCGTAGATGGTGCCGATGACGGTGGGGGCAAACAGGATGGCTGCCCACGCGGAGACCTTCTTGATCTCCTCGTTCTGGGTGTAGCTGGCCGCGGTGAGCCCTCTCATTTCCTCGTTCTGCGCCTGGCTGACCAGTGTGGCGTTGACGGTGAGGATGTCCTGAAGCATCTGCCGGAACCCGTCCACTCGCTCCACCACGGTGGTGGCGTGGTCGGTGACGTCGCGGAGGTAGCGCTGCAGTTCCTCGTCGATGCCGTATTTGTCGAAGCCGGCGACCAGGGCGTCCAGCATCTGAAGCAGTGGCCGGGTGGCCCGCTGGAACTCGATCACCTCGCGGGACAGCTCGTAGATGCGCCGGGACACCGTCGGGTCGCCCCGGAAGACTTCGGTTTCGATCTCGTCGATGTCGTTCTGCAGACCGGCGACGACGGGTGCGTAACCGTCCACGACCGCGTCTAGGATCGCGTACAGCACCGCCTCTGGGCCGCGGCGCAGCAGATCCGGATCGTCCTCCGCCCGGCGGCGTACGGCGGCGAGGTTCGGTGATTCGCCGTGCCGGACGGTGAGGACGAAGTCGTGGCCGACGAATACGTGCAGCTCGCCGAAGTCAACCTCCTCGGCGGCGTCTAAGTAGCGGGCGGGGTGCAGCACCACGAACAGGGTGTCCCCGTAGCGTTCCAGCTTGGGCCGCTGGTGGGCGACGATCGCGTCTTCGATGGCCAGCTCGTGCAGGCCGAACTCCTCCGCCACCGACAGCAGCTGCGCTTCCGCGGGCCGGTACAGCCCGATCCAGGCCATGCTGTCGGGCTCTTCGCGGAGACGACGGAATGTGTCGGCCAGGCTGGCCGGCGATTCGGTCCGGTGGCCGTCGACGTACACGGCGTTGTCGATGATGCTCTGCTCCAGCGCCGGCGGCTCCGCGACCTGCCGGGGATCCATGGAATGCTCCGGCGCGACCTGCTCGGAATTCCCGGTTGGACGAAATGGGCCGCGCTTCAACGAACGCAATGCACGCCAATCAGACATGGGAACCTCCGAAACGGGACGACGCCTGATCTTCTGAGACGACGCTTCGGCCGGTCCAACGACGCGCGCTGGCGGACCTGGTGTTGCGAAGCGTCGGCGGTCAGCAGGGACTAGGAGGTCGGCTACTCATGGCGGCCCCACCTCCCACGTCTCGATCCCGTTAGCTTCCAGCAGGCTACCCCCAACAGCCCTCCCTGACCCGATCAATGGCCATAAGGGACCCGGACGGCCCTACCGTCCGGCCCGTCGGACCCGCTCCAGCACCCGCATCCGTCGATTTACCGCGTACACAAGCAACACCGCAGATGCAAGCAAGATCACACCGATCTCCACGGGTCGTCCCCCGGCACTGGCCGCCACCGCCGCGAGGCACACATTGGCTGCGGCGAGTAGAAAAATGACGGTGGGGTATCGCCAGTTGTGGCCACGCCCACGGGGTGATCCGCCGGCCACCCACGCAGCACCGGCAGAACCGACCATGGAAACAAGCGCCGCGACGTGCAATGGATCAGACAGATTCACTACACCTATCATCCGGCGCGGGCGCCGCTGCGGTGCGGCGGATCGCCGAGCCGGTTGGTGTGGCCCCGAACACGCTGCGCGGTTGGATCAAACAGCACCGCATCGACGCTGGCAGCAGCCGGGGATCAGCAGCAGACCGGGAAGCGGATCATGGACCGGAACGTGAGGTGAAGGAGCTCAAGCGGGCGAATGAGATCTTTGACCTGCCCGCGGTTTCCCACACATCAGATCTGGCGCGATCTTTGCGCTGGGAGAGGAGTCCTTGATGCCCTGCACCGAAGCCGCCGGAGTTCCGGCGCACGACAGTCGAGCTTGCTCGGCTGCAGGAGAAGCCGATAGCTCAGATCGCGAAGGGTCTAAGGATCTCGGAGTCGTGCCCTGCGCCTGTGGATGGACCAGGCCGATATCGATGAGGGCCACAAGGAAAGCCTGACCCCGGGTCACCGCGCTCCATACGCACGTGCACTTCGTACCTACCTTGTCTGGAAGTTCAGCCAGCTCGGCCAGGTGGTGAGCGCACATTTTGGCCGCCACCGAGACGCTGAGATCTACCCCAGCCAACCCGGGCTCGGCGCGATCCTCGCCTCCCGGGCCCTCGGCGAGTTCGGCGACCACCCGCACCGCTTCGTCGACGCCAAGGCACCCAACAGCTACCCCGGCACCGCACCCATCACCCGCGCCCCCGACAACAACAAGATCGTGCTCGCCCGCTACCCCCGCAACCGCCGCATAGCCGACGCGCTGCAGCAACGGGCGCCGTGCTCAGTGCGCGGCTCACCCGCAGCCAAGGCCTACTACCAACAACTACGCGGCCGCAACATCGGCCACCAAGCCGCGCTGCGCCAACTCGCCAACCGCCTCGTCGGCATCCTGCACGGCCGCCTCAAAACCGCAACCACCCACGACGAACACACCGCCTGGGACCACCACACCAAAGCCCCGCTTGACAACCAAGAACCCGGGATGTCTGCCGCGTTCCTCGCGCTCATGAGGTCATCATTCGTTCGAGCGATGCGGTCCTGTCTTGACCCGTTGGGTCGTCGGGAGCGGTTGCTGCCAGCCTGGCGATGGTTCCTCCACGCTCTTCCGTCCGCCGTTGAACCGCTGCTGATATTTGGCGGGGGTCAGCCCGAGGGTTCGCTGGAAGTGGCGGTGGAGGTGACTCTGGTCGGCGAAGCCCGTGGCGGCGGCGGTTTGGGCGATCGTCGCGCCGGCCTCGAGCATGCGGCGGGCGGCTCGGATGCGATGAGCGATCTGCAGCGCGTGCGGTGGGAGGCCGGTGCGCTCGCGGACGAGGCGAATGAGGCGGAACTTCCCGATGCCCGCGGTGGTGGCGAGCTCATCGAGTCCGACGTTGCGCTCGGGCTGGTCGGCGAGGTAGTCGAAGGCGAGGCCGAGCGCGCCCTCGTCACCGGCGGTGATCGTTGGGCGCGGTGAGCGGACGGCCGATGAGCGGTCGATCAAAACGCGCAGCCACTCGGCGAGGCGCTCATCTTGCTCCAGCCGCGTGGAGGGCGACTCAAGGGTGGTGTGGAGCCGCAGGAAGCCCGCGGCTAGCGCGGTGTCGGAGAGCACAGGATCAGGGAACCGGACGTCGCCCAACGGGTCGGATTCGGGATCGTCCGCGAGCGCGGCGAGGTCTGCGAGCTCAATGACCGCCAGGCGAGACTTCCACGGGCGCTCGTCGACGGCGCTGCCCGCGTGGGCATGGGAGGGATCCCAGGCAACCAGCTGGCCTGGCCGGACGAGGCGGCGCTCGCGGCCGCGGTGCGAGCGCATCGGCTGCTCGCCCACGATTCCGAAGACATACTCGCCGCGGGGCTCCATGGCGTAATGAGTGGTCCGGCCCGCCATCAGCAGGACCCGCTCCGCGCCAGGCGCACGCCACATCCGAACCGGCTCGGTGGCCATGCCAGCATGCTAGGCGGGGCAAGAACGTTCAAGACGTTTCCGGCGAGGCGACGTATGTTGCGGGCATGTCGATCACCGCACACATCGTCGTTCAGGGCGCCGACCGCGCTGCCGCCTTCTATCGAGACGCGTTCAGCGCCGAGGAGATCGAGCGGATCCCGACCCCGGATGGCCGACTCATGTCGGTTCAGCTGCGCATCGCTGACAGCCTCCTCCACGTGGCCGACGAGTTTCCCGAGATGGGGGTGCTCGCCCCACCCTCCGTCGGTGGGACTGCCGTTGTGCTGGCGCTTGACGTCGCTGATGCGGAGGCGGTCTTCGCGCAGGCGGTCGCCGCCGGGGCCCAGGTCCGCCAGCCGCTGCAGGACATGTTCTGGGGCGATCGGCACGGGCAGCTCGATGACCCGTTCGGGCACCGCTGGAACGTCGACCAGCATCTGCGTGATGTCCCCCACGATGAGGTCGTGGCCGCCGCCGCCCGAGCCTTCTCCTGATCTGCACTATCGGCTGCTCGGCCGTAACGGGCTGCTGGTTGCAGAGATCTATCTCGCAGCGATGGTGGACATTGCCCGTGTCGCCGGGCTTGAACCACGGGACAACCTTCGAGAGGTTGCCCCAACTCCCCGCGCAAACACGACCGTAGCGACCTCATAGCCAGCCGAGCATGACCGAGAAGCCGGTAGGGAGGACCCACCGACCCGCCTGCGGCGCGGTCCGGCGGCGAAATAGCCGGCCGGGCCCGTCGGACGCGGCGGCGCCTGCTGAGAGCCCGGGCGTCCAACCGGTCCGCGCGGAGCCTGCGGCACTTCATTGCTCAGCCGCGGGCAACGCCATAGAACTCAGCAGCTGGGTGGTGGCCTGGTTCAGCGGGCTGTGGGCGACCCCGGGCCCCTGATCAGTTGGCGCGGTGCTTCGCGCGCGGTACAGGACGAGCTCGCACACCGATTGGTTGTGGCCGTGAGGATGCCTAGACCCTGCAGCGGCCATCCGCGCCCGCGTTGCGCAGGCCGTCGCTCAACGGACACGAGAATACCAACGACAACCCCGGCCACGGTGGGGACCACGCCTGCGACCCGGAGCAATGAATCCGCGGCCTGGAACAAGTCGCTGGTGCTTACGAACCACTCCACGGAATTGACCGCCGTGTCGCCCGATGAGTCCACACAACCGACGGCGGCTGGCGCGCTCCCGCGAGCCGGAGCCTCGCACTATTCCGGAGACCCGGGCCTCGCCGGACGACGCTGACGCCGGTGCCGGCGAGGCCGACACCGCCGTGGGCGAGGCGGGCGCAGATACCGCTCTCGTTGCACCCCATCGATTGAGGGCACTGTCCTTCGCGGTCGACGTGTGCTTCGTGGCGACGGCGGTGGGGGTCGCCGCCGCCGCCGACCCAGTCCTCTTCTTCTTCTTGGTGTTGCCGCTGGCCTACGCCACCTATTCCGGTGGGCTGACCTGGCTGACCGGCGGCGACACGGTGGGGAAGGCGCTGTGCGGACTCGTCGTCCGGGGAGTGGGGCCTCCGGTTGCGACGAATGCGCGCGGCCTGGCGTGGTGCCTGGGCCGCGCGCTTGCCCTGTTCTTTGTCGACGTGCTGGGGCTGGGCACACTGACGACGTTTATCGACCGCCGGCACCGCTCCTTGCACGACTTCGTCTTCGGCAGCGAGGTGATCTGGGTGCCCCGACCCAGTGAATACGAAGAGTGCCTGAGGCAATGGTCTGCTCCGTGAGCATTCGTCCGAGAGCGACAGTGGGGCACACCTAGCGACTTCCGATGCAACGTCGTAGCAAGAGGAGCTTCTCGCGATCGCATACTGTGCCAGCCTCGTCGAGGGTGTTGGGTTGATGGAGGCGTTGGCCGAGTCGGTGAATGCGGCGCCTTCTTCTCCGATCCGCGCGCTGTCGGGGATGTGCTGGCAGGCACCGAATGCTGTGGAGGTGCTTCTGGAGGATCCTCGGTTGTCGACGTGCTCACAGCGGTGGCGGCGGCGATTGCTGGAGCTGGCGCCGTCGACCGGCGGACCAGCCCGATGCCCCCGACCACCAGTATCTTGTTGCCTGGCTCGAACGGCGCCAGAGCGTGGCCAGCCCCCGGCCTCGAATAGGCCCGCGCCGCGCGGGCGACAGTCAGACCGTGTACGAGCGAGCAGTCGTCGGCGACGCCGGCACACCACCCGAACAGCAGCCCTGGTACGCGCGAATGGTGGCCACCCCCGACCTGGGCGACGCCCTGCGCATGCTCGTCGACGCCGTCGGTGACGTGCTGGCACGTACCGCACCGCTGGACGACTACATCAAGGCAGCCTCGTACGACGCGGAGCCCGCCCGCCTCCGCGAGGGCGGGGCGCCGCTATAGCGTCACAAGTTCGCGCTCGGGTTGTTTGTCGGTGCCGAAGTCGAAGCCGAGGAGGGCGTGGCCTTCGAGTGCCTCGGCCAGCCGCCGCACGGTTTCGGTGCTGGTGCGGTGCTGGCCGCTTTCGATCCGGGAGATCACCGAGGCGGTGGTGCCCATGCGCTCGGCGAGATCTCGCTGGGAAAGCCCAAGCCGCGCCCGACGCAGGATGACCACGCGTGCGATCTGTTCGAAGGGTTGAAGCCGCGCATGCTCGGCGCGGTAAGGCTGGCTGCGGGCGCGTTTGCGCTCGATGTGGTCTTCGACGCTCGTCACGATCGGACTGGTCGTCTCGGCCATTCCGCTCCCTTGCATGGTCGTGGCTCAAGGTTAGCACTCTTGCTAACCACCGCGGGTTCTAGGGAGCATCACTGCCAGCTGCCCGTGGCGGCACCCGCGGGTTGGCGTCCATCCGTGCCTTGAAGTCAGCCCAACGCTGGTGAGCGATGTGGATGTCGCTGGCGGGAATCTTCGAAGAGCGCTTGACAAAGATGTGGCACAACGCGCCGCCGGTGTCGTTGGCGACCAGCGTCAGCTCCTCGAGTGCGAGCGCCTCAAACGCGTCGGCGATCAGGTCGGCGAGGCCGACGGGCGTAAGGTCGGCGCCCTCCGGCATCGGGAGCGTGTGCGAGCCAAGCGGCAGGTCGAGCACGAGGCAGCGGAACTCGGGCGAAGCCTCGCCACGACCTTGCGCCACAGGTTCGCGTTCACGAGCAGCCCGTGCACGAAGACGATCGGCGGGCCACTCCCTGCCTCGAAGTAGCGCAGCCGGCCCTGTGGCAGGTCAATTTCGTGCGCGACGCCAAGCGCGGGGTCGCGCCACGTTGCTTTCTCGTTCACGGCTATCACCTCGTCTTCTAGCCGGCTAGCTGTTCTCCAGGGACGCACCGGGGTCGCACGATCCGTATTGCCGGCGTTGTTGCTGCGCGCCACTTCGCCCGGGCTAGGCGCAGGTCGGATTGCAGCAGCCGCCGGTAGGCGTGCGGATCGCAGCGGATGCTGTACGGGCTCTCCCCAGGGAAGCGCTGCCGCGTGCGCCGCTCGGCTCGGGCGATCGCGCGCCGCATCTGCGCCGGCCGCGGGAAGCGCAGCCACCCGGTGAGCACCGCGGCGATCCATTCCCCCTGAGTTTCCACCACCGGCAGCAGCCCTCCGGGCGTGTCGACGAAACCGGCGAAGTACAGCCCGCTTACCTCAGGCGCAGCGATCCGTCGGTACAGCGGGAATTCCCGGCCGTTGGCCGCCCGCACTGAGGAGGCTAGGAAGGGGAGGCTGATCCGGTAGCCGGTGGCGTAAATGATGCGGTCGACCCGCTCCTCCGACCCGTCGACGAAGCGCACGCGGTGCCCGATCAGCCGCTCGACCGCAGGCTTGACGCGGACGTCGCCGCGCCGCACCGCCGGGAGAAGGTCGGAGGAGATGATCGGGATGCCTTCCAGGAACCGGTGGGCAGGCAGCGGCCATGACGCAGGCGGCGGTCCGATCTCCTGGGTGACGCGCCTGCGGTAGAGCAGGTTCAGCAGCCGCCACGGCAGCCGGTTGAGCGGTTCGACGTCCCTCGCGTCGAACGTTCTGTCGCCGAGCCAACGAGGAATCACGTGCGCGCCGCGCCGCACGGACATGAACGTCCGCTGCGCGACCGCCGAGACCTCGACCGCGATCTCGGCCGCCGACGGTCCAGCGCCCACGATCAGCACGCGGCGACCGGCGAACCGGTCGGGGACCCGGTACTCGTGGGCGTGGCTCACCTCTCCGTCGAAGCTGCCCGGATAGGTCGGCAGCTTGGGGCTCCAGAACACGCCGGTCGCGACGACGACGGCCCGGTAGCTGCGCCTCGAGCCGTCGTCGAGGGTGATGGTCCACGTCCCGTCTGCGGCGGGTTCGACCCGTTCCACGGTGGTACCGAACCGGATCAGCTCGTGCAGCTCGAACGCCTCCGCATACGCGTCGAGATAGGCGGCCATCTCGCTGCGGTGCGGGAAGTCGCCGTACGTGCCGGGCATCGGGAAGCTCGGGAATTGCATGCGCAACCTCGAGGCGTTCGTGCGCAGTGAGGCGTACGCCCCCGAAAGGCCGTTGTCATTCTCGTAGCGCCAGAGCCCGCCGACATCGGACCCCTGTTCGAAGCAGTCGACCGCGACCTCGTGCTCGCGCAGCGCCTTCACCACCGCCAGTCCGGACGAGCCCGCCCCGATCACCGCCACGTCGGCTCCTCCGCTGCCTGCCGACATTGACTCAGTCCCCTAGCCCGGTAAGCCGACGGTCCGGGCGTGTCAGAACGGGCGCTGCGGGGAGTCGGGCACTCGCGGTGCGGACGGCGCGCCGGTGGCCCTCAGGCACGCGAGCGACAAAGAGCATCGTTCCTACAGAGCATCGTCTCGTTGCAATTCCATACCCAGGGGTATGGTAGACCATACGCTAGGGTATGGTCAAATGGCTGGGCAGACGCGGACACGACTGAGCCGCCGGGCCTGGGTTCAAGCGGCGCTCGACGCGATCGCCGAAGGAGGACTCGCGGCCGTAGCGGTGGTGCCGCTTGCCAAGCAACTCGGCGCCACGAAGGGCAGCTTCTACTGGCACTTCGCCAACCGGGGGGCGCTCGTCGAGGCCGCGCTTGCCGACTGGGAGCAATCGCATACCGCTGCCGTGATCGCGGAAATCGAGGCCTGGTCGGACGACCCGCTCCAGCAGCTTCGCCTGCTCTTCAGGCGTGTCACCGCGCTGGCCGCACGCGACCGGATCGAACTCGCGCTCCTCGCAACCGCTGATCACCCGACGGTACAGCCGGTCCTCGATCGCGTAACCCGCCGGCGCATCGGTTTCACCGCCCACCTATTCCAGCGGCTCGGCTTCTCACGCGCCCAGGCGAAGCGACGGGCGTTACTGGCCTACAGCGCCTACCTTGGACACGCGCAACTAGTCCACGCCACACCGCAGCTGCTGCCGCGAGCACAAGCAGCAAAACGCGCCTACCTCAACGACGTTCTCGTGGCCCTGATCTCGCCGCCGAACGCTGGCTGAGCCCGGCGCTAGCGGTCGCACGCGTTTGTCCTCGGCCCCGAAGCACCGAGATGTGAAGTAAATGGAGTCGGTATAGCCGACACGGCGGCCCGACCTCAGTTGACGCAGGCCGTTTCCAGCGACCCCGCACGGGCAGCACTCGCCCCAGACTCACCACTTCATGGAGCCGGTCAATGGCGACTACCTGTCGAAGTCGAATCCCACACAAGAGACGGACCAGACGGGGGAGTCCCAAGGCATCGCTATGCGCCGCGCCCATCCGGCTCGGCCGTCGACGAGGGTCTGACGCCGGACGCGATTCGGGTGACGATGACAGCAACCGAGTGCGTGCGCCGGTCAGGGCCAGCGATTCGAGCAGCGCGGGCCTATCGGCGCGCCTGCAACCGGAGAGGCGAGCCACCACGGCGGTCCGCAGGGGCACCGAGCAAGGAGATGCCATCACCCGGGCGCAGCACTAGTGGCAGCCTGAACTTCGACTCGCGCACGATGATCTCCTGGCCCTCAACCCGCAGCCGGGTGGTCGTATATGCCACGCCTGCCCGGAGCGCCACCAGGTCACCATGGGCAACGTTGGCAACGAGCCCTTGGATCACGAACTCGATGCTCAGCTCGAATCGCAGCGTGGCCACGCGCACGTCGTCAACGAGGACGTCGATCTCCGGCTTGTGCGTTGAGGCCACGCGGTGAGCCGCGAGCTCGACGACTTCCTCGCTCCCTGGTGTCGCAGCAGTGCGCCGAGCGGCGGCAGTCAACGCCGCGTACTTGCGCCAACCGCTCACTAAGTGGTTGACCGCCATAATTACACGCGTGTAACTTTTCCGTCTCGGCGTGGGGAAGCGCCGAGCCTCCGATAAGCGACTGCTCGTGTGCGGAGGCTCCCGGTGTCGCGTTCTTCCCCGTATGTGATCGAGTTGTCCAATGCGGATCGTGCGGTGTTGGAGGCGCGCAGCCGCGCTTACACCGCGCCGCACCGTGAAGTGTTGCGGACGCCGCGGTCCGGCCAACTTCCTCGCGTCCTGCCCGAGAGAGGCCGGTGATCGCGGCTGCCACCGCGGTGAGCACGCCTGCTTTCTGCAACACGCCGGCTAGAGCCTCGCCTGTGTCCGCCCTTTTGCCGAACAGGTGACCGCTGGCCGTGATTGCACTGGTCGGCTTTCGTGGTGGTCATGGAGCCACCTTCAATACTTGGTTCCTGCGTCGGCGCGGGCTGTCAGTCGCACGCTGTGTGAGCGTTGCGTCCCGTCCTCTCTGGAAGGGAGGGCGGGCGGGGCCCCTGGGTTCGTCGATCCCGCGGGTGCGGCTGCTCGGGTCAACTGCTGGTCTCGGCATTCGGACGGTTGCCGGTGCCTCCCACGATGAACCCGGGCCTCCCACACGGTGCCCACCCTGGGAAGCACGGGTTCAGCCTGGGAAGCTGGGACTGATGAGCCGCTTGTGAGTGAGTCCTCACTCAGTTAGCCTGACGACCATGGCTGTACGACGGGAACGCGCGACGCCGCTCGCGCCCGAGGAGCGCCGCAAGGCGATCATCGACACCGTCGTCCCGCTTCTCGCACAGCACGGCCCCAACATCACCACCAAGCAGATCGCGGAGGCCGCCGGGATCGCCGAGGGCACGATCTTCCGGGTCTTCCCGGACAAGAGGGCGCTGTTCCTGGCGGCTGCCGCCGAGGCGATCAACCCTCAGGGCGGTCGAGAGGCCATGGCTGCGGCGCTTGCGCCCCTACCCGACCTGAGCGGCAAGGTCGTGCTGATGGCCGGGCAGATGATCGCCCGCATGGAGCAGGGGATGCTGGCGATGATGGCGCTGCGCACGGCCTTCATGAGGGAGGGGCCCCACCCGGTCGACCGCGAGGGCCCGACAGGGCCGCCGAAGTTCATCGTCGACGCCAACCTCGCGCTGCTCGACGCACTCACCGACCTGCTGTTCGCGCCGCACGCGGACGAGCTGTCCGTATCGCCGCGGACGGCCGCGCTGGTGCTGCGCAGCCTCGTCTTCGGCACCTGGCATCCCGGGATGCACGACCAGGAGCGGCTCACGCCCGACCAGATCGCCGACGCATGCCTGTGCGGCGTCACAGGACCGACCACGAAGAACAAAGAGGACCGCTGATGCTCGTCCGGCTGCTCCGGCAGTACCTCACGCCGTACCAGAAGTGGCTGGCCGCGGTCGTCGCACTCCAGTTCGTCGGCACGCTTGCGATGCTGCTCCTGCCCAGCCTCAACGCCGACATCATCGACAATGGAGTGGCCCGCGGCGACACCAGCTACATCATGCGCATCGGCGGCGTGATGCTCGTTGTGTCGTTGGTGCAGATCACGTGCAGCGTGACCGCGGTGTACTTCGGCTCCAAGACGGCCATGGGTTACGGCCGCGACGTCCGTGCGGCGATCTTCCATCGGGTGGGGTCGTTCTCGGGCAGGGAGGTCGCGCAGTTCGGGGCGCCTTCCCTCATCACGCGTACGACGAACGACGTTCAGCAGGTCCAGATGCTGGTCCTGATGTCGTGCACGATGATGATCGCGGCACCGATCATGATGGTCGGCGGCATCGTGATGGCGATGCGCGAGGACTTCGGCCTCTCCTGGCTGCTCGGAGTCTGCGTTCCCGCGCTGTTCCTCGCCATCGGCTTCGTGATCAGCCGGATGGTGCCAGGTTTCCGCGTCATGCAGGAGCGCATCGACGCGGTGAACCGCATCCTGCGGGAGCAGATCACCGGCATCCGGGTGGTCCGTGCGTTCGTGCGGGAGCCCCACGAGACCGAGCGGTTCGGTGAGGCCAACCGCGAGCTGACAGCGGTCGCGACCTTCACCGGCCGGTGGATGGCGACGATGTTCCCGCTCGTGATGCTGATCATGAACGTCTCGATCGTCGGGATCTTCTGGTTCGGGGGCCACCGGGTCGACAGTGGCGAGATGCAGATCGGTGCTCTCACCGCGTTCATGAGCTACCTGATGCAGATCCTCATGTCGGTCATGATGGCGACCTTCATGCTCGTGATGGTGCCGCGCGCCGCGGTGTGCGCCGACCGGATCTCCGAGGTGCTGGACACCGAGTCCTCCGTCGTACCTCCGAGCAGCCCGGTCACTTCCGTCGCCGGACACGGCGACCTGGAGCTCCGCAGCGTCGAGTTCACCTACCCAGGGGCGATCGACCCGGTGCTCCGTGACGTTTCGTTCACGGCTCGACCAGGACAGACCACCGCGGTGATCGGGTCGACGGGCGCCGGCAAGAGCACCCTGGTCAACCTGGTCCCGCGCCTGTACGACGCGACGGCCGGCAGCGTGCGGGTGGATGGCGTCGATGTGCGCGACCTCGACCCCGACCTGCTGTGGTCGACGATCGGGCTCGTGCCCCAGAAGGCGTACCTCTTCAGTGGGACCGTGCGCAGCAACCTGATGTACGGCAAGCCGGACGCCACCGACGACGAGCTATGGGAGGCGCTGGAGATCGCCCAGGCCAAAGACTTCGTCGGAGAGATGCCCGAAGGCCTCGATGCCCCGATCGCCCAGGGCGGCACCAACGTCTCCGGCGGACAGCGGCAGCGGCTCGCCATCGCGCGAGCACTCGTCAAGAAGCCGCAGATCTACCTCTTCGACGACCCGTTCTCCGCGCTCGACGTGGCGACCGACGCACGGCTGCGCCGGGCGGTTCGACCCGTCACCGGTGACGCCACCGTGGTGATCGTGGCGCAGCGAGTGTCCACGATCCTCGACGCCGACCAGATCATCGTGCTCGAGGACGGGACCGTCATCGGCAAGGGCACGCACGAGACGCTGCTCCGCGACTGCGAGACCTACCAGGAGATCGTCGCGTCCCAGCTCACCGCGGAGGAGGCAGCGTGAGTCGCACCGACGGGTGGCCGAGCCGCGACACGAGCGAAGCGAGCCAGCGTGTCGAGACCAGCGCGCCGGCCAAGCCACAGACCGGCACCCTGAAGGAGACCGAGCGCGTGGTCCAGGGTCCGGGCTTCGGTCGCGGCCCGTTCGGCGGTGGCATGGTCGGCCAGAAGTCGATGACCTTCGGGCCCTCCGCCAAGCGGCTGATCGGCCGGATGTGGCCGTTCCGTGTGAAGGCCACCTTCGTCGTACTCCTGGCCGTGGTCTCCGTCTCTTTCGCCGTGATGGGCCCGAAGATCCTGGGCCGCGCGACCGACCTGATCTTCGCCGGCCTGTTCGGGCGGCAGATCCCCGAGGGCGTGACCCAGCAGCAGGCCGCCGATGGTCTTCGCGCCGACGGGCAGGGTCAGCTCGCCGACCTGGTAGCGCACCTTGACCACGTCGTACCGGGCCAGGGCGTCGACTTCTCGGCACTCGCGTCGGTCCTCGGCCTCGTCCTCGCGGTGTACGTCGCGTCAGCGCTCGCGGCCTGGCTGCTGGCGTACCTGCTCAACGACGTCGTCCAGGGCACGATCTACCGGATGCGCGAGGAGGTCGAGGACAAGGTCAACCGGCTGCCGCTGCGCTATTTCGACCGGCAGCCGCGGGGTGAGCTGCTCTCGCGAGTCACCAACGACATCGACAACGTCAGCCAGACCCTGCAGCAGACCATGTCCCAGCTGCTGCAGTCGCTGCTCACGGTCGTCGGCGTCCTGGCGATGATGTTCTGGATCTCGCCCCTGCTCGCGCTGGTTGCTCTGGTCATCGTGCCCGTGACGATGGTCGTCACCGGCGGGATTATGAAGCGGTCGCAGGGTCTGTTCATCCAGCAGTGGCGGCGCACCGGCAAGCTCAACGCCCACATCGAGGAGGCGTTCACCGGGCACGCGCTGGCGAAGGTGTTCGGCCGTCAGCACGAGGTGGAGCGGGCGTTCGAGGAGCAGAACGACGAGCTGTTCAAGGCCTCGTTCGGGGCGCAGTTCGTCAGCGGCCTGATCATGCCCGTGATGATGTTCATCGGGAACCTCCAGTACGTCGCGATCGCGGTGATCGGCGCGCTGCGCGTCGCCAGCGGGTCGATGTCCCTGGGCGACGTCCAGGCGTTCATCCAGTACTCCCGCCAGTTCACCCAGCCGCTCACCCAGATCGCGTCGATGACCAACCTGCTGCAGTCCGGTGTCGCCTCAGCCGAGCGCGTCTTCGAGCTGCTGGACGCCGAGGAGGAAGAACCCGAGACGCCGGTCGCCGCTGCCGAGGTGACGCGCGGTGAGGTGGTCTTCGACGACGTCTCCTTCAGGTACGACGAGGATCAGCCCCTCATCGAGGACCTGTCGCTCGTCGTACACCCCGGTCAGACGGTCGCCATCGTCGGGCCCACAGGCGCCGGCAAGACCACACTGGTCAACCTCATCATGCGGTTCTACGAGGTGGACGCCGGGCGCATAACGCTCGACGGAGTCGACGTCTCGGCGATGCGACGCAGCGACCTGCGCAGCCGCATCGGGATGGTGCTGCAGGACACCTGGCTCTTCGAGGGCACCATCCGCGACAACATCGCCTACGGCCGTCCCGGCGCGAGTGAGGACGAGGTCATCGCAGCGGCCCGCGCGACGTTCGTCGACCGGTTCGTTCACACGCTGCCGGACGGATACGACACCCTTGTCAACGAGGAGGGGGCGAACGTCTCGGCCGGCGAGCGCCAGCTGATCACGATCGCCCGCGCGTTCCTCTCCGACCCGGCGCTGCTGATCCTCGACGAGGCCACCTCATCGGTCGACACCCGGACCGAGCTGCTGCTCCAGCACGCGATGGCGTCGCTCCGCACCGACCGGACGTCGTTCGTGATCGCCCACCGGCTCTCCACGATCCGCGACGCCGACCTCATCTTGATGATGGAGCACGGCCAGATCGTGGAGCAGGGGACGCACGAGGCGCTGGTGGAGGCCGGGGGAGCGTATGCGGCGCTGTACCGGTCGCAGTTCGAGGCGGCGGAGGAGGCCGTGGCGTAGGGGGACGCTGTCGCGGGCCCTACGGGACCCACGGCTCCCTCCGCTGTGGAGCCCACGGCCTGACTTGGTGCGGTGGGCCCCCTGCGCAGGCACCCACCCCCTCTCTCCTATCTCCCCCACCAGTGGCGAGCCGAAGACCGCAGTCGCAACGCGCCGAGGTACGGCCCGGACGTGCTTGCGAACCCACCTTCTCTGTTGTTTGTCGCGGACCGCATGGACCCCCGCCACCGTGACGCCGACTAACAACAGCGCCAGCAGCGCGAGCACGCCGGACAGGTGAGTCCGCTGTTCCACGACGAGGTCGGTCGACGCGAAGACGAGCGGTTCTGCGTCGCTGGCCGTGCATTCCACTTCGACGCGGTTCGTCCCGGCCTTGGACGACTCCGGGACTGTGAATGCACCGGTGATCCTGGATGGGGTATCTCTAACGAATATTGGTCGAGACCGGCGTATCCGAACTCGACGAGTCGATGGTCACCGGGGAGAGCCTGCCGGTACCGAAAACGGCCGGTTCGGAGGTGATCGGCGCCTCGGTCAACACCACCGGAACCCTGCGGGTGCGGGCCACCAAGGTCGGCGCGGACACCGCGTTGGCGCAGATCGTCGCCCTCGTTCAGCAGGCGCAGAATGGTGGTCATCACCTGCCCGGACGCGTTGGGTCTGGCCACCCCGACCGCGATCATGGTCGGCACCGGGCTGGGGGCGAGGCGCGGCGTGCTGGTCAAGAACGCCACCGCCCTGGAGACCTCGGCCCGGATCGACACCGTGGTCATGGACAAGACCGGCACCCTCACCAAGGGTGCGCCCGAAGTCACCGAGGTGGTCACCGACGGTAACGGCGAAGCCGACTTGCTTACGCTGA
>JBKPAG010000039.1:0-59573 GCA_046726315.1 Actinomycetota bacterium | reverse complement strand
TAGACCCGAAGCGGAGTGATCTACCCATGGCCAGGTTGAAGCGCGGGTAAGACCGCGTGGAGGACCGAACCCACCAGGGTTGAAAACCTGGGGGATGAGCTGTGGGTAGGGGTGAAAGGCCAATCAAACTCCGTGATAGCTGGTTCTCCCCGAAATGCATTTAGGTGCAGCGTCGCGTGTTTCTTGCCGGAGGTAGAGCTACTGGTTGGTCTAGGGGGCCGACAAGCTTACTGAAATCAGCCAAACTCCGAATGCCGGCAAGTGAGAGCGCGGCAGTGAGACTGCGGGCGATAAGGTTCGTAGTCGAGAGGGAAACAGCCCAGATCACCAGCTAAGGCCCCTAAGCGTGTGCTAAGTGGGAAAGGATGTGGAGTTGCACAGACAACCAGGAGGTTGGCTTAGAAGCAGCCACCCTTGAAAGAGTGCGTAATAGCTCACTGGTCAAGTGATTCCGCGCCGACAATGTAGCGGGGCTCAAGTACACCGCCGAAGCTGTGGCAGTCACGCGTTAGCCCGGCCTCCCTCGTGGAGGTCCAGGCGTGTGGCTGGGTAGGGGAGCGTCGTGTGGCGGGGGAAGCAGCAGGGTGACCTAGCTGTGGACGCCACACGAGTGAGAATGCAGGCATGAGTAGCGAAAGACGGGTGCGAAACCCGTCCGCCGAATGACCAAGGGTTCCAGGGCCAGGCTAATCCGCCCTGGGTAAGTCGGGACCTAAGGCGAGGCCGACAGGCGTAGTCGATGGACAACGGGTTGATATTCCCGTACCGGCTTTGGTGCGACCATGCTGAGCCCGGTGATGCTAACCGCCTGACCCATGTCGTCCGCCTTCGGGCGAACGACGTGGCAAGCGCGGGAACCGAACCGGTAGTAGGCAAGCAATGGGGTGACGCAGGAAGGCAGCCCAGCCCGGGCGATGGTTGTCCCGGGGTAACGGTGTAGGGCGCGTGGCAGGCAAATCCGCCACGCACCAGCTTGAGACCGGATGCCGAGCCGATTTCGGCGAAGTGGGTGATCCTAAGCTGTCGAGAAAAGCCTCTAGCGAGTGCCAAGGCCGCCCGTACCCCAAACCGACACAGGTGGTCAGGTAGAGAATACCAAGGCGATCGAGTGAACCATGGTTAAGGAACTCGGCAAAATACCCCCGTAACTTCGGGAGAAGGGGGGCCGGATACGTGTAGTCCTGCGCGGACGAAGCGTTGATGGCCGCAGAGACCAGGCCCAAGCGACTGTTTACTAAAAACACAGGTCCGTGCGAAGTCGAAAGACGATGTATACGGACTGACGCCTGCCCGGTGCTGGAACGTTAAGGGGACGGGTCAGCTCTAACGAGCAAAGCTCAGAACTTAAGCGCCAGTAAACGGCGGTGGTAACTATAACCATCCTAAGGTAGCGAAATTCCTTGTCGGGTAAGTTCCGACCTGCACGAATGGCGTAACGACTTGGGCACTGTCTCAACCATGGGCTCGGCGAAATTGCATTACGAGTAAAGATGCTCGTTACCCGCAGCAGGACGGAAAGACCCCGGGACCTTTACTACAGCTTGGTATTGGTGTTCGGTTCGGCTTGTGTAGGATAGGTGGGAGACTGTGAAGCCGGCACGCCAGTGCAGGTGGAGTCAACGTTGAAATACCACTCTGGTCGAACTGGATATCTAACCTCGGTCCGTGATCCGGATCAGGGACAGTGCCTGGTGGGTAGTTTAACTGGGGCGGTTGCCTCCTAAAATGTAACGGAGGCGCCCAAAGGTTCCCTCAGCCTGGTTGGCAATCAGGTGTCGAGTGCAAGTGCACAAGGGAGCTTGACTGTGAGACAGACATGTCGAGCAGGTGCGAAAGCAGGGACTAGTGATCCGGCAGTGGCTTGTGGAAGCGCTGTCGCTCAACGGATAAAAGGTACCCCGGGGATAACAGGCTGATCTTGCCCAAGAGTCCATATCGACGGCATGGTTTGGCACCTCGATGTCGGCTCGCCGCATCCTGGGGCCGGAGTAGGTCCCAAGGGTTGGGCTGTTCGCCCATTAAAGCGGTACGCGAGCTGGGTTTAGAACGTCGTGAGACAGTTCGGTCCCTATCCGCTGCGGGCGCAGGAGACTTGAGAAGGGCTGTCCCTAGTACGAGAGGACCGGGACGGACGAACCTCTGGTGTGCCAGTTGTTCCGCCAGGAGCACGGCTGGTTGGCTACGTTCGGAAGAGATAACCGCTGAAAGCATCTAAGCGGGAAGCTCGCTTCAAGATGAGGTCTCCCACAGGGTTAACCTGGTAAGGCCCCCAGCCAGACGACTGGGTTGATAGGCCGGATGTGGAAGCCTGGAAACAGGTGGAGCTGACCGGTACTAATAGGCCGAGGACTTGACCAACACACATTGCTGCGTCCACTGTGCGGTTCCCGAGATACGGTCGGGAGCGGCTATATCTCTATAGAGTCCCGGCGGCCATGGCGAAAGGGAAACGCCCGGTCCCATTCCGAACCCGGAAGCTAAGCCTTTCAGCGCCGATGGTACTGCCCCGGAGACGGGGTGGGAGAGTAGGACGCCGCCGGACACAATGCACAGCTGGAGGGGTCACCCGCCGCAGAGCGGGTGGCCCCTCTTTGCATTGTCGAAGCGTGGGTCCGATTGCGACCGGCACAGTGGGGGATGATGCCTGCTGGCCCTGCAGATCCGAGGAGTGCTCTGATGGCTGATGAACCCGAGGATGGAAGCTGGACGGGCGACGGCACGGAGCGTGCAGCGGAGGACCCGCGGCGGGGTCAGCCGAGCAGGCGCCAGCCAGGCGCAGGCGGCGAGCGTCGCGGCGTCGGGCGCACGCCGAGAAGGCGGGACCGCGCTGGCGACGAGCGTGGCGGCTCCGAGCGCCGCGGGTCGGCGCCCAGTGCCTACGCCGAGGGGCAACAGCGTTCCCGGCGACGCGCAGACCAGACTCCGGACGGACTGCGGGATCGGAACCGGCCGGCCGGTGCGGCCGATCCGCCAACCGATCCAGATGTCACCGGCCGCGAACTCGACGACGACGTTCGGGCGGAGCTCAAATCATTGAGTGGCGGCGCCGCCGGTGCGGTCGCCCGGCACCTGGTCATGGCCGGACGGCTGCTCGACGACGATCCCGAGTTGGCCTACCAGCACGCCGTCGCGGCACGCCGGCGCGCCGGACGGGTCGGCGTCGTCCGCGAGGCGACGGGAATCGCCGCCTACGCCGCCGGCCGGTACGCGGAGGCGCTGGCCGAGCTGCGGGCCGCCCGGAGGATCACCGGCTCGGCCGAGTACCTGCCGATGATGGCCGACAGCGAACGCGGGCTCGGTAGACCCCGCCGAGCTCTTGACATCGCAGCTGACCCGGCGATCACGGGCCTGGACCCGGCTGGGCGGATCGAGATGTTGATCGTCGCGGCCGGCGCACGCAGGGATCTCGGCCAGCTCGAGGCGGCCGCGGTGTCGCTGCAGGTGCCCGAGTTGCACTCACGGTCTCGACAGCCGTGGATCGCGCGGCTGCGGTACGCGTATGCCGATGCGTTGTTGGCGCTCGGCCGGCTCACCGAGGCGCGGGAATGGTTCGTCCGGGCCGCCGAGGCCGACGACGAGGGACAGACCGATGCACTGGAGCGGATCGAACATCTCGATGCATAAGCACCTCTAGTGCTTTCCACAGGGGTCTCGGGTCGTGCGTGTTGTCCACAACGGTGCCATCGGAGCGGGCAAAACCAGCCGACGTGGCGGACGATCGAAATGTCGATCTCCGTCTGCTGAGGAGCGTTCGTGCCCCTCGAACCGATTCCGGTACTGGAGCACCGCAACGAGGTCCATCTGGTCGGCCGGGTGTCGGCCGATCCTGTGCTGCTCACCCTGCCCAGCGGCGACAGCGTGGTCACGGTGCGCCTCGTCGTCGAACGGCCCCGACCGGCCGCCGGGCGGGGCCGCGGTCAACGTGTCGACACCTTGGCGTGTGCGGGCTGGGTTCCGGCGCTGCGGCGCACGTTGTTGCGGTGGAGTCCTGGCGACGTCGTCGAAGTCGACGGTTATCTGCGCAGACGGTTCTGGCGGGCCGAGGGTGTGCCGCAGAGCCGGTACGAGGTAGAGCTCAGCGCCGCGCGGCGGCTGGCCCGCTCCCGGCCCAGTCAGCAGGGTCGGTGAGCAGGCGCATGAGCAAACCGGTGCGCGGCTTGGGCCCGAACGACGTCGACTTGCGCGGCATCCGCTCACCGCTGGCCGCCACGGCGAGGACATCGTCGTGACTCGCCGGCTTGATCAGCAGCGCGATGCCCCCGAGCCGGCGGGCCCGCGAGACCGCCTCGGCGGCCTCATGGTGATAGGCGACCCGGTGGTCGGCGTCGTCCACGCCGAACAGGTGCGGAAGCACGAAGTCGCAGGCGACACTCGCGTCCAGCCGCCGCCAGGTCGCGGACCGCCCGGGTGGCAGGATGGCGTCGAGCCGCTCACTGATCGGCTCCTCGAGCAGAACGCTGCGCCCGCCGTCGGAGATGACGAACGCCGACCCGGCTGCTCCGGAATCGGCCAGCGCGGCGACCGGGTCGACATCAGTCGGCAGCGACGACACCTGGCGGAATCCATTGCGGGCTCTTGCTGCAGCCTCGGCCAGCGGAAGGCCGGCGATCGAGCGGTGAATGCTGCCGAGCCGCAGCGGATGGCGATCCGCGTCGACCAGCATCGCCAAGCCGTGTTGGGCCGCTCTGGACCAGCTCACAGCTCCCGCCCGCGTCATCCGATCTCGGAGTATGCGGTAGGCCGCGTAACGGTGATGGCCATCAGCGATCAGCACTTGCCGGCCGGCAAGGTCGGCCTGGATCTCCTCGATCGTCTTCGGGTCGGCCAACCGCCAGATCCGGTGTGCTGCACCGTCTGCGGTCGTCACGGCGATGACCGGTTCGGCGGCCAGTGCTCGCTCGACTGCCGCGCTCGCCGGACCGCCTCCGGCGTAGGTCAACAGGATTGGCTCGAGCTGGGCCCTGGTGGCGGCCATCAGCTCCGCTCGGTCGGCGACCTGGCCGGCGAAGACGTCTTCATGCGGCAGCACCACGCGTTCGGCGGGGTCATGCAGCGACACCGCACCGACGAGGCCGAGTGCAGTGGCGGTATCGGTCGCGTGCTCATAGACGTAGATCGCAGGTGCGTCGTCGCGGCCAAGCACGCCCTGGTCGAGCCAACTGCGCAGGTATCGCTCGGCACGCGCATACCGGTCCTCGTGCGGGTTGGGCCGCGGCAGAATCAGCCGGACCACGTTGTACGGGTCGGTCGACTCCCATGTAGCAATGCCGTTCTCCCCGATGACGTCGTACGGCGGGCAGGTCACTGCCGCCAGATCGGTCACCAGCTCCGGCACGTAACGCAGCGCGCGAAACGGTATGAGCTGCAGTGGCCGTACGCTGCTGTCCTCCCGCCCGGCCTCCGTCATCCGCGGAATGCTACGTCGCCCGGACGCCGCGATCTGCACGCCGGGCAAGCTGCCCGGGTGCCTGCAAGGATCGCGGTCATGCGTTCGCTTGCGGAGACCTACGACGTCGCCCTGGTCGACCTCGACGGCGTCATCTACGTCGGCTCCGAGCCAGTGCAGCATGCAGCGCCCGCACTGGCCTGGGCCAGGTCCGCCGGCATGCGGCTCGCCTTCGTGACAAACAACGCCGCCCGCCCTCCGGAGGCGGTCGCCGAGCAGCTGACCGATCTGGGGGTGATGGCATCGGCCGCCGAGGTGGTGACGTCGGCCCAGGCGGCTGCCCGGCTGCTGGCCGAGCGGCTACCCGCGGGCGCCCGGGTTCTGGTCGTGGGTGGAGACGGGTTGACGTCGGCGCTGATCGAGCGGGGTCTCACCCCGGTGGTGGGTGCCGATGACGAACCGGTCGCTGTGGTATCGGGTTTCCACCCCGACGTGGGCTGGCGGCTACTCGCGGAGGGTGCGTATGCCGTGGCGGCAGGCCTTCCTTGGGTGGCGTCGAACGTCGATCCCACCATCCCGATGCCACGCGGGAGTGCCCCCGGCAACGGTGCGCTCGTCGCGGCGATCCGGATGGCGACGGGCCGGGAGCCGATGGTGGCGGGCAAGCCGGAGCCGCCGATCCATCGGGAAGCGATCCTGCGGAGCGGGGCGCGCCGCCCGCTGGTGATCGGCGACCGGCTCGACACCGACATCGAGGGGGCGGTTCGCGCCCATGTGGACAGCCTGCTCGTGCTCACTGGCGTGACCAGCGCTTTCGAGCTGGTGACCGCACCCCCGGCCCGCCGGCCCACGTTCCTCGCCCGAGATCTGCGGGCGCTGGCCGCCGAGCCCACGCACGTTGCCTTATCGCCGGGCCTTGCGCAGCGAGGGCGGTACAGATCGAAGGTCGAGCAGGGCCGGATCGCCGTGAATCTGGTGGACGACGCTCCTCCCGGGGCGAGCACAGACGCCCGGGCTGAGACCGACGACGAGGTCGATCTCCTCAGGGCCGTCTGTGGCGCTGTATGGCCGGCGATGGACGGCGGTGAGCAAGTCCGCGACGTGGAGTCGGTGCTCGGCGCCGCTGGTTGGCCGGTGCCGGTGACTTCAGACCCCACGTACTAGCGTGACGGGCATGCCCGACCCGAAAGCGAGTGCCATGTCCGAGCAAGAGCCCACTGGGCCGAGCCAGCCGGCTGCGGCGACCGGCGACCCCCGCATCGACGCTGCGCTTGCGCCGCTGGACGCTCTGGACGATACGCCGGTCGATGATCACCCGGCGGCAATCGAGGATGTCCATCGGGCGCTGCAGGACATCCTGGCCGAGGAACAGGAGTGAGCCAGTGCCACCGCGTCGGCGCCTGGACGCCGAACTCGTTCGCCGCGGCTTGGCCCGGTCGCGCGAACAGGCTGTCGACCTGATTGCCGGCGGCCGAGTCACCGTGGCCGGTCGGGCCGCGGCCAAGCCCGGCACCGCCGTTGCACCGGCGGAGGCAATCGTCGTCGCGGGAGCAGCGGCTGAGGCGGATTACGTGTCCCGCGGTGGGCACAAGCTCGCGGGCGCGTTGGACGTGTTCGGGGCTGGTGGGTTAACGGTGGCGGGACGGCGCTGCCTCGATGCGGGCGCGTCGACAGGCGGCTTCACCGAGGTGCTCCTGCGCCGAGGTGCCGCCGAGGTCGTGGCGGTCGACGTCGGCTACGGCCAACTCGCCTGGGGGCTGCGAACGGATCCACGCGTTGTCGTCATGGACCGCACGAACGTCCGTGACCTGTCTCCGGAAGCGGTCGGCGATCCGGTTGAGCTGGTCGTCGCCGACCTGTCGTTCATCTCGCTGAATTTGGTGATCGAACCCCTGGTTGCCTGCGCGTCTGCCGACGCGGATTTCGTATTGATGGTCAAACCGCAGTTCGAGGTCGGCCGCGATCGGGTCGGCCGCGGGGGAGTCGTGCGGGACCCGGCGCTGCGCGCCGAGGCCGTTCGCACCGTCGCCACGACGGCAGCCGGAGTCGGCCTCGGTGCGGCGGGTGTCACGGCGAGCCCGTTGCCGGGTCCATCGGGAAACGTGGAGTACTTCCTCTGGCTGCGCGCCAACGCTCCAGCACTTGACCCGGTACAGGTGAAGCAAGCCGTACGCGAGGGCCCATCGTGACCGAGCGATCGGTGCTGGTCGTCGCTCACCCCGGGCGTCCGGAGGCGCTCGACGCGGCGCACGAAGCGGTAGCTCTGCTTCGCAAGGCAGGCCTGTCGGTCCGGGTCCTGGCCACCGAGACCGGCGAGCTTGATCTACCCGACGATGTGATCGTCGTCTCCGGTCCCGACGGCGCGGACGGCTGCGACCTTGTGGTCGTCCTCGGTGGCGACGGCACGATCCTGCGGGGAGCGGAGATCGCCCGTCCGTCGGGCACACCGGTGCTCGGGGTCAATCTTGGCCACATCGGCTTCCTCGCCGAGGCCGAACGTGACGACCTCAGCTACACCGTCGAGCGCTTGGTCGCGAGGGACTACCACGTCGAGGAGCGGATGACGGTTGACGTCGTCGTCCGCCTCGATGGGCACGTGTTGGCTCAGGAATGGGCTCTCAACGAGGCGAGCGTCGAAAAGGCCAGTCGGGAGCGGATGGTCGAGCTGGTGGCTGAGGTCGACGGGCGGCCATTGTCGCGCTGGGGCTGTGACGGTGTCGTCATGGCGACGCCCACCGGGTCCACGGCGTACGCGTTCAGCGCCGGCGGACCGGTGGTGTGGCCTGAGGTCGAGGCGATGCTGATGGTCACCATCAGTGCGCATGCGCTGTTCGCCCGCCCGCTGGTCGTCGCGCCGACCTCGGGGCTCGCTGTCACGGTTCAGCCGGCAACGGCCGGAGCCGTGCTGTTCTGCGACGGCCGGCGACGGGTGGACTTGCCGCCAGGTTCGAGGGTCGAGGTCCGGCGCGGGCGGCGGCCGGTCCGGCTGGCCAGGCTGCACCGGTCGCCATTCACCGACCGGCTGGTAGCCAAGTTCGCCCTGCCGGTCGAGGGATGGCGCGGCGCCCGGCTCGCAGGACCCGATGCAGGGACCGGGCCCGCGTAGGCTGCCCGCTGTGTTCGAGGACCTCCGGATCCGCGGTCTCGGTGTCATCGAGGACGCCGAACTCGAACTCGGTCCTGGATTCACGGTCATCACAGGCGAGACCGGTGCTGGAAAGACGATGCTGGTCACTGGGCTTGGCCTGCTGATGGGCGGCCGGGCCGACGCCGGCGCAGTGCGGGCGGGCGCGGACAAGGCCGTGGTGGAGGGGCGCGTCCGGGTCGATCCGGCCGGTCAGGCTGCGACGGTGGCGGCCGAGGCGGGAGCCGACCTCGACGGCGGCGAGCTCCTGCTGACCCGAACAGTGTCCGCCGAGGGCAGGTCCCGCGCCCACATCGGCGGAAGGTCGGTGCCGGTGAGCATGCTGGCCGAGCTGGCCGACGACCTGGTCGCCGTGCACGGGCAGAGCGATCAGCGGCGGCTGCTACGGCCGGCGCGGCAACGGCAGGTGCTGGACCGCTATGCCGGCGAGCCGGCCATCGAACCGCTCACCAGGTACGCGCAGCTGTACGCCGCACTGTCCACGGTCGAGTCCCAGCTCACCGACGTCACGACCCGATCGCGGGAACGCGCGCAGGAGGCGGACCTGCTGCGGCTGGGTCTCGCGGAGATCGCCCAGGTGCAGCCACGGCCGGGCGAGGACGCGGACCTGGCCGCGGAGGAGGCCCGGCTCGCACACGCCGACGGGCTGCGTGCGGCGGCGGTCACCGCGCACGCCGGCCTCGCTGCCGATGACACTACGGGCGCGGCGGCTGACGCGCTGGCACTCGTCGCTGCGGCCCGGCGGTCTCTCGAACCCCAGCAGGACCACGACCCGGTGCTCGCGGCGCTGGCAGCCAGGCTGGCGGAAGCGTCATATCTGCTGGCTGACGTCGCAGCGGACCTCGCGTCGTACGCCGCCGACATCGACATCGATCCGGCCCGATTGGCCGTGGTGCAGGACCGCCGTGCGGCGTTGGCCGCTCTCACCCGCAAATACGGCGACGACGCAGCCGAGGTGCTGGCGTGGGCGGATCGCGCATCCCGTCGGCTGTTCGAACTTGACAACGACGACGAGCGAGTCGCCGTACTGCGGCGGCAACGTGACGAGCTCCGAGCCGAGTTGGGCACTCTGGCGAGTCGGCTGAGCGTCGCGCGGACGGCCGCCGCGCAGCGTTTCGCTGCCGCGGTACGCGATGAGCTCACTGCCCTCGCGATGCCACAGGCGCACGTCGTCGTCGGCGTGGCCCGCAGGCCGGACCCGGCCGGCATACCTGTCGACGGCCAGAACGTCGCATATGGGCCAGCCGGCGTCGACGAGGTCGAGATGCTGTTCGCCGCCCACGCGGGTGTCGCGCCGCGCCCCCTCGACCGCGGCGCTTCGGGCGGGGAGCTGTCCCGTCTCATGCTCGCCGTTGAGGTCGTTTTTGCCGGTGCAGACCCCGTCCCCACGTTCGTCTTCGACGAGGTCGACGCCGGGGTCGGGGGCAAGGCGGCGGTCGAAGTGGGCCGGCGGCTCGCCCGGCTGGCCCGGTCGGCTCAGGTGCTCGTCGTGACGCATCTGCCACAGGTCGCGGCCTTCGCCGACCACCACCTCAAGGTCGTGAAGAGCGACGACGGCCGGATCATCAGCGCTGGGGTCATCGTGCTCGACGACGACGGCCGGATACAGGAGCTGTCCCGGATGCTGGCTGGGCTGGAGGGCTCGGCGACGGCCCGGGCCCATGCCGTGGAGCTGCTGGCCAGCGCCGCATCGAGCAGGACAGCTACGCGGTAGGCGAGGCACCGGACGCGCGCTGCGGACCGGTCCCGGACTCGAGTGCGTGAACGTGGCAGGATGCGGCCAGTGAGGATCCCCGTACTCCGCCGGCGCAGGTCGCCCGACCTGCCGGGAGTCAGCGGCGTCGTGCGGGTCGACCGGCGCACCAAGAACCTCACCAAACGCCTGAAACCAGGCGAGATCGCGATCATCGACCACGTCGACCTCGACAGGGTGAGCGCCGAGGCGTTGGTTGCCTGCGGTGCCGGCGCCGTTGTCAACGTCCGGCCCTCGGTCAGCGGGCGGTACCCGAACCTCGGACCGGAGATCCTGGTCGAGGCGGGCATTCCGCTGGTCGATGCAGTGGGGTCGGACCTGCTCACCGAGGTGCACGAGGGCGAGCGGCTACGCGTCGACGGCAACACGATCTACCGCGACAGCTCGGCCGACAGCGTGCCGCTCGCGAAGGGCCACCTGCAGACCGAGGACTCCATCGCCGGGCTGATGGATGCGGCCAGGCAGGGGCTGTCGGCGCAGCTCGAGGCGTTCGCCGCAAACACCATGGAGTACCTCAAGCGCGAGCGGGAACTGCTGCTCGACGGCGTCGGCGTGCCCGACATCGACACCAGAATCCGCGGCCGGCACGTACTGATCGTCGTGCGCGGGTACGACTACAAAGAAGACCTGGCCATGCTCGGGCACTACATCCGCGAATACCGGCCGGTCCTGATCGGCGTCGACGGTGGTGCCGACGCGCTACTCGAAGCAGGGCTCAAGCCGGACCTGATCGTCGGTGACATGGATTCGGTGTCCGACGCCGCGTTGCGCAGCGGAGCGGAGCTCGTTGTCCACGCGTATCGCGACGGGCGCGCCCCCGGCTTGGACCGCCTCGAACACCTCGGCCTTCGCGGAGTGGCATTCCCAGCCACCGGCACCAGCGAGGACGTCGCCATGTTGCTGGCCGACGACAAGGGCGCCGCCCTCATCGTCGCGGTTGGCACGCACGCGACGCTGGTCGAATTCATGGACAAGGGCAGGTCGGGCATGGCGAGCACCTTCCTCACCCGGCTGCGGGTCGGCAGCAAGCTGGTCGACGCCAAGGGCGTCAGCCGGCTCTACCGCAGCCGGATCCCGGCGTGGACGCTGGTGCTGCTGTTGGTGGGGTGCGTTCTCGCCGTGATCGTGGCGCTCGCGGCGACGCCGACCGGGCAGGCCTATCTCGACGTCGTCGGATCGTGGTGGGACCGGTTCCTCTTCTGGCTGCGAGGGCTTTTCTGACGTGATCGACTTTCGCTATCACCTGGTCTCTGTCATTGCGATCTTCTTCGCCCTCGCTACCGGCATCATTCTCGGCGCGGGGCCGCTTGACGAGCAGGTCGACGAGACCCTCGTCGACCAGATTCCGCAGCTGCGGGACGAGAACCAGCAGCTGCGCGACCAGATCGTCGCGCTGGAAGATGACCTCGCATTCGAGGAGACCTTTGTCGAAGGCGTGAGTCCGACGCTCGTCGGCGGCCTGCTGACCGAGCGCCAGGTGGCACTCGTGGCGCTGCCAGGGTCAGACGACGAGCAGGTCGCTGCCGTCCGCAGCCAGGTGGAGAGCGCGGGCGGGTCAGTCTCCGCTGCGGTCACCCTGGCGCCCACGTGGAGCGACGCCGACTCCGAACCAGCGCTCGACACCCTTGCTGCCGAGCTGGTCACGTCCGGCACCACACTCCCGACGGACGGCACGGGGTACGACCGAGGAGCTGCGGTCCTCGCCGGCGCGCTGTTGCGGCCCGGCGACGAGTCCAGCGTCGAAGGCGACAGGGACCAGATCACCGCTGTCGCCACCGGATACGGCGAGGCTGGCCTGGCCACCATCGAGGTGGTCGACGGAGCCGATCCGCAGGCGACCCTTGCCGTGATCGTCGCTGGCCCGCCGCCGGAGGATGACGTCGAACGACGCAATGGCGCCTTGGCATCCCTCGTGAGCGCTCTGGACGCGGCGGGCGACGGGTCTGTCCTGGCCGGCCCGCCGGACTCGGCGGGCGAGGGCGGGATCATCACGGTCGTCCGGGACGACGAGGACCTCGCCGGTGCGGTGTCGACGGTCGATTCGGTCGACCTGAATTCAGGGCGGGTCGCCGTCGTCTTCGCCGCCGCGGAGCAGGAGCAGGGCGGGTCCGGCCAGTACGGCAGGGTCGGCACGACCGACGGGGCGGTCCCGGTGATCGATGCGGAGGAAAGCGGCTCGTGAGCCCGACACGGCCCGGGGTTGTTTCCGCGATCGTGGCTGCAGCGGCCGGCGCGGGGGTCGCCAGAGCCGTGTACAGGCGGGTTTCCACGAATCCGCCCGGCGGTGCCCGCCGGTGGGATCGGATCAACCATCGCGGCGGCACCGTCACATTGGCGGCCGGCCCGGCGCTGGCAACCGGCGCCGCAGTTGGCGCGGCGCTCGCGCCCGGCGCGACCCCACGAATACGGCTTGCCGGGGCGGCGCTGGCCGGTGCGGTCGGCGCAGTTGGTCTCTATGACGATCTGTCAGGGACAGCTTCCAGCAAGGGGCTGCGTGGGCACCTGTCGGCCCTGCGCCGGGGAGAGGTGACCAGCGGGGCGGTGAAGGTCGCAGTGATCGGTGCAGCCGGCCTGGCTGCGGCGGCTGCGGTCAGTGATAACCCGCTGGATGCTGTTGTCGGCGGCGTGGCCGTGGCCGGCCACGCCAATCTGCTCAACCTGCTGGATCTGCGGCCGGGGCGGGCGCTGAAGGTCGCCATGATCCACGCTCCGCTGGCACTGGCCGGACCCGCGGGCGGGGCGGCAGCGGCCGGCCTGGGCGCCGGCGGTGTGCTGCTCGTTGACGACCTGGCCGAGCGCACGATGATCGGTGACGCAGGCGCCAATGCTCTGGGCGCCGTGCTTGGCCTGGCGCTGGTGGCCCGCGCCGGTCGCGCGGCCCGATTGATCCATCTCGGCGCTGTCACCGCGCTTACCCTGGCCAGCGAAAAGGTCAGCTTCACACAGGTGATCGGGCGCACTCCGGTGCTGCGCGAGTTGGACCGGCTCGGGCGCCGGCCATAGCCGGCGATGAGCCATGGCGGCAGGCTCGGCCTCGGTGCGGCGGCCGGTATCGCCGGAGGCGCGGCCCTGGTCGCCGTCGTCAGCCTGGTCGCCCGCCTGGTCGGCTTCGGCCGTCAGCTCGTCTACCAGGGGGCGGTCGGGCCCACCGAACTCGGCACGGTCTACACCTCGTCCAACTTCGTGCCGGCGATCCTGTTCGAGGTCGTGGCCGGCGGCGCTCTTGCCGGCGTGGTGGTGCCACTGGTCGTCGCCGCGGTCGAGCGCCGTGACACAGCAGAGCTGCGGGAGGCTACTGGCGCGCTGATCGGGTGGGCACTGGTGGTCCTGGTGCCGATCGCCATCGCCGGTGCCTTGCTTGCTGGCCCAATCAGCAGCTACATGCTGCAGGGGCAGGGCGGAGCCCAGGCGCTGGACATGGCGGAACGGATGCTGCGCGTATTCCTTGTCCAGGTGCCGCTGTACGGGCTGGCGGCGGTGTCTGCCGGCGTTCTCCAGGCGCATCGCCGGTTTTTCGCCCCGGCGCTGGCGCCGATCGTCTCCAGCGTCGTCGTCGCGAGCACGTACCTGGTGTTTGGCGCCACCTTTACCGGTGATCGGAACGATCTCGGCACGGTTCCGCGGTCCGCCGAAGTGCTGCTGTCGGTGGGGACGGCTCTCGGTGCCGTGGCGCTCGCGATGACGACATTGGTGCCGCTCTATCTGCTGGGAGTCCGGGCGGTACCCCGGCTGCGTTTCCCGGCTGGCCGCGGGCGGCGCGCGGCCCGACTCGCAGCGGCGGGAGCAACGATGGTTGCCGCCCAGCAGGTGGCGCTGCTGGTGCTCATTCCCGTGGTCAACGAGTACGGCGGAGCTGGGCGGATCGTGACCTACCAGAACTCGTGGATGGTGTATCTGCTGCCTTACGCCGTTCTGGCCGTACCGATCGCGACCAGCTCGTTCCCGACGCTGGCCGGGCATGCCAGCCGTGGCGACCAGCTCGAGTGGGCCCGGACGACGCTCGGCTCCACGCGAGCCGTCGTGCTGGCGGCCGGGCTGGGAGTGGCAGCGCTGATTGCAGCTGCCTGGCCGATCGCTCGGTTCTTCGGTGTCATCGGCGACCATGGGACCGTTCCGGACGCTGAGATGGCTCGCGCCTTGGTCGCGTTCGCGCCCGGCTTGATTGGCTTCTGCCTGGTCTATCACTTGAACCGGGCGCTGCTTGCCATCGGCCGGGTGCGCCGGGTGGGCGCCGCTACGACCGTCGGGTGGGCCGTGGCGGTGGTGGTCGCGGTCGTGCTGTCCAGCGCTGTGGGCCAGGACTGGGTCGTGGCGGCGGTGGGGTTGGGCCACACGGCCGGCATGGCAGTGGCAGCCGGGCTGCTGTTGGTGGCGTTGCGGTCCGGGTCAGCGGGCGCGGGCTGGCGGCGGCTCGCCCGTGCGGGACTCGCGGCCGTGGCCGGGGCCGGCACTGGTGCTGTGGCTGGTTTCGCGGCAGCCGGGGTACTCGACACAGCAGGCACAGCCGCGACCGTGGGTACCGGTGTACTCGCCGCGGCGGTCGCCACGGTTGTGTTCGTGGGGGTCGTCGCCCTGGTTGACTACGACGACCTTCGTGCGGTGCTGCGCCGATGAGAGCGTCTATCGTGCTGGCAACAAGCACCGGCGGGATCGGCACCCATGTCGCGTCGCTTGTCGAGCGGCTGCCGGGTCTGGGTATCGACGTCGCGGTGGTATCGCCAGCCGCAACCGAGCTGCAGTTCGGCTTCCGTGCCCTCGGCGCAGGGTTCACCGCCGTCGAGATCACCAACCTTCCTCGGCCAGGCAACGACATGGCAGCGGTACGCGCGATGCGGGTCGCCCTGGCCGGCGCCGACGTCGTGCACAGCCACGGTCTGCGTGCCACCTCCCTGACGGCGCTGGCGCTCGGCCGTCGGCGACACGGACGAACGCCGCTGGTCGCCACCTGGCACAACGCCGTGCTGGGATCGGGAATTCGACGCCGTGTGCTCGCTGCCCTGGAGCTGTTCTCCGCCCGCCGAGCCGATGTGACATTGGGCGCCTCGTCCGACCTGATGGAACGAGCCGTCCGGTTGGGTGCGCCGGATGCCCGGTTTCTGCCCGTGGCAGCGCCCGCCATGGCGTCGCCGACTCGCGACCGGGTGGAGGTGCTGGCCGAGTTCGGTGCCGACGACCGACCCGTGGTACTCGCGGTGGGCAGGCTCGCTCCGCAGAAGGACTACGACACCCTGCTCGACGCTGCGGCTGCGTGGCAGGCCCGATCACCCCGGCCAGTGCTCCTCGTGGCAGGCGAGGGTCCGGAGCGCGACCGGCTGCGGCGCACGATCGACGCCAGAGGCCTCGACGTTCGCCTCCTGGGCCATCGCGATGATGTGCCCGACCTGTTGGCTGCCTCAGATGTCTACGTGCTGACCTCCACCTGGGAGGCCCGCGCGCTCGTCGTACAGGAGGCCATGCGGGCAGGGGTTCCGGTCGTCGCGACGGGCGTAGGCGGCGTGCCCGAGTTGGCCGGCGGCGCGGCCATACTCGTCCCGCCCGCCGACCCGGCCGCCGTTGCGCACGCCGTCGCGGACCTTCTCGATGACGGCCGCCGTCGCGCCGAGCTGGCCCGGCGGGGCCGCGAACGGGCTGTCGGCTGGCCCGATGAGGACGACACGGCACTCGCGGTGGCTGCGGTCTACCACGAGGTGGTCCGACCGTAACTGTTAGGCTGGAATTCCGTGGACCGACCGGCACAACCGACCATTGCCAGCCCACGGGAGCCCTCTCGGTGAACACCACTCACCTGTTCGTGACCGGAGGCGTCGTCTCCTCGCTGGGCAAAGGCCTCACGGCATCCAGTTTGGGCAACCTGCTCATTGCCCGCGGCCTGCGGGTCACCATGCAGAAACTCGACCCGTACCTCAACGTCGATCCAGGCACGATGAACCCGTTCCAGCATGGCGAGGTGTTCGTCACCGATGACGGCGCGGAGACCGACCTCGACATCGGACACTACGAGCGCTTTCTCGACCGCAACCTGAACAAGTGGGCGAACGTCACGACGGGCCAGATCTACTCGACCGTGATTGCCAAGGAACGACGCGGTGAGTACCTCGGAGACACGGTCCAGGTGATCCCGCACATCACCAATGAGATCAAGGATCGGATGCTCGGGATCGGCGGTCCGGACGTCGATGTCGTGATTCACGAAATCGGAGGCACGGTCGGCGACATCGAATCGCTGCCGTTCCTCGAGGCAGCTCGGCAGGTCCGCCACGAGATCGGCCGCGACCGCTGTTTCTTTCTCCACGTCTCCCTGGTGCCCTACATCGCACCCTCCGGTGAGCTCAAGACCAAGCCGACGCAGCACTCGGTCGCGGCGCTGCGCCAGGTCGGCATCCAGCCCGACGCGATCGTCTGTCGTTCGGACCGGCCTATCCCGCCTGGGATGAAGAAGAAGATCGCCATGACCTGCGACGTCGAGGCCGACGGTGTGGTGGCGGCGGTCGACGCATCGTCGATCTACGACATCCCGAAGGTGTTGCACGCCGAGGGGCTCGATGCGTTCGTGGTGCGCCGGCTCGGGCTCCCGTTCCGAGACGTCAACTGGCGGTCGTGGGACGACCTGCTGCGCCGTGTGCACCACCCGCGCAACGAGGTCACCGTCGCAATCGTCGGCAAATACGTCGGCCTCCCTGACGCCTATCTGTCGGTGATCGAGGCGTTGCGTTCCGGCGGGTTCGCGAACGACGCCAAGGTGACTATCCGCTGGGTTCCCTCCGACGATTGCGAAACCGCCGACGGAGCCGCTGCGCGCCTGCACGATGTCGAAGCCGTATGCGTTCCGGGTGGATTCGGCGTACGCGGCATCGAGGGCAAGGTAGGGGCGATCAATTACGCCCGGGAGAACCGTCTCCCCGCGCTCGGGCTGTGCCTGGGTTTGCAGTGCATGGTGATCGAGTTCGCCCGCAACGTAGCGGGCCTCGCCGACGCCGGATCGTCGGAGTTCCATCCGCAGACCCCCCATCCGGTCATCGCTACCATGGAGGACCAGAAGGGCATCGTGGCCGGGGACGGTGACCTGGGCGGCACCATGCGGCTGGGCCTGTACCCGGCGGTGTTGGCCCCCGGCACCATGGTGCACGATCTCTTCGGCGTGGATCGGGTGGAGGAGCGGCACCGGCACCGGTACGAAGTCAACAACGCCTACCGCGAGCCGCTGTTGGCTGCCGGTCTGGTGTTCTCGGGCCTGTCCCCAGATGGTCAGCTGGTCGAGTTCATCGAGTTGCCGGCCGACGTCCACCCGTTCTTCGTGGGTACTCAGGCGCATCCGGAGCTGCGTTCGCGCCCGACCCGCGCGCACCCGCTGTTCGCCGGCCTGATCCAGGCGGCGCTCGCTCGCCAGCAGGAGACCAGGCTGCCGGTCGACGTCGAGGTCGAGCCGGTCGGCGTCCCTTCGTGAGCGGCTGGGACGCCTCCTCTCCACGGGTGCTCGGTGATCGGCCAGAACGCTGGCCGGTTCGAAGTTCCGAGACGGTCTTCGAGACGTCTCGGGTCATCTCGGTGCGCCAGGACCACGTCCAGTCACCCGCGGATGGCGTCGATTTCCTCCGCGACGTCGTCGTCCACCCCGGCGCGGTGGGCATCGTCGCCCTCGACGACGACGAGTGGGTGCTGCTGGTTTCGCAGTACCGGCACCCGGTCGGGCACCGGCTGCTGGAGATCCCGGCCGGGCTGCTCGATGTCCCGGGGGAGCCGTACCCGGTAGCGGCCGCCCGCGAGCTCTACGAGGAAGGCCACATCCGCGCGGACGAGTGGCGGGTGCTGGTCGACGTCTTCACGTCCCCGGGCATGACGACCGAGTCCACTCGCGTCTACCTTGCCCGGGGCCTGTCGGCGGTGGCCGACGGCGAACGGCACGTCGGCGTGCACGAGGAGGCCGACATGCCGGTCACCTGGGCGCCATTGGCCGACCTGGTCGAGGCGGTTCTGGCGGGGCGACTGCACAACCCGCTCATCGTGTCCGGCGTGCTCGCCACCTGGGCCGCGCGGCTGGGCGACGGCTATGACGCGCTCCGGCCGGTGGATGCGCCATGGGATGCCCGCGAAGCCCAGCCCCGCTAGCGGCTTATTCGGCCGTGATGGCAGGTTTGCTGGGCGCACGAGGCAGGCGAGCGGGTAGGCGCATGCCGAGCCGGCCCATCTCGAGTTCGGCCAGCGCGCGGACGACCTCTGGGTCACCGCGGCGCCAGGCCGGCAGCAGCCCGTCACCGATGCGGGCCAGCCGCGACAGCCGGCGGGTCGCGAGTGCTCTCAGAGCGAGCAATTCCATACCGTCCGGGTCGTACAGCACCGTTCGCGCAGCCTCGGCCCGCCGCATCCAGAACAGTCGGGGCAGCACCCAAAACAGCACCGCGAGCATGATCAGGAAACCGGCCGTCGCGAGCCCGGCCAGGGTAGCCATGGTTCCGACGAAGTCCTGAACCGTCTCGCCCGCCCCTGCGACGTGGTTTGCGGCGCTCGCTGCACCCTCGAACGGGGCCGAGATCGCGTCCCCGATGAGAGGGACGTCGGACAGGTTCTTGCCGGCGCCGCCGAGGTTCTCGGAAAGCCCGTTTCCGGCATCCTCGAGCAGTCGCCCGGGACCGGCGAGAGTGTCGATGAGGCCGTAGACAGCCCGCCCGCCGAGGACGGCGAGGACACACCAGACGATGCCAGCCACGTCGGCGATGATCTGTCGCATGCGGTGGGCGGGGTCATCAGCATAGATAGGCACAACCCGGGTCTACCGCACGTGGACAAGTCCGGGCTACCCGCGGCCGCGAAAGCCGAGCCATGCGCAAAATTCTCTGCGGGGCTGCTCCCAGTCGAGGTCATCGGGTTGATCAAGGCCAACTGGGGGAGTGGTGACTTAGACTCGGCCGCGCCACCTCAATCGGGTGGCCGTCCGACGGCGTGGTCGGGCGGGAGGCCAGAAAGGTCGCGATCACCGTGCTGGTCGGCATTCCCTCCGAGGTCAAGAACTACGAATATCGCGTCGCGATCACACCCGCGGGTGTACACGAGCTCAGCCGCCACGGTCATGACGTTGCGGTGCAGCGCGGTGCGGGGCTGGGGTCGTCGATCACCGACGACGAGTTCAAGGCGGCCGGCGCTCGCATCCTCGAAACCGCCGACGACGTCTGGGGCGAATCGGACCTTGTGCTCAAGGTCAAGGAGCCGATAGCCGAGGAATACCCGCGGATGCGCCGAGGTCAGGTGTTGTTCACGTACCTGCATCTCGCCGCGTCCCGCGAGTGCACGCAGGCGCTACTCGACTCCGGTGTCACCGCGATCGCCTACGAGACCGTCCAGCTGCCGGACCACTCACTTCCCCTTCTCGCACCGATGAGCGAGGTGGCCGGCCGGATGGCCACTCAGGTCGGAGCGCACGTCCTCGAGCGGGCACAAGGCGGCCGAGGGGTGCTGATGGGCGGCGTGCCGGGCGTGAAGGCTGCCAAGGTCGTCGTGATCGGCGCCGGCGTCTCCGGCATGAACGCCGCAGAGATCGCGCTCGGCATGCAGGCCGACGTGTGGATCCTGGACAAGAACGTGGCGCAGCTCCGGCAGGTCGACCGGGTGTATCGGGGCCATGCCCAGACGATCACGTCGAACCTGTTCGAAGTCGAGAGGGCGGTCGTCGATGCCGACCTCGTGATCGGGGCTGTGCTGGTGCCCGGCGCCAAGGCTCCCACTCTGGTGTCGAACGAACTGGTCTCCAGGATGCGCCCCGGCAGTGTGCTCGTCGACATCGCCATCGACCAGGGTGGTTGCTTCGAGGACTCCCGGCCGACGACCCACGGCAACCCGACCTACCGGGTACACAACTCGATCTTCTACTGCGTGGCCAACATGCCCGGCGCCGTCCCGCACACCTCGACTTACGCCCTGACGAACGTGACGCTTCCGTACGCGGTCGAGTTGGCGAACCAGGGGTGGCGCGCGGCGTTGGCGGCGGACCCCGCCCTCGCACTGGGCCTCAACACCCACGACGGATGGATCACCTATGGCCCGGTCGCCGAGGCGCACGCGATGGAACCGATGACCCTCACCGAGGTGTTGGCCGAGGGGTGAGCGAATCCCCACTCGAGCGAGCCGTTCGCGGATACGTCGACCATCTCGCCGTCGAACGTGGCCTCGCCGCGAACTCACTCGCGTCATACCGGCGCGACTTGCGGCGGTATGCGGCCTTCTTGCGTGAACGAGGGATACGCGAACCGTCTGCGATCGGCGAGAAGGACGTCAGCGCGTTCCTCCGCAGCCTGCGCGAGGGCGACACTGACCATCGGCCACTGGGCGCAAGCTCGGCGGCTCGCGCGGTCGTCGCGGTCAGAGGCCTGCACCGCTTCCTGCACCGCGAGGGCCTCTCCGCTATGGATCCGGCGGGCGGGGTGCGGCCGCCGACGCCACCACGGCGGTTGCCGAAGGCGATTTCTCTCGACCAAGTCGAGAAGCTGCTGGCGGCCGCTACCGCGGACGGAGCGGCACTCGCCCTCCGTGACCGCGCATTGCTCGAAGTGCTGTACGGGACGGGCGCGCGGATCTCCGAGGCCGTAGGCATGGATCGGGACGACCTTGACCTGCGGGGCGGGACGGTGTTGTTGCGGGGCAAGGGTGGGAGACAGCGGATCGTTCCGGTGGGCAGCTACGCGCGCGAGGCGGTGGAGGCATACCTCGTGCGGTCGCGCCCGCAGCTGGCCGCCACCGGCGCATCGACCCCGGCACTGTTTCTGAACGCCCGGGGTGGCCGGCTGTCCCGGCAGAGCGCGTGGACGGTCTTGCGCACCGTCGCGGGCCGTGCTCACCTGGCCACTCACATCTCGCCGCATACGCTGCGGCACTCGTTCGCCACCCATCTACTCGACGGTGGCGCCGATGTCCGCGTTGTCCAGGAGCTGCTCGGTCACGCCTCCGTAACCACGACCCAGATCTACACCCTGGTCACGGTCGATCGCCTGCGCGAGGTCTACGCGGCGGCGCATCCGCGCGCGCGGTTGAACTAGTCGTCAGCGCGGCGACTCAGGGCGGCCCGCGACCGGGGGTAAGCTCGCGACCCGACAGAGTACGAATACGGCGAGGAGCACTGACAGCTCGTGGACACCTCGATCCGAGGCACCAGCACGGGCGTGTTGATCGACGGCCTGGACTCGTCCGCGGAGCCCTACGAAATCGACCTCGGCCCCACGCAGCGTCCGCGTATGGAGTTCCCCGAGCCCCCGCCGGTCGAACGGCACGGACCGGCCCGGGTCGTTGCGATGTGCAACCAGAAGGGCGGCGTGGGCAAGACCACGACGACCATCAACCTCGGGGCGGCACTCGCCGACTACGGCCGACGGGTGCTTTTGGTCGACTTCGATCCGCAGGGAGCGCTGTCCGTCGGGCTGGGTATCGACGCCCACGACCTCGAGCTGTCCGTCTACAACCTGGTCATGGAACGCGGCATCCGGGCCGAGGACTTGCTCCAGAAGACGTCCGTGCGAGGGATGGACCTGCTGCCGAGCAACATCGACCTGTCCGCCGCCGAGATCCAGCTCGTCAGCGAGGTCGCGCGCGAGCACGCTCTCACCAGAGCTCTGCATCCTGTGCTCGGCGCCTATGACGTCGTACTGGTCGACTGCCAGCCGTCGCTTGGCATGCTGACCGTCAATGCGCTCACCGCTTCCGACGGTGTCATCGTGCCGTTGGAGTGCGAATATTTCGCGCTGCGTGGCGTCGCCCTGCTCCAAGAGACGATCGAGAAGGTGCGTGACCGGCTCAACCCGCGGCTGCAGATCGAGGGCCTGCTTGCGACCATGTACGACTCACGGACCGTGCATGGCCGCGAGGTCCTCGCCCGGCTGGTCGAGGCATTCGGGGACAAGGTCTTCCACACGGTGGTCTCGCGCACGGTCCGGTTCCCCGAGACCACGGTTGCCGGGCTACCGATCACCAGCTTCGCGCCGGAGTCGCCAGGAGCAGCCGCCTACCGGCAACTGGCCAGGGAGGTGCTAGCCCGGTGGGAGGCGGTGCCGTCCAGGCGCTGATCGGCGAGCCCGCCGCGCCGCCGTCCGCACTCGCGGAACGATTCGAAGTCCACCTGGCTAACTTCGAGGGCCCGTTCGACCTGCTGCTCAGTCTGATTGCGAAGCACCAGCTCGATGTCACCGAGGTGGCCTTGTCGCAGGTCACCGACGAGTTCATCGGATACATCCGGGCCGCGGACGTCAACTCAGGGGCCACCTCCGGGCCCGGCTGGGACCTGGACCAGACCAGCGAGTTCCTGGTGGTGGCCGCCACGTTGCTCGACCTCAAGACCGCCCGCCTGCTCCCCAGCGGCGAGGTCGAGGACGAGGAGGATCTGGCCCTGCTCGAAGCGCGGGATCTGCTCTTCGCCCGGCTGCTCCAGTACCGGGCGTACAAGGAGGTCGCTTCGGTGCTCGCGGTGCGGATGCGAGAGGAGGCGCTGCGCTTCCCCCGCACCGTCGGGCTGGAGGAACGCTTCGCGGCGTTGTTGCCGGAAGTCGTCGTCGCAGTCGGCCCGGTCGAGTTGGCGGCCCTCGCAGTGCAGGCCCTCGAGCCCAAGCCGGTGCCGACGGTGGCGACTGCCCATTTGCACGCGCCGAGGGTGAGCGTGTACGAGCAGGCCGTGCTCCTCACCGATCGACTGCGCCGGCTGCACACCGCGACGTTCCGGGCGCTGAGCGCGGACTGCCCCTCTGTGGCTCACGTCGTGGCCCGGTTCCTCGCCTTGCTCGATCTCTATCGCGAACGGGTGGTCACCTTCGAGCAAGTTGCCCCACTGGGCGAGCTGACCGTCCGGTGGGCGGGAGGCGACGAATGAACGCCGCCGAGCCGACGCTCCCGGCGGCCATCGAGGCGGTCCTGCTGGTGGTGGACGAGCCCGTGGCCGAGGTGACGCTGGCCCAGGTCCTGGAGCGTCCGCGTCGGGAGGTGGCGTCGGTACTGCGCGACCTGGCCGCCGACTACACACATCAGGGCCGTGGTTTCGACCTGCGCGAGATCGCCGGCGGCTGGCGCCTGTACACGCGCGCCGAGTGTGCGCCGATCGTCGAGCGGTTCGTACGCGACGGCCAGCAAGCCCGGCTCACCCAAGCAGCTCTGGAGACCCTGTCCGTCGTGGCGTACCGGCAACCAGTGAGCCGCTCACGGGTTTCCGCGATCCGCGGGGTCAACTGCGACGGCGTCATGCGGACGCTGACAACCCGTGGCCTGGTGGAAGATGCCGGCATCGACGTCGAGACCGGTGCCACGCTGTACCGGACCACGTCCTACTTCCTCGAACGCCTCGGCATGTCGTCACTGTCTGAGTTGCCGCCGCTGGCGCCGTTCCTGCCAGACGTCGGAGACGTCGACGGTGCCGGCTGAGGCCGGCGTTCGGCTGCAGAAAGTACTCGCTGCCGCGGGGGTGGGCAGCCGTCGCGCGTGCGAGGAGCTGATAGCCGCCGGGAGGGTCGAGGTCGACGGTATCCGGGTCCGCGAGATGGGCAGCCGGGTTGATCCGGCGACTGCCGTGATCAAGGTCGACGGGCTGCGGATCGCGACCGAGGCGTCCGGTCTGGTCCACCTTGCGCTCAACAAACCGCGCGGTGTCGTGAGCACGATGAGCGATCCTCACGGGCGGCTGAATCTCGGCGACTATGTCGAGGGGCGGCGGGAGCGACTGTTTCATGTCGGCCGGCTCGACGCTGACACCGAGGGCCTGATCCTGCTGACCAACGACGGCAGGCTCGCCCACCGGCTGACCCATCCGAGCTATGTCGTGCCGAAGACGTATCTTGCCGAGGTGGCGGGCCCGCTGGCCCGCGGCGTTGGGAAGAGTTTGCGTGCGGGTATCGAGTTGGACGATGGCACCGTGGCGGTTGACTCGTTTCGGGTTGTCGGGCGCAGCGCCGGTCGGGTCATGATCGAGCTTGTGCTGCACGAAGGCCGCAAACACGTCGTGCGCCGGCTGCTGGAGGCCGTCGGTCATCCGGTCGAACGTTTGGTTCGCACGGCCATCGGGCCGGTTGCGCTGGGGGAGCTGCGGCCTGGACGTACCCGCGCGTTGACCCGATCCGAGGTCGGCCAGCTGTACCACGAGGTCGGGCTCTAGTGGCGATGCGGGCGATTCGCGGAGCAACCCAGCTCGACGTCGACGAGCGCGACCACCTTCTCGAACGCGTCACCGAACTCGTCGGCGCCGTGCTCGAGCGCAACCAGCTAACCTCCGACGATGTCGTCAGCATCGTGTTCACTGCTACCCCAGACCTGCGCTCGGAGTTCCCCGCATACGCCGCCCGCTCACTGGGCATCAACGACGTTCCTCTGCTGTGCGCCCAGCAACTGGACGTGATCGGAGCCATGCCTCGGGTGGTGCGCCTGCTTGCGCACGTCGAGACCGAGCTCACGCCCGCCCAGATCCGCCATGTCTATCTGCATGGTGCGCGGAACCTGCGGGCTGATCTGCGCCGCGATGACGGCCCGGCCGGTTCGGGCGGCGGTGTGCGAACGTGAACGGGGAGTCGCTCGCTCGCGGCGTGCTGGTTGTCGGAACGGGCCTTCTCGGCACGTCGGTGGGCCTCGCTCTGCGCCGAGCCGGCATCGACGTACAGCTGATGGACCACGACGCTGACGCCGTCACCGAGGCGGTCCAGCTCGGTGCCGGACGTCGCTATGAAACGGGCCCATCGGTCGCGTTGGCGGTCGTCGCTGTTCCGCCGGGGGCGACGGCAGCCGCAGTCGCTGATGTGCTCGAAGGCCGCCTGGCCGACTACGCGACCGACGTCACGAGCGTGAAGGTGGCGCCGGCTGAGCAGGTCCGCGCGCTGGCCACCGATCCCGGCCGGTTCATCGGTGGGCACCCGATGGCAGGCCGGGAGCTTTCCGGACCCGGTGCTGCTCTCGTCGACCTGTTCGAGGGCCGGCCATGGGTGCTTTGTCCAGATGATGGGACCGACCCGCAGGCGATGACCCGGGCCCTGGAGGTTGCGCGCCTCGCTGGGGCGGTCCCCGTCACGATGTCCGCAGCGGACCATGACGCGGCCGTCGCGCTGGTGTCGCATGCGCCGCACCTGATCGCGGCGCTGGTGGCCGGCCGGCTTGCGGTGGCACCCGATCACGAGGTTCGGCTGGCCGGTGCCGGAGTCGGGGACGTCACCCGTGTCGCTGCGGCGGACCCGACGCTGTGGACCGACATTCTGGCAGCGAATGCCGCCGCCGTGTCGGATGTCCTCCGACGGCTACGGGCTGACCTCGACCGCGCCCTGGACGCCTTGAACCATGAATCGCCAGGGCTGCGCCGGGACGAGCTGTTTGGGCTACTGCAAAGCGGCCTTGCCGGTCGAGGCCGCCTGCCCGGCAAGCACGGTGCTCCGGCGACGCCGTTTGCGACCGTTGCCGTCGTCGTCGACGACCGGCCCGGGCAACTGGCCGCGTTGTTCGCCGATGTCGGCCGGGCCGGCGTCAACGTCGAGGATGTCCGGATCGAGCACAGCCCCGGCCAGCCGGCTGGGGTCGTCGAGCTCGACGTCGGCCGTGGCACGGAGAAACTGCTGGCGACAGCACTACGGACAGCAGGATGGAGCGTCCACGGCTTCGCACTACCCTCGTCATGACCCCAACAGAGGAGAGCCGTGTCGTCGCCGCCGTCCCTGGTCGTGGCCATCGACGGTCCCTCCGGCTCGGGCAAGTCCACCGTGGCCCGCAGGGTGGCCGAGGCACTCGGGCTGCGGTACCTGGACACCGGCGCGATGTACCGGGCGCTGACCTGGTGGCTGTTGGAACAGGGCGTCGACCTTGCAGACCAGGAGCGCGTCGCCGCCCTGGCCCGGGAACTGCCGCTGCGAATCGGCACCGATCCCAGGTATCCGACGGTGTTTGTCGGTGATGTCGACGTGGGAACCGACATCCGCGAGACCCGCGTCTCCGCGGTGGTCAGCGACGTGGCGAGGAATCTCGGTGTCCGGCACGAGCTCGTCCGACGCCAGCGGGCCGTGGTCGACGGCGGCGGTGTCGTGGTCGAGGGACGGGACATCACCAGTGTCGTGGCACCGGACGCGCCGGTTCGGATCCTGCTGACCGCAAACGAGGACGCCCGGCTGGCCCGGCGCGCCCGCGACCTGCACGGCGCCGACCATGCGACGGCGGTGGCGGCCACTCGGGACCAGGTGCTGCGCCGGGACGCCGACGACTCGACCGTGGCCAACTTCCTGGAGCCGACCGATGGCGTGGACGTGGTCGACTCGTCGCAGCTCAGCATCGACGAGACCGTTGCCGCGGTCCTGGAGCTGATAGATCGCCGAGCAGGGGTGGCACCGGCGTGAACGGCCGCCCCCCCACCGGTGTTGGCGCCACGGCCGGCTGGCGGATCGCCTGGGTCGTGATGCGGACTGGTTGGTCCATCCGGGTGCACGACGCCCATCTCGTTCCGGCGCACGGGCCGGTCATTCTGGCCCCGAACCACACCGGCTTTCTCGATCCGCCGTTGCTGATGGGCACCTCGCCCAGGCCGATCCATTGCCTGGCCAAGCGAGAGATCTTCCGAGGACCGCTCGGGTTGTTCCTCCGCAGCATCGGACAGATCCCGATCAACCGCTCCGGCACCGACCGAACCGCGTTGACCGCAGCGCTCGCGGTGTTGGCGGCCGGACGGGTACTCGTGGTGTATCCCGAGGGCACGCGCGGGTCCGGTGACTTCGCCGACATGCGGCGCGGCCTGGCTTGGCTTGCTGTGCGCTCGGGCGCGCCGGTGGTACCGGTCGTCGCCTCAGGCGTCGGCTCCCGCGGCACGACGCTGAGCGCGCTGCCACCGGTTCGTTCCCGGCTGGATGTCGTGTTCGGCGCCCCGGTCGACCTGCCCGTCGTCACCGTGCGCTCCCGTGCAGCGGTACAAGAGGCAAACCTCCGGCTGCACACGGCGCTGACCGCCCACTACGCCGCTGTGGCCACCCAGTTCGGCGCGGGTGCCTCGGCTGGTCGTCCGGATCGGCAGATGCCGTGACCGACGATGCCTGGTCCGGCCCCGGGCATGCGGACCTGCTGGCCGACGGCGAGGCATTCGTCGACGCCGCAGAGGCGGGGCCGCTTCCCGTGGTCGCGGTGGTGGGGCGCCCCAACGTCGGCAAGTCCATGCTGGTCAACCGCATCCTCGGCCGCCGCGAGGCCGTCGTCGAGGACGTCCCGGGTGTGACTCGCGACCGGGTCACATACGACGCCGCCTGGTCCGGGCGGCGGTTCACGCTGGTCGACACCGGCGGCTGGGATCCCGACGCTGAAGGCATGGCCGCCCGCGTCACCGCCCAGGCCGAAATTGCCGCCGCGGCGGCGGACGTCGTCGTGTTCGTCGTCGACGCGACCGTCGGCGCTACGGATGCCGACGAGGCGGTCGTTGGGGTGCTGCGCCGGGCGGGTAAGCCGGTCGTGTTCGCTGCCAACAAGGTGGACACCGCCGCGGGCGAGGCTGACGCTGCGGCGTTGTGGAACCTAGGCATCGGAGAGCCGCACCCGGTCTCGGCCCTGCACGGGCGGGGGAGTGGTGACCTGCTCGACGCTGTGCTCGATGCCCTTCCCGATGCGCCACCCGAGACGTTCGGCTCCGTCGAGGGTGGTGCGCGGCGGATCGCGCTTCTCGGCAAGCCCAACGTCGGCAAGTCCAGCCTGCTCAACCGGCTAGCCGGCGCCGACCGAGTGCTCGTCGACCCCATCGCAGGCACGACCATCGACCCGGTCGACGAGTTGGTGACACTTGGTGCTCGCACCTGGCGGTTCGTCGACACCGCAGGCATCCGCCGCCGGGTCGCCGAGGCGTCGGGCGCGGAGTACTTCGCCTCCCTGCGAACCGCAGCAGCTCTTGACCGGTGCGAGGTTGCGGTGGTGCTGATCGACGCCAGTGAGCCGCTCTCGGAGCAGGATCTCCGCATCGTCTCGATGGTCGTTGGAGCCGGGCGCGCGTTGGTGCTCGCCTTCAACAAGTGGGATCTGCTCGATGAGGATCGTCGGCTGATGCTCGACCGCGAGATCGACCGGCAGCTGGGGCACGTCAGCTGGGCACCGCGGGTCAACGTCTCGGCTCGAACGGGTCGGCACGCCGAGCGGCTGGTGCCGGCGATCGATGCGGCGCTGGCCGGCTGGGAGACCCGGGTTCCGACGGCCCGGCTGAATGCGTTTTTCGGCCAGCTGGTCGCGGCACACCCGCACCCGCTGCGCGGCGGCCGGCAGGCTCGCATCCTGTTCGCCACTCAAGCCGGAACCCGGCCGCCGCGGTTCGTGCTGTTCACGACCGGGTTCCTAGAGGCGTCCTACCGCCGTTTCATCGAGCGCCGCCTGCGCGAGGAGTTCGGCTTCGCCGGCACGCCGATCGAGATCTCGATGCGCATCCGGGAAAGGCGCCGCCGCCGCTGACCTGTCCAGCCCAGCCACCGAGCAGCCCTCCGCCACCACTGCGGAATGACCACGTTCACCACCCCTGTGGGTAGATCACCAGGCTTGTAGGCATGGTGAAGTACCAACAAGCCTGGTGGTGGCCGGCGCCTACCTCGAGCGACGCGACGGATGCGGCTCCTGTGCACACATGAGTGGACGGCTCGGTGGAAAACCCGCCCATGTTGGGGACATCTCGACGACTTCTGTGGATGGTCAAAAGATCTAAAAAAATGGGTTCGATCAGCCCTTGCGTTGGGCCGAGAACGTCGCTAGAAATCTCCTACGTCACCAGCAAGTGCTCGGTTTCGGAGTCAGCTCCGAAACGCGGCGGCACCGGGCGACCGGTACTGACGGATCGAGTGCTCGCAGATGACCAGGTTCCACGGAGCCGGTCGCCGAGAGATCGGCGATGCGGGCTCCGATGGAACCGGGCGAGGCCCCTCCATCTCATACATGGAGGGGCCTTGTCGTATCGGGCACCCAGGCGCCGGGGAGACCGTCCTCGTTCCTGGTAGTTCGGCCAGGGCGCGCAGTGCCGGGAGCACGCGCTGACCGCATCAGCCAACGCGGACCTGGTCTCCGGCGAGCCGTCTCCGTGACGTGCTCATCCAGGCCCGGCCGTACTGGCCACCGGCCCGTAGCGCGATCGGTGAGATCGTCATGTCAACAGCGCTGCGATGAGTGCAACGAGCGGCGGGCCGCTCTGCGCCACCGCCCCGCCTTCGCCATTCCCGCGTGAGACTGAGCGCAAGCCGGTCGCACACGAAGAGTACGAAGCCGGCCAAGACCATGAACAGGCAGGTGTAGATCACCAACGTCTTGCCAGCGTCATCGTTGCCGCCAATCCAGAAGATCACGCCCGCAATGGCTCCGCAGCCAAGGAACAGGTTGTAGAAGCCGACGTTGAACGCCCAGAGCCGGACGGCCGGGGACGTCGTTTGTCGGGATGGCGAAGATCCCGCGGTGGACGGTGGGACGCGCTCAAAAAGCAGAACTCCCAGGCGAATGCGAGCAGGTGTACCGCGGCCCCGATCAGCGCGAAGATCCACACGACCTGCTGTATCCTCGCGAAGCCTCCTCCATGAACGGCATTGGGCAGGCTAACGGTGAACGCCTCAGCTCAGCCGGAAAGGAAGCTGAACCGCACCTTCCGGTCGGGGTTGTCGATGTTCGTGTCGACAAGTACGAGGCTCTGCCAGGTGCCGAGTGCCGGCCGGCCGCCGAGTACGGGCACCATCAGCGACGGTGACACGATGGCCGGTAGCACGTGGTCACGGCCGTGACCTCTGCTGCCGTGCCGATGCCGGTAGATGTCGTCGCGAGGGAGCAGCCGGTCAATTGCGTCCTCGAGGTCGGTCTCGGAGCCGCTGCCGGTCTCGATGAATGCGACGCCGGCGGTCGCGTGTGGGACGAAGACGTGACACAGGCCGTCGCCGCGTCCGCGACAGAACTCGAGGAGCGCGTCGGTGATATCGGTGACCAGTCGAGTGCCGGTGCGCAGCTGAACGACCTCGGTATGCACCGCAGCATCATCGCGGCTGGCGTCCGCGGCTTCGCAGGCGGTGGGTTCGCCACGCTACAGTGCCTGTTGTCTGCGAGTGTCAGACACGGGCTGTGGCCTAGCTTGGTAAGGCGCCACACTGGGGGTGTGGAGATCCCCGGTTCAAATCCGGGCAGCCCGACACATGGTGCGCCAGCGTTGTCAGAACCTCGTACTAATGTTCGACTCATGAACGCCCGCGCCCACGAAACCCGTACGTGGAACGACGACCAGCTCGCATATGCCGTAGCGGTCGAACGGTCGTGGCGCGGGGTGTGTAGGGCACTTGGCCTCAAGGGGACATCAGCAGGCGTCCTGCGAAGCGTCAAGCGCCATGCGGAGCGGCTGCAGCTCGATACGGCCCATTTCACGCACCAACGAACGTGGTCCGACACCCAGCTGCGCGAGGCAGTGAACTCGGCATCTACATGGTCGGACGTCTTGTACAAGCTCGGATTGTCCGATCGAGGCGAGACACGAGCGCGAGTCAAGGGCCATGCCGTACGTCTGGCGCTGGACGTGTCGCACTTACAAACGCGGACGGTCGAGCGTGTCTGCCTTGACGCGCTTGAAGATGTTTTTCCGTCACCCTCGTCGCTGCGGGTGGCCGCCGAAGCGATCGCAATCGCCTGGCTAACGTTGCGCGGTGTCCCGGTAGCGGTGCCGGCGAAGTCGGAGGAGTACGACCTGTTGGCCAGCTTCCCAAGCGGGATACGGCGAGTACAGGTGAAGAGCACGACTAATCGGTCGGCCGGAAAATGGCTTGTTGGGGTCGGGCGACGGCCCTATGCCAAAGACAGAGTCGCTAGCAAGATTCCTTACGACCCCGACTCGTTGGACTATTTCTTCTTGATCAACGGCGAGGGCGCTATCTATCTGATCCCATCCCAGGTACTGGCCGGCAGAACGGCCGTTTACCTCGACACCTACGCCGAGTACCTCGTCGGGGACGCGGCGAGTCTCTTACGGCCGCTTTCTGAATCGTCCGCAGCACGAGCCACCTGGAACTGACCGGGCGACAACCACCGATCCACCCTGGGCCGCGCAGCCCGGCCAGCCAGCACATCGGCACCGAAAGCTGTCATCGCGTATTGGCCGTCGGCCGACCGGCTCACCGGCGGCGCAAGATCGTTGGCGACGGCGAGTAGCGGCTAATCGGCGATCCACAGTGGTCGCTCCTCGGCCAAACCCGCGTGAACATCTCGTCCCCAGACAGAGCGTTGGGGAGATCGGCAAGCAACCGCGCGAACGCCGGCACTCCGGCTCAGGCTCGGGGATCGCGCGAGCGGAGGGCGTGAACGCCTCCGTGCGTTGTGCGTAGCGGCGGCGGCGCCGCCAAGCTGCGGTCGGGGCGATTGGGGACCGTGACCAGCCCACGCGCACCTGTATGACCAGATAACCGGTCGGCAACCAGAGCACGGGCCGAGGCAGAGATCTGTCTCCAACCAGAACACGACTTGGACCCCGCTGCGACGTGCAGCAGAGATCCGCCCGTCCCGTTCCCGCAGCGACGCCAGGGCCGGCGACTCGCTGACCCATCCTCGGCTGGCCAGGTGCGCAGCCCGAACCCGGGCGAGCCGATCCGCTCCGAGGCCGGCGGGCACCGGGCCGTCGTGCAGGAGATCCCGCCAAGGCACCGGGTCCTCGACCGCGCGCCCGACGACTGCGGCGACATCCTCCGCCAGTGAGTCGCCTGTGACCACGCGCAGCGCATCCACGCGACCACTCTGGCCTACGAGACCGTCAGCTACTGTCGGCGGCAAAGGAGGGAACGGCGGGACGGAGGAGTGCAGCGGTGATGGTCCAGGAGACCGAGATCCAGACCGACCGGGTATTCACCATTCCCAACCTGCTCTCCGTCCTGCGACTGCTGGGAATCCCACTGTTCCTGTGGCTCGTTCTCGGGCCCGAAGCCGACGGATGGGCGTTCGTTGTCCTCGCCGCGTCGGCGTTCACCGACTATCTCGACGGTGTGCTGGCCCGGCGCTGGCATCAGATCAGCCGGGTCGGCCAATTGCTCGATCCGATCGCCGACCGGCTCTACATTCTCGCAACCGTCATCGCCCTGACAGTGCGTGAGATCGTCCCGTTGTGGTTCGCCGTCCTGCTGCTTTCGCGAGACGTCTTCCTGGCCGGCCTGCTGCCGGCGCTGCGTCGCCGGGGGCTCACTGCCCTTCCGGTTCACTTCCTCGGGAAGGCGGCGACGTTCACCCTGCTCGCCGCATTTCCACTGCTGTTGCTGGGCGACGGTGAGGGAACGCTGGCGCTGCTCGCCACGGTCTTCGGCTGGGCATTCGCCGTGTGGGGGGTCGGCCTCTATTGGTGGGCCGGATTGCTCTACGCCAGGCAGGTTCGTCGGCTGCTGCGCGCTGCGTAACAACCCGGCAATACTCGTCCCGGCACTGTCGGCAAGCCTGCGGTGTCATGCGACGATGACGATGTGGTGGCGCGTCGGGCGAGCGGAACCCGGCCGCCAAGCCGGCCCGACGCGTCGATGTCGCTGATCAGCGATCTGTTCGCCAACCCGATCGATGAGGGCTACGTCGAAGCGGCGCAGCGGCGGGCCGCTGCCGGGCGTCGCGACGAAGGCATGCCGAAGGTCTCGCTGGCGCTGATGCTCGGTCTGTTGGCGCTCGGGCTGTTGCTCGGAATTGCGGCACTGCAAGTCCGGCAGAACGCCGGAGTGGTGTCTGCCGAGCGTGAGTCACTGGTCGACCGGATCGAGCGGGCCACGGCGCATGCCGACCAGCTCGAACGCGACCTGTCCGACCTCGAGCATGAAATCGTGGAGATCGAGGCCAGCCGGCTCGACAACCTGGCGATGGGCAACCAACTGCGGGAGTCGATCGCTGCGACCCAGGGCCTCGCGGGAACCCTTGGTGTTACCGGGCCGGGCGTTGTTGTCGAGATCGACGATGCTGAGGGCGGCGAGGCGGCCGAGGCGCAGGCGTCGGTGCTCGACCTCGACATTCAGCAGATCGTCAACGGGCTCTGGGCGGCGGGCGCCGAAGCCGTCGCCGTCAACGGCCAACGGGTGACTGCTCTGACGGCGATCCGATCAGCCAACGACGTCATCCTGGTGAACTTCCGGCCGCTCAACCCGCCATACGAGGTCAGTGCAGTCGGCGACGCTCGCACCCTGGGCAGCCGGTTCCTTGAGGGTCCCGGCGGAGCGTGGTTGCTCGCCGCCTCGACCACGGCCGGCATCCAGTTCGATGTTCGCAACGAGCAGTCGCTTACCCTGCCTGCTGCCAGCGCGGCATTACGGCTGGCTGAGCCGAAGGAGGTCTCGTGATACCAGCCATCGGGTTGTTGCTCGGCATTCTCGCCGGGCTGCTGGTCGATGTCGAGGTACCGTTCGCGCTGCAGCCATACCTGCCGATCGCCGTCGTGGCGGCGCTCGACGCGGTCTTCGGCGGGCTGCGGGCCGTGATGGACGGCGTCTTCAATGACAAGGTATTCGTCGTCTCATTCGTGGCAAACGTGCTCATCGCGGCTTTCATCGTCTTTCTCGGCGATCAGCTGGGCGTGGGATCGCAGCTGTCGACCGCGGTCATCGTCGTCTTCGGTATCCGGATTTTCACCAACGTCGCAACAATCCGGCGCCACGTGTTCCGTGCCTGAGCCGACCAGCCCTGCAACCTCTGGACCGCTAGCCGGTCCGGATTCGTCGGCTGCTCGCGACGTTCCACCGGAACCAATCGGTCGTCCAGCCGCCGAGCTACCTCGGCGGTTCGTCCCAACCGCTCCGACCGGTCTGCAGCGCCTGAGCAAGGCATTGCGTGCGCGGCCTGACCTGGGCCAGGTGGGCGTCGCGCTGTTGGTCGGCCTGTTGGGCTTCGCTGCGGCGGTCCAGGTACGCGCCGATGACGAGGACCTGCTGAATCGGGCCCGCCGCGGTGACCTGTTCTTGATCCTGGACGGGCTCACTGCCCGCGGCGACCAGCTCGAGGAACAGATCGCGGCTCTGGAGAACGACCGCCGCGAGCTGCTGTCAGGCGCCGATTCCGAGCAGGCGGCGCTCGAGCAGACGACCGCCCTGGCGCGCCAGTTGGCGGTGCTCGCCGGGACCGTCGAGGCGACTGGTCCCGGAATCGTGGTGACGATCACCGACCCTGGAGGTGAGGTCGACGCCAGGACGATGTACTCGTCGGTTCAGGAGCTGCGCAGCGCGGGCGCTGAGGCAATCGAGCTTTCTGGTGCCGACGACGCGCGGGTGCGGGTGGTCGCCAGCACGTACCTCATCGACGACGGCGACGGGATCGAGGTCGACGGTGTGCATCTGCTGCCGCCGTACCGGTTCACCGCCATCGGCGATCCGGAGACCTTGGCCGAGGCGATGGAATTTCCGCAGGGCGTTGTGGACGCCATCACCGGCGACGGAGGCGTCGCGACAGTGACACAACACGATGAACTCGTCGTCGACGTCGTGCACGAGGCGACGCCGCCTCAGTACGCTAGCCCGGCCCCTGACGACTCCGGCTGAACTTCTGGAGCTATGAGGAGCCCGAGCAAGAAACGAGCGAGGGTCCGCGTGCGACCATCAAATCGGGGAGGTAACCGTGTACCCAGACGACCTCAGCTACACCGCCGAACACGAGTGGGTGCGTAACCCTGGCGAGGCTGAGGGCAGCGTCCGTATCGGCATCACCGACTTCGCCCAAGAGCAGCTAGGCGACATCGTGTTCGTTCAGCTGCCTGATGTCGGCGAGGAGGTCACTGCCGGTGTGCCGTGTGGCGAACTCGAGTCCACCAAGAGCGTCAGCGACCTCTACGCGCCGTTGACCGGACAGGTCGTCGCCCGTAACGACGAACTCGACACCTCACCGGAACAGGTCAACTCCGACCCATATGGGGCCGGCTGGATGATCGAGGTGGTGCCCGCGGAATCGTCCGATCTGGACGGCCTGCTCAGTGCCCGTGAGTATCGGATACAGGTCGAAGGCTGAGCTGCCACCACATTTGACCCTCCGGCTCGGCGGCCCTAGGTTGCAGAGACCGTTAATCCTCAGGTGGACATCGAGGGTCTACACCAAACCACCGAACGTTCACCCTGACGAGCCACGACGCGTGGCGGAAGGCCGAGTGTCGATGCCGTTCTGCACTCAGTGCGGCCAGGAAAACCCGCCCGATGCAAACTTCTGCTCCCGGTGCGGGGCTCGGATGGCATCGGTGGCCGAGCCCTCGGCGAGCGAATCCACCAGCACGCTCGCGTTCACGCGGGATGATGTCGAGCGGGAGGAAGGCGTCCGCGAGGACATCGGCGACCTGGGACCGGCGGATCAGGCTGCTGTGGACGCTTTACCTGCCGGTAGCGCGCTGCTGGTGGTGCTCCGGGGTCCTAACGCCGGCAGCCGGTTCCTGCTCGATACCGACGTCGTGAGCGCCGGCCGGCATCCTGACTCTGACATCTTCCTCGACGACGTCACCGTCTCCCGGCGCCACGCCGAGTTCCGCCGTAATGACGAGGGATTCGTCGTCTCCGACGTCGGCAGCCTCAACGGCACCTATGTCAACCGCGACCGTATCGACGCGGTTCTGCTCACCAACGGCGACGAGGTCCAAGTCGGCAAGTACCGCCTGGTCTACTACGCCAGCCAGTACGGGTTCGGCGGCGGCCCGAGGTGACCTCGGCGCTGCCGGCCCGGCAGACCGTCAGTATCGGGGAGGTCTTGGCCCAGCTGCGCCCGGATTTTCCGGACGTCACGATCTCCAAGATCCGTTTTCTGGAGTCAGAAGGTCTCGTCGAGCCGCAGCGGTCCCCGTCGGGCTACCGCCGGTTCAGCCACGACGACGTGGCCCGGCTTCGTTACGTGTTGACGGTGCAGCGCGACCACTACCTGCCGTTGCGGGTGATCAAGGAACAGCTCGACCGTCTAGACGACGGCATGGAGCTCGCGCCCGGTGGCCGACCGGGCGCTCCGCACGGTGTGGCCGGATCGGGGCGCGACGGCGGCGAGATTCGGCTATCGCGGGCTGCCCTGCTCGAGGCGGCTGGCATCCGCGCCGAGTTGCTCACCGAGCTGGAATCCTATGGCCTGATAACCGCGCGCGGCGCGACGTTCGGCACCGACGCTCTGCTGGTGGCTCGCACCGCCGGCGAGCTGGCGGCGTACGGCCTCGAACCCCGCCATCTACGGATCGTTCGCAGTGCAGCCGAGCGCGAAGCCGGTCTGGTCGAGCAGGTTGTTGCCCCGATGTTGCGCCAGCGTGGAGCCGAGGCCCGTGGCCGGGCCGAAGAAGCAGCCCGGGAGATCGCGCGCCTCACCACACGCATGCACGCCGCAATCGTCGACTCAGCGCTGCGTCGGGTCCGCACCCGCTGAGCAGACGACGTTCACCTGGACGTCATGGACTCTGGCGTAGGGTTGAAGGGTGCGTGAGCTCGACGTGGTCGGTGTCCGGGTCGAGATGCCGTCGAACCAGCCGATCGTTCTTCTCCGCGAGATCGGCGGCGAGCGCTACCTGCCGATCTGGATCGGCGCTGTCGAGGCGACGGCGATTGCCTTTGCCCAGCAGGGTTTGACTCCCGAACGACCCATGACGCATGACCTGTTCAAGGACGTGCTCGACGCCATCGGGGCGAAGCTGGAACAGGTGCGGATCACCGAGATGCGCAACAGCACGTATTACGCCGAACTGGTATTCACCGGTGGGATTCGGGTCAGTTCCCGCCCGTCGGACTCCATCGCCCTGGCGCTGCGGACCGGAACGCGGATCTTTGCCGCCGAACCGCTGCTCGACGAGGTGGGCATTGTCATCGCCGACAGCTCCGACGAGGAGCAAGAGGACGAGGTCGAGAAGTTTCGCGAGTTCCTCGACCAGGTCACGCCTGAGGACTTCGGCGGCTGAGCGCAGGTGCCCTTTGCCGGTCAGCAGTAACGCTCGAGTTGAGGTCGAGAGCCGCCGCGTGTTGCGTTGACCCCGGTCGGCCCCCCGCCTAGCGTCGCAGGTATCGAGGTGGAAACGAAGGAGTCGGCGTGAGCGGAGAAACCACTGGCGGCACGGGCCCGGCCGGAGCGCCGCCGGTCGATGCCGTTGCCGAAGCCGGCCGGCAGGGGCTGCTCTTCGAAGGCATGGTCAGCCCGATTCCCGACGACGTGGGATACCGCGGACCGACGGCCTGTGCCGCGGCGGGGATCACCTATCGGCAACTCGACTACTGGGCCCGTACCGGACTGGTCGAGCCCACCGTTCGGCCCGCCTCCGGTTCTGGCACCCAGCGGCTCTACTCGTTCCGCGACATCCTGGTCCTGAAGATCGTCAAACGGCTACTCGACACCGGTGTCTCCCTGCAGCAGATCCGGCAGGCGGTCCAGTATCTGCGCGAACGGGGGGTAGAGGATCTGGCCGGGATCACGTTGATGAGCGACGGAGCCAGCGTGTACGAATGCACGTCGGCAGATGAGGTCGTCGACCTTGTTCAGGGTGGTCAGGGCGTGTTCGGCATCGCGGTAGGACGAGTGTGGCGCGAAGTCGAGGCGACGTTGATCGAGATGCCGGGCGAGCGCCCAGGCGAGGAGCCGGGGGAGCACCCCGGCGACGAGCTCGCGGCGCGCCGCCGGACCCGAGTCGTCGGCGGCTGACTGGCGCCGTTTCCGCGCGGGTTGCCAGCTTCGACCCCGGGGTAGGGTTGACGCCGAGCCGCTGACCCGGCCACGGAGTGTCTTCGTGCGGCCGTGGTAGATCGCCGTCGAGGAGCCGTGGAATGCCCCGTGAGTCCCCTTTGACCGACATCAGCGCGGTCGCCCCGTTTGTCGGACGCCACATCGGTCCGCGTGACGATGAGATCACCCGGATGCTCGACCTCGTGGGAGCGCCATCGTTGGACTCGCTGGTCGACGCCGCCGTTCCGGCCCGGATTCGAACCGTCGCCGGGCTCGACCTGCCACCCGCGGCTACCGAGATCGCGGCCCTGGAGGAGTTGAGGGCGCTGGCCCGTCGCAACCAGCGCCAGATTCAGATGATCGGGCTCGGTTATTACGACACGATCACCCCGCCCGTCGTAGTCCGTCGGGTGCTGGAAAGCCCGGCGTGGTACACGGCCTACACCCCCTACCAGCCCGAGATTTCGCAAGGACGGCTGGAGGCGCTGCTGAACTTCCAGACCATGGTGGCTGACCTGACCGGGCTCGACACAGCCAACGCCAGCCTCCTCGACGAAGCCACCGCCGCGGCAGAGGCAATGACGCTGATGCGCAGGTCGGTGCGCGGAGGAGAGGACCGGCTGATCGTCGACGCGGACTGTTTGCCCCAGACGATTGCCGTCGTCCGGACTCGCGCGGAGCCGCTGGGGATCACCGTCGAGGTCGCGGACCTGGCCGCCGGGTTGCCGAACGGCGAGCTCTTCGGCGTGCTGGTGCAGTACCCGGGCGCTTCGGGCCGCGTGCGCGATCTTCGACCGGTGATTGAAGCGGCCCACGACCGTGGCGCGCTTGCTGCGGTCGCAGCAGACCTGCTAGCCCTTACGCTGCTCGAGTCACCCGGCCAGCAGGGCGCCGACGTTGTCGTCGGATCGTCGCAGCGTTTCGGCGTCCCTCTTGCGTACGGCGGGCCGCACGCCGGTTTCATGGCGGTGCGAGCGGGCCTCGAGCGCGGTCTGCCGGGGCGGCTGGTCGGAGTCTCGGTCGATGCCGACGGCGCCCCGGCCTACCGGCTCGCGCTGCAGACCCGCGAACAGCACATCCGGCGCGAACGCGCGACTTCCAACATCTGCACTGCGCAGGTGCTCCTCGCCGTGGTCGCGTCGATGTACGCGGTGTGGCACGGCCCGGAGGGGCTGCGCGAGATTGCGTCCCGGGTCCACCGCCATGCAGTAGCCCTGGCCGCGGGCCTTCGGGCCGGTGGTGTCGAGGTCGTCCACGGCGCCTATTTCGACACGGTCCTCGCGCGTGCACCTGGGCGAGCTGAGGGCATCGTCGCCGCAGCTGCGGAGCTCGGCATCAACGTAGGACTCGCGGACACCGACCACGTACGCATCGCCTGCGATGAGGTGACCACAACGGGGCACCTCGAGTTGGTCTGCAAGGCCTTTGGCACCTCCGGCGGCGAGCACGCCGAGGTAGCCGACGCCATTCCTCCGGAACTGCTCCGGCGTACCCCGTACCTCACTCACCCGGTTTTCTCGACGCACCGGTCCGAAACCTCGATGTTGCGTTACCTGCGTCAGCTGGGGGACAAGGACTATGCGCTGGACCGGGGGATGATCCCGCTCGGATCCTGCACGATGAAGCTCAACGCCACCACGGAGATGGAGCCCATCACCTGGCCGGGTTTCTCGGGTATCCACCCGTTCGCACCGGTCGAACAGGCGCAGGGCTACCTGGAGCTGATCCGCCAGCTCGAACGGTGGCTGGCCACGCTTACCGGCTACGACGCGGTGTCACTGCAGCCGAACGCGGGCTCCCAGGGAGAATTGGCCGGTCTGCTGGCGATCACGGCGTACCACCGGTCCCGCGGGGACGATCAGCGCGACGCTTGCCTGATCCCGTCCAGTGCTCACGGCACCAATGCGGCGTCGGCTGTGATGGCGGGAATGCGCGTCGTGGTGGTCGCTGCGGCCGACGACGGGACCGTAGACCTCGCCGACCTTCGGGCCAAGCTGCACGAACACGACGACCGAGTCGCCGCGATCATGGTGACCTACCCGTCCACGCATGGTGTGTACGAGGAGGGGATCACCGAGATCTGCCGGTTGGTGCACGACTCCGGTGGCCAGGTCTACGTTGACGGCGCCAACCTCAACGCGCTGCTCGGGCTGGCGAAGCCAGGCGAATTCGGCGCCGACGTTAGCCACCTGAACCTGCACAAGACCTTCTGCATCCCTCATGGCGGTGGCGGCCCGGGCGTCGGGCCAGTGGCGGTGCGTTCCCACCTGGCGGCGTTCCTGCCGAACCATCCGTTGCTGCCGGAGGCCGGCCCGGCCACCGGCGTAGGCCCGGTGTCCGCGGCGCCGTTCGGTTCGGCCGGAGTCCTGCCGATCTCGTGGGCCTACATACGGATGATGGGCCCGGACGGGCTGCGGCTGGCCACCCAGATCGCGGTGCTGGCGGCCAACTATGTCGCCGCCCGGTTGCGCGAGCACTACCCGGTGCTTTACACCGGCCAGAACGGCTTGGTAGCGCACGAGTGCATCGTCGACCTGCGCCCACTGACCAAGGCGACCGGCGTGACAGTGGACGACGTGGCGAAGCGTCTGATCGATTACGGGTTCCACGCACCCACCATGTCGTTCCCAGTGGCCGGCACGTTGATGATCGAGCCGACGGAATCAGAAGACATGGCGGAAATGGACCGCTTCTGCGACGCGATGATCGCCATTCGAGCCGAGATCGACAAGGTCGCGGCGGGGGAGTGGCCGTCGGAGGACAACCCGCTGCGCAACGCCCCGCACCCTGCGGCAACCCTGATTGGCGACTGGACGCATCCATACGACCGCGAAACCGCCGTCTACCCGACCCCGCACTCGCGCACGGACAAGTACTGGCCACCCGTGCGCCGCGTCGACAGCGCGTACGGCGACCGGCACCTGGTCTGCTCCTGCCCACCCCCCAGGGCTTACGAGTAGGTCTGACGCGTCGATGCGGCGCGTCGCCATGACAGTCGCGAAGATCGGGTTACCGGCCATAGGCCACATCGGTCTTCGCCGCCGAAAGGTACGTCCCGAAGGCGTCGGCCGCCGCGGTGGGCCCGCCCGCTGCGGCGAACGCTTCGGCCACGCGCTTGGCGCCGTCAGCTCGGTCCATCGCCTCACGCACAGCCGCCCGGAGCCGGTCGGGACGCAGCTTGCTTGCCGGCAGCCTTGTCCCCGCCTGCGCAACCTCGACGCGGCGGGCGACCTCGAACTGGTCACGTCCGAACGGGACCGCGCACACGGGCACGCCGCGGGCGAGTGCCTTCTGGGTGGCGCCCATGCCGGCGTGCGTAACGGCGCATGCGGCTCGCCGCAGGATCGGGGCGTGTGGAATGAACGAGAACAGCCGGGCATTCGATGGCGGCTCGATGCTAGTCCCGTCCTGGGCCGGCATCGTTGCGACGACGAACAGATCCTCATCCGCGAGCGCTTCCAGCGCGCAGCGCACGAGCCGGCCATCGTCCTGGAACTCTGACGAGGTGGTGACAAGGACGATCGGGGCGTTGACTTCGTCGAGCCAGGGCGGTGGATCGGCCGGAGGATCCCAGTCGCACGGTCCCACCAAGCGGACGTTGGACGGCCAGTCCGAGCGCGGATACTCGAATGGCTCGGCGGTCAGGTAGAGCAGCAGCGGCGATGCGGCGAACACCTCTGCCGCGTTCTTTACCGGCGGCAAACCGAGCCGTTCCCGGCCCTCGTTGATGCGCTGGCCCACGATCCGCTCGAGCCAGCCGAAGACGATGGGCCGCAGCATCACGTCGCGTAACCGCCCGGCCAGGCCCGATGCAGGTCGCAGGCCGGGCCCGAACGGGGGCACGTCCCGCGACGGCACCGGCAACGGGTACGGACACCAGGTTGCCCACGGTCCGCCCCACTGCTCGGCGACGAGCATCGCACCCCACGCGTTGATGTCCACAAGGAGCGCATCTGGATCGACCTGGTCGATGGCGCGCCTGAGGTCGGCAGCATCCACTTCGGCACGCTCGCCGAACTTTCGCATCGCCCGCTTCTGGGCACCGAGCGGCGTGCGGGCTCGGTAGTCGTCGATCGTGATCCGCTCAATGGCCGGGTCAATCGGCACGGCGTCAAATCCGCGGTCGCGCATGAGCGGCACTTGTGACGCGAGCGTGCGCAGGGCGATCTCGTGACCCCGCCGGTGAAGCTCGTCGAGAATCGGCGTAACGGGGTACAAGTGGCCCCGGGCGGGGGTCGTGTAGGCGAGTATCCGGCTCATCGGTCCTCCGTGACGATGGGGTCGAGCAACTCGACCATGGCGAGCTCTGTCTGGCGGCGGCTGAGGCCGGCGTCCCGGCGTAGCAGCTTCCATGTGTAGACGTCGCAGACTGCGACGATTTGGGCCAAGCGGCGCCTTCGATCGGTTGCGGTGCGTCCGGCCATGCCTGTGGAGAAGACCCGGGCACACCACTCCCTGTGGTACTCGCGACCGCGTTCGGCAATCTCGCGTAGCTCGGGAACCCGGTCCTCCTCGGCGAGAAGCTTCAGTACCCGATCGCCCAAGGTCTCGTAGTGCTCCATCAGCACTCGGGCAGCGCCGACAACGTCTCCTGTCGGAGCCTGGTCCCGCTGCATGCGCACTCTCTCCGCCTCGCGCTCGGCGGCCGATGCGAGCAGCCCGTCCTTCCCGCCGAAGCGGCGTATCACCGTCTGCACGGCAACACCGGCCCTCCTGGCTATTTCATCGAGCGAGATCTGGTCAGTCGGCTGCTCCCAAAACAGCTCGACTGCCGCGTCGAGGATTCGCTCGCCGGTTGCTGCTGCAGCCTCGGCGCGGGCGACCATCCGGTACGAGCGGGGAGTCGCAGTTTTCATGTCAATAGTACTAACACCAAAGTGCGCGAAGCGCAAGCCTGCAATAGTCGACTCGGGGTCTCGGCGGCGCGAACAGCGCGCGCCAGTCCGGCGACGACGGCGGCTCAGGCTTCGGTTACTGCAGACGCCCGAAGAACGCTTGCAGGTCGGCGGCGAGCTGGGTGGGTGCCTCCATCGCCGGGAAGTGCTTGCCGCGCGGGAACTCGGTCCAGTGCGCGTCGGCCGGCGCGGGGACCAGTCTGCGCACCGTCTGGTCGGCGCCGAAGACCGCGAAGCCCTGCGGAACGGCCGGCGGCGCGCCCCAGTCGGAGGAGTGCGCCTGCTCGTACAGGGTGTGCGCGGCGGTGGCGCCGGAGCCGGTGAACCAGTACAGGCTGACCGTGGTGAGCAGCTGGTCCCGGTCCACCGGCAGGTCGGTCCATTCGTGCACCTTCTCGGCGATCCAGGCCAGCTGCAGCAGCGGTGAGTCGACCAATCCGTAGCCGATGGTCTGCGGCCGGCTGTTCTGGATCGCCAGGTAGCCAGAACCATCGGTCCGGAAGGCGTTCATCCGGTCCAGGATCGCCTTGTCGACCGGGTCGTTCTCATCGAGCCGGTCGGCCATCCCGGGCAGGAAGGTGGCGGTGTTCGCGGCGGTCAGCGGGTCGGTCACCACGTGCAATCAGCAGCGGTTTCGCCCCGGCCTGCTCGGATCTGACGTGCCGTGTTGCAGGCCGGGCGGGACTGGACCGGCGCCGAGCTGGCCGCCGCGCTCGGCGTCACCACCCGCACCATCCGCAACGACGTGGACCGGTTGCGCGGACTCGGCTATCCGGTCCAGGCGCGACCGGGTGTAGCAGGAGGGTACCGGCTCGGCGCCGGTGGCACGCTGCCGCCGCTGCTGCTCGACGACGACGAGGCGGTGGCGATCGCTATCGGATTGCGTACCGCCGCCGGCGGCTCGGTCGCGGGAATCGAGGAGATCTCGGTGCGTGCGCTGGCGAAGGTGCAGCAGGTGCTGCCGTCGCGGTTGCGCCATCGGGTCAGCGCCTTCCAGTCGCACCTGCTGCCGATGCCGTCGCCCGGCCCGCAGGTGGATCCGGACGTGCTGACGGTAATTGCGAGCGCATGTCGTGACCAGGAGCGGCTCAGGTTCGACTACCGGACGCATTCCGGGGCTGCCAGTCTGCGCTCGGTGGAGCCGTACCGCCTGGTGAACGACCGGCGGCGGTGGTACCTGGTGGCCCCGCACGCGCCCGCGACGCAGGTGCAAGATCGGCTACCGATCCCGGTGCACGTCGAGGCGCTGGGCCACGACCGGTGCGTCTTCCAGCCGGGCTCAGACCATCCGCACATGCTCGCGCTCTATCTCGGAATGCTGGACGCGGACTTCGAAATCGTCGTCCACATACCACTCGGCGGCAAGCTGCACACAGTCTGGAGGGCGGATGGTCGGATGGACATAGGCGCAGGTCAACGGCCTACAGTGCCTCGCTCACCGAAGACATGTTGAAGTCGGGGATGCGCAGCGGCGGCATCGCAGTGCGCGGGAAGTAATCACCCCACTCGCGACTGATGGCAGGAACTGTCGCGCCCGCGGCGGCGAACCGGTCGAGCAGTGCGACCGGGCTCTCGTTGAAACGGAAGTTGTTCACGGCCCCGACGACCTCACCGCCCTCGACCAGGTAGACACCGTCGCGGGTCAGTCCCGTGAGCAGCAGCGTCTGCGGGTCGACCTCTCGGATGTACCACAGTGAGGTCAGCAGCAAGCCCCGGTCGATCCGGGTGACGAGGTCGTCAACTGAGCCGACCGCGTCGCTCACTGTCAAGCCCAGGTTGTCGACGTACGGAGTCGTCGCCAGACCCGTCAGCTCGGCGGAGAACCGGGTTTGCAGCAGCGCCGTGAGCCCGCCGTCGCTGATCCACTCGGTGCGCCCGGCAGGCAGACCGTTGTCGAACACGCTCTGTTCCGCACTGGAGGCGTGGGCGACGACGAACGGCGCACACTCCAGCCCGGCCGCCGCTGGGTCGGACCACAGCGAGACCCGCTGTGCCGACAGCTTCTCGCCTACGCGGGTGCCGTGACCCGGGCGCGCGAAGACAGTCCGGCCCTCGTGTGCGTCGCGGGCGCTCATCGTCCAGTACGCGTAGATCATCAGGTCGGCGACAGCAGTCGGGGGGAGAACCGTGTCGTAATGTCCGGCGGGCAGCTCGATGCTGCGTTCCGCCCAGGCCAGCCGCCGGATCAGCTCCTGGTCCAGGGCAGATACATCGACCTCCGCCAGGTCCCGAGCGGACTGGCCGACCCATGCCGATCTGCGTAGATCCGCCGACTTCGCCGTGATCGTGATGTGTCCAGTCGGCTGCTCGTACCGTAACCGAAGACCAGCCGAGGAGCCGAGATAGGTCGTCGCCACCGAGTGCTCGAGGTAGCCGTAGGAGCGCCGGCCACCTGCCATGGCACGTGCGAACACCTCACCGAGGGCCGGCGAGATGTCGGCAAACGCTCCCAGCGCCGTCTCACCGGCTGGTTGGTCCCACTGATCGGCAGCCTCGCCCGGCACCAGCGACTGGGCATCCTCTGCCGGGCCGTTGTCGCGGGCGGCCTGCTCCGCGGCGCGGACCAAAGGTTCGAGGGTCTCCGGCGTCACCGCGCTGCGCGCGATCACGCCCGCGGCCGACCCCTCGGCGTCGGCGAGGGTGGCGATGACGGTAACCGCGCGGGAGCGCATCACGCCATTGGTGGTCAGCGTGTTGTTCGCCCAGCGCAGGTTCGCACTGTCCGACTCGTCGACCAGGACGATGCAGCCGTCGGCCTTGGACAGCTCGAGGCATCGCTCGACGATCTGCTGAGGTGTCATCTGGGGTGCCATGACCTCATTGCCCGCCTTCGGCTGCGGTGTTGAGGATCTTCACGGATCGGAACAGTGCCGATGGGCAGCCGTGGGATACCGGAGCTACTTGGCCGGGTTGTGCCTTGCCGCAGTTGAAGGCACCTCCAAGCACGTACGTCTGTGGCCCGCCGACAGCGGCCATCGAACCCCAGAAGTCGGTTGTGGTTGCCTGATATGCGACGTCCTTGAGTTGGCCGGCGAGCCGACCGTTTTCGATGCGGTAGAAGCGCTGACCGGTGAACTGGAAGTTGTACCGCTGCATGTCGATCGACCAGGACTTGTCGCCGACGACATAGATTCCGCGGTCGACCTGGCTGATGAGCTCCTCTGTGCTCGGCCCGCCGTCAGCTGGTTGCAATGACACGTTAGCCATCCGCTGCACGGCGACGTGCCCGGGCGAATCGGCGTACGCACACCCGTTTGAGCGGCTGGTTCCGAGGGTCCCGGACATCAGCCGGGCCATCCGGCGGTCGAGCTGGTAGCCGACCAGGACACCGTCGCGGACGATGTCCCACTGCTGCGCCTCGACACCTTCGTCGTCGAAGCCCACGGACGACAGACCGTGCGCCACGGTGCGGTCGCCGGTGACGTGCATCACCGGCGACCCATATCGCAGCGACCCGAGCCGGTCCGGAGTGGCGAACGACGTGCCGGCATAGTTGGCCTCGTAGCCGAGGGCGCGGTCGAGTTCGGTCGCATGTCCGATCGACTCGTGGATGGTCAACCACAGATTCGTCGGATCGACCACGAGGTCATAGCTGCCGCTCTCGACCCCTGGGGCAGCCAGCTTCTCGGCCAGCGTTTCCGGGAGCTCGTCCAGGGATGCCGCCCAGTCGACGACGCCATCGGCACCGGTCACGTACTCCCAGCCGCGTCCCACCGGCGCGGCCAGCGTCCGCATGGTCTCGAACCGCCCACCGTCGGCATCGATGGCTACGGCTTCGACCACGGGGGACAGGCGCACCCGCTGCTGGGTTGTGAAGGTGCCAGCCGTGTCGGCGTAGAACTTGCCTTCGAGCACTTGGTCCAGCCGCGCTGTCACGTGATCGACGCCAGGCTGGTCAAGGACCCGGTGCGAGTACGCCGCCAACAGGTCGAGCTTCTCGGCGTCGGCCACCGTGAACGGGTCGATCTCGTAGGACGAGATCCAACTGAGGTCCGCGTACACCGGTTCGGCGGCGAGCTCGATCCGCTCCGGACTCATCTCGTGCGCCGCGCGGGCGATTTCGACGGCCTGTCCGGCGACCCGCACGGCCTCGTCGACGGTCAGGTCTACCGCGGCGGCGAACCCCCAAGTGCCACCGTGGACGACCCGAACCCCGAAGCCGACATCCTCGCCGTCGTGCGTCCCCTCGAGCCGCCCATCCCGGAGCGACAGGTGCTGCCCCCGGATCCGCTCGAGGCGAAAGTCGGCATGTTCGGCGCCGAGATCCTGCGCCCGTTCCAGAGCAGCGTCAGCAAGCGTCCGCATGGGCAGGGCCAGGAACACGGCGTCGATTTGCTGAGGCATTCGCCGAAGCCTAGCCCGCGTTCCCCACCCGTCCGCATCACTACCCCGGCAGCAACGTCTGAGACGATGACGCGGTGACTCGCGTCGTGTCGGCCGTGACGACGCTGCCGCCCCACCGGTACGACCAAGAAGAGATCACCACAGCGGTGGCGGACATGCTCTCCCTCTCCGGAACCAAACGGGCCGCCCTCGAGCGATTCCACGCCGCCAGCGGAGTTCGCGCTCGGCATCTGGTCCTTCCACTCGAGCGATACGGAGGGCTTGCCGGCTTCGGCGAGGCCAATGACCTGTTCCTGAGCTGCGCCGTCGACCTCGGCGAGCAGGCGGTCAAGGAGGCACTCGCTCAGGTCGGCCTGATGCCGACCGATGTCGACGTGCTGATGACGGTGTCGGTGACCGGTGTCGGCGCACCGTCAGTTGACGCGCGGCTGGTTTCACGGCTGGGCCTACGTGACGACGTCCGGCGCATCCCGGTGTTCGGTCTGGGCTGCGTGGCGGGGGCCGCCGGTGTTGCCCGGTTGCACGACGTCCTGCGCGGACAGCCGGATGGGGTGGCCGTCCTGCTCGCGGCTGAGACGTGTTCGCTCACGGTCCAGCGCGACGATAGTTCCACCGCCAATCTCGTCGCGAGCGCGTTGTTCGGCGATGGCGTGGCTGCAGTCGTGCTCGTCGGCGCCGACCTTGCTGGCCGGCTGGGCGCGTCGGGTCCCGACATCGTCGACACCCGGAGCAGGTTCTATCCCGACACCGAGCGGGTCATGGGCTGGGAGGTGGGCGGCAGTGGTTTCCGGATCGTGCTCGCCGCCAGCGTCGCAGACGTCGTTGAGAAGTACCTCGGCGCGGACATGGCCGGTTTCCTCTCGGCCCACGGCATGGCCATATCCGACGTGCGCCGGTGGATCGCTCACCCGGGAGGACCCAAGGTCCTCGAGGCCACTGCCCGCGCGCTCGGCCTCCACGACGGCGAACTCGGCGTCACCTGGCGGTCACTTGCTGATGTCGGGAACCTCTCCTCGGTGTCGGTGCTCGACGTCCTGTCCAGGACGCTCGAAGGCACACCTCCGGACCCGGGTTCCGCCGGCGTGATGTTCGCGATGGGACCGGGCTTCTGTTCCGAGCTTGTGCTCCTCCGGTGGCCCGAACAGGAGGCCGCGTGACCCTGACCCCGTACGTGTTTCTCGTACTCGCCGTCGGCATCGAGCGCGTGGCCGAGCTGGTCGTGTCGGAGCAGCATGCGCGATGGGCATTCGCGCACGGCGGTGTCGAGTACGGGCGCTCACATTACGGCGTGATCGCCGCGGTGCACGCAGCCATGCTCATCTGTTGTGTCGGCGAAGTCGCGGTGACCGACCGGCCATTCCTGCCCTGGCTGGGCTGGCCGATGCTGACGGTGGTTTTGGCAGCTCAGGCGCTGCGGTGGTGGTGCATCGCTTCGCTTGGCAAGCAGTGGAACACCCGAGTGATCATCGTGCCCGGCCTGCCGCTCGTTGCCACCGGCCCCTATCGGTGGTTGCGGCACCCGAACTACGTCGCAGTGGCCGTCGAGGTGTTCGCGCTGCCGATGGTGCACACGGCCTGGGTCACTGCGGTCGTGTTCTCCGTGGCCAACCTGGGGCTGATGGCGGTGCGGATCCCGATCGAGGAACGCGCGCTGGCGACCGCGCGTTGAGCGATTTCGACGTACTCGTCGTGGGCGGTGGTCCCATCGGGTTGGCCGCCGCAGTCGAAGCCCGGCTGGCCGGGCTCTCGGTTACGGTCTACGAGCCGCGGCCGGCACCGATCGACAAGGCGTGCGGGGAGGGCCTGATGCCAGGTGCGGTGCTGGCCCTGGACCGGCTCGGGGTTCGTCCGCACGGAATCCCGTTCGCCGGCATCCGGTACGTCGACGGAGCCTTGGCGGTCGAGCACCGGTTCCGGGCAGGTCCCGGGCTCGGCGTTCGGCGTACCGAGCTGCACCGTGCTCTCGCCGCGCGGGTGTCCGCCCTGGACATCGAGGTCGTAACGGAACGGGTCGACACGGTCCGCCAAGAAGCCGACGGCGTCTGGGTGCCCGACGGACGGCAGGCTCGGTGGGTGTTCGCCTGCGACGGCCTGCACTCGGCGCTGCGCCGCGAGCTGGGCCTTGGTACCCGCCCGCACCCGTTGGCCCGATATGGCTTCCGCCGGCACTTCCGCGTCCCGCCCTGGACCGATTTGGTGGAGGTGCACTGGACGCCTGCCGCCGAGATCTACGTGACACCGGTCGACCGGGAACTCGTCGGCATCGCGGTTCTCGGCATCCGGGGGACGGACTACGACGCGGTCCTTCGACAATCGGGCAGGCTCGGCGAAAGGCTCGCCGGCGTTCCCTTCGTGTCCGAGCTGCGGGGAGCCGGCCCGCTGCGGCAGCGGACCAGCGGCCGCACCCGGGGGCGGGTGCTGTTGGTCGGCGACGCCTCGGGGTATGTGGACGCGCTGACCGGCGAGGGCGTCCGGCTCGGCCTGGCCCAGGCGCGCGCCGCCGTGGCGGCAATCAGAACCGGCCGACCCGACGTCTACGAACGCGACTGGCGACGGCTCAGTCGCGACTACCGGCTGCTGACGACGGCCTTGGTCAACGCGGCGGTCCGCCCGGCGATGCGCAGCCGGATCGTCCCGCTGGCCGTCCGGCTGCCCCGGCTATACGGAGCCTTGGTCGAGCGACTCGCCACCTAGCCCAGCTCACCGGCGAAGATCGGTGTCGTTGTCGGCTGGTCCGAGCCGCCACGCGGCTCTACCGACAGCGCGATCGTTGTGACGCCGGCAAGGTCGCCTTCCGTCACCAGGCTCAGGTCACCGTCCGGCGGGACGTCGAGGACGCCACCAGAGACGATCTCGGGCGCATCCGGATCCCCACCGATGAACCACAACTGGTACTGGAGGTCTTCGGCCAGCGCCGGCAGGTCTCGGGTGAGCAGGATCACCTCACCGCGCTCCTCGGATGCCACGACAGCGACCTCGCCGCCCTCGGACGCCGACGCTGCAGCACTTTGGGCGTCGGGTGCACCGAGAACCGTAGCGATCCGGTCGGCCTCCGCGGCGAGCGCGTCGACTTCCTCCTGCCGCTGCTCGACCTGGGCGGCGAGCTCGTCTGCCCGCTGGTCGCTCTGGTAGGCGATCACGCCGAGGGCAATCGCCAGGGCGGCGAGAATCGACGCGGCCGCAGCGACCAAGGTGAAGCTGCGGCGGGACACGCCGCCGATCGGCCCGACGTTGCTGCGCTCCGGCGGCAGTTGGCGCACCTGCCTGATCTGGGTCAGCACACGATCGCGCAGCTGTGGTAGCGGTGGTACTGCCACCGCCATGCCGAGGTAGGCGGCGGTCGCTGCGAACTCCGCGACCTCCGCGCGGCAATCGGCGCACGTCTGCAGGTGCTCCTCGAACAACGCTCGTTCGTTGTCATCGAGGGCGTCGAGAGCGTATGCGCCGGACAAGGTGTGCCGGTCGTCGGCCATGATGGTCATCGGCTCACCCCCAGGCAGTCGCGCAGGCGGACGAGGCCGTCACGCATCCGGGTTTTGATGGTCCCCAACGGTGACTTGAGCAGCTGGGCAACCTCCGGATAGGTGTAGCCGCTGTAGTAAGCGAGCGTGACCGACTCGCGTTGCAGGTCGGTGAGGTCTTCCAGGCAGCGCCGGACCCGCTCCGCCTCCAACGAGCGCTCGACGCTCTCGACGACGTCGTCGTACTCGCGTACAGTCGCCCGGCTGGCCGCCCGGTGCTCCCGCTCGCTCGCCGCCTCCGCCCGGCGGACCCGGTCGACGGCCCGACGGTGCGCCATCGTCATCACCCAGGTGCGCGCGGAGCCGACCTCAGGATCGAACCGCGCAGCATGCCGCCAGACGTCGATGAACACTTCCTGGGTCACCTCCTCGCTCTGCGCAGGATCACGGACGACCCGAAGGACGATCCCGAACACGGGTGACTTCATCGCGTCATAGAGGGCACCGAAGGCGGTCTGGTCGCCGCGGGCAGTCCGCCCGAGCAATTCCTCGAGCAGGCCGCCTGCGGCGCCTGTGTCGGTGGACCGCTTGTGCAGTCCGACCGGCCTGCTCGACCTCTTCACGGCGCCGAGTCTGCCAAGATCGTCCTCCAGCAGTCGACAAACGCGCCAGAGGACGATTCGAATGCTCCGGCCAACGAATCCGGGTGCCCCAGCGCGGACATGGTGGCTCCTCGGGTGGACGGCAACGCTCACCCGATAGTTCGCTGGACAACTAGATCCGGATTGGTCAGGTCTTACCCAGCCGCTCCTGCGCATCGAACAAGGTCGGCTGCGGACGGCTCCAGGTGGCCTCGAAAACGGAGAACCCAGCCTCCCGGGCTGCCCGGCATACGGCGGGGTCGTCATCGATGAAGACCGCGACCGGACGCTCCTGGGCCAGCAGGCGCAACAGGCCGACCTTCACTACTCGGGCGGGACGCCGGTCGGGATTGCGCCGGAGCACGATCTGACCGGTGGGCGCGCCGTGGAGATGCAGCCACCGCTCGGTGTCGGAGCGGGTTCGCTCGGGCCGCCCGCTGAGATAGACCAGGTCGTGTTCGGCTGCCAGCTCGTTGGCGACAGCGAGGCCCTCCGCGTACGGCGGGTCGTCCGGGATTCCGGCGAAGAACGCGGTCCAGTCCTTCGGGCTGCTTTCAATGTGGTGCAGCCGGGCGGTCACGTCCGCCAGGACGCCATCGAGGTCGATGACCGCGTACGGCTTGGTCACGATGCCGGGGTCACGAACTGGTAGCCCTCGGCCATGAGCTCGTCGATGATGCCATCCAGTGCGTCGACGGTTCCGCCGCGGTTTGGACCCTCGTCGTGCAGCACGACGATCGAGCCGGGTTGTACGGCGTTGACGACAGACGCCTGTATCGCGGCCGCTCCAGGTGTCTCCCAGTCTCGAGGGTCGACGTTCCAGCCCAGCGATGCCTGGCCGAACGACTCTGCCACCGCGACCAACTCGGAGGAGAAGTTTCCTCCTGGTGCGCGGAAGAACGGCACCGCCGCGTCTGGTACTGCCGTGCGGATGACCGTCACCGTGTCACCGATCTCGGCACGCATCGTCGTGTCGTTGCGTACCGCCAGCGCGTAGTCGTAGGTCATGGTGTGGTCGCACAAGACATGACCGCCGGCAGCAATCTGCCGGATCAGTTCGGGGTACCTCTCGGCCTGCGAGCCTAGGACGCAGAAGGTCGCCTTGATGCCGTGGGCGTCGAGGATGTCGAGGATTCCGGGGGTGTACTTGGGATCCGGGCCCGACGAGAACGTCAGTGCGACGGTTTGTCCACTGCGGCCTGTCGTCCGGATCACGCCAGGAACGTCAAGTCCCAGTTCGGTGCCGTCCGGCGAACCCTCACCCGTACCCGAACCCGTCGCGGCATCGGCCGAACTGTCCTCTGTGCCAGCGCTGCCCTCGTCCGGAAGAGCTCCCAGGCCCATGAGGAGGCCGATCACCAGTCCGGTGACCGCTGCGCCCGATCCGTTCGACACCAGCACCTCGCCGGGGGGTCGATCCGTTCGCCCAGAACTCCGTGATCAAGTACCCAGGTCAATGATCAATGAACCAACGCATGACGTCCAGCGGCACGGGTCAGATCGTCGGGATGACGAATGCGTAGCCTGCGGCCTTCAGCGCGGTAATGATCGCTTCCAAAGCCTCGACGGTCCCCGACCGGTCGCCGCCACCGTCATGCAGGAGCACGACCGAACCCGGGCCGACATGGTCGAGGACGGCGGTCAGAATTGCGTCCGTGCCCGGCTTGGCCCAGTCCCGCGTGTCGACGCTCCAGCCCAGCGGTTGTTGACCGTAGGACGCGGCGACTGCAATGACATCGGCGGAGAAGTTACCTCCCGGCGCCCGGTAGAACGACACCGTCGCATGTGGAACGGCTGCCCGGATGTACTCCGCGGTGCGACTTATTTCGGCGTGGATTCGCTTCTCGGTGCGGTCGGGCAGATCGAGGTCATGAGTGACCGTGTGGTCGCACAAGGCATGGCCTCCGTCGGCGATCTTCTTCACCAACCCCGGGTATGCCTTCGCGCTCGTCCCGACCACGCAGAATGTCGCCTTGATGCCATGTCGGTCCAGGATGTCGAGTACCCGTGGGGTGTATTCGAGCGACGGACCGTCGTCGAACGTCAATGCCACCGTCATTCCTGGTGCACCGGTGGTCTGGATGACGCCCATGCCGTCGCGGTGAGGCAAGGGCGGGCTGGTTGGATCGACCGGCGGCACAGCCGCCGCCGTCGCGGTCGTCGCTGGCGCAGCGCTGGGGGCTGATGTGGTGGGCTCGTCTACGGCACCGGAGCGGGCAGTCGTCCCGTCGTCGACGACAAGAACAACGGCGGCCACAGCCGCGGTGACCAGCATCGGCTTCCAGGAAGCAGCCACCTTCACCTCACCTCGGCGCGCCGGTGAGCCCGGGCCGCCTGGACTCACCCGATGCGAGGTTATTGATCAGATGGGTCGTGGTTGGGGAGGCGCGCTCTGGTTCAGCAGTTGGGTCGGCACTGACGTTCGACCATCGCGTCGAAGAACACCTGCTGAATATCTCTGGGGTCATTGACCTGATACGCCTTGCCGCCCGTCACCTCCGAGATCCGCGCAAGGGTCTCGTGGTCCGCGTCGGCACTGATGCCGATGGTGATCACCGGCACCGGCCGAGCCGGGTCGAACTCTGTTCGCAAGGTAGTCAACAAGGTGTCGAATTCAATGCTGTCGGGGTCATCCCGGTTCTCGCCGTCGGTGAGCACCACGACCGAGTTGATCCGATCCGGGTCATAGGCGGAACGCACTGTGCGGAAGGCCGCGAGCACCGTGTCGAAGAGGGCGGTGCCGCCGCCAGCCCGATCCGGCAGGCTTTCCGCAGCCGCCATCAGCGCCTCCTTGCGACTGCGGGAACCGACGCGCCCGGTGAGTGGGCCGAGCGGTATCAGGTCGACGTGGTCGTTCGGCGGGTCCAGATCCACCGAGAACGCCCAGAGGCCAATGGAGCTGCTCGCCGGGAACAGCCCGAGTGCGGCCTTCGCAGCGTCGCGAGTGAGTTCGATCCGGGTAGCCCCGCCGTCGACCTTCTCCTTCATCGAGCCCGAGATGTCGACGACGGCCAGCATCTGACTGTCCAACGAGAGCGCAGCCCACAGCCGCAGGATCTGTGCTGCTTGAGTCGCATCCGGGGTCGGCAAGGCACGTGGTTGCGCCGATCGGATCCCGTCGACGACCCCAGCCCCCTCGCGTGCGGTGCCGTCCGGCGCGCGGAAGCCGGCGTCCTGCAGAACCTCGACGGCCTGCGGCGTGTGCAGTGCAGCCTCGAAGGCCTGCGCGGCCTCGGCCTTGACAGCCGAGGTGGCTACCGTCGTGACCCTGATCACTGGATAGTCGAAGACCGCCGTGCCCTCGGCTGGGTAGAGCGCGGCGACCGGGCTCGCCGGGGACGACGTGTTGTGTGCCACAACCGACTGCTCGGTGGCGGTGAACAGCGGCGCCTGCGCAGGATCGGCGTCGACCTGTTCGAATGCCGCTTCGACGTTGGCGACGGTGGACCGTGCGACTCCGGTCATGGCCTGTGCCAACTTGGTCCGGTTCTCCTGCTCGGCGCCGACAACCGCAGCGACCGACAACAGCGTGGCGAGGCCCTCGCTGGTCGTCGTCGGGTCGGCAATCTTCGCTTCCGCCTCCGCGTGGAGAACGGCATCCCACGGCAGGTCGGTGTCGGGCCAGCCGAGCTGTTCGGCCGTCGGCCGGGGCGCGACGACCACGAGTGGCGAGGTCGCGATCGGTTTTCCGAGATCCAGCGCGACCCCTTCTGCGGTGACCTGTTCTGCCCAGAGACGCGAATCCGGGACCCACACATCTGCCTGGACGGAGCCGCCGAGCCCGCCCACGACCTCGGCTGACGTCAGCGGTATGACGTCGACGGAGGTGCACATGCCGCCGATGGCCGGAGCGATGCGCGCATGGGAGTCGGCAAACTCACTTAGAGCCGGAGCGATCGCCGGATCAGCGGCCACTGCGAGTGCAGGTGCTTGTTCGCAGCTGCGGGCGCGCTGCTCGACGAATGTGTTGGCGATCACCGCGCCGGCAGCAATCAGGAGGACCGCCGTGACCAATGCGAAGAGCCGCCGCGGCCACGACCGTCGTCTGCGCTGCGAAGCGTGTCGGCCAGCCATCGTTCTCCGTCGAAGCAGGGGATAGGGCTCGATCCTCTGGCGACGGTCGGCTACGGGTCGGGAACGTCCGGTGCCGGGTCGGACCCGGTGACCTGGCCGTGGACCCGTAGCGCGGCCTGGGCGGAGTTGTTCTCGGCGACGGGATCGGTGTCGGATGTGGGAGCAAGCGCTCGGGCGCTCGGCGCGGCAGTCGAGTCGGCGTCCTCGACCTCGGCGGCGAACGTCACCTCGGCCGCGCGGCCGGCCGGAAGGGGGTCGAGGGCGCACACGGCCCGCGAGCCGGCCAGGCCGCAGGCGCCAGAGGAGGTCACCAGTGAGACCGCATCGGCTGTCAAGCTCTCGCCGGGCTCGACCGTGAGCGTCGCAGGCCCGGTCTGGTCGTCGGGGCCACCGTTGGTGACGGTCACCGTGATCTCGACGGTGTCACCGAAAGCAGCCGCGTCAGGGGCGACCGCAGCCGAAACGGCGAGATCGGTGATTGCCGCCGCTTCGGTCGCCGTCGTTACCGCCGCGACCAGCGTCTCGCCCCCGGAGTCAGTACGGACGGGGATCGTCGCCGACGTGTCACCCGCGTCGACGTCGGCACTTGCGTGTGCGTTGTCTCCGTGAGTCACGACGCCCGTGGTCGAGTCGACCGGCCCGCGGTGCGGTGTGGACAGCCCAGAGACGGTCACCGTGGTGGGCTCGGCAGCCGTGACCGGGGCCAGCCCGTCGACGACTCGAAGGTCGCGCAAGGGCTCTGCCGGCGAACTCCATGCCGTCACGAGCGACCAGGGCGTCACTCCGGCATTCGCGACGGTGAGATCGACGAACGGACCGGTGCCACGGAATTGTGCGGTCACGTCCGCTACGGCGCCGAACCCGATCGTCGGGTCGCTTGCGAACTCGTCGGCGACGACTGTCCTGGGCGCGTACGACCCCACCTGAAGCGTTACGTCACGCCGGGTGGCCGCCGCCCCCACGAACGGACCGCCCCAGTACAGACCCGCAAACACCAGCGTGCTTCCCGCCGGCCGAGATGCGGTGGCCGTGGGCCATGTGGTGCTGACGATCGAGATGTCGCCGGTGATCCTGCGCTGGAACCGTGGCTCGAACGGGCGTACGTCATCCGCCCCGGCGGGTACGGCGTAGCCGAGCAGGGCTCCGACTGTCAGCAGCGTCAAGGACGCCCGAGCCGGACCACGGTTTTTCATCGTTTGCCAAGCCTATCGCCAGGTCATTGGGCCACGAACTGGTCCGACGGGTCCACAATCTCGGTCATGACGGTGTCCGTTGTGCCCATGACACCGGACCGGTGGGAGGAGTTGGCGGAGTTCTTCGGTCCCAATGGCGCTAACAGCAACTGCTGGTGTGCATGGTTCCGAGTCCGAGCCAAACACTTCGACAACGGGCCGGGAAATCGCCGCGTGCTTCGTCGGCTCACCCTCGAAGGAGCGGTGCCCGGGTTGTTGGCGTACGACGGGCCCCGGCCCGTCGGCTGGGTCTCGGTCGCGCCACGGCAACAGTTCGAGCGGATCCTCCGGTCCCGAGTAATCGGTCCGGTCGATCCGGACGAACCGGGCATATGGTCGTTGGTGTGCTTATGGATCCCGATGCGGCGTCGCGGCGCCGGGATCGGCACGGCGTTACTCTCCGGTGCGGTTGACCATGCGCGGGCGCATGATGCGGCGGTGGTCGAGGCCTATCCGGTAGAAACGGCGGGGGAGCGGCGCCCGAGCGCGGAGATATTCACCGGAACCGTCGCGATGTTCCGCAAAGCCGGCTTCACCATCGCGGCCCATCCGGGAAGCGGTCGTCCGATTGCCCGGCTGCGCTTGTCCGGACGGCGCACCGCCGCGGATGACGAATGACCACGCCGCAGATGGGCGAAGATGGGGTCGTGAACGAGGTCCAAATTCTCGACCAGGTGCGTTCCCTGGTCGATCAGGAGCACGAACTGCGCACGCGGGTCCAGGAGGGTGAGTTGGCTCCGGGGGAGGAGCAGGAGCAGCTACGGCGGCTCGAGCAAGCCCTCGACCAGTGCTGGGACCTGTTGCGGCAACGGCGGGCGCGACAAGACGCGGGCCAGAACCCAGACGAGGCCGTTGTGCGACCGGTCGACGAGGTGGAGGACTACCAGCAATGACTGATTCGGCACGGGTGCGCGCCGCAGGATGCCCTAGGTACCGCGGGTTTCCAGCGCAGTCATGGCCTTGCGCAGGTGCGCCGACCGGGCCCTGGTGGTTCGGGCGGTGACCAGGTCCAGGATCACGGCGTACTGGCTGGTCCTGCCGATCGATTCGAAGGCCTGGGCCGCCCGAGGGCTCGCGGCTAGGGCGGCGGCGAGATCGGGCGGAACTGTCGCATGCTGTTGAGATTCGTAAGCGGCGTCCCACCGTCCGTCGGCCTTGGCGGCCTCGACCTCGGCAAGGCCCGACGGACGCATCCGCCCCGCAGCGATGAGCGCCTCGACCTTTCGCACATTCACCTGTGACCATCGGCTCCGGGGCCGGCGCGGAACGTATTTCTGCAGGTAGTACACGTCGTCGTAGGCCTTGCGCTGGCCGGAGATCCAGCCGTAGCACAAGCCGACGTCGACCGCCTCGTCGTCGGTCAGCGACGCGACGCCGGACCCCTTCTTCGCGATCTTGAGCCACACCCCGATCCGCTGGTCGACGTGTTCGGCGAGCCACGCCTCGAACTCGGCGGCGTCGCGGAATGCGATCATGTCGGCCCCTTCTGCCACTGGCTTCGTCGACATATGCCGACGCTACCGCGGCCTTCCGACATGTCCTGCTGCGCTGCCGGCCGCACGATCAGCCTCCACAACTGCCGACCAGATGTGTCTGAGGAAACCGATAGCGTCGACGCTTCGACCATGGAAACGAGAGGAGACTCCACATGCTGCGGGGCATCAGCACGATCAACCTGTGGGCCGAGGACCTGCAGGCGGCGACCCGCTGGTACACCGAGCTGCTGGGGATCGAGCCGTACTTCAGCAGCGAGGCCGCCGGGCGTGGGACCGGTTACGTCGAGTTCCGCATCGGTGACTACGAGCACGAGCTTGGCATCATCGACCGGCGTTTCGCGCCGGACGGACTGGTTGCCGGCCCGGGTGGCGGCATCGTCTACTGGCACGTGGATGACGTGGCCGCGACCCTGGATCGAATGGTGTCGCTGGGTGCCAAGCAGCTCGAGCCCGTCAGCGAGCGCGGCCCCGGGTTCGTCACCGCCTCTGTCGTCGACCCCTTCGACAACGTCCTGGGCATCATGTACAACCGCCACTACCTCGAGATCCTCAACGCCCGAACCGAATCGTCCCGAGGGGAGTAGAGCTCGTCCTGCGCCAACTTGACATAATGTCCATTATCGGCGTTGGAGTGGGACGAGTCGAAGAGGGCCTCGGTCAGGTGCCGACGTAGGCGGCGAGGTGCTCGCCGGTGAGGGTGGAGCGGGCCGCGACGAGTTCGGCGGGTGTGCCCTCGAAGACGATCCGGCCGCCGTCGTGGCCGGCGCCGGGGCCGAGGTCGATGATCCAGTCGGCGTCCGCCATGACCGCCTGGTGGTGCGCGATGACGATGACCGACTTGCCGGAGTCGACGAGCCGGTCGAGCAGGCCGAGCAGCTGCTCGACGTCGGCGAGGTGGAGGCCGGTGGTCGGCTCGTCGAGGACGTAGACGTCACCCTTCTCGGCCATCTGGGTGGCCAGCTTGAGCCGCTGCCGCTCGCCGCCGGACAGCGTGGTGAGCGGCTGGCCGAGGCTGAGGTAGCCGAGCCCGACGTCGGCGAGCCGGTCGAGGATCTTGTGCGCCGCCGGTGTGCGCGCCTCGCCGGCGCCGAAGAACTCCGTCGCCTCGGTCACCGGCATCGCGAGCACCTCGCTGATGTCGCGGCCGCCGAACTTGTACTCGAGCACCTCGGCCTGGAACCGCTTGCCCTCGCACTCCTCGCAGGTGGTGGCGACGCCGGCCATCATCGCCAGGTCGGTGTAGATGACGCCGGCGCCGTTGCAGTTGGGGCAGGCGCCCTCGGAGTTGGCGCTGAACAGCGCCGGCTTCACGCCGTTGGCCTTGGCGAACGCCTTGCGGATGGGGTCGAGCAGGCCTGTGTAGGTCGCCGGGTTGCTCCGCCTGGAGCCGCGGATCGAGGTCTGGTCGACCGACACCACTCCGTCCCGGCCGGACACCGAGCCCTGGATCAGTGAGCTCTTGCCCGAGCCCGCCACCCCGGTGACGACCACCAGCACCCCGAGCGGGATGTCGACGTCGACTTCCTGCAGGTTGTGGGTGTCGGCGCCGCGCACCTCCAGCACCCCCGACGGCGTCCGC
>JBKPAG010000038.1:0-28585 GCA_046726315.1 Actinomycetota bacterium | reverse complement strand
GGAGCCGTACCGCCTGGTGAACGACCGGCGGCGCTGGTACCTGGTGGCCTGGGACCTGGACCGGGCCGCCTGGCGGACCTTCCGGGTCGACCGGATCGAGCCGCGGACGCCGACCGGGCCGCGTTTCACCCCGCGTGCGCTCCCGCCCGACCGGGAGATCGCAGCGCAGGTGGCACGCGGGGTGGGCGAGGCGACCTGGCGGTACAAGGCGCGGGTAATCGTGCACGCGCCCGCGGCGTACGTGCAGGGTCGGCTGCCGATCCCGATGGACGTCGAGGCGCTGGGCCACGACCGGTGCGCCTTCGAACCCGGCTCAGACCATCCGGAGATGCTCGCGCTCTATCTGGGAATGATGGACGCGGACTTCGAGATCGTGGACTCACCAGAGCTGGTCGACGCGCTGCGCAAGATCGCCGGGCGTTATCAGCGCGCGATCGACGCCAGCCAACAGGCAGCCGGCTAGCGCGGTAGGTCGGGTCGAGACGGCCCCAGGCCAGCCGGACGAGGTCGATCCGGGCCTCGACAAGCTCGAGTTCGTCAGAGGTCCTGGCTCACTTGCGGCGACTCTGGGCGAAGGCGCCCAGCAGGCCTGATGCCGCCCCGAACCCGTGAAGCCCGCCGGGAAGGTTCCGAAAGGCCACCGACCTAACTTTCGACCCGTCAGAACGCACCACCACGCGCCGGATCCGCCACAGCGATGCTGCTGGCCTGCGCGTACGCCGGCGGCTGGCCCGAGCGATATCGGTGCCACAGCGTCGCAGTCAGCGACGGCGCCGCGGAGGCGTTCTTCGTTCGAGCCGAATTCGCCTTACAGGTTCACCTAGCCCGTCCGCGCCGGCTCGAACAGCTCGACCGGGCTGCCGGACGGATCTTCGACAAGGATCTGGTCGCCGCCCTGGCTTCGGCAACGACTCGCCCGATCTCGCGGCGGGCGATGACCACTACCGTAAACCGGTGCGAATAGCGACATGGAACGTGAACTCGGTCAAGCAGCGGGTGCCCCGGCTGCTGCCGTGGCTGGACCAGCGCCGGCCGGACGTCGTCTGCCTGCAGGAGACGAAGCTCGCCAACGACGCATTCACGGCCCTGCTTGGCGACGAGCTGCACCAGCGTGGTTACGCCGTCGCCACCCATGGCGAAACGCAGTGGAACGGAGTGGCGATCCTGTCCCGGCCGGGGCTGGACGACGTGGTGGCCGGTATCGCCGGCGGGCCCGGCTTCCCGCATCAGGAGGCGCGTGCGCTGTCTGCCACGTGTGGCGGCGTCCGGGTTCACTCCGTGTACGCCCCGAACGGCCGGGTTCCCGACTCCGATCACTACCGCTACAAGCTGGCGTGGCTGGCGGCGTTGCGCGAGGTGGTCCGCGAGAGCCCTGAGGCCACGATCGTGTGTGGCGACATGAACATCGCGCCCACCGACGCGGACGTGTTCGACCCAGACGCTTACATCGGGCAAACCCACGTCACCGCGCCGGAACGAGAGGCGCTCGCGCAGCTGCAGGCGGTTGGCCTGCGTGACGTCGTTCGTGACAGGTGGCCGACCGATCGGGTCTTCACCTACTGGGACTACCGGGCCGGCATGTTCCACAAAGACCTGGGAATGCGAATCGATCTGGTGCTCGCCACACCCGCAGTGGTCAGCCGGGTGCGGGCAGCTTGGGTGGACCGCCACGCCCGCAAGGGCACCGGGCCGAGCGACCACGCACCGGTGATCGTCGACCTCGACAAGGCACCCGACGGTGACATTGGCCCAGTCGTGCCCCCACCCTCCGCGCCAGCACCGAAGCGAGGCACGGTCCGGCTGCCCCAGTCTCGCTAACGCAGAGTTCCTTGCTCGGGGAAGAACCCGACGGATCCCCGCCGGCCGCTGTAGCCGGCAGTCCAGGGCTGTGGTCGCACATAGGGACAGGGGTTTCCTGCCGGCAGGTCATTCGCCAGGGCGCCAAGGGCTTGCGAAGCTTCCCAAAAACGGCCTTCGAGCCACTCGAACTCGGTCCGCCAGTGTCGGCTGGCTGCAAGCGGGCCGCGCTCCCGGCCCGTGGCGTTGTGAAAGGTCCGTCCGCCGGGACGGACCCATCCGGACGCGCCGCACGGTCCGTTCGTCATACGATGCCCACCTCGCTGCGGTAGGGGTTGGCGAACGAGTGGGGGAGGTCCGATGTCGGGAGCCGTTGTGGGGATTCGTCGATCATTGCGCGGACTCGTGGGCACCGCGGCGCTGCTCGGCACCGTGGCGGTCACCGGGATGACCGCACCGGCCGCTGCGGCGCCGGCCGCGGATGTAATCGTGCTGCCGGGTGCCAGCTCGGCCGAAGGCGTCACGGTTGGGCGTGGTTCCACGTTCTACGCCGGAGAGCTTTTCGGCGGTGACATCTTCCGAGGTGATCTCCAACGTGGCACCGCTGAACCATTTATCGACGCGCCACCTGGTCAGATGGCTGTTGGCCTGAAGTTTGATGATCCCAGTGGACTGTTGTTCGTCGCTGGTGGCTTCAGTGGCCAGGGCTACGTATACGACGCGATCAGTCGTGTGGCTGTCGCCACGTACCAGTTCGGGGCGCCTGACGAGTCGCTCATCAACGATGTCGTGATCACTCAGGACGGGGCCTGGTTCACCGACTCCGCGCAGCCGAAGCTCTACTTCGTGCCGATCGGCCCGACCGGGCTGCTGGGAGATTTCAGCGTTCTGACGTTGAGCGGTCCGGCGGCCGACATCGTTGGCGACTTCAGCCTCAATGGGATCGCCGCCACACCCGACGGGCGCACGCTGATCGTGGCGCATTCTGGCAACGGGGCGCTCTATACCGTCGATCCGCTAACCGGCGAAAGTGAGCTCCTCGTGGAAATCGCGGGTCCGGACGGAATCCTCTACGAGGCCGGGAGGTTGTGGGTGGCGCAGCCCTTCCTCAACCAGGTCACCCGGCTACGTCCGAGCCCGGATTTGACCGGAGCTGTCGTCGAGGAGGTCATCACCAGTGATCTGTTCCAGACACCGACGACCGTCGCGGTTCACGGCAACCAGCTGGCCGTGGTGAACGCCAAGTTCGACACCGGCATGCCGCCGCAAGCGGACGAGTACGAGGTCGTCCTCGTAGAGCGATGAGCCGGCGCTGATCGAGCTTCGAGCTTGCGCACGCCCGGAGACCTAGGTCACTCGGGTGCACGGCGCCAGCGCTCACTGAGCCCTTGGGTGCTCCGCGCATTTGTGTCATCTCAGGACCCCCCGCATGGCGAGGCAGCGCTACCCAGCGGCCTGCTGGCTCAGCCACACCGACCAGGTGGTCTGGCCGCGACGTCCGTTGGGGCAAGTAAGGGCGTTGGCCACCCGCGCGGCGGCCTTGGGCAACGGCACTCCCCGGATCGGGCGGTGCAGGCTTCGAGCGTCTTGGTACTGCTTCACGGCTTCGCCGAGGGTGAGCACTTCAGGTCCACCGAAGTCGTCTCGATCTGCTCCGGCTCCCGCGGTGAGGCACTCGGCCAGATAACCAGCGAAGTCCCTTGTGTCGCAGGGCTGCATGGCCAGGTCGATGGGCAGCGGCCAGACAGGTAGGCGCGCCATCTTGGCCAGCATTCGGTCGAGCAGCCAGAAGAACGGCGTGGCCCGCACGATCGACCACGGCATACCGGACCGACGTACCAGGGTCTCCGCGACGAGCTTCAGCCGCATGTACGGCAGCGGTGCGCGCTCCACGCCGACGATCGACACGTACAGGAAATGCTCGACGCCTGCCGCTCGTGCTGCGTCGATCAGCCGATTGGTTCCGTCTACATCGACACCGGATGGGCTGCGGAAGAAGTCGACGGGTAACACGAACCCGCGCCGAGCTGCGGGCGAAAAAGTTGCCGCGTGCACGATGATGTGCGCACCTTGCACCGCCTCGGCGACGCCGTCACCGGTGCCAAGATCGCCCCTGACCCATTCGACTGCCGGGTCCCGACCGACCGTACGCGAAAGCACCCGCACCCGGTACCGGTCCCCAAGGACGCCGACGAGGTCTCGACCCACGTGGCCGGTCCCCCCTGTCACAAGGACGGTATCCACGCGCAGAACCCCTTATCCGAGTAGATGCGCCAGCGAGTTATCGGTCAGTGTGCCGGACTCCTTCCGGAAAGGACTCACGACCTCCGATGAACCTGGGCAACGCTCTGTAAGACCACTGGCGGCGATCACCGCTTCCCGCACGTCCTCTGGTCGACGTGCACAGCGAACCCGCCCTTGGCGTCGACGAACACCTGCCATATGCGGCGATAGAGGGCGACACAGGGGCCGCGACGTCTCGAAGTGCCGGGAGTCGCGCGCCACACGATACTTTTGGTCGGGGTGGCCGAAGGGCTCACGTATGTTGGCCGCTTCCGACAGTCCGCGGCGACACAGGCGGCAACTGACGGTGGTGCCCTCGATGCCGCCGTGCGACGGCTGTACTTAGATCAGGCTGGCCGCCCCGAACGCGACCCCGGCCACCGCGATGACCATGGTGAGCATGCTGATCACTACGGTCCGGGTGAGCACCCCAAGTCGAGGTGGAACCCAGCGCGCAAGTTGCCGATCTCCCCGCGCAACTCGCCGTCCAGCTGCGGAGCTGCGCGATCTCGGCTCGCAACTCCCGGCCCAGGCTGTCCAGGTCATGCCTCGTGGCAACGTCGGCCCAGCCGACAGGAGGTAGCAGACTCATCAAGGTCGTGCCTCCTCACGGCCCAGCACTGGTCCAGCCGCGTGCAACTCGTGCCTGGCGCGGTCGTCGACCACTATGTGCCATCCCTCCGATGCCGCGGCCCAGACGCGATCGTGCCGGAAGCTCTTGATGTGGCAGGAGGGCGCGGACTGCGGCCCTGGAAACAAATTGGCACGTCGAACGGCGGCGGTTTCAGCGGTTTCTCGGAGAGCTCATCGGCGCCGCTGCACACCAGGCTCACCGAGGAATAATGCGACGCTCGGGGTCCGGCTCGCCGCGGCGACGGCGAGACATATACGGAGGTGTGCTGTGCCACTGGTAGGCGAAGAACTGGCGGCATTCCTGGAGGAGGCGCACCTCGCACATTTCGCGACGACCGGCACTGATGGCATGCCGAGGGTCAGGCCGGTCTGGTTCTGTTACGGGGATGGCGCGCTGTGGTTCACGACGCGCCTGAAGGCGCGTCGCACCGGTGCTGACGTCGCCAACGGGTCACCGGTGGCGGTGTCGATCGCGAGCGAAGATCGACCGTACCGCGCCGTGATCACGTACGGGCGGCCCGAGGTGTGGGAGCGGGACACCAAGGTGTGGCTCGAGCGAATCGCCACCCGTTATGGCGAGCGGGAAGGAAAGCGATGGCTCGCCGGCGCACTCAGGGAATCAGATCGAGTCGTGTTGCGACTTGTGCCGGACAAGGTCGTCGCCTGGCACTACGGAACCGGTGACTACACAAGGATGCAGCGGAAAGAGTCGTTAAGGGTGACGCTTCCCTTAGACGCAGCCGCGGCGGCCGTTCATGGCAGAGGCTCGACCGGCGCCCACGGCACACCCGGGCCGGCTTCGGCCTAGCGGCTGCCGAAGTCTGCCTCGATTAGCGTCTGGCTGCCGCGTGCTTCGATCGCGAGCACCGCGACCCTCCCGCCCGGTCGACGGCTAGAGCCAGTTGTAGCGGCGGAACGTGTAGTAGAGCACGACGCAAGCGGCGATCATCAAGCTCGTCGAGGCCAGGACGCCGATACGTTCACCCGATCCGGGATACGGGACGTTCATGCCGTAGTAGCCCGTGATCAGGGCAGGGACGGCGATGATCGCCGCCCAGCTGGACACCTTCTTGACGACGAGATTCTGGCGATAGTCGCGGAGACTGAGGTTGGTCTCGACGATGGTGCTGACCAGATCGCGCAGCGAGTCTGATGATTCGCTGACTCGCAGGATGTGGTCATAGACGTCCTGGAAGTACGGATACAACTCCTCGGCTATGGGGGTTTGCTCGCGGCGCATGAGACTGCTGACTACCTCGCGCATCGGCACCACCAAGCGGTGGAACTGCACCATCGCCCGGCGCATGTCAAACCAGTGCCGCTGCTTGGCCGGATCGAGGGGCCGCTCGGCGAAGATCCCCTCGCTGACTCGCTCGTAATAATCGTCAAACGCTTGAATGGCGTCGAAGTAGCCGTCGACAACAACATCGAGCAGCCCGTAGAGGAAGAAGCTGACACCGTGTACCGCGAGATCAGCCGACCGGTCCCAACGGTCGAGGACCGCTTCGATTCGGAATCCCGCGTTCTTACGGACCGTGATCAGCCATCGCTTGTCTATGAACGCGTCGACCTCGGTCGTGTACAGGTTGCCGGCGTCCGCGTCGACTCGAACCGCGTGGCAGGACAGGAACAGGTGCGACTCATAGCGGTCGAGTTTGGGGCGCTGGTGGGAACCGAGCGCGTCCTCGACAGCGAGTTCGTGCAGGCCGAGTTCGGCGGCGAGCTCGTCGATCTCGTCCTTGGATGGGCCGCACAGGTCGACCCACACGACGGTGTCCGGCTGGTCGAGGTGGTCTGACACCTCGGCGAGCGGGAACCCCTCGGCGGCAAGCGTTCCCTGGCGATACACGCGGGTTAACACGTCACCCATGATCTGCCCCTTCGATGGTGTCGCGGTGCGAGCATTCACGCTGTCTCGCTCGCATCCTCACACTTCGGACACCGGTGCCGATCGGGCGTCTGGTCCGTAATTGGGATGGCGGGCGCGTTCGCCGTTCCGGACCGTTTGGCTGGCCTGGCCAGGCCGCGGACGGAGCCACGCTTGCCGTTGTCACCCTCGGCGAGGGCGATCTTCGGCCAAGAAGGCGCCGGGAGAACCTGCACGTTCGGGAGGTCGCCTGATCCGAGACGGACTCGGTAAGCGGGAGTGGGGTCGCAAACCAGTTCGGAGGTGGCCAGGGCCGGCGTTGTCGCCGGGGTGAAGGACTTCGCCGAACTGGTCGGCGGCAGCGACTCGTGCCAGGGCGCCCTCAAGGGTGGGTATGCCCGCTTGATTAGGGATGTCTGGGGCTGTCGGCGACGGCGCAATCGTTTGGCACACCCGGCATCAGCCAGCTGCGCCACTGGCCCGGTCCGCATCGTGCACGGCCCGCAAGACTTCGCCGCATTTCGCGACGGCGATGTCCTCGTCGCCAAAGCGACCGCACCGGCCTGGACGCCGCTGTTCGCCCGAGCCGCCGCCATCGTCACCGACGGCGGCACCCTCGCCGCCCACGCCTCCCTGGTCGCCCGCGAATACGCCATCCCCGCCGTCGTCGGCACCGGTGACGCCACCCGGCGCCTCCACGCGGGACAGCTCGTCACCGTCGACGGCTCCGCCGGAACCGTCACCCCACACCACCAGCCCGCCGCCGATCAATCCTGAACGCAGGGGATGCGATTCGCCGCACCCGGTCGATCGCAGCGACACGGCCAGCGAGGAGGGAGGCTTCGGCGACGTCTTCGCCCTTGCGAGCCGCCACCCGGTGTATGCGGTTTCGTCCGGTGCTGCCCGGCCGCTGCGACGTGCGCGCAGACGTCGAAGTGGGTGAGCGGAGATCGACGCGCGCGCCGGCGCGGCATGATCGGGCTGCGCCGCGCGAGTTGTGTCAGCGGCGGAGGATCGGTGGGTTCAGCAAGGTGGCGTTGCCCCGGGTGTAGAGCTGCGCCGGTCGTCCGCCGCCCCGGGTGGTCGTCTTTCTGGTGGGGCTGAGGAACCCGGGTGTGCCGGTGACCTTGCGGTGGAAATTCCGCGGGTCGAGTTTGGCTCCCCATACCGCTTCGTACACGACGCGGAGCTCGCCGACGGTGAACTGGGTGGGGCAGAAGGCGGCGGCCAGGGCGGAGTACTCCAGCTTGGCGCGGGCGCGTTCGACTCCGTCGCGAAGGATCGCGTTGTGGTCAAAGGCCAGCCGGGCACGTCGGCCGAGCAGGCCGTCGACCGGCATGAACCGGGTGGCCGCGGCGTCGGTCCCTGCGACGGGGTCGGGGAGGTTCGGCGCCAGCGCCAGATAGGCCACCGAGACCACGCGCATGCGGGGATCCCGGTCCGGCTTGCCGTAGGTGGCGAGTTGTTCTAGGTGGCCTGTCGATCGGGTGATCCCGGTCTCCTCAGCCAACTCACGTACCGCTGCGTCGGGGAGGTCCTCATTGGGGCGAACGAAGCCTCCGGGCAGCGCAAGCCGTCCCCGGAACGGCTCCTCGCCACGTTCGACGACCAGCACGTCCAGCCGGCGATCTCGCAGGGTGAGCACGACCAAGTCGACCGCCACGGCGAACGGCGGGTACTTCGAAGCTCGGGACCGCGTCACGTCCGCTGACTTTATCTCGTCATTTTGACGATTACACGGTCTAAAGATTAGCGTCGAGGTGACGAGAACCTACGGTGGGCAGACATGGCTGACATCCGCGGGTTTGGTCTCGCTCGGCATCTGCGCTGCACGCCAACCGGACATCGTCTACCAGCGCCAGCGCGTGTGGTCCGGCGGGACGTGGTACACCGCCAGCACCACAATGAGTAGGCAGTAGCTGGTGACCGCGACGTCCAGCACGGTCGCGGATTCGTCGTGGCGTGGTGCGTCTGACCAGTCACTGCGTCGCGCCTCGATGATCGCGACCGTTGTCTCGCTCTGCTCAACGGGTAGTCGGAGTGCGGCTTGGTGTCGGACCGACCGTCTAACGTCGACCCGTGGTGTTCGACCTGAGCATGGACGAGCTCAGGCGACGGCGCAGCGTCAAGTGGCGCTTGAAGGAGCCAGATGTGCTGCCGTTGTGGGTGGCCGAGATGGACGTGCGCCTGGCGGAGCCGATCCGTCATGCGCTGGCGGAGCTCGTCGACCGGAGCGACACGGGGTATGTGACGTGGGACGGGCTGGCCGAGGCGCACGCGGCCTTTGCCGCCCGGCGTTGGCGGCAGGAGCTTGATCCGGGGCGGATGGTCGTGGTCCCCGACGTGATGCGGGGCATCTTCGAGGTCCTGCTGGTCGCGACCGAGCCGGGGGATCGGGTCGTGGTCAATCCGCCGGTGTACGCGCCGTTCTTTGAGACGGTCACGCACGCGCGGCGCCGGCTCGTCGAGGCTCCGCTGGTTCGAAACGCAGCTGGGATGTACGAGCTGGACCTCGCCGCTTTGGAGCAGGCGTTCGCGGGCGGCGCGCGAGCATACCTGCTCTGCAGCCCGCACAACCCGGTCGGCCGGGTTTGGACGCGGGCCGAGCTGGAGGCGGTGGCTGCGCTCGCCGAGCCGTCCGGCGTCCTGGTTCTTGTGGACGAGATCCACGCTCCGCTGGTCTACGAGCCGAATCGGTTCGTTCCGTTCGCAACACTGGACGTGCCGGCGGCGCGAGAGGCGATCAGCTTTACGTCCGCGTCGAAGGCGTGGAATCTCGCAGGTCTCAAGTGTGCGCTCGCGGTGGCCGGGTCCGCCCGTGGCGCGGCGCATCTGGCGGGGATGGGTGAGGAAGTCAGCTTCGGCGCCGGACTGCCCGGTGCCGTCGCCAACACCGTGGCCTTCGACGAGGGCGAGCCGTGGCTGGATGAGCTGCTGGTGGCGCTGCGCGCCAACCGCGGCCGTCTCGGCAGGTTGCTCGCCGAACACCTGCCGGCCCTGACGTGGCAACCCGAGGATGTGCAAGCGACCTATCTGGCATGGCTGGACTGCTCCCCGCTCGGCCTGGACGACCCGGCCGGAGTCTTCGAGCGGCGCGGACGGGTGGCGTTCGAGCCCGGCCTGCTGTTCGGGACCGGAGGTGACGGCTTCGTCCGGATCAACTTCGCCACATCCCCGGCGATCCTGGACGAGGCCATACGACGAATGCGGGCAGCCATTACTTCGACTGTCAAGCGTGAGGCCGTAATGGATTGACGGCCTCACGCCCTCCTCCTCCGCGGTTGGGAGGCGACCAGACAGCGAGTGCCTGGGTGGCGGCGGGACCGCGACACGGCGGGACAACCACGCAGCGCCCGACCCCGCGACGAGCTGGGTCGGCTGTTGCCGCGTGGCGCGGCGGGCGCGGCAGGCGTGCCCGAGCTGGTACGGGAACTGTGGCGCGGCCTGGCTCAAATCGCGTGGGGGTTGAGGCATGCGCAGCGGGGGAATCCGGTGGGGGCGGAACGACTGCTGCGCCGCGCGGCCGATCGCGTCGAAGGGTATGCCGCTGAGCCGCTGCTCCGCATCAACGCGGCCGGAGTCGTGGCGTGGGCGCGCGCTGGCGGCTTGGATTGAGCGCGATGGCCTCGTTGTGATTGGCGCGGCCGATCTGGTGCCATGATTTCTGCGGTGATCTGACCCACGTTGGTCACTTGCCCTAAGGTCGCCGCTCGGCGAGGACGTCGAATAGTGGGCCACGCTGGGCCCGGCCGTTGCCCAGGACCTCGACCCGATGGCGTCCCGGGTTGTGGGTACGGGTGGTGTGCTGGGCGACCTCCGTTCCGTGGCAAGAGTCAAGTGGCGACAGCGTTGCGCGAGCAGTTTGCTCAGTTCGGCGCGAGTGCGCGGCTGCTCACAAGCAGCCGATTGGCCTGTCGGAGCCGTGAGGCCAAGTCCACTCCTTCGGTACCGCGGCGGAAGTGCGCGCTGAACTCGGCGGCGTGCAGCGGCCGGTGAACCAGTACAGGCTGACCGTGGTGAGTAATAGCTAGCCGGGCAGTGCACGGACGAGATCGAGGCCTCCCGCTGAGGAGGCCCCGATCAGGTGGGCGTTTCAGTTCTGTCCGGAGCCCAGTTCGACGCTTACGCCAATGAGCGCCGAGACAGCCGGGTCGACGGTGACCTTGTCGTCGCCGCCGAGCGCGTCGACCTGAAGTTGGTCGATCGGCTCACCCCCGGCAACCACCGTCTCCGTCTGGAGCCCGTCGACAGCGATCCCAGCGCTAGCAACCTTGACATGGATGTTGTCGGCCTGCTCGGTGCCGCTGGCCGTCACGATGTCGGCTACGCCGTCGGCGCCGCCGGTGGGCGCGGACAGGTCCACGTTCGCGCGGCGGAAGTCGGTCCCCGACATGTCGTTGACGGTGACCGTGTCGGCGCCGCCGAGCGCGGTCAGATCCAGCTGCTCGACACCATTCATGTCCATGCGGATGTTGCCCGCGTTGCGAAGGAACAGCGACCGCTCGCCATCGGGAGACAAACTCATGATCTCGTCTACGCCGGCTCCGTTGAAGTCGAGTGTGTCGGCGCCGTTTTCGCCCTCGACGACGTCGCTGCCGTCGCCCGGATCCCAACGGAAGCTGTCCTGCCCGTTCCCGAGCAGTGCGGTGTCGTTGCCGCGGTTCCCGTCGACCGCATCATCGCCGTTGCCGCCGATGAAGAGCTCGACTCCGTCACCGCCGTCGAGGGTGTCGTGGCCGTTGCCGCCATCGATCGTCAGGGCCTCGTCTGTAAACGCCCCGTTGGCCTGGTCGACGCGGAACTGGTCGTGGCCGGCTCCCGGTGAACACCTCGATCCGGCTGAACGTGCTGCGGTCGAAGCTGTGCTCGGCCGAGCCGTCGTCACCGAAGTCGACCTGGAGGGTACCGGCTGCACCGGCTGCCAGACGCAGCGCAATCCGATCGCCGCCGCTGTCGCCGTTGACGGTGAGGGTGTCGTTCGAGACCGAGGCTGACGTCGCCGCGGCAGCTGGGCCGGCGGTAGCCATACCGACGGCCACCATTGCGGCTGCGCCGGCAACGAGTCCGAACCGACGTGGTGTGAGCTTGCTGTTCATGATCTCCTCTTCCCAGTTCCGGTCGCCGACCTGATGTCAGCGCCGTCGGGAGGGAGTACGGACGCACCGGTTCTTTCGGTTCTCGGGCGCCAGTCAGACTCAGGACACCGTCGGGCACGAAGGGATCCGTCACATGGCTACGGTGCGCCGCTTGACCCGGCCGGGGGGGGCCCGATGACCGTCAGCCGGTGGGGATCTCGCCGCGCAACACGACCTGACCGGACGACTCCGCGCCAGCCCGCTCTTGCTGGATCGTGACGGTGAGCGTGGGGTAATCCGCGACGTCGACACCGGACCACAGGATGATGTCGTCGGTGCCCTCTCGACCGTGGAACGTGCCGATCGTGACGGCGTCACCGTCCTCGTTACGCAGCCAGCCTTGGTAGTACGCCCCGGCGGGTGCTGGCGGCAGTCCGCTGATGTCGAGCTCGATCTCGAACCCGGAGTCCATCGGGGCGATGTTGACCCGGCCGGCGGCATCAGGCTCGAGCTCGGTGCCGGCCAACGTCACGACCACGGACTCCGGCTCGTTGTTCCCGGTGATGGCGACCGTTGCCACGCCGCCGACGGCCACAGCCGCGGCAGCGGCCACGAGCAGTGGCGCCCAACGTCGCCGACGGGAGCGGCGCTCGCGTGCCACTTCGAGCTCGTCGACAGGTGCGGCCGCCCCGGTGTCGAGCTCGGCGCGGAGGGCCGCGAGCGTGCGGTCCTCGAGGTCGACCGGAGGGTCAACCCATAGCTCCTCCTGGCGGAGGCCAGCAAGCAACTTGTCCGGCAATGCCGGCGGACGCTCGTCACTGTCCATCGAGCCGCTCACCTCCCGCCTTCATTGTTATACGGAGCGAGATGTGCCAGTAGTTCGCTGAGCCGGCGGTATGCCCGATATGTGCGCGACTTCACGGTCCCGATTGGGATGCCCAGGCGGTCGGCGGTCTCGCTGTGGGTCAGCCCCTCGACGTACGCGAGGCGTACGACCGCACGTTCGTCGACGGGCAGCTCGTCCAGCGCCTTGCGGATCTGCCACGCCTCCCACGAGCGCTCCAGCGACGGCTCGTCCGTGGCGGGATCGGCCAGTTCCTCCGGAGGGTCGACGACCGCGTGCCGGCGCTCCTTCCGCCAGGCGTCGATGGCCGCACGCCGGGTGATGGTGAACAGCCACGGCGCGATGTCGGATTCCGCCGCGTATGACGGCGCGGCCCGCCAGGCCTGCACGAAGGCCTGCTGCACCGCGTCGGCGGCGAGCTCAGGACTGCCGAGGACCTGGAGCGCAACGGTGAACATGGGGCGCGCGTACCTCCGGTAAACCGCGCTGAATGCCGACTCGTCTCCGGCGGCGAACCGACGGAGGGTGTCGGGATCGAGAGCGGGCTCCGGCACGACGGCAACCTCCAGCCTGGATCCAAGGTGTATCACCGACGATGTGGATGGCTCCTTGGGGTGAGCCCAGAAGGAGGCGTGCGTGCCGCAGCCGGTCACCGTTCCGCTCACCCGGCGCAGCGGCTGGGGAGCGAAGGGTTTGCTGCTCCCGCTCGCCGTGCTCATCCCGGCTCTCGCCATGGCCGCGCTGGCGGTGCAGGAGACCGATCGGTTGTACGTTCAGGGCGCGGGAGTTCTCGATGCGCGCCAGATCCTCCCTTATGGTATTGATCTCCGTCACGCCGTCGTTGAGGTCGCTCGGGACCTACCATCCATCGACCCGGCGGTCGAAGACGAATGGCTCGGGAACGCTGCGGCCGCCGCCCAGGTGGATGTGCCCACCGCGGGCAGGCTACATGACGCCGCCGTCCGGAGCTGGCGACACGAGACCGGTGCGACGGTCATCGTGGTAGCCGTTCGCACTGATGATCCGGAGGGCTTTACAACCCGGATCACGAGCCTGGCGCCAACTGCTATCAGGGCGTGGCCCGAGGGGGACGGTCTTGCTGTGGCTCTTGTCGTCATTCCTAACAATGGCGAGGACGTCGTCGAGCTGCTGAACGAAGCCGAGCCGACGGTGCGGTCGTCAATGACTGTTTTACGCGCGGCGGCGATGCCCCTGGGTGCCATAGGGCCTGTCGTAGCCGTCCTGGTTGCGGGCTCCGTGGCGCTCCTGGCGGTTCTCGCCGCCCTCGCCGCGGTCGGAATCGTCATCGTGCTGGTACTGCTCGCGCTGATCGCGCTGCGCATCGGCTACACGTTGCTCACCCGGCACGGACGCCGATCGAGCGGTCACCAGGGTCCGGCGCCACAGCACGACAGGGGCGAGAACGTCGTGCACCTGCAAAGCCAGGCCAGATCCTCGTCGGCGGGCGTGCTGCGCGTGCTTCCGCTGGTCGCGATCGCGCTGCCCGCGGCGACGCGGTCGCTGTGGCCGGGGTCATTGATATGGGCGGCCATACTCGGCCTGGTCTACGTGCTCGCGCTCGGCTGGGCCAAGGAAACGTCCGTGGCGCGCCTGTTTCGCTGGCTGCTCTACGCCGCCCTCGCGGTCGGGTTGAGCCACGCGCTCGTGGATTGGCCGGCCTTCGATCTTCCCTCGGACCGGACGGCCTTCATAATCGTTGGCGCGCTTGCCGCAGCGGTCTGCCTGCTCATCATTGTGCGGCGCCGAAGGTCCAAGCTGCAGAGCGTCGGGCTCAGCGTGCTCGGGGCCCGGTGGCTGGTGATGGCCGCCGGCTTGGTGATCCTCGCCGCGGCGTCTGCAGCGGTGTTCCTCGGCAGCAACGGGGATCCGGAGCTGCGCACCAACCTCGGCGTTAAGGCACTCGCACTCCCAGGCCTGGTCGCCGTCCCGCTGGCGGCGCGTCGGATGCGCGCAGCGCGCACAGCAGCACAGGTTGAGCGGCTGCGACGACTCGATCGTCCGGACGTGCTCTACCTCAGATCGTTCGCCGACGACGGCCTGCGCGTGCGATCGACTCGCAAGGCGCGCGAAGGGCTCGAGCGGCTGATGCTGTGGCCCACCGAGCTCTTCGAGGATGTGCTGATCCGTGGCCTGCTGAAGATCGGACCGGTGATCGCCATCGGTCGCCCCGGCACGGACCAGACCGAGCTCGGCGCTGCTCGAGATCTGGTAATCGGCGACGACTGGCTCCGTGCGGTCACGACAGATATGGACGACTCCAAAATGATTGTCGTGGTGCTGGGCCGCGGTAAGGGACTTGCCACGGAGTTGCGGGCGTTGTGTGAGGGTGACCGGCTCAGTCGAGTCTGCATCGTCGTCCCCCCTGTGCCGGGGGAACAGGCGGCCGCCCGGCTGGCCATGGGCACGGAGGCGTTGGGCGGCCAAGGCTGGGGGCTGATCGATTCGGATACGGTTGGCGGTTCCAGCGAGATCGTCGCACTTCTTGGCGTGGGCGGCCAGCGGCTCATCGTGGTTGCGGACAGTCGCAAGCAGGCCTTGACGTACATCTCGCTGGGGGAGTTCATCGCCGAGGCGGCGGCGGGCCTGCGGACCGTGCCGGCCGGATCCTCGCCGCCGCATGGCTCGGCGCGATCTCGCCGCGTCTGAATAGCGAGCCGCGTTCATCCATCCCACCAGCGCAGGACGGGCAGTACACGACAGGTGCTCCACCGGCTCGCGCCGGGCGGCTCGAGCTGAAACCAGAGCCGGCCGGGGTAGGGCGAGTACGTAGGCCATCGGCCGTCCTTGCGGCGGGCGCGCTGTACCACCTCGACGGCTTCGCGCAACCGTTCGTGGCGGGGCGCACCGGACTGGCGGAAATGCTCGAGGCCGCGGAGTACATCGAAATGCCATTCGGGGAATGCGGGGAATCGGGTGCTGCTACGGATGGCGACTGCTCCGGTGCGGTGTGACTGGTACAGGCGGTGGTTGAGGAAGAACTCATGGCCCCGTCGCAGGGACTCGCTCGAGTCGACCGGACCGCCGCCGCTGGTGTACGCATCGAGGGCTTCCAGCGCCTGGATGCTGGTGTGGAACGAGCTGTGCTTGCTCTTGTCCGTGCGGGTGGCGCAGTTCCAGCCGCCGTCGGCCAGCTGCTGGTCGATCAGGTACGCCACCAGGTCGTCGAGACGGGCCGCCTCGTACCCGTGATAGCTGGTAAGTCGCACGAGGATGCTGACGATGCAGGTCTCCGGCACGCGCCAGCGGGCCTGCCACTCCCACAGCCGCTCGCAGCCGCGAAGTGCGGCCGGGTGCCGCGGCGGCAGACCCAACCACAGCAGGTGCAACAGCGTGTACGTCGTCGACGTCCACTTGGGCGAGTAAACGCCGCCACCCCAATGGCCGTCGCGGTCCTGAACGGCCAGCAGCCGGGCTCCCCATCCGTCGGTGGCGACCCGGGCCTGCTCACGCGCGACATCCTGGTTCGTGGCGTCGGTGAGATCCCGTAGCACCCGCCATCGGACGGCAGGGTCACCCTCGAGAAGCCACGACAGCAGCGCGTCGTCGACGTCGGCGTCCACCCGGCCATACTCGCGGTGATTTGGCACCTTCGTCACACCCCATGCGCGGGGAACGCCGGACCGGAGCCCGGCCGGTGCGCTCGACCGCCTCGGCGATCCGGGTCAGGTCGGTGTCGTCGAGCGCGAGGCTTGCGGCCGACAACCAGGCATCGAGCTGGCCGGCCCGGCGGACGCCCACGATCGCGCCGGTGACCCCAGTGAACGCCAGCGTCCACGCCACTGCCAAGGCGGCGATTGTGACGCTCAGAACTCCGAAACGGCGGAAAGATGCAAAAGCGTGGCCGTGGGCTACGACCTGTCATTCGCGCCGCTTTCGGGTCAGTTCGTCAATCGCGTCTTCTCGAGACCGTCGAGGATCAGATCGAGCCCGAACTCGAACTCCTCCGCGTAGACGAATCCGGACTCGGTGAGCTCGGTCGCAGCGTCGGCGAGATGGGGATACTCGCCAGCGGGGAAGTGGCGGAGGATGAGCTCGGACACCTCTGACTGCTCCTGCGACGTCCGGAACGGCAGGGTCAGTTCCTGGAGTGCGAATCCGTAGACATAGCTGTTCACGACGTTGTAGGCCCGGACCGCGTTGAGGTTCGAGAAGCCTGCGGTGCGAAGAGTACCGAGCACCGCGTCGTGGTGGCGCAGGTTGGCCGGTCCTGGTCGGGCCCGTGACTCCATCAAACCGATCGCCCAGGAGTGACCCGAGAGCGCCTCGCGAGCGGAGACGGCGCGCTGACGCATTGCGGTCTTCCAGTCGGCTCCAGTGGGCGGCAGGTCGATCTCGCCGAAGACGAGATCGACGATGCCGTCGAGGGTGTCCTCCTTGTCCCGCACGTGCCGGTACAACGACATGGCCTCGACCCCGAGCCGCTGGCCGATGTTGCGCATCGTGAGCGCCTCGAGCCCACCCTCATCCGCGACGGCCATCGCCGCGCGGAGCACCTGCTCCCTGCTGAGCCGGGCCCGGCGGCCTGCCCGCCGACCGGTCTGTGTCGCCATTCATTCCCTCCGGCATGTCCTTGACGGACACTAGCTTACGGAATATGCTTACGAGTTAAGCTTACGACGTACGCAGGAGAAGGGGAAGGCAGTGCAGGCGATCGTCCAGGACCGGTACGGTCCGATCGAGGTGCTGGAGAGCAGAGACATCGACAAGCCGGTGCTCGGGGACAGCGACGTGCTGGTGCGAGTCCACGCAGCGGGCCTCCACATCGGCGACGTGTTCGGCGTGCGCGGCTCGCCGTTGCCGATGCGCCTGATGACCGGCCTGCGCCGGCCGAAGTACGGCGTCCCCGGGTTCGACGTGGCGGGGAAGGTCGAGTCGGTCGGCGCCAACGTGACCATGTTCCGGCCCGGCGACGAGGTGTTCGGGGTCGCCAATGGCACCTGCGCCGAGTACACGCGCGCCGCGGAGGACAAGCTCGCGGCGGCGCCCGCCGACGTCACGTTCGAGGAGGCGGCGGCCATCCCCACCTCCGGGCTCGCCGCGCTGCATGGCATGCGCGACGCAGGGAAGCTCCGGCCGGGACAGCGGGTCCTTGTCAATGGCGCCTCAGGCGGTGTGGGAACTTTCGCCGTGCAGATCGCCAAGGCCTTTGGGGCGGAGGAGGTAACCGGCGTCTGCAGCACGAGAAACCTGCAGCTCGTCCGCTCGATTGGCGCCGACCACGTGATCGATTACACCCAGGAGGACTTCACCCAGGGTGGGCCGCGCTACGACCTGATCTTCGACTGTGTCGAGAACCGGTCCCTGTCCGAGGTCAGACGCGCCCTCCGGCCAGGCGGGACACTGGTCCTCAACAGCGGGACCGGGGCGCAAGGGCTTCGGATGCTGGTCCGGCTCGTCCGGCCGCTGCTGCTGTCGCCGTTCGTTGGCCACAAGATGCGGCGGTATCTATCGCGCCCGAATCACGCAGACCTGGCAATCCTCAAGACGTTGGCAGAGCAGGGAAAGCTCAGGCCCGTCATCGACCGGACGTACCCGCTCGCGGAAACACCAGCGGCACTCCGGCACATCGCAACCGGGCACGCGCGAGGCAAGGTCGTCATCGCCACCACCACTGGCTGACCGGCGACGCTGGGGCGACGCGGTCGCTCCCGTGAATATCCAGCCAGAATCGATCACGTACATGCGTTGTCCGGTTGCCGTGCTCGTGCACGACCCGCGGTGCTAAACGATCCGGGACTCCGCGACGCGTGCGCATTCGTCTCGATGACACGCCTGCCGCGGACGTTCGCGCCGTCATCGTCCCGGTTCGCTGAGAACGGCGGCCAGGGTCGAAAGCGTGATGTTGCGGCCGGAAACAACGGCCACAGCACGCCCGTGGACGGCGATCTTGCCGGCCCGTAACGCGGCCACCGCGGCGGCGCCGGCGCCCTCGGCCACGTAGCCGCGCTCGCTGGCTAGGTAGCGCAGCGCGTCGCGGATCTCGGCCTCGCTCACCGCGACCAGCTGGTCGACGTGTCGCGCGACCAGGTCGACGGTGACCGAGCCGGCCTCGATGTTGCCGGCTAGCCCGTCGGCGAGAGTGTCACCAACCTCGACCGGCGCCTGATGACCGATGGCCACCGCGGTCGACACCGCCCTGGACGCCTCTGCCTCCACCCCGACGACGCGGACCTCAGGGCGCTGCGCGGCCCACAGGCCGAGCCCCGAGGCCAGGCCGCCGCCGCCGACCCCACACACCACCGTGAGCGGTCCGGAGATCTGGGCATCGAGCTCCCGGCCGATAGTGGCCTGGCCGGAGATCACCAGAGCGTCGTTGTAGCCCGAGAGGTAGTACCCGCCGTGCTCGGCGAGCCGCAGGGCGTGCGCTTCCGCCTCGTCGTAGGACGCGCCTGTCTCCACCAGGTCGACGCCCATGCGGCGCAGCCGGCCGACCTTGGCTGGCGACGCCCTCCCGGCCACCACCACGGTCGCCCTGCGGCCGAGCACGCGTGCGGTGAAGGCGACGCCCAGGCCGTGGTTGCCGGCCGACGCGGTGACCACAGGCACGTCCGGCTCGACACGACTCAGCGCGTAGAGCGCGCCCCGGACCTTGAACGACCCAGTCGGCTGCGCACTCTCCAGCTTCAGGACCGGATCAGCCGCCGTGCCTGCGCCGACGTCCAGCGGTGTCGGAACGAGATACCGCCGGACCACGCGCACGGCCGCGTCGAGGTCGTCGGCTGTCGGGACGCGGACCGCGCGAGATTCCCCCGACTCGCCGCTCACCGTTCGATGCCCGGGGCCAACACCGGCTTCACGTCCAGCACGGGCGTTCGATCCAGCGCTTCGAGGTTGCGTACCTTCACCCTGGTGCCGTCGACCGTCAGGGCCGTCACCCGATGCAGCCCGAGCGGGTTGGGTCGATCCGGAGACCGGGTGTTGAACACCCCGGTCGCCGGCCGTGCCGGATCCCCACGGGGGTGGACCACCAGCACGTCGCGGCGCGCACGGTCGAGCCAGGTCAGGACGAGCACGTCAGCACCAACGCGGAGATCACGCAGCCCTTCGCTCACCCTCGGCTCGAACACCAACCAGGCGTCCGGCGCACCCTCATCTCCTTGCAGCGGAGCCTGATCACGGTCGACCAACGCCGACTCGACCCACCCGATGGGCCGCAGCACAACCGCGCCGTGGACCACGCGTTCTCCTCACCGCCGCGCCGACCGAGCGTATCGGCTATGGCACCCGGTGCGACTGCGGTACGGCAGCCACACTCGGAGTTGCCCGGGGACGACCCACTCGACCCGAACCCACCGGCAAACGCTCGCGGAACTCGACCCACCGAGACTGCGCGCCCGTACGCATCTGCCAGCTGATCGGATAGCCGCCCGTAGGCTTCGCCGTACAGTCGCTGGAGTGCACCCGCCGGAGCGCGACTACCCGATGCTCTTCGGGACCACCCGCGTCACGTGGGCACCGATAGACGTGCAGTTCAAGCTGCTCGCCGGAGAGGTTGACGACCGTCTTGTGGCGCGGGTCTACGTGGTGCCGTTTGTCCGCGATCAGTGCGTCGTGGTCGGCTTCCGCAGCGGCGACTGGGGACCCGTCGGCGGCGGACTTGAACCCGGTGAGACGGTGCTGGCGGCCCTGGAGCGAGAGCTCCGCGAGGAGGCGGGCGCCCGCCTGGTGTCCTACACGCCGTTCGGTGTGCTGAGTTGCCACGCCCACGGGCCGCCTTACCGGCCACACCTGCCACACCCCGACTACGACTGCCTTTACGGTTACGGTGATGTGGACCTTGTCGGCATGCCGACGGCACCCGTGGGCGAGGACCGCGCCATGGCGGTCGAGGTGATGCCCGCCGAGGACGCGGTCACCTTGCTGGGTGACCGGAGCAGGCCTTGGGAAGCCGACCTGTACCGGCTGGCCGCGGCACTGAGGTCTGGGCGATCTCCCACGTGATGGCGTGGATTGCCGGCACCGCGGCCTGGCACGCAGATTTTTTTCATGCCGCGTGCTTGGGGAGCGCCGGACCGGAGCCTGCCCCGGTGCGCTCGATCGCCTCGGCGATCTGGCTCAGGTCGGAGTCGTCGAGCGCGAGGCTTGCGGCCGACAACCAGGCATCGAGGTGGCTGGCCCGGCGGATTCCTACGATCGCGCCGGTGACACCGGGGAAGGCCAGCGTCCAGGCCACGGCCACGGCGGCGATTGTGACGCCGTGCCGGGAGGCGATCGGGCCGAGTGCCTCAGCCAGGGCAAGGTTCCGAGCCAACGCGTCGCCGGTGAAGTCGGGATGCCGGCGCCGCCAGTCGTCCTCGTCCAGCGCGGCCGCGCGGGCCGCCGTGAACGATCCGCTGAGCAGACCCGACGCCATCGGGCTGTAACGATCGCGCCCGCGGCGTGTGCGGCGCTCCAGGCGAGCACGTCCACGGCGTTGCGGTGGATCAGGTTGAAACGCGGTTGCACGGCATCCACGTGCCCGACGGCCTCGGCCGCGTCCAGTTGCGCGACATCGTGGTTGGACAGCCCGATGGCCCGGACCTTGCCCTCCCGTCGGAGGTCGCAGAAGGTCTGCCAGTACTCCTCGAGCGGCGTGCCGTCGGTGGGCGGCGCGTGCACCTGGTAGAGGTCAATGTGATCGAGCCGCAGCCGACGCAGCGATTCCTCGAGCTCACGCCGGATGCTGGCTGGGTGACCCACCAGCGCCGGCTTGTCGTTCGGGCGCTGGGGATCCCAGATGACCCCCGCCTTGGTGAACACGTACGGTCGCTCGTCGGCCGGGATCCGCCGCAGCGCGCCGCCGACGACCTCCTCGGCGTGACCGAGGCCGTAGATGGGCGCGGTGTCGATCCAGTTGACTCCGCGTTCGACGGCAGCCCGCACAGCCCCGTCGGACAGGGCGTCCTCCTGCGCACCCCAGGTGTCCACCCAGCCGCCACCGCCGAACGCCCACGCTCCAATGCCGACCCGGCTGATGGCCATGCCGGTGCGGCCGAGTGGCCGGCTCGGCAACGACGTCATGACACGTGCTCCACTCCTCCTTGGCAGCCCGGTTCACAGTGCACGCCAGGAGGGGTCACGGCTAAGCGAGTGCCCCGACTGAGACGAGGTGTCACTCAGCGTGCGACGGGTGCGCTGGCGAAAGGTGTCGGCAGGCATCGGCCGGGAGGAGCCGTCATGTGACGGCGATGGGACTGTCGCGTCGGTGCTCGACGTACCGCGGCACAGAAGTCGTACCAGCTAGCCGTTGTTCTAACGGCGGTCACGGATCGTCTGGAATGAGTGTCGGCGTTCGTGGTCGCCGGTATGGGCGCTGTCGCGCTGTCGGCGGCTGGGTGAATCTCCTACCGGAGGCGGTGGTGTTGTGTGTCGCGAGTCCGTCGCGCGCTGCCTGGTGTCGGGGGTGTCTGGGGTCGTCTGGTGGCACGAAGGTGCGTTTTCCGTTGCCGGGCACGAGTGCCCAGCCGAGTCGGGTTTTCAGCTCGTGGTGGTAGGTGCATAGCGGATCGAGTTCGTCCAGCCGGGTGTGTCGGGTTTCCGACCAGGGCTTTTGGTGGTCGTATTCGATCCGCCTGCGGTGGCAGCCGTCGGCGGTGCAGGTGGGGGTGGTCCACATGAGCGCGATCTTCTGCGCGGTGGTCGGGCCGCGGCCGAGGTGGGTGACGTTGGCTACGTCCACGCCGTTGGTGATGACGAGTTTGACGATCGCCTCGCCGAGGAGGGTGCGGGCGACGGAGACCGGGACAGGTCCGATGCCGGCGATTTCGCACAATTCTTCGCCCTCGACCCAGCCACGCCGCAGCGCTGCCGCGTCGAGGCGCAGCAGCGCCAGGTAGCGCGGATTCGACCAGCGATGCGGCGGCACCGGGCTCACCACCCTGCCGGTGTTTCGGAAGATCCCAGGGTCGCCGCTTGGGTCCTTTCCAGCGCCGCCAGCGTTCGGCGGCGAGGAGTCACCCGCCGGCGAGCCGGCGTGATCGGCCCGCTGGTCACTGCCGTCCGGCGGGTCCGTGACCAGCGCGGCACCACCGTTCGCCAGTGCGGCTGGCTGGTCGCCACCGGCGGCGTGGACGGCCATGGCCATCAGGGCGTCGAAGGCGTAGGCCTCGGCTGATTCGTGTTTGCCGTGGCGGCGGGCGGCGGTGAAGACGTGGTCGGTGATGGCGTTCAGCACGGTGGTGAAGGCGGCGCCGTGTTGGCCGGTGCCGCGGGCGGATAGGTTCCAGCCGCCTTCGGCGTCGGAGTAGTGCCGGCACCGCCGCTGCTGGTGGATGCGCCGGTTGGTGGCGTCCGGATCGGGGTCGGCGGCGGCCTTGACCCGGGCGCATTCCTCCCGCAGCTCGGCCAGCGATACCCGTGGCGCCAGGTCGAGGAGTCGCAGCTCGGCGGACCGGTTGGCTTCAGCGGCGCTGCTGATGGCCGCGGCCTGCGCCGGGGACAGCTCACCGCGGCGCAGCGAGCCGGCCACGCCGGGTAGTTCGGTGAGCCGGTGGGAGGTATCCAGCGCCTCGTTGGCGGCGGCTGTGGAGGTGCCGGCGTTTCGTGCCAGTGATTCCGCCGGGGTACGGGTGCCGGCACGGTCGCGGTGGTGGGTGGCCGCAATCCGCCTTGCCAACAGCGTCTTTCCGGCCGATCCGAGCCGTTCGATGCGGTCGAACTCGCCCCACAGCTGGCGGGCGGTGGGCCCGCTGACCGCGTCTGGGTCCAGCGCGGTGATCAGCTCGGTGAGCTGTCCCCGAATCCGAACCACCGATTCGTACATGCGTTCGACCCTACTGGTGGTGTCTGACATGTGCCGTGTGGTCACACCAGGTCTGTGGACGATGGCTCGAACCAGTGCCACCTGCACCCAGTTCCTCAGCGTCCCGTCATTGATCTGCAGCTCCCGAGCGACCTCGAGGATCGGCCGCTGGTGTCCACCACCGATGAGTACGGAACCTCGGCGCTGAGCACCTCAGCGGCTCATCGCCAGCGGAGGCCGGAAGCGGGGTCTCCACCCAGGCGGGTGCACCGACTGAGACGAGGTGTACCTCAGCGTGCAACGACGGATGCTGTAGCGAAGGTGTCGGCGGGCATCGGCCGGCGCAGCCGCCAGGTGATCGCGATGGGACGTTCACCGCGGTGCTCGACGTACAACGCCTGACCCAGGCACAGGAACGGTGCCGCCCCGAGTTCGTCGCGCGGCGTGTCCCGGACGAAGAGGGCGGAGGCCGTGCCATCGGATGAACGCGCAGAGCAGGCCAGGCTGTCGGCGCTGGCGGACGGATCAAACCACCCCTCTAGACGCGACCTGGCGCCGTGGCTTCCGGCATCATTGATCGCATATCCGACATGGCCCAGTGCCGTTAGCATCACCCGGCGGAAGAAGCGAGCGTGCGGGCGGCCAGACGGCTCAAGGCTGAGTGGCCTCTTGCTGTCCTGGTGGTCCTCGCCCTGGCCGTAACGAGCTGCGGTGGTAGTGACGAGACGCCGGGTGCAGCCGTGGCGAGCAGATCGACAGCCAGCCCGAGCCTGACCAGTCTCGATGGTTGCATCACCGCCGCCGAGGCAACACTGCTGCGGTTCCCCGGGTCCCAAGGGGGAGATTTCGGCCGCTGTCTTCGGTGACGGCCAGGTCGGCGTGGTGGTGTCCAACACGTTGGTCGGACGGGTGTGCGACTGGTTGCCTTGGGCCAGAGAGCTGGCTGACCGGGGCTACCGCGTCATGCTCTTCGATTACAGCATTCTGATGCCGACGACCGACGTCCCGGCGGCCGTGGACCCGTTCGCCAAGGACACCATCGAGGCGGCCATGAAGATGGGTCAGTCGGGCGTCCAGAAGGTGGTGCTGATCGGCGGCTCTGCCGGCGGTCTGGCCGTGTTACGCGCGGGTCTGGACGCCAGGGCGGGGGCCGACGGGATCGTCTGCCTGTCCGGATCAGGCTCGACCGAGATCACAGAATCGGTCGTCGGGCTGCAGGCACCGGTCCTGTTCGTGACGGCCCGTGATGACTCTCCGGCCTTCCAATTGGCGGACGAGCTGTACGACGCCGCCACGGGCGCCCAGAGCCGCAAGCTCGTCCTTCTCGACGGCGCGCTGCACGCCGACAAGCTGCTACAACCCGCTGCGCCTACGAAATCACGGGTGGAGACGGAGATTCTGGCCTTCCTCCAGGCGCTGTAGCGCCACCCGCTCACCACCCTCAACGGAAGGTGCGACCTGGCGCCGTCCAGACTGCGCGAGTGCGGTGGTAGATCGCGGCTCGGGCCGGCTGGACGGTGTAGGCGATCGTCGACGCGCTCGCCGAACGGGATTGCCGCACGCTTACCTCACCTTGGAGGGCGAGGGACACGGATTCCGCAGGGCGGAGAACCAACTGCCCTGCCTTACCGCCGAGCTGTCCGCTGGCCCTGTTCCGCGAGGCCCCCGACGAGGCGGGTCTTGCGCTTGCCTACTACGTCCGCGCGTACGTGCACTTCCGAGCGGCGCAGATGCCGGAGATGGAGTGGGCAGCGCGACGCGCCCTTGCCCACGCCGATAGGTCAGCACGACTCCGAGAGGCAATGGCCGCTCGGGTGCGCGTGGCGTGGGCCGTGGCCGGCGGCCCGACTCCGGTTTCGGAGGCGATTCACGCTTGCGAGCAACTCGGTCGAGGTCGCGGATCGCGAGCACCCGGTGGTCCTCTCTTCGCTCGCGACCCTGCGCGCGCGATGCTCGGCAAGATCGACGATGCTCGCGCCCTCCTCGACCGCGCGCGCGAGTTGGTGCTGGAACGGATGCGTGGGCGGTCTCCCGCCTGCTCAATCGGCCCAGGCCTGGTCGGGCGGTAAGGTCTGCCACCACCTGCGATCGACCCGACGCCGGACCCTCCCACCGGGCCGGGCTTGTCGGGCCGTTCGGACCCGTCGGTGTTGCGCGGCCTCGGCGACCAGTTCGGCGTGACGCTGGCTGAATAATTGGTACGCGATGTCCGGATGCATGGTTTCCTCCTGTGAATGTCTGCGGATGTCACGCCGCGAGTGGCCGGGCGCTGGCCGGCGTGCCGTGCGTGAGTGCCGCGGGCAACAACCTGGCCGCGGCCGGGCTGCGGAGTACGGCGGCGGAGGCGACGGCGAGCGCACGCAGCCGGGCGATCTGGGAGTCGTGGGGGTCGACCAGGACAGCGGCTGCGGCCGGCGCGACCGTGTGTGCAGCGCGCGCCACAGCGAACAGGTGGTCGGAGTGGGCACCGACCCCGTCGGCGACGACGAGTTCGCCCAGGCCGGCCAGGTACGAGTTGATGGTCGTGCGGTGCATGTGTGCTCCTTGGTCTCCAGGTCGCTGGCTATCGGTTGTCCAGGAGCATGGATCCCAGGTCTGTGATGCTGCCTGTGAAATCACGCCCGGATGGCGGGATCCGTTCATAGCGGAGGCGCTGGCCATCCATTTGCTCGGACCGCAGCCGAGTGTGGTCAGGGCCGGGCAGCCGCAGCCGCCTCCTCCGGTCGAAGGTGTGGGCCTTGCTCGATTATCTCCTGATCACGGAGTCGGCACCGAGCCGCGAATGGCTTCCGCACTGCTGTTCGCCGACGCAGACGACCCACTGAACGCGCTGAGCTGGAACCTGACCCAACTACGCAGACTCCTCGGCCCCGAGGCGAGCATCGGAGGCGAACCTGTCGTCCTTCGGCTGCCACTCGGAACGTTCGTGGAGGTGCATGCCCTGACCGCGGTCACCTGGATGCATGCCATCGGCATCCCCGGCCTGGGCCGCGAACTGCTGGAGGGCAAATCCTTCCCGTCCTGCGCCAGCTTCGAGGCGTGGCTGCTGGCAACGTCGCAGACAGTTGGCCGGAGCGCGCAGAGCGTGCTCCGGGAGGCGGCGCTAGCCAAGCTCTCGACGGGTGACCTTGCCCGGGCAGTCGAACTTGCCAGCAGGCTTGTCGCGACGAACCCGCTCGACGAGGACGCGCAGGAGATCCTGATCCGGGCGTACGTGGCAGACGGTGACCTGGCCGCGCCGAGACTCAGCGCGATGCCTGCGTGACGCTCCCCCGGCGCGAACTCGGAACCGAACCCGGCATCGCCGTGCTCAACGCCGCGGACCCGGTGCCGGCAGGGCGAGGTGTAGGAGCAGAGCGATGGAGGCGGCGACGAGCGCCGGCCGCCGACCCGCTTGGTCATGTTCCCTCCAGCGGAAGGGGCCGTTAGCACCGACGACCGTGTCTACGGGTAGAAACTGACGCGGAGATGACGAGGATGCAAGTGCGGGTCCGCGCCACCAACGTTCGGAACCTGGAAACGTTAGGCGGAACGCATGTCGTGGACGTGAAGCCAGTCATCGACCCGGGCACCGAATGTTGAGACCAACTGACATCGTCTTCGTGAGCCGCGCGGGAGCGCAGTCGATGAAGTCCATAGCGGGCTTCGAGGTCGAGGGCCGCGATAAGTGCGGTCGCACCTACGACGACTGCTGCGTTTGTTTCGCCGGCCGATTTTCGAGGCTACGGTGCCTGGCAGGAAGCTTGAGTGAAGCCGGGAGTTGTTGGGAGAGCGTTGGCTGGCGCCGCGTGGATGCTGCGAAAGCTCGGCCCGAGGCAGGTCGGCGAGGCGTGCCTGGTTGGAGCGCTGTGGTGGTACACCGCGAGCGTGTTGTATCCGGCGAAGGCGTTGCGGAGAAGCGGTATCAGGGTTGTGGGCGCACCGGTGGGCGAGGAGCCTGTGGGGCTGCCGCGTGCCGGACTCGGGCGCCATTTCTCGAAGAGCAGGTCCGAGCCCGTCCTGCTCGAAGAGCCGAGTCAGAATCAGCATCTGGTCGAGGAGTTCGACGAGCTGGCCGAGTTCTACGAGGTGCTGGTCCGTCCCTTCTCTACGCCCATTTTCGATGAGGCGCTGACGACTATCCGCCGGTACCTGGCGCCGGACTCACGGGTGATGGACGCCGGCTGTGGCCCGGGCCGTGAGGTTCGGCGGGTCGCTGCGCTTGTACCGCGGGGCGAAGCGGTCGGGATCGACCTGGCAGCGGGCATGGTCAAGGTGGCGCATGCCTCGGCGCTTGCGCGTGGGCTCGGCAACTGTGCGTTCTTTCAGGCGGATGTCGGCAGCCTTCCGCCCGGCTTCCACGGCAGGTTCGACGTCGTCTACAGCAGCCTGGCCCACCATCACTACCCAGACCCGGCCGCGGCAGCTGCCGGCATCCTGCGCTGCCTGCGCCCCGGCGGGGTCTACTGTGTGATCGACCCGGGTCCCGCCTGGTTCACCGCGCTCAGCGCGCCGCTCGGGAGGTTGGCTGATCCGGGGTGGATCGGTTGGAAGCGGCCGAACGAGTTCCGTGCGCTGCTGGATGCCGCCGGGTTCACGCGCACCTGCTGGATTCCGCTACTGCCCGGCTTCGGGCTTGCCATCGGCCAAAAGGCCCTTGGGCGCCGACCTCGGAAGGGCGAGCACGCCAGGAACCACCGCTTGCAGTCGGCGCCAGAGCAAGCTAAAGAGTGTGCGTAATGTCCGCAAACTGGTGATCCGACCTAATCCCGGTTCGTAAGGCCGCCTGGTCGAGCGGACCTTGAACGGCAAGCGGGCATTCTGGGCCGCCGATGGCAGCGCGTGCATGTCGACGCCGCAATAATCTCTGGATTTCGGCCCTCGCTCAACATGGCCGGGTGGCGGGGATCGCGTCGGTAGGCTCTCTCGTTCTCGATCATGGTGCGACGAGTGGGTCCGACGTCCCACCTGGCTTGAGCGGCGATCGGCGGCGGCGGTTGTCGGTTCTGATGACGGTCACGGATCGTCTGGCACCAGTGTGGGCAGCGGTGATTGTCGATATGCGCGTGATCGCGCAGTCGCTGGTCGGCGTTGTGTCGGAGCCGAGGCTGCTCCGCGGTCGGGAGTGCCTGGTCGTGCTCGCGCTGCCTGGTGTCGGGGGTGTCTGGGGTCGTCGGGTGGCACGAAGGTGCGTTTTCCCTTGCCGGGCACGAGTGCCCAGCCGTGTCGGGTTTTCAGTCAGCATGGAACGGCCGGCCCCGTTCCGCATCTCGCGTGGGTCATCCACCCTGAGGCGGAAGGTGCCACCTACGGAAGGAGCCGGCCGCCATGTCCAGTGTTGCCGTCGAGGGCGGTGTCATCCACCT
>JBKPAG010000037.1:0-21688 GCA_046726315.1 Actinomycetota bacterium | reverse complement strand
ACCTTCCAGCCGCATGGCAATCGTGTACGACCCGGCTGGAACTCGCTGATACGGCGAGAACATGCCGTACCCGACACTGCGCAGAACGGTCGGATCGTCGTCATCACCGAACGACGAGACATAGACGTCGACCTTCGGGGTATCGGGTGAGAGGTGAGCGAGACGGATGTAGCCCTCGTCGGGCGCGGCAGACGCGGAGCCGCCGACGCCGAGCGTGCTCAGAACGACCGATACGGCCAGGACGGCGATACGGGCGGCGGAACGGATCATTCATGCTCCTAGGGGCAGAGATTGGAAACGTCGCGTTACGACGGAAAGAGTCCGGGCGGTTCGGGCGTGTTGTAGATGAGCAGGACATAGGTGACCGACGACTCGCGGCGTGCCTCCACCCGCTCGGGGCGAAGCCTGCTCTGACCGTCGAGCCAATCAAGAACCCGGTCGACATCGACGACGCCCAGTTCCAGGTTCGCGATATCCGCGGACCCGCTAGATCCACTCGGCGGCACGTCCACGACGGTGAGCAGATCCGCCGTTGCCAGCGCCGCCAGCACCACCAGAACCCGACCGTCGACCGTTCCCTCGCGCAGTACTGCCGCCGCGCCCGGCGATACGTCGATGTCGGCCCGACCCGCGATCTCGGCGCCCGCGGCGGCGCGGGACAGTGTTGCTGTCCGGCTGGAGATCGCCCTGCTGGACTCGCCTGGCGCGCGGCTCGCGAACCCGGTCGGATCGGCACGCTGCTGCTGGGAGTCGGAAGTCGTACCGGTCGTGGGCGCGGCGTCGGGTACGGGATTGGCCGACTCGGACGTGGCCTTGACAAGCAACCCGCCGCCGAGCACGACGAGACCGAACAAGACTGGGATCCACAGCCGAGAGCGCCTGTGGTCGTCGTGCTGGAGGCGCAGCTGGCGACTGCGTTCCAACGACAGCTTGACCGTGTCCAGGATGACCCGTATCCAGGACGGGGATTGCCCGACCGGTCTGGGAGACCGCTGGTCCACGCAAATTCCTTTGGCGCACGATTGTTTCGGAGTGGTTGTCCGGATATGACCTAGGTCATATGTCTCTGTGGACAGAGTCGTCGCGGTAGCCGATGCTCGTCCACGTCACGGACACCGGATTGTGCCAGTTTCGCGCGCAGTGCGGGTGCACGTTTGGCAATCCCGCCCGAGGTTGGTGCACGGGCGAGGAATATGCCCTCACATGAGTTCGGCGATGAGGCTCGCGGCCCGGGCGGCACCGTCGGTCGCCACCGGCCGGTAGTCGACCGTGCGGCCGACATCGGCGGCGATAGCGTCGGCGATGGCATCAGGGTCGGTGGTAGCGGTCCAGGCGGTGGGCGACGTGCTCACGAACCCCGTTCCGATCGACATCGCGGTCACAGTGATTTGAGCAGCCGACAGCCGCGACCACCTGCCACCCGACATAGCGACTTCAATGATCAAATCCGCGTTTCCAGCGCTCAACCGACGGTTTGCCGCGTTTTTGATCATTGAAGTCGCCGACTAGGGGACGAGCCACGCACATGCAGCACATCGACACCTACCGCGGCATGAACATCATGTGGTGGCTCGAGCAGATCGGCGCCCTGGGACGGACCATCGACGACGTCGGCGACTTACGGCGAGCACGACGAGAGCCGTCCCTCCAGTTGGCCGGCGATCGCGGCCTTCCGGATCTCAACCTGGGTCGGCTGCGCGACCTCGGTGTCCTCGTGACTGGGCGGCTGGCCAACCTGAACGGACACCGGGCAAGGCTTTGTGGCGACCTGGCCACGGGCCACGCGAATATGCTCGCCTGGACGCGGCGTCGTCCTACCCCCCGGAGCTGTCCGATGCCCTCGCCAGCACAGACCGAGATCGCAGTCGTCACCAGCACCGACCTCCCGGACCTGCTGCCGCTGATGCGCGCTTACTGCCACTTTTACGCCGTCGAACCCACCGACGCACAGCTCGAGCGGCTCGCCCGCGCGTTGGTCGCCGACCCTGCCCACGAGGGAGTGCAGTTGCTCGCCCGACGCGACACCCTGCCGGTCGGCTTCGCCACCTGCTTCTGGACGTGGGAGACCACCCATGGAGACCGAGTCGCGATAATGAACGACCTGTACGTGGATGAGCGTGCCCGCGGCCTTGGCATCGGCCGCGCTTTGCTCGAGGCATGCCGCGACCTCGCGGTACAACACGGCGCTACTCGACTGAGCTGGCAGACGGCACCGGATAACGTGCGCGCGCAGCACCTTTACGACACCACAGGTGCGGCCCGGGCAACCTGGCTGACCTACAACCTCGACTTGGACACCTGACGCGTCGTGGGCTTTTTCCGGGCTGCTCTTAACACTTGGCCGCTACCAATGGCCACGGTGCACGACGTCGTTGAACGGGCGCCGGTCGGGCCGCAGGATCGGCGTGAGCGGGCGGTCGGCGGGCGTGCCGAGGGTGATCAGCAACGCGCAGAACCGGTCCTCGGGAAAGCCGAGGAGGCGGCGCGCGAGCTCCTGGACGTGGACGCCCGCATGGGCGCTGCCGATGCCGAGGTCGGCGGCGGCCAGCATGACGCTCATCGTCGCCTGGCCCAGGTCGAACTGAATCAGATCGCGCATCTGAGCGTCCTCGGACCTCGGGGCCACCAGCGCGATCGTCGCCGCCGAACCGGCGACGTGGCGGGCGGCGGGCCCCACCTTGGCAAGCTGCGCGAGCTGCTCCCGGTCGGTGCAGACCACGAAGTCCCACGCCTGCTGGTTGCCGGCCGACGGCGTGCGCTGTGCGGCCTCCAGGATCCGGTCCAGGTCCTCGGTCGCGATCTCCACATCGCGGTAGGACCGCACGTTTCGCCGGGACCTGATCGCATCCCAAGTCTCCACATCGACCTCCCGCAGCCTCGTCCTCGATGCCGGGCGCCGCGCCGGCCCCACCGCTGATGCCTCAACCGGGGCCACGCTGCTGACCGTTGTCCAGGCCCCTGACGGCTTGGCGGCGAGACGATGTGTACCGCAACGCGCCCCGGCGCCGCCACGTCTTGCCGCCGATCGCGTAAATCACCAACCACTGGGGCCCGAGTGGTCGGCTGAACTTCGCCTTGGCGACGGTCAAGCGCAAACCCTGGCCGGCCTCACTGGCGACGACCGCAGCACGAGCATCGTTGAGCCGCCGTCACGCACCAGCATGTATGCCTGGCAGTTCGCCAAGGCGCACCACATAGCCGGGCCGGCTGGACCAGGTCCGCGTCGATGCGGAACCTGGACAACCTGGTGTACCGCGAAGAGACGCGGGAGTTGATCCCCCGCTGCGCGTGGATCAGGGCACGGGATATTCCCTGGAGTGCGCAAGCGCGCGCTGCTCGCCGTACCCGTGAGGGTCCGAGCGGCGCACCCTTCGGGCAGGCAATGACGCGGTCGCACCACGCGTCGCACGGGACCGCGGCTGACGGCATCATGCAGGGGTGATGTCTGATGATGCGGTAGCCGAGCGGATCTTCGCCATCGGTCCGCAGATCCGCTACGTGGCGTTCGGCAGCGGCCAGCATGTTGTCCTGCACGAACGGCCGGGGCTGATCGATGCCTCGACCGGTGAGTCCGACCGTTATGAGGAGCTGCTGGTCAATCCGACCCTGTTGACGCTGGCCGGTCAGCGCGGCGACATCGACTGCGGTGGTCTGCGCTATCTGGTGGTGGCGTACGGAAACTTCTGGCAGGTGGTGATGCCGGCGGGTCATGCGGGTCATGTGTCGGTGGCCGTTGAGTTGGACGCTGACCCGATCGCTGCGGCCCGCAGGGTAGTTGCGGTCATCGACGCGGATCACGGCGACATGTAGTCAGGCGGCCCGGTTACACGGTGCATTACGGTGGCGCCGATCGGGTCGGCGTCCGGCTGTGCCCCGGTGGCGGTAGCGGTCATACGATGAAATCACAGGGGTGTTGCTGGCATTGGAGGTCAGCATGACCGCGCTGATCGTTGTGCTTGGCATCCTCGGTCTCCTCGTTGTTGCGTTCGCATCGAGCGCTCGGGTCATCCGGCAGTTCGAGCGGGGTGTCGTGTTCCGGCTCGGGCGGGTCCAGGAACCGGCCCGGGCGCCGGGGCTGACCATGATCGCGCCGATCGTGGACCGCCTCCGAAAGGTCAGCCTGCAGATCGTCACGATGCCGGTGCCGGCCCAGGAGGGGATCACCCGCGACAACGTGACCGTGCGGGTGGATGCGGTGGTGTATTTCCGGGTGCACGACCCGGTCCGGGCTTTGGTTGAGGTGCAGGACTACGAGTTCGCGGTGTCGCAGGTGGCCCAGACCTCGCTGCGGTCGATCATCGGCAAAAGCGAGTTGGATGAGCTGCTGTCCAACCGTGAGTTGCTCAACCAGGGCCTCGCGCTGATGATCGACAGTCCGGCGGTCGGCTGGGGGGTGGAGATCGACCGAGTCGAGATCAAGGACGTCGAACTGCCCGATTCGATGAAGCGGTCGATGTCGCGGCAGGCCGAGGCCGAACGGGAACGGCGCTCCCGCATCATCACCGCCGACGGGGAGTTCCAGGCATCGCAGAAGCTCGCCTCTGCCGCCGCCGTGATGGCAGACACACCATCCGCTTTACAGTTGCGGCTGCTTCAGACGATCGTCGAAGTCGCCGCGGAGAAGAACTCGACCGTGGTGCTGCCCTTCCCGGTGGAGCTGCTGCGTTTCCTCGACCAAGCCGCAGCTGGATCCGCCGAGCGGCCGTCTGCCTCCGAATTCGGCGACCCGAACCGCGCCGGCGAATCAACACCGGCGGTCCCTGCCCCAACGGACGCTGCGATCACCAACGGGTCCCAGTCGCCCCCACCGGCGAAAACCGAACCGCTGAAGACAGCACCCACGACACCCGCCTGACGGCCGCGCCGCCGCGGAGTTGACCCCGGACCGCGATCGTGGCACGCCGGCGGCAGCGATGCCCGTAGGTCGCTCCTGCCCCCGCAACGGCTGATTCGGCGAGGGGAAACGCAGGCAGGCGTTTGAGGGCCGGTGCCAGTCGTATGGTCCCCGTCGTGGGGCAGGGCGTCGTTATCCCTGGTGAGGCGCAGTCAGTGCAGCGCGCCGGAGAGCAGCAACACCGACGGCTCGGCAGCCTCGATCTCATGCCGCTGCGGGGCATCGCGATCAGCTCACCCTGTCGGTTCGGCGTGTGACTCACCCGCGTTGAGCAGGACACGTCCTTAAGGGCAGAGCAGGGACGCGTCGCCCAAGCTCTTGTGCTCGGCCATAACAAGCCCGCCGACAGAGCCCGACCGTCTGCTGCAGACGTGCCTCAGCCTCTCCCTTACTCGGTGACCGCGCCACGACCCGCCGTCTGCCCTGGCGGCGACGGGTAGCTGACTCTCGCCCAAAATTGCTGATGGAAACGACGTCCATGGGCGTCGATCGTGGCACGATGCACGCAGTTTCGCGCCACCCCGCCGAGAGTCGACATCGTGTACGCCGCCACGGATTAGCACGTGCGCCTACCCGGACAACGAACTGTTGGCGGACGGGAAAATTGCGCTACTCGGCCTGTCCGAACGCCTCGATCTCTGCCTCCTCTTGCGCTGTGAGGTCGCGGGGTGCTTCGCCGTGGGTGAGCTTCTCGTGTTGCACGTGCTGCCGGATCTCCTCCACGATCTCGGGGTTGGCCAGCGTGGTGACGTCGCCAACGTCGGTGAAGTTGGAGATCGACGCGATGACCCTGCGCATGATTTTTCCTGATCGGGTCTTGGGCATGTCCGAGACGATCCACACGTTCTTCGGTCTGGCGATCTTCCCGATCTCGGTCTCGATCGCGTTGATCACTTTCGCTTCGATGTCCGGTCCCGGGGTGATGCCGGGCTTGAGCGCGACGTAGATCTCTACCGCTCGGCCCCGCAGTTCGTCCATCACCGGGACGGCAGCCGCCTCGGCGATCTCCTCGACGGTGACGCTTGCCGACTCGAGTTCCTTGGTGCCTAGCCGGTGGCCGGCGACGTTGATCACGTCGTCGACTCTGCCCAGAATTCGGAAGTACCCGTCGGCTGCCTGCACGGCGCCGTCGCCGGCGAAGTAGGGCCAGTCGCGCCAGTCGGTGCTGTCCTTGTCGGCGCAGTACTTCTCGTAGTAGATCTGCACGAATCGGTCGGGTTGCCCCCAGATGGTCTGGAAAATCCCCGGCCATGGATTGCGGATGCACATGTTGCCGGCCCGCCCGCTCCCGGCTTCCACGACGTTGCCGGTCTCGTCGTAGATGACGGGGTAGATGCCGAGGACGCCGGGGCCGCAGCTGCCTGGCTTCATCGGCTCGAGGGCGGGCAGCGTGCTGCCCAGGAACCCGCCGTTTTCGGTTTGCCACCAGGTGTCGACGATGACGGCTTCGCCTTTGCCGACCGTGTTGTAGTACCAGCGCCACACGTCTGGTTCGATCGGCTCGCCCACGGTGGTCATGTGCTTGAAGTGGTAGTTGTACTTCGTCGGCTCGTCTGGCCCGAGTTTACGCAGCATGCGGATCGCGGTGGGCGCGGTGTGGAAGATGTTCACGCCGAGTCGTTCGGCGATCCGCCAGGGACGGCCCGCGTCGGGGTAGGTGGGCACGCCCTCGTAGATGACGCTGGTCGTGCCGAGCGCCAATGGGCCGTACACGATGTAGGAGTGTCCAGTGATCCAGCCGATGTCGGCCATGCACCAGTACGTGTCGTCGGGGTGGATGTCCTGGTAATACATCGACGTGCCGGTGACGTAGGCGAGATACCCGCCGGTACTGTGCTGAGCCCCTTTCGGCCGACCGGTGGTGCCGCTGGTGTACATCAGGAACAGCGGTGCCTCGGCTGGCATGGATACGGGCTCCACCACGGCCCCGGTGAAACTCGTGAGGAGATCGTCGACGAAGAAATCGCGTCCGTCGACCATCGGGCTCGCCGATGCGTATTGTCCGGGATGGCGTCGCCACACCAAGACCTTGTCGACCTCTTGGCCAAGCTTGTTCGCCGCCGTAACGGCCTCGTCCGCCTTTGCCTTGTGGTCAACGAGTTCGCCGTTGCGGTAGTACCCGTCCATGGTCACCAGGACACGACTGCCTGAGTCGGCGATCCGGTCACCACAGGCGGCGCCGCTAAATCCACCGAATACCTCGGAATGAATAACGCCGAGGCGGGCGCAGGCGAGCATCGACACCGGTAGCTCCGGAACCATCGGCAGGTGGAAGGTCACCCGGTCACCCGTTTCCACACCCGCGATTCCGCGCAGCAGGGCGGCGAACTCGTTCACCCGGCGATAAAGCTCTTGGTAGGTGATCGCCATCGGGCTGGCGGTCTCCGGTTCGGGGACCCAGATGATTGCGGCCTTGTTTCGGTCGGTTGCCAGGTGTCGGTCGACACAGTTATACGAGGCGTTCAGCCGGCCGCCGAGGAACCATTTCCAGAACGGCGGCTTGCTGGTGTCCAACGTGGTGTGCCAATACGCATCCCAGGACAACAGATCTGCATACTCCTTGAAACACTCCGGGAATCGGTCCTCCGCGAAGCGGGCTCGAATCCCCGGATCGGCCGCATTCGCTTGCGCGATGAACGTCACCGGCGGGTGATAGATCTCTTCCTCGCGCCAATGAACCGCGATCTGCGCCTCGGAGACCTGCGCCGCTACCCGCTCCTGTCCTGCAGTCATTGCTCGACCTCCGAGAAAAGGGACGTCTGGTCACCGTTCGTCGACGAGCCCTGCGCACACGGCGAACTCACGCAGCCTTCCCCCGACCGAAGCAAGTCGATTGAACGATGCTACGTCGCCCGTGGTCAACGAGTCCCAGCACAGAGCCTCGACGAACTCCAACGCGCGCACCGCCACACCCGCGAGCGCATCCGTCGGAAACGTCTCCGCCTGGCGACGCAGCCGAGCAACATCGCCTGCGGGCGGCTCAGGCCGAATCATTGCCTGCAGCGGGGCGAGCAGCACCGACAACTCACCGGCGAGATATTGCTGGGTCATAGCCACGCCACTCCCCGGTTCTGGGGACACAGCAGACGCTACTGCGGAGGCCCAACAAGCCGCCAGGTCTCGGGTTGTCGAGGCGGTCGCACCCGCCGGTTGGCATGGACACCGCGGCGGCAACCAGCGGTCGGCTGTTGCAGTCGCCGAAGGGTCGTGCGTGATGCTAAGGTCCGCCACTAATTGTTCATGTGAGCATTTATGCAAGTTGGCGAGCGGAGAACGTTGTGCCGACACCGCTGTACCGGGCCAAGGCCGAGCTGTTCCGCACGCTTGGTCACCCGGCCCGCATCCGCATCCTCGAGCTACTGGCAGAACGTGACCACGCGGTGCACGAGCTGCTCGAGCAGATCGAGATCGAGCCGAGCAACCTGTCACAGCAGCTAGCCGTGGTGCGTCGCGCGGGCCTTGTGAGCCAACGCCGCGAGTCCGGCGAGGTGGTGTACTCGGTGAGCGTTCCCGAGGTGCGTGAGCTGCTGCTGGTGGCGCGCCGGATGTTGTTGGGCCTCCTCTCCGAGCGGGACTTGCTCAAGGATGAGCTGAGTCCGACCTCGGGCGGGCAATCATGAGTGTTCTACGACTGGCTCGGCTCATCCGTCACACCGGTCGGGTCGCGGAAGCGGCGCCGGACGCCCCGGCACCTGCGGAGGCGCCGTCGGTGCTGCGTGGGAGCGTCCAACTGCGGCACGTGGACGCCGGGTCGTGCAACGGATGCGAGGTGGAGGTGGGTGCCGCCTTCGGCCCGGTGTACGACGCGGAGCGCTACGGGGCCCGTCTGGTGGCGTCCCCTCGACATGCCGATGCCGTGCTTGTCACGGGAGTGGTGACCCACAACATGCTCGAGCCGCTGCGGCGAACGGTGGATGCCACCCCCCTCCCGCGCCTGGTGCTGGCGGTTGGCGACTGCGCCCGCAACTGCGGCGCGTTCGCCGGTGCCTACGGCGTGGCGGGCGCGGTGGCCGATGTCGTACCGGTCGATCTGGAGGTGCCCGGGTGCCCGCCCGAGCCCGATGAGATCGTGGCTGCCTTGCGGCGGGTGACGGGCCGGTGAGCCCTGTCGAGGTGGGGCTGCTGTCGCAGCTCGGTCTCGGCGTGCTGGCGGTGGCGCTGGCCGTGATCACGCCCGGCGGCGTTCGGTCGCGGGTCGGCGCCGTGACCTGCGCTGCGGTGGCATTGGCTGGCGTGGTGACCGGGGGGCTTGCCCTGGCCGGTGCGCGGGGGGACCTTGTGGTCGCAACGGTGCTGCCGGGGATGCCGCTCACCCTGGGTCCGGATCGTCTGGGCGGGGTGTTCATCCTCGTGGCCTCCGTGGTCGGCCTGCTGGTGTCGGTGTATGGGCTCGGGTACGCCACCGGCCCCGTGGCGTCACGCACCGCATGGGCGTCATTGGCTGTGTTCCTGCTTGCCATGCAGCTGGTGCCGGCAGCGTCTGACCTGCTGTCCTTCCTCGCCGCATGGGAGACGATGGCGCTCGCCTCGACGGCGTTGCTGCTCGCTGAGCAGACCAGGCGTTCCCAAGTGCGCACCGCCGGCCTCTGGTACTCGGTGATGACGCATCCGAGTTTCGTGCTGTTGCTCGCCGGGTTCGCGGTCCTCGCAGCTCAGGTCGGCGGCACCGGGTTCGCGCAGCTGGCAACAGTCGACCCACGCTCGGGCGCCGCGTCGGTGGCGTTCCTGTTGCTGGTGCTCGGCTTCGGGAGCAAGGCCGGGATGGTTCCCCTGCATGTCTGGCTCCCTCGAGCCCATCCCGAGGCGCCAAGCCACGTCTCGGCTGCGATGAGCGCGGGCATGGTGAAGATGGGGGTTTACGGGATCCTTCTGGTGGGTGTCCGGCTTCTGCCGGGTGGCCCGCAGTGGTGGGGCGCAGTTCTGCTTGTCCTGGGGGCTGCATCCGCCCTGTACGGCATCCTGCAAGCCTCCGTCACCAGCGACCTCAAGCGGCTGCTCGCCTACTCGACGTCGGAGAACGTCGGGCTCATGTTCATGGCCCTCGGTGCGGGCCTCGCGCTGCGCACGTCGGGTCTGGCCGGGGCCGCAGACGCCGCCCTGGTCGGATGCCTGCTCCTGGTCGTCAGCCACGCCGCGTTCAAGGCGACGATGTTCCTTGGCGCCGGGGCGGTCCTGCACACCACCGGGGTGCGGGACCTCGACCAGCTCGGTGGACTTGGTCCACGCATGCCGTGGACGGCTGCGGCGTTCGGAATCGGCTGCCTGGGAGCGGCCTCGCTGCCGGTGACCTCCGGGTTCGTGGCGGAGTGGACACTGCTGCAGGCCCTGATCCACGGCGGATCACCGGGGGACCGCCTGCTCGCAGTACTGATGCCGGTCTCGGTGGCGGTTGTGGCCCTCACCGCAGGCCTGGCTCTGCTCACGTTCGTCAAGGCCTACGGCATCGGCTTCCTGGCCCGCCCCCGCTCGCCGGGGGCGGCCGAAGCGCACGAGGCGGCGCCTGCGATGCGGGTGGCGCTGGTGGCTGGAGCTGCTGGTGTCGTTCTGCTCGGGTTGTTGCCGGGTCCGGTGGCAGCCGTCCTGTCGCGAGCCGTCGGGGCCCGGAGTGTGCACGCCGTCGGCCTCGGAGGAATCGACCTGGCCGGGGTGGATGCGCTGCTGGATCCGCTCGCGTTGGCTGTCTTGACGGCCGTGGTGGCCGTGCCGGTCATCGCTGCCGTGACCGTGTCGGCCCGGCGCCACCCACGCCGTAGCACGGCACTGGCTTGGGGATGCGGTGGCGCCCGAGTCAGCCCGCGCATGCAATACACCGCGACCTCGTACGCTGAGCCGTTGGTGCGGGTCTTCGACGACGCGCTGCAGCCCGACCGAGACATCGAGGTCACCCACGCGACGGAGTCTCGCTACCTCGTCGAGCGCGTGCGGTTCAGCCAGCGGCTGGGTGACGTGATCGAGGAGCGGGCCTATCGACCGGTGTTGTCGTACCTGCGTTGGGTGGGCGGACAGGCCACCCGGCTGCAGAACGGCAGCGTCCACCGCTACCTCGGCTACTCCTTCGCCGCCCTGCTGGCCGTCCTGGTGGCGGTGTCCCTGTGACCTGGTCGAGCGTGGTGCTGGTGGCCGTTCAGGTCGTGCTCCTGGTGGTCGTGGCGCCGCTGCTCATCGGCGTGACGCGACAGGTACGGGCCCGGCTCGAGGGTCGGGCCGGGCCCGGCGTCGGACAGCCCTGGCGGGATCTGCGCAAGTTGTTGGCGAAGGAACCACTGCGTGCGGCGGGGACCAGTGGCGTGTCGGTGGTCGCGCCGATCATGGTCCTGGTGTCAAGCCTTGTGGTGGTAGCGCTGCTGCCCCTCGCGGGAGTGGATCCGCTGCCGCTTGTTCCCGATGACCTGTTCGTTGTTGTCTCCGTCCTCCTGGTCGGGACTGTTGCCCTGGCCCTCCTCGGGTTGGACTCCGGCAGCGCGTTCGGCGGGATGGGGTCCAGTCGGCACATGATGATCGCCGCACTTGTCGAACCAACGGTTTTGGTGGCGATCTACGCCTTGTCGATTCCGGTCGGCAGCTCGACGTTGTCACTCATCGTGGAGGCCCGACTGGAGACCCCCTCGCTGGTCGTGTCCCCGGTGAGCTTGCTGGCCGTGCTCGCGCTCGCCATTGCGGTCCTCGCCGAGACCGGCCGGCTGCCCGTGGACAACCCCTCGACGCACCTCGAGCTGACCATGGTCCACGAAGCGATGGTGCTGGAAAGCTCCGGTCGCGATCTGGCCTGGCTGGAGCTGGGCTCGTGGCTTCGGTTGGCCGCGCTCCTGGGACTGGTGGGCAACTTACTCGTGCCGTGGGGGGTTGCCACCGAGGCTTCGGCGGTAGCGCTGCTGGTCGGCGCCGCGGCGCTGATCGGCAAGCTGTTCGTCCTCGGTCTCGTTCTCGGCGCGGCCGAGGTGTTCGTGGCCAAGCTACGGCTGTTCCGGGTGCCCGAGCTGCTGGCCGGCTCGTTCGTCGCCGCGTTCCTCGCCGTGACCGCTTCCTACCTGGTCGTGTGAGGGAGTCACGATGAGCTCGGATCTGTACGCGCAGCTGCTTGCACTTGGTGCGGGCACGCTGCTGCTCACCGCCGTCTTGTTGGCGTGGCGGCACTCCTTGCGGGCATCGATCCGTCTGCTTGCCGTGCAAGGCGCCGGCCTGGCCTGGCTGGTGGCCGTCATCGGGTTGCACGGGCGCGCCACCGAGCTGGTCGCGGTGGCGTTCCTGGTGTTCGTCCTCAAGGCCGTCGTGCTGCCCTGGGTCCTGGCCCGGGGTGCGGCGGCCACCGGGCTGCAGCGCGACGAATCTCGGCTGAACCCAACGTCGGCACTGATCATTGTCGCTCTGCTCGCTGTCCTGGCTTATGTCGTGGCCAGCCCACTCGTCGCCGATCGAACCGATCCGGCCCTGCGGGCGGTGCCGGTGGGCATCGCGCTGGTGCTCATCGGGTTCCTGCAGCTGGTTTCCCGACTTCGGGCTCTGTCCCAACTGGTCGGATTCCTCTTGCTGGACAACGGGATCGCCGTAGTGGCTTTCCTCACCGCTGGGGGCGTGCCTCTCGTTGTCGAACTCGGCGTCTCCCTCGACGTGCTTCTCGTCGTGCTGATCTTGCAGGTCCTCACCAGTCGAATACAGGTGAAGTTCGGCGGCACCGATCTCGACGACCTGAAGGAGCTGCGGGACTGATGTCGCTGGTCCTCTGGGTCCCGCCACTATCGGCGGCGTTGGCCGCACTTGCCAGCCTGGCGCCCGGCTCGCGGGCAGCGCGCTTGAGCGGCGTCGTCGTCAGTGTGCTGTTGCTCGCCTGTGGGATCACGCTGGTCTTGGCGTCCCGAGGAGGCGGCGCCCCGGTGGCCGCCGGTGGCCTGTTGCGCGCTGACGCGCTGTCTGCCTACATGCTGGCCGTCGTCGGGGCGGTCGGTCTGACCGCGACCTGGGGCGGCCTACGACCCGCGGGCAGCGCCGAGCCCTCCGACCGGGCGTACGCGGCACTCGTGGCGCTGTTCCTCGGGGCCATGTCACTCGCCGTGCTGGCCGACAACCTGGGAGTGTTGTGGGTCGCTGTGGAGGCGACGACCATCGCGACCGCCTTCCTGGTCGGGCACCACCACACCCGGCACTCACTGGAAGCGGCATGGAAGTACGTCGTGCTGGGTTCCGTCGGTGTCGCCATCGCTCTCCTCGGCATCGTGCTGCTCTACGCCGCCACCCGTGAGGCCGGAACCCCCACCCTGTCCTGGGTCGTGCTCGACCAGAACAGCGCCGAGCTGGACCCAACCCTGATCAAGGTCGCCGCCGGCCTAGCCGCGCTCGGGTTCGCCACGAAGGCGGGTCTGGCGCCGATGCACAGTTGGTTGCCCGACGCTCACAGTCAGGCTCCAGCCCCGATCTCCGGGCTGATGTCCGGAGTGTTGCTCGCCGTAGCCTTCTACGCGATTTTGCGTGTGCAAGCCATTGCCGACGCCGTCGTTGGTGCAGGCTTCATGCGCGGCATGCTCGTCGTGGGTGGGCTGTTGTCTCTGACTGTCGCCGCGGCGCTACTGCTCCGGCAACGGGACTACAAGCGGATGCTGGCCTATTCCAGCATCGAGCACATGGGGCTGCTGGCCCTGGGTGCCGCTGCCGGCGGTGCGCTCGGCCTTACCGCGGTGCTGCTGCACGTGCTCGGACACGGCCTGAGCAAGGCCTGCCTGTTCGTCGTTGCCGGGCGCATCCTTCAGGCTGAAGGGACCACCATCATCTCCGAGGTGCGTGGGCTGCTCGCGCGCCGGCCAGGGCTGGCGATCCCCTTCCTCGTCGGCATGGCCTGGTTGCTCGGGTTTCCACCATCGGCGCTGTTCTTCTCCGAAGTGGCCATTGTCCTGGCGTTGTGGCAGGCCGGGCTGTCCTGGGTTGCGGGCCTGGCGGTGGCGCTGCTACTCGTGCTGTTCGCCGGACTCGTCCGACTCACCTTCGCCATCTCCCTCGGCAGTGGCCCGCACGACACCGAACAGGCACCGGACCGGTCGTCGCATGGCCCGCGGGCGCCGCTCGTGCTCGCCCTCGGCGCGACCGCTGTGGTCGCATTTCTCGCCACTCCGGTAGGCGCCGCGCTTGCCCGCGCCAGTGCCGTGCTCGGCGGTGGCGTGTGAACGAGGCCAGCGTCGTCGACGCCCGTACAATCGCACGGGACGGCCTGGCTTCCGATTTTGCTGTCCAGCTCAGCGCGGGATTCCGGCTGGCCCTCGTGGCCTGTCACGAGGACGACGATCAGTTCCGCATCGTTTATGTACTGACGGCCGCCCACCCATCCCGGATCGTCGAGCTGGTCGTGCCCGTGCCCCGCGATGACCCATGGGTGCCGACCCTGGCAGCACACAGCTATCCCGCGGGACGCTTCGAGCGTGAAGTCCGTGACCTGTACGGGATCGACCCGCGTGGTCACCCGCTTCCACAGCGCCTTCTTCGGCACGCGCATTGGCCGCGCGGTTGGCATCCGATGCTGCGCAACGCCGACCCGGCCCCAACGTTCCAGCCTGACACGGGCTCGGTGCCGTTCCACGAGGTTGAGGGCGAGGGCGTGTACGAGATCCCGGTCGGTCCCGTGCACGCCGGCCTCATCGAGCCCGGTCATTTCCGGCTCTCCGTCATCGGGGAGACCATCATCCGGATGAAGGCGCGGCTGTGGTTCCTGCACCGCGGCGTCGAGAAGCACTTCGAAGGACGACGTCCCGAAGACGGAATCGAACTGGCCTATCGGATCAGCGGAGACACCGCCATCGGGCACAGTGTGGCCTACGCAATGGCCGTCGAGTCTGCTGCTGGCATCGACCTCAGCGAACCTGACCGGCTGCTCCGCGGTGTACTACTCGAGCTGGAACGCCTTTACAACCACGTGGCTGACCTCGGTGCGCTTGCCAACGACGTCGGATTCGGCATCGCCAACGCGCATGCCCAACGCCTGCGCGAAACCCTGTTGCGGCTCAACAAGGCCACGACTGGGCACCGGCTGCTCCGCGGCGCGGTCACCATCGGCGGCACCAGAGTCCAGGCGCTGCCCGACCCGCACGTGCTGGAGCAGGTCGCTGCCGAAGTCGAAGAGCTCGTGGCGATCACCCAGGGTCACTCCGCTGTCCGCGACCGCTTCTCCGGCACCGCAGTTCTCACCCGCGAACAGGCTGTCGCCATCGGGACCCTCGGCTATGTCGCCCGGGCCTCCGGCCTGGACATCGACGCAAGGCGCGACCACCCCTTCGTCGAGCTCGGCCCAGCCCTCACCGTGGCCGTCGAGGACACCGGTGACGTGCTCGCCCGCTACCGCGTCCGCGGCCGGGAATACGCCGCCTCCACCAGCCTCGTTCTCCAGCTGCTCGACCGTCTGTCCGGACAACATGGCAGTGGCCGAGCCGTCACACCGCACGGCCCCGGGGCGGGATTAGGCATCGTCGAGGGTTGGCGGGGCACGGTCGTCCACCGTGTCGAAATCGGACCAGACGGTCAGCTCAGTCGCGTCAAGGTGGTCGACCCGTCCTTCTTCAACTGGCCCGCCCTGCCGATCGCCCTCGCCGACACGATCGTCCCGGACTTCCCACTCGCCAACAAGAGCTTCAACCAGTCCTACGCCGGCAACGACCTCTAACCAGCGGCCGATCAACGCGTGGCATGTGACGTGGCGGAAACTGCAACCGGATGAACCCGGACGGCACGGCAGCCCGCGTGGCATGGTTCGTGGCATGAAATCACGTCAACCCTGGCCTGCCAGTGGGGCTGGTGGGGGGCGCAGCGAGGACATAGTCACAGGTAGAGGCCACAGTTGCCGCGATCCTGCGTCCTTTTAATCCGCGGGTTGTGGGTTCGAGCCCCGTGGGGCCCACCCACCCTGTGTGGTGCTCCGGCGTATTTCTGGCACTGGTGATTTGTTCCTCACTCGGGGAGTGCACAAGCCGCGAGCACGTGGTGACTGATCGGGTGCGGATTTGCCACCGAGGGCACCGGCGGCGCACACATGGCCCCGGGCGATGCTCGCGGCCGGAGAAATCGACGCCGCAGCCGGGTATCAGCCGACCCGGGCAGGTCAGCAGCCCAGCGTACGCCCGGGTCGCCTGATCACACCCCGATTGGACGCCTGGCGAATGCAAACCCGCGAGGTCAAGGGCATGGCAGCGTCACTGGTGACATCGCCGCAAGACAGGGATCGTCCCCGGACATTTCGGTCGCCCAGGTCGGCGCCCGATTCGATCGTCTGGTCTTCGCTGACATCCTGAGTGCGTTGTGCGCTTCGCCGACGACGAGCCGCCGGCACCGCCCAGCCATGTGACAGCGCTACGCGTGCCATCCCAGCAGCCCAAACGAGCGGTTGACGGTGCCCATCGACGTAGGTGATGCGCTTGTCGGCGGGCTGCGTCGTGGTCGACCCCATCCTCGATGCTGGTTCAGCCGCGCGCTCAATCACCTCGCCAGCGAGACACCTGTCTGGCGTGGCATCACGTCATTTCGAGTGAGTCGACACTGATGATCTTGATTCAGTTCCCGTGGGCCGATCCCACGGGCCAACCATGGGTGATCACGAGAGGCGAGGCGGTTAGCGTGTTTACGTGGAACCTTCGCAGAATCTGCCGTATCCCGAGCACTGGGAGGCCGACGTCGTCGTGCGAGACGGGAGTGCGGCGCACATCCGACCGATCGTTCCGGAGGATGCGTCAAGGCTGGAGGAATTGCACTTGCGGCTGTCGCCGGAGACGATCTACTACCGCTATTTCACAGCGCGTCCCAGGCTCACTGCCGACGACCTTCGGTACTTCACGGAGGTGGACTACCGCGACCGGGTCGCCTTTGTCGCAACGGTGGGCGACGAGCTCATTGGGGTTGTGCGCTATGAGCGCCTCGACGGAGGCCACGATGATCTGTCGGTCGCGGAAGGCGACATTGCAGAAGTCGCGTTCGTCGTCCGAGACGACCAGCAGAGGCGCGGGATCGCCTCCGTCCTGCTCGAGCACCTCGCGGCAGCGGCGAGGGAACGAGGGGTGTCGAGGTTCGCCGCGGAGATTCTCCCCGAGAACCGCCGGATGATCGCGATGTTTAAGGACGCGGGCTACCGCACCGCGCCCAGCTTTGGCGAGGGTGTCGTACGGCTCGTGTCCGACCTGGAGCACACCGAGACCTCGTTGGCGGTCATGCGCGCTCGCGAGCATCGGGCGGAGTCACGCTCGATCGAGCGGCTGCTTCATCCCGGCGCCGTCGCAGTCATCGGCGTCGGTCGGGTCGAGGGCGGTGTCGGCCACACCGTGTTGCGTCACATCCGGGAGGGGGGCTACCTGGGCGCGGTGTACGCAGTCACCCCGGACGCTGATCCGGCAGGGAGCGAGGTCGGCGGCGTGCCGGCGTACGCCTCCACAACGGACATCCCCGGCCCGGTCGACGTTGCGGTCGTGGCGGTCCAGGCTCCTGAGGTGCTCGGCGTTGTGCGCGACTGCGGCGCCAAGGGGGTACACGGGTTGGTTGTGGTCTCATCCGGATTCGTCGATGAGGACGCGGACGGCGCTGAACGGCAGGTCGAGCTGGTACGCATTGCGCGAGGAGACGGCATGCGCGTCGTCGGCCCGAACTGTCTGGGCGTCATCGTCACCGACCGAGGAGCCTCCCTGAATGCGACGTACGCTCGCCGCCATATTCGGCGAGAGGGGTGCGGCATGTTCTCGCAGTCCAGCGTGTTCGGAGTGGCGTTGCTGGAGGCCGCGGGACGGCGGGGCGTCGGTCTGTCGAGCTTCGTCTCGGCGGGCAACAGCGCCGATGTCAGCGCCAACGACCTGCTCCAGTACTGGGAGGACGACCCGAACACCGCCGTGGTGCTGATGTATCTCGAATCGACGGGCAACCCCCGCAAGTTCACTCGACTGGCGCGGCGCATCTCGCGCAGCAAGCCGATCGTTGCCGTACGCAGCGGCCGGTTCGGCCGGATCGAGCCGCCTGGGCAAGCCACTGGCCGCTCAACCCTGCCGCCGTCGGCTGGGGACGCGTTGTTCGCGCAGGCGGGCGTCGTGCAGGTGGACAGCATTGCCGAGCTGCTCGACGTGGGTGCCCTGCTGGTCCGCCAGCCACTGCCGCGGGGAAACCGCGCGGCGGTTGTCGGCAATTCCGACTCGCTCGGCTTCCTGGCATACGACGTGGGGCTGCGGTACGGCCTGCGGATGCGCGAGCCGGTCAACCTTGGCGAGCGCGCGACGGCCGACCGGCTCCGCAGCGCTCGTCGAGCTGCTGAGCGACGATACGGTCGACGCTGTGGTGACCGTGCTCAACCCGTCGATCAGCGGAGCAGGCCCGGCAGAGAAGACCGCCGAGACGCTCGCCGAATTGACGGCGGAGACCCTGGCCGAGACGCTGACGGGAGTCGTCGGCGCGGCCGTCACCCAGGTGGCCGACAGGCATCCGAAGGTAGGCCCGAAAACGTTGCTCGCGGCCGTCGTTGGTTATGACCAGGCCCGGGCTGAGGCAACGATGCCGATCTATGCGGTCCTGGTCGACGCGATGCGGGCGCTGACACACGTGGTGCGGTACGCGACCTGGCGGCAGCGCGAGCCGGGTCTGATTCCCGAGCTTGCCCAGGTGCGTACCGACGTCGCGCTGGCCTTGGTCAGGAACGTGTTGGCGCAGTCGCCAACGGGTTACGAGCTCGATGCGGCCCAGCTCACCGCGCTGCTGGAGTGCTACGGGGTACGGCTGTGGCCCACCCGCCGCGTGGCTTCGCGGGAGGAGGCGGTCGCCGCGGCAGAGGAGTTCGGGTATCCCGTCGTCCTGAAGATGACGGCCGAGCCGGCGCGGCGGGTGGATCTCGGTGGTGTGCGGATGGGTATCGGGTCTGCGGAGGACTTGGCGGCGACGTTCACAACGCTGGCAGGGCGTCTCAGTGGGTCCTCGAGGGCCAAATTCGTCGTCCAACCAATGGCACCGCCTGGCCCAGCCGTGGTGGTGAAGGTGCTCGAGGACAGCTCCTTCGGCAACGTCATCAGCTTCGGGCTCGACGGCGTGGCGACCGAACTGCTCGACGACACGGCCTTCCGAATTCTACCGCTCACCGACGTGGATGCGGCCGAGCTGGTGCGCTCGGTAAAGGCGGCGCCGCTGCTGTTCGGGCATCGCGGTGCCGAGCCGGCCGATGTGGCAGCTCTGGAGGACCTATTGCTGCGGGTGTCCCGGCTTGCCGAAGACCTGCCGCAGGTGGCGGAGCTCGAGCTGCGGCCTGTGGTCGTCGGTTCCTCCGCCGTATTTGTGCTGCACGCCCGGGCGCACATCGCCCCGCCTCCCGTCGTCGCCGACCTGGGCCCCCGACGCCTCGGCTGACCCGCACCGCTTCAACTCAGCACCGCCGACCTCGAGACACGCCGGTGGCTCGCGCGGCCAACTCCTCGAAGGAAGGAGTGGGTGTGCATGGCGCAGCGACGCGCCACTTCAGTCGCTTATGTTCCTCCCTCAAGGAACGCAAGATTCCAGCGCGAGCGCCAGCGGCCTCTCGACGCGCTCGGCCACGCCGACCCGCTCCCTGGTACTACAACCTGCGCGCCCATCCCACGGCCACGGTCACGGTGGGTGGTGTTTCCCGCCGCGTCCGGGCGCGAGAGGCCATCGGCGACGAGCGGGACCGCCTATGGCAGCGGGACCCGGAGATCTACCCCGGGCGAGCCGCCTACGAGCGGCGTGCCGCGAATCGGCGCATCCCCGTGGTAGTTCTGGCACCGGTGAGTGGGCAAGATCATCCGGTTGCACCCTGAGCGCGTGGTGCCGTGGCGGACGCTGCTGCTGGACGATATCGACCCGCACGCTGGCGGCCACCTGGCTGGCCGACTAGGCCGGACCCGCCAACATCGCGACCATGCTGGGGCGCGACCGTGCGCCGACGCGCCGCCGGGCACTGTTCGAAGCCGTCCGATATCCGCCCAGGATGCCGCCGCGGCCACCAGCTTTGCCGGGCCCAGCGGTGCGTGGTGCTGGACGGGGTGTGAACGCTCCGCGGGCCCGCTGTGATCGCGATTGGAGACTCTCGCGCGGTGGTTGATTGCAAGACCCTCCCGGGAATGTGTTGCATTGGCGTAGAGTTGCAACACAAGGAACGCATCACCGAAAGGACGAAGGTGCACCACCAGGGTTGGCCGTGATCTTTGGCCGGATCGAGTGGGACGAGGCAAACGAAGCTCACGCAACCAAGCGGTGCACGGCGCGGGAGATTGAGCAGGCGATCTGGAATGCCGATGCGATACAGCGGCATCGGACTCACCCGGATCGGGTGCTCATCCACTCCCGCACCGATGGCGGGAAGGCGATCACCGTTGTGGCCGAGCTGACCCGCGACGGCATCCGGCCGATCACGGCATGGGAGGGGTGGTGAGGATGACCAAGGCAACCGAGCAGATGACCGAAGCCGAGCTGGCCGACCATTACGACACCCACCGGAACGCCGACGAGTGGGGCGAGCCGGAGCCGGTCGAGCCAGCCACCCGGCGTGAAGTCACCATCTCGGTGCGGTTTTCCGAAGCCGAGATTGCTGCGGTGCGGGCCGAAGCGGACCTGCTCGGCATGAAGCCGACCGCGTATATCCGGGACGTGGTGCTCCGTGCGACAAGCGCGGGCGACACCGAACACGCCAACATGGTTGTGATCGAGGAAGTCGCGGAGCAGTTGGGCGCCGTTGCGCGGGAGGCCGAAAGCGCACGTGAGCGGCTGGGCTTCTATCGGCTGCGGGTATCGATGGCATCGGGCAGGTCGATGACGGTCGCCAAGACCTATGGCGCGAAGAAGACCGCGGCGAAGAAGACGACGGCCAAGAAGACAACCGCCAGGAAAGCAACCGCGAAGAAAGCCGCCGCCAAGAAGACCAGCGCGAAGAAGACCAGCGGCACCAAGAAGACCGCGGCGGCGCGAGAAACCACGGCGATCAATCACCGTCGCGCCAAGGTCAGGGTGTGACGCCAATCCAGGTAGCCCTCTGGGTGTTGCCCTCGGACTCGCGGAATCCATGATCCTTCTCTCGATCCAGAGATTGTTCTCTTGGTGCCACCACCGTGGTGATCGTTCTTACGGCCGCTCGCGACGATGATGCCCACGAAACCGGGTAACCGCTACTATCGGTGCATTGTTCGCAGCGCCACTGAAAACGGGCGCGGGGCAACACGACGGGGGCTCGTGACGGGAAGCGCGCTGTCGTCGTAGCGGTGATCGTGGCGTCAATGGCCTTGAGCGCCAGTGCCGTCGGCACTGCGACCGGGTCAGCACGGTAGCCATGACGTACAGGTCGTTATGGCAGGCGAACGGCACCGGCAGCCGCCAGAGCGCGGCGAGGTAGCTGCCTATTGGAACGCTCCTTCCGCCACGGCTGCACCGCCGAGTTGCACCCGTTGTCGACACGGCCGCATTGAGTTCGACGGGCCGGTGCTCACGGCGTCGACAGCAGCGCGCCCGACGACGCTGCCCGAAACGTGCTTACGCGGAAACCGTCGCCAGCTGTTGGCGGTACCGGCGGGGGCCAGACAGCTCCGGCGTTGACCCTGCCGATAGACCATCGGGGGTTACATCGGTCGAGGTCATGTGCAGGGTTTGAGCCGGGCGCCACGTGACCTTGGCGGAGTTTTGCAACCGGATTAGCCCGGACGGGGACGGGCAGCCGGCGTGGCATGGTTCGTGGCTGTTTGTTGTCTGAGGCTGGCTGGCCGGTCAGTCTCGGGGTTGGTGCCCGGTCGGACGCTCTCATCGTGGCTGCCCGCCTGTGACGGTTTGGGTGTGGCTCTTTCATGGCGTGCGGCCCGG
>JBKPAG010000036.1:0-25017 GCA_046726315.1 Actinomycetota bacterium | reverse complement strand
TGGTAGCGGGGGCAGGATTTGAACCTGCGACCTCTGGGTTATGAGCCCAGCGAGCTACCGAACTGCTCCACCCCGCGTCGCTGCTACGAGTGTACGGGACCGCTGATCATCCCTCCAAATCCGCGACGTCCCACCGATGCCGAATGGAGGGATCCTCAGCCTATGGTGTCGGTTCGGCAGCGGGCGATTCACCGGACACCGCGGCGGCGCGGGCCAGCGCCTCCTCGAGCCGGTCAAGCGCGGCGCCGTAAGCGGCCCAGTTGCCCTCGCGCTGCGCGGCCTGGGCGTCGTCGTACGCCTGCTGAGCATCCGCGATCGCGGCCTGCAGCTCGCTTTGGCCCTCCCCGGCTGGCGGCTGCGTGGGTTGCGGACTCGGCGCCTCTGTAGGAGGAGCTGACGGCGCCCCGGTGCCTGGTTCCTGGGTCTCGGCGCCCGACTCACCGTGGAAGACCTGGTCCAGCGCCTCCTGCAGCGTCGCGGCGTAGCCGATCTCGGAGCCGAACCCTACGAGTACACGCTGAAGCAGCGGATACGCTGCGTCGCTGGTCGCCCGTTGGACATAGACCGGCTGCACGTACAACAGGCCGCCGCCCACCGGCAGGGTGAGCAGGTTGCCGGTGATGGTGTCGGCTTCGCCCTGACGAAGCAGTGACAGCTCGCGTGCGACATCGGGGTCGGTTTCGAAGTCGTTGGCCACCTGCCCTGGGCCGTTGATCTGGGTGTTGGCCGATAGCCGCAGGATCCGCATCGTGCCGTATTCGTCGCTGCGGGCGTCGGCGTTGACGGCCATGAATGCAGCCAGGTTCGGCCGCCCCTCGGGCACGTATGTCGTCGTCAACGAGAAAGCCGCGTCGACGTCGGGCATCTGAATGGTCTGGTAGTAGGGAGGCTGGAACTCAGCCCGATTGACACTCGGATCGTTCGGGACGGCCCACCGCTCCTGAACACCGTAGAACGTCGTCGGATTGGTGACGTGGTACCTCCTCAGCAGGTACCGCTGGATCTTGAACAGGTCCTCCGGATAGCGCAGATGAGCCATCAACTCGTCGGAGATCTCCGAGCGGGGTTGCACGGTTCCCGGGAACGCCGCCATCCAGGACTGGAGGACGGGGTCGTTCTCATCCCAGGCATAGAGCGTGACGCTGCCGCTGTGGGCGTCCACGATTGCCTTGACCGAGTTGCGCACGTAGTTGACGTGGTCTTGCGGTTGCGCGACCACGGCCCGCGCGATCGTCCGCGAGTCGCTGGTCGCCTCGTCGAGCGAAATGCGCTGCGCGTACGGGTAGGAGTTGAGGGTGGTATAGCCGTCGAGGATCCACACGATCCGGCCGTCGACGACCGCAGGGAATGGGTTGCCGTCCACCTTCAGCCACGGCGCCACCTTCTCCAAGCGCAGGCGCGGTTCGCGGTCGTAGAGGATCGTCGATTCCTCGTGGATCCTTCCCGAGAGCAGGATGTTGCCTTCCTGGAACTTCGTGGCGTAAAGCAACCTATTGATGAACGAGCCGATCGGCACGCCACCCGAGCCCTCGTAGGTGTTGTTGCGCTCACGGCCTCCGGCGTCGGGGTCCTCCGGGATGTCGAACTCGACCGGAGTAGCACCCTCCGGCGCACCGACGATCGAGTACTCCGGTGAGTTCTCACCGAAATATATCCGCGGCTCGAACTCGCCGAGTACGCCTTTCGGCGGAATGTCCTCCTCGGCCCACGATGGCGAGCCGTTCGTCGCTCGGGTGTTGCCGTACGCGGCGACGAACCCGAAGCCGTGGGTGTAAACCGTGTGTTCGTTGTTCCAGTTGCGCTGGTCCTCGGGTATGCCGGCGAGATCGACCTCGCGCACCGCGACAACCATGTCGCGGTTCTCGCCATTGACGTTGTAGCGGTCGATGTCGAGGGTGTCGGGGAAAAGGTAGAAGCCACGGACCTGCTGTAGCTGCTGGAATGTGGGCGGAACCACGTTGGGGTCGAGCAGGCGGATCCCGGGGACCGTGCCGGAGTCCTCCTCGAGTTGGCCGGGGGTCACGTCCGTCGTCGCGGCGTATTCCTCCTCTTTCACGCCATCGACGCCATACGCGGTGCGGGTCGCTTCGATGTTGCGCGAGATGTAGTCGCGCTCGCGGTCCGGTTCGTTCGGTTTCACCTGGAACTGCTGGACGACCAGTGGCCACACTCCGCCGAGCAGGACGGCACACAACACCAGCAGGCCCAGGCCGAGCCCGGGCAAGGTCCACGACCGGCGCCACACGTTGACGAAGAACAGCAGTGCACAAATCAGGGCGACGAATATCAAGATCGTCTTCGCCGGAAGCACCGCGTTGATGTCGGTGTACGAGCCACCGGTGAACAGCGCGCCGTCGTCGAGGACGAGAGCGTACCGGTCCATCCAGTACGCAACGGCTTTGAGCAGCACGAACAGCCCGATGAGCACGGACAAATGAGCTTGTGTCGCAGGCGCAATCCGCTCCCCCGGCGTTTGCAGCCGGATGCCGCCGTAAATGTAATGCGTGATCGCCGCCGCGATGAGACCAACGATGACCGCGGCAAAAGCGAAGCTCAGTACGTAGCGCCACCACGGGTAGTCGAACGCGAACCACCCGATGTCCTGATTGAACTCCTTGTCCGTCGTGCCGAAGTCGCGCCCATTGCGCCAGAGCAGGAACGTCTCCCACTGCCCCGCCGCACTGCCACCGGCCATCAGGCCCAGCAGGAGCGACGCCCCGATCACCACCCACCGCCGGATCGGATCGATGGCATCGCGGTAACGGTCCAGTCCCTGCTGCTCGACGCTCATCGGCCGGTAACGCGGACGGAGCCGGTAGGCCACGATGGCATTGACCGAGATCGCGGCCGCCATCAACAGCGCGAAGATCACGAACAGCACAATTTCCGTGACGATCTTCGTGGTGAAGACTCCGACGAAGTCGACGGAGCTGAACCACAGTCGTTCCGTCCACAGCGCAGTTGCGATGCCGTACGTCACGCCGAGGATCGCCAGGACGATGAGAGTGGGCACCAGCGCGCGCGAGCGCCGGCTCGTTCCGCTGCGATTCCGGAACGGACGCGCGGGGCGGGGCAGGTCCTGGCTCACTCTTGCGAAGCTATATCACCACCGCGGCCGACCGGGCAGCGCCCATGCAACGATTCGGAAATGCCCGCAGGCGACCCGTCCACGCCACTCGCGCGGGCCGTGGCCGAGATCGAGGAGCATGTCGCCGGCGCAGGGTGGGACCAGGGACCTCGACTGTTCGCGCTGGCTCCCACCAGCGACCTGCTGTCGCGGGAGCCGGCACTTGTCGATCAGCTCCGGCTCGAGGGCGGCGAACCGATGGCGGGCCAGCTCACTCCCGTCGAGCAGGAACTCCCCGAGCGGCAGCTCGAGGACGTCCTCGCCACCATTGCTTGGCCGAGCACAGTCGTCGGATGCGCCCTAGCGCTCGAGCGGATCGTCCTTCCTCCCGATGCTGAGGCAGGCGTGCCCGACGCAGCCGCTGAGGCTGCTGCCTGGGCGGCTCGGCATCCCGACCGGGCCGACGTTCGGCTGGTAGTCGCGGTGATGCGCGACGGCGCGCGTTCGTCGGCGCTGCGTGTTCGCGGCCGCCACGGCCACGGCGAGCTGCTCCGAGACCCCGACCTGGCTCCTGACCTCGCCGACGCACTGGCCGCCACCTTCGCCGACTGAGCGATTGCCGGGCGTTCAGGCTGACGCCGCGATCGGATGCTCCGCGGGCCCCGCGTCAGCTCGTTTGCCCTCGATCACGAACCGTCAGGCGCTGCAGGAGGGCAAGGAGCTGGTGTCGCCCGCGGCGGCAGTCTCCAGCGCGCCGATCGCGTCGTCGAGGGTCTCGATTCGCACCACCCGCATATCGCCCGGATCGGCGGCGGCCGCCTCGTCACAGTTGCCCGCGGGGGCCAGGAACAACGTCGCCCCCTCCGCCGAGGCCGCGGCGATCTTCTGCTGGATACCCCCGATCGGGCTGACTTCACCGTCGGGGCTGATCGCGCCCGTGCCGGCGACATGCATCCCGTCGAGCAAAGCACCAGGGGTCAACGTGTCGTAGATCGCCAGCGCGAAGACCGTGCCCGCGCTGGGTCCGCCGATCCGGTCGTCGATGTTGACGTCGATCTGGACCGGATATTCGTAGCCGATCGTCGGGCTGAAGCCGACAATCGTACGCCCGTCGTCTTCAGCCGCTTGGCTTCCAACGGTCTCCGTCCGCCGCGAACCATCGCGCTCCACGACGAACTCGACCGTCTCGCCCGGCTCGTGCGCCGTGACCGCCTCCACCACGTCCTCCGGCGTCGCAATCGGTGCACCGTCCACGGAGATGACGACGTCACCTGGTACTAGCACGCCATCGGCCGGCGCTCCGTCGAGCACCGAGTCCACGACGACGACCTCTGGAACGTCGAAACCCAGCTCGCGTAAGGTCGCAACCTTGGCCGACTCCTGTGACCGTTCGAGAAGCTGAGCATTCTCCTCGCGCGCCTCCTCGGCGGTCACGTCGTCGGGGTAGACCAGCTCGCGCGGCACGACAGTCCGGTCCGGATCCACCCACGCCTGCAGCGCTCGAAGAAGGTCGAGCTTGCGATCTGCCGGCGTGACTCCGACCGTCGTGAGGTCGAGCACACCGCTGGTCGGGTAGGTCTCGGCGCCGTGGATCTCGATCACCGGCTCGCCTTCCCACTCGCCAAGAGTGTCCTCGACCGGCCCGGGAGAGTAGACGACGTACGGAACGGGGAACAACGAGGCGGCGGCCACGAGTGCGATCAGCAGGGTGCCGGCCACGGCGAGCGTCGTAACGCGACGGGACATGCGGGTGGCGGTTCCTCACTGGTCTGCTCGATGGGGCTGATCCAGCGTACGGTGGCCGGCTGAGAACAACCTGAGGCTCGGTCAGGGCGAACCCACCCACTCCTCGCCGCCATCGTCGAAACGCTGGTGCTTCCAGATCGGGGCTCGGGTCTTGAGCTCGTCGATGAGCCGACGGCACGCGGCGAACGCCTCGCCCCGGTGCGGCGCAGCAGCAGCAACGACCACCGCGATATCGCCGACCTTCAGCTCGCCGACGCGGTGGACGGCAGCCAGGGCGCTCACCGGATAGGAGGCCGCCACCTCGTCCGCGATCTCGCTGAAGACCTTCGAGACCGTCGGGTGTGCGGTGTAGTCCAACTCGGTCACCACTTTGCCGCTGTCGACGTCTCGGACCGTGCCCACGAACACGCAGGTCCCGCCAGCGCCCGGGTCGCTCACGACCACGAGAACTTCGTCGACCGACAACGGCTGGTCGCGCACCTCGAGCAGGCGCACTGTGCTCATTGGTGAACCCTACGCAGCATTGGTTGCGCCTAGCGCGAACCAGTTGTGGGCGCAAGCCTGCTTTGCGTCATTGGGCCGTTACCGTGGAGACATGAGCCGCTCTGTTCTGCTGCCGCTCCGGTTCGAGGCCAGCCGATGAGCGACGTGCCATTCGGCTTCCGGCCCGGCGAGGACCCGGAGGAATCCGATGACGACGCCGAAGGCGTGCCGGCACAACGATCGGGCGGCGGCCAGCCAGCTGATCCGGAGCAACCGAGCGGTACGCAGGATCCGCTCTCGCAGCTGTTCGAAGCGCTCGGTGCCGGTGGGGCCGGCGCACCCGACCTGGGCGCCATGCTGCAACAGATCGGCCGGATGCTCTCCTGGACAGGTGGGCCGGTCAATTGGGATCTCGCCAACCAGTCCGCTCGGCAGGTCGTCGCCGCAACTGGGGACAAGTCCGTCAGCGCAGCCGAACGCCGGGCGGTCGAAGACGCCTTCCGCCTAGCCGACACCTGGCTCGACGAGGCCACGTCTTTACCGGCGACAGGCGGTTCTCCGCGCACCTGGAGCCGGGCCGAGTGGGTCGAGGGCACCCAGACTGCGTGGCGGGGACTGGTCGAGCCGGTTGCCGCGAAAGTGTCCACAGCGATGGGCCAGGCTCTGCCGCCTGAGATGGCCCAAGCCGCCGGACCGCTGGTGGGGATGATGCAGCAGGTCGGCGTGTCGATGTGGGGAGCGCAGGTCGGCCAGGGCATCGGCAAGCTCGCCGCTGAGGTCGTCGGCGCCGCCGACATCGGCCTGCCGCTCGCCGAGGGGCACCCGGCTCTGCTGCCAGCGAACGTGCGGACATTCGGGGAAGGGCTCGGGGTCGAGGAACGCGACGTCACGCTCTACCTCGCCCTGCGGGAGGCCGCGCACCTGCGCCTGTTCGAACACACCCCGTGGCTCCGGCCGCACCTGATCGCGCTGGTCGAGGAGTACGCGCGCAACATCTCCGTAGACACCGAGCGGATCGAGTCGTCGCTGCGCGAGATCGACCCGCAGCGCCCCGAAGCCATCCAGGAGGCGTTGGAAGGCGGACTGTTCGACCTGCCCACGACGCCAGAACAGACCGCGGCGCTGGGACGGCTCGAACTCGCACTTGCGCTCGTCGAGGGGTGGGTGGACGACGTGGTGACGAAGGCCACCGACGGACGGCTCCCGTCGGCACCGTCGCTGCGGGAAATGGTCCGACGTCGCCGCGCGACCGGCGGGCCGGCGGAACAGACCTTCGCCACGCTGGTGGGGCTCGAGCTGCGGCCCCGACGGCTGCGCGAGGCGTCGGCGTTCTGGAGCGCGGTCCGCGACGCCCGCGGCGTCGACGGGCGCGACGCCGTGTGGGCGCACCCCGACCTGCTGCCGACGGCGGACGACCTCGTCGACCCGGTCGCTTATCTCAGCCGAGACGACGAGCTCGACGTGTCAGCCCTCGATAACGCCGAGCCTCAAGGCGATGATTCCCGGCCCGACGACAGCGCTGCGGGTGGAGCCTCCTAGCCGGGAATCAGCCCTCCTCGATCTCGGTGCCGGCGGAGTGCGAGAGGCCGTCCAGGAAACCGCGAGCTCGCTCCGAGCGTGGATAGCGGTCGACGAGTGCCCAGAACTCCGGCCGGTGATCGATGATCAGCAGGTGGGCAAGCTCGTGGACGAGCACGTAGTCGAGAACCCATTGGGGCACTCCGCGAAGCCGGTCAGAGATCCGGATCGAGCCGTCGGCCGGTGTGCAGGAACCCCACCGAGCCTGCTGGGCCGACGACCAACTGACGCTGAGCGGTTGCACCTGACTGTCGAGAAAACGCCGCGTCAGCTCGCGCGCGCGGGTCAGGAGCTGTTCGTCGCTCGGCCGGCGGCGGCTCTCTTTGGTTGCAAGCCGGCGCAGCATGGTGTCGACCCACTGTTGCTCTTCAGCCTTACTGAACCGAGCCGGGACGCATACCACGACCCGGCCGTTCTCTCGAAATGCCGTCACCGTCCGGCGGCGGCGCGCAGACCGCCGGACCTCGACGACGGGCTCCTCCATGCGGGAACGGTACCGGTCGAGACCTCGAAAACTTGCCGTCCACACCCGGTGGACAGCAACGTTGCTGGTTAGCACGTGCATTCGCACATGAGTACGGTGATTGTCAACAGCGCTGCCCACTGCCGGTCCACAACAGCGCGCGGTGTGTCGCACAGGTCGTCCACAGGGTTTTCCACAGGTCGTGGACGGAACTCCCCCGACGGCGTTGACCGGTCCGGAGGTTCACCTCTACCTTCACCAGGGACGGGCCCTCGTCGCACCGGCCGGTCGCACGCACGGGGAAGGCGTGCAGGCCGCGACGACCGGGACGGGGGCATCCGCCGTAACGCCGGCCGTACGGTCGTTTCGGCACCCTGCAGCCGAGACCACCGCACGGCCGGCTAGTTGACGGAGGCAGCTGGCGAGGCCTTCGCCGTCAGGTGACCTCGAGCGTCTGCCGTATGGTGTGACGCCGAGCATGAGCCGGACAAGAACCGAGTCGCCGGCGCCGCTCCGAACCGACGACGAAAGACAGGAGGCCATCGTGGCCGAGATCGACACCGAGACCTACTCCGGTGAGTTCTACTGCGTGAAGTGCAAGGCGAAGCGTGAGGCAAGCGGCTATGTGGTCGTCAACGACAAGGGGACGCGGATGGCAAAGGCCACCTGTCCGGTCTGTTCGACGAACCTCAACCGCATCCTCGGCAAGGCCTAAGACAAGCTCTCGACACCTGGCGAGGGGCGGCCTCCCACAGCGAGGGGCCGCCCCTTTGCGCTATGCCGTGCCTGCACCAGCTGGACTGTGGACGGCCAGGACGGTAACCCGGCGCTAACGGGCATCATTTCCGGCGTGGCCGGTCCGGTAACCGTCGTGGAGGTCCGCGATGCGCTTGCTTGTTCACCCCGCGCTGGCGCGGGTTTGGCGGGACTCCAGCACGGTGCAGATCGGCCTCGACCCAGCGGGGGCCGTGGTGCTGGCGGGGCTTGGCCCGGCCGAGATCGCGGTACTCCGGTCCATGGACGGGGTTCGGGACGTGGCCGCCCTTCGGGCGGCTGCCGAGCGCGCGGGCGGCAGTGCGTCTACCGCAGACCGGCTGGTGCAGACCATGGACGCAGCCGGCGTGCTGGTCGACGGGAACCTGTTTCGACCCGCTGATCCCGACGACGCTCTTGCTCCCGACCACGCCAGCCTGAGCCTGCTCGGCCCCGAGCAGGGCGGCCGACCATCGGCTCTCGCCGGGGACCCTGACGACCCACTGGCATCCCGGCGGCAGGCGCAGGTCGAGATCCGCGGCGCCGGCCGCGTCGGCGCAGTGATCGCCCGGCTGCTCACGGCGGCGGGCGTTAGACAGGTCAGCGTCGACGACAGCGGACGGGCGACAGCGCACGATATCGCTCCCGGAGGGCTGACCTGGGGCGATGTTGGCTTACCCCGCGGATTGGCGGTGTCAGCGGCGTTACCCGACGTTGCGGACCGGCCCGCCGACCGCCCGGACGTGGTCGTCCTCGCTCCTACGGAGGACACCGCCCGAACCGACGCAGCCACCTTGCTTCGATTCGGCATCCCGCATCTGATCGCTCGCGTGATCGAGACCACCGGGGTCGTCGGACCACTCGTCCTGCCCGGCACGACATCCTGCCTGCGTTGCCACGACTTGCACCGGGCCGACCGTGATCCGGCCTGGCCGCGGATCTTGGCGCAGGCTGACGCTCCGCTCCAAGGCGTCGCTGCCTGCGATGTCACCCTCGCCACGCACGTCGCTGCTCTCGCGGCCCAGCAGGTGCTCGCCCACCTCGACGGATTCGTCCCGGCGACAGTCGACGGCACGGTGGAGACGTCGCTGCCCTTCGGCTTGCCGAGACGGCGCAGCTGGCGCCCGCACCCCGCGTGCGGCTGCACCTGGGCCGCCTGACTGGCACGGCAGCACCGACCGCGCGGGTGGAGGCCGAATGCGGTACGGAAAGTGCGAGCGCGGGGTGTGGCTGGATGCGGCGGCGGGCGTCTAAAGAGCGATTCGTGGCACGCTTGTCAGCCACGAATCGCGGAGCCCGCAGAGCATCCGGCCACTCCCCGCGCGGTCACGAAATCAGCTCAGGCGAGGTAGCGTCTGCTCGCCGACCAGCACCGGGCGGAAGAGATCGCCGCGCGCACGCACCCGGTCGAGAACCGTACGGATTGTGAAGGCGTCAGGTCGCAGCGACGGGTCGTCGAGCTCGTCCCATGAGATGGGAGCCGACACCGGTGCACCCGCAGCAGGGCGGGGACTGTATGGCGCGACCAGCGTCTTGTTGATGGCGTTCTGGGTGTAGTCGAGCCGAGCCTGGCCGCTGCGTTCGCGTACCTCCCACTTCCAGCTCACCAGCTCGGGCACGACCGCAGAGACCGCCCGAGACAGTTGCTCGACCCATGCCCGGGTCTCGGCAAAGCTCGGGCCCCGACTGATGGGAACCCAGATCTGAATACCTCGCCGGCCGGTGAGCTTCGGCTGTGACCGAACACCGAGATGCTCCAACGCCGTGCGGTGTAGGCGCGCCAGCGTGAGCACCTCGTCCCATGAGGTTGCCGCACCGGGGTCGAGGTCGATCAAAGCGTAGGTCGGGCGGTGCGGAGCGTCGGTGCGCGAGGTCCACGCGTGCCACTCCAACGCGCCGAAGTTCGCCACCCACAGCAGGGCGGCCGGCTCGTTCACCACGAGGTATGTCGTCGTCTCGCCCGGGTCAGCCTCGGGGTTGTCCCAGCGTGCGAGCCACTCCGGCGCGTGCTGAGGGATCTGCTTGTGCCAGAACCCCTTGGCGGTGGCCCCATTCGGGAACCGGTGCATGTTCAACGGACGACCGGCCAGGTAGGGCAGGACGACCGGCGCGACCTGCGCCGAATAGCGTACGAACTCGCGTTTGGTCACAGGCGATTCACCAGCCCGGCCCGGGAAGAGCACCTTGTCCAGGTTGGTCAGCCGCACGGTGCGGCCGAATACCTCCCACTTGCCGCTCGTGCCGAGCGCCTCCAGGGCGTCGAGCTGGTCGGCGCTGAGATCGGCCGCGACCTGTGGATGCAGCGCTATCGACGCCTCAGCCGCGGGCAGGTCCGAACGCCACATTCGTTCCGGATCGGCCTTGACTTCGTCGTTGGTGCGACTGCTGAGCACCGATCGGGGATGGTCCTCCGGATCCCAGCCTTCTATCGCGTGTTCGTCGCGTTTGTGCAACAGCAGCCATTGCTCTCGGTCGCCGCGAGACTCCGAGCCCCTCCGCTCGCGACGCACCAGGACCAGGCGGCCCCGAAGCTTGTGACCGCGGACCTCCGCGTGCAGCTCGCCGGCAGCGACGGCGGCCGCGGGATCGTCGGTGCCGTACGGCTCCCAGGTGCCCATGTCCCACACGATCACGTCTCCGGCGCCGTACTCGCCCGACGGGATCACGCCCTCGAAGTCGAAGTACTCCATTGGATGATCATCGACATGGACCGCGGTGCGTTTCGCCCGGGGATCCAGGGTCGGACCCCTCGGCACGGCCCAGCTGACCAGCACACCGTCGATCTCGAACCGCAAGTCGTAGTGCAGACGTCGGGCGCGGTGCCGCTGCACGACGAACCGGAGTTCCCCGTGTGCACCCATCGTTCCTCCGCCCCGGAAGCTGTTTACAAGTGGTGCGACACCCCGAGCGTGGCGCAACCTCTGAACACCCGATCATGGAAGGGGTTTTGGTGGAAGCTCACCGGCCTGTCACGCGAGTGCGGAAGGAGACAATGCCTGTGTGACAGACTTGCCGCGGAAGGCCGTGACGCGCACCGCCAAGCTGGCCGCGCTGCCGCTCGGCATCGCCGGCCGCGCGACGCTGGGACTCGGCAAGCGCCTCGGCGGCCGTCCTGCGGAGGCAGTTGCCGCCGAGGTTCAGCAGCGCACCGCCGATCAGGTGTTCAAGGTCCTGGGCGAGCTCAAGGGCGGCGCGATGAAGTTCGGCCAGGCCATGTCGATCCTCGAGGCCGCGTTCCCGGAGGAGCTCCTCGGCCCGTATCGGGCGTCACTGACGAAGCTGCAGGAGGCCGCGCCGCCGATGCCGGCGAAGGTAGTGCATGGCGTGCTGAGGGAGGAGTTCGGGTCGCACTGGCGGCGCAGGTTTCGGGAGTTCGACGACGTGCCCGCCGCGGCGGCGTCGATCGGTCAAGTACACCGAGCGGTCTGGCGCGACGGCCGTGACGTGGCGGTCAAGTTGCAGTATCCCGGGGCGGGCGACGCGTTACGGGCAGACCTGAACCAGGTCTCCCGGCTTGGCCGCGTGATCGGTTCGTTCGTACCCGGCCTCGATGTGCGTCCACTGCTCGACGAGCTCAAAGACCGGGTAATCGAGGAACTCGACTACCGGATGGAGGCGGACGCACAGGACGGGTTCGCCTTCTCCTACGCCGCCGATCCCGAGTTCGTGGTTCCGAGCTTGGTCGACGGCACCGAACACGTGCTCGTCTCCGACTGGCTCGAGGGCCGACCACTATCGGACGTGATCTTGGCCGGAACCAGGCCCGAGCGGGACCATGCAGGCCTGCTCTACGTGCGGTTCCTATTTTCCGGCCCCGAACGGGCGGGGCTCCTGCACGCCGACCCGCATCCGGGCAACTACCGGATCACCCCGGACGGTCGGCTCGGTGTCGTCGACTACGGCGCGGTGGCGAGGCTCCCCGAGGGCCTGCCTCGATCGATCGGCGAGCTGATGAAGCGGGCACTGGCCGGCAACGCCGACGAGATGCTCGACGGCCTGCGCGACCAGGGTTTCGTCAAGCCGTACATCCGGCTCGAGCCGGAGGAGGTCTACGACTATCTCGCGCCGTTCCTGGAGCCGGCCGCCGTCGAGACATTCCGCTTCGACCGGCAATGGATGCGAGAGCAGTTCGCGCGGATCAACGACCCGCGCCGACCCGGGTACACGGTCGGGCTCAAACTCAACCTGCCGCCCTCGTATCTGCTCATCCACCGGGTCTGGCTCGGCGGGCTGGCTGTGTTGTCCCAGCTCGACTGCGAGGCGCCGTTCCGCGCTGAGCTCGAAAGGTGGCTTCCCGGCTTCGCGTAGGCGGGTGCCGCATTGCCCCAGTGGAACAGGCACGCATTCCACAGTTTGTCGATCGACCGCTCATGACCAACGATCCCCCAGATAGACAAACCCGGGTCCTTCGTCGCGGAACTGCACCCCAGCAATTCGCAGCGCACCGTCCCAACTCCCGCGACAGTCCGGGTCGGCTCCTTCGAACCCGTGGTCCGCCGTGAGCATGACGATCACGTCGTCCGCCACGCCTAGCCGGTCGAGATGATCCAGAAAGGCGCCGAGCCGGTGGTCGGCGTCGCGAAACGAATCGCGAGCCACCTCGGAGCGAGGCCCGCCGCAATGCAGGCCGGCGTCGGTCACCGAGCTCGACCACCAGGTCAGCAGCGGGGCACTGGAGGGGTGAGCCCAGAGCGACAGCACCTGGTCCAACCCCGCGTCGTCCACCTGCGTTGCCCACGCGAAGTACCCGTCGGCAAGGTGGGCGGGGTTGTGCAGATGGGTCGAGCCGGCCGGGTCGGGCAACGCAGCGGCCAGGCTGGCAGCGCCATCGGCAGCGCCGCTGTCGCGGATCAACCGCATCGTCGAGTAGCCCGCTCCCCGGTCTACGGGTTCGTTGATGCATGCCGTCAGCGCACCCGAATGGGCTTCCCGCACCTGTTCGAACATCGTGGCCACTCCGGGCCGCAGCCAGTCGGCAGTCCGGTGCCAGGTTGTCGCGTCATTTGTGTTGACGGCTCTATGCTCCTGCCGGTCGTAGAACAGGTTGCCGAGCACACCGTGCCGGCCTGGTCCGACGCCGGTGAGGATCGAGGTGTGGTTCGTCAGCGTCACACTGGGGAATTCGGCGACCGCGCCGCCGCGCAGCGCGCAGCCGTCGTCGAGAAGGCGGGCGACGGCTGGCAGTTCGCCATGGGCCGTGAGCTCCAGCAGGTCGCCGCAGTGGGCTCCGTCCCACAGCACCCCGACGACCCAACGCGCGTCGCGTGACACCAGTCCGTCCAGGACGACCCCGTCGAGCGCAACGCCGGCAGCGTCGATCAGCCGGCCCGATTCGGGATCGGGCTCGACGCCACACAGCCAAGCCAGCGTTGGTCCGACGTCACGCAAGCGGGCATGCCCGCCGACGATTCCCGACGCGTGCACACCTGCTCCGGACACCAACAGCGGCGCCCGGGATTGCACGACGTCGAGGCTGCCGTGTTCCCCGCGATGGCCGCCTGCCTCCGGAAAGTAGTGGCGCGGGGTGTGGATGACGACAAGGTCGGGCGATCGATCGGCGTCCGCGAAGAACGAAAGCAGCCGCTCCGCCGCATACGGGTAGGCATTGCGGACGTTCGGCGGCGACGGATCGGCGAGCTCGTCGCCATACGGCAGGAAGGCCATAGGGTTCTGGTCGCCGACCGGGTTGCCGCCGGCAACCACGAGGTCCGGTTCTCCCAGCTTGAGCAGGGCCGTGCCGCTCGCGTTGGCAGCCATGACCCCGCCATCACCGTCGGGCCAGGCCACCAGATCGACGATCTCGGCCAAATCGGGCGCGGTCAGTGCCTCGACCGCCCTGGTCAGCTCGTCCACACCCCCAGTCTCGCCTGGCCACCAGAAGCGCTGACGACGTGACAGGCTGACGCTGACGCTGACGCTCACGCTGAAGGGCTCCCAGCACCCACTTCAATGATCAAATGCGCGGGTAAAGTGCCAATTCGGCCCTGTTGGCGCGTGTTTGATCATTGAAGTGGGGGTGCAGCAAGCGGATGGGGGACCGACGGTCGCTCCGCGACCGTCTGTCCCATCTCCCAGCGGTCAGCGGGCTCGGGCCGCCGCCAGGCCGGCCCGACTCGTGGCGCGTTCCGCTCGACGTACGGCGCGAGCGGCCCGGCGTTCCTGCCGGCGAGCGGCCAGGAACCGCAGCGCCAGTCGTTCTTGCTTCGCCTCCGCGACGCGCTGGCTATGCTGCGCGCGCGCGAGGGCTTCATACATGAGACTCATTTCCCTACTCCTCAGTTTCGGATCGACGTCAGTCGTCGAGGTCATCGGTTCTCCAGGTGGTTCAGGCAGCTACTTCGGTCTTTCTCGGCCGGCCGCGCGGACGTTTCCGTGCGACGACGACGCCGGAGACGAACAACTCTCCACCCCAGACGCCCCAAGGCTCTTGCCGTTCCTGAGCGCCCGCCAGGCATTGCAGACGGACCGGACACTCGTGGCACAGCGATTTGGCGAGTTCGACGTCAGCAGGCGACTCAGCGAACCACAGCTCGGGGTCGGTACGGCATGGGATCGCCGATTCGGTCTCGACCATGTGGTCGAGGACGCTCGCCAGCATCACGGTGGTCACCTCCCTTCGTGTCTCGGTCCGGGACTTGGACTGCGGCACAAAACAGCCGCGGATCCCGATCTCGGGTCCGCGGCCTGGAAGGCGTCGGTGTGATGCAGCTACACCGGAGGACTCCAGGAACGAACCCGCGCGGGGTCCTGGATGTCGGCGGTCGGCGTCATGGCAAAAGCACCTGCCAGCGGACGCACTTCACCCGTCGAACCGGGAAAAGTGGGCCGGACACTGCGCTCGCGAACTGCCAGGCGGTGCTCAGCGGAGGTCGCCGATGCACCCAGGCCTTGGCCGTCGTACCCCAAGTCAATGGCGGTGAAATTCATCGGTTCCTCCCCTCCGGGTCATGTGGGCGCGCAAAAATAACCCGTGGCCCGTGCTCAGGGCAACCCTAAACCTGGGGTTGGTAAGGAGCAACCAATTTATTGACTCGGAGCGCGGCACAAGTCGAGAACGTCGCTGCCGTACCGGTCGAGCTTGGTCCGGCCGACACCGGGAATCGCCGACAGCGCCTTCGCGTCCCCGGGTTTGGATTCGGCGATCGCGGTGAGCGTCGCATCCGTAAACACGACGTAGGCAGGGACCTGCTGTTCCTGCGCTCGCTCCAACCGCCATGCGCGCAGCCGCTGGAAGAGATCTTCGTCCACCGACGACGGGCAGTCGCCGCAGCGACCCACCTTGCGATCCGCGGGGGTCGACAACGGCGCGTTGCACACCCGGCAGCGCGGCACGCTCCGGATGTGCGGCCGGTGCGCGCTTGCAGGAATGCCGCCGACCCCGTCGAGAAGAGCACCGCCTACCGGTCGAACCCTGTCGAGGAAACGGCTGGCCGGTCGCGACCCTCGCCCGCCGGGCGCTCGGGTGAGCGACCAGGACAGCCGGAGCCACTGACGGGCCCGCGTGACGCCGACATAGAGGAGCCTGCGTTCCTCGGCGAGTTGGGCCGGTGTCTCGGCATAGGCCAGCGGCAGCGTGCCCTCATGACAGCCAACGACGAACACCGCGTCCCACTCCAGGCCCTTTGCCGCATGTAACGAGGACAGCGTCACGCCGTCGGCGACGGGCGCATGTTGTCCCGCGGCTCGTCGCTCGAACTCGGCCACGACCTCGGGCAGCCCGGCTCCAGGCTCGGCAGCGACAACCTCTTCGGCGAGCGCCACGACAGCAGCCAGCGACTCCCAGCGTTCCCGGGCCGCACCCGCCCCCGCCGGCGGGCGGGGCGACCAGCCGGCTGCCGCGAGGACCGCCGCCGTCGCCGCGGCCGCATCCGGGGCGTCAGCCGAGCTTGGATCGCGGGATCGAGCAGCGGCCCGCAGGAGCATGGCAGCTTGGCGTACCTCAGCGCGGTCGAAGAACCGTTCGGCTCCGCGTACGACGTATGGAAGGCCAGCGTCGGCCAACGCCTGTTCATAGGCCTCCGACTGAGCGTTGACCCGGTACAGGACCGCGATCTCGCGGGCGGGCGTGCCGGCTGCGACCAGCTCCGCGATCTGGCCGGCGACCCACGATGCCTCCGCGACCTCGTCCGGATGCTCGACGAACTCCGCCTGTGCCCCAGCCGGACGCTGCGCCTGCAGGCGCACGCCTGACCGGATCGTCACGTCACCGCCGTGGGCAAGGATCGCATTCGCGACGGCAACGACCTGCGGCGTCGACCGATAGTCGCGTACCAGCCGGACGATCTGAGCCGTCGGGTACCGCTGAGGGAACCCGACGAGATAGTCAGGCCGCGCGCCGGCGAAGGAGTAGATGGTTTGTGCCGGGTCGCCGACGACGCACACGTCGTCCCTGTCACCCAACCACAGGTCGAGCAGGGCCTGCTGGACCGGTGAGACGTCCTGGTACTCGTCGACAACCAGGTGGTGGTATTGCGCGCGGACCGCTTCGGCGACGCCCGGGTGACCGGCGAGCAGACCGACGGCGGCGAGCAGGATGTCTTCGAGATCGAACAGCCCGCGGTCGGTCTTGACGGCTTCATAGGCGGCGTAGACCCGTCCGGCCGTCGCTGGATCGACACCAGCGACCTCGCGATGAGCCGCTTCGGCCGCCTGCGCGTAGGCGTCTGGCGCAACGTTGGTGACCTTGGCCCACTCGATCTCGGCGGCGAGGTCTCGAAGCGTCGTCCGGTCGGTACCGACGCGGCAGCGATTCGCCGCCGTCCCGACCAGCGGCAGCTTGCTGGAGGTGATCTCGGGCAATGCTCTGTTCATCACCTGTGGCCAGAAGTATCGGGCCTGCCGCAGCGCCGCGGAGTGGAACGTCCGCGCCTGCACGCCTTCGACGCCGAGCGCCCGCAGGCGCGCCCGCATCTCGCCGGCCGCGCGAGTAGTGAACGTGACCGCAAGTACCCGTCGCGGGTCGTGCACGCCGGTGAGCACGCCGTGGGCAATGCGATGGGTGATGGCTCGGGTCTTCCCTGTTCCCGCACCCGCAATGACGCACACCGGCCCTTCGAGCGCGGCCGCAACGGCCCGCTGCTCGGGATCGAGGGCTTCGAGCACGTCGGCAGGGGACGGCATGGCGCTCATCCTGACAGCCCGCACCGACGGTGGCGTCAGCGCGGGCGGACGGATACCTCGGTGCCGTGACGCGAAGCCAGTGCGGTCAGCGGGGCTGCGAGTCGAGTTTCGCGCCGTACCAGCCCTCGATCAGCCGCCGCGAGATGGACACGCTCGGTGATAGCCGGATTTCACCGGATCGCAGCGCGGCATCGAGATCGTCGCGCGAGTACCAGTGCGCCTCGCTGAGCTCGACACCGTCCGGCCGCGGCTCGGCGCCTGCTGCGCGCGCGTAGTAGCCGAGCATCAAGCTCGACGGGAACGGCCAGGGCTGGCTGCCCGCATAAGAGCACGCCGTCACAACGACGCCGGTCTCCTCCGCAACCTCGCGCACGACGGCCTGTTCCGGTGACTCCCCAGGCTCGACGAATCCGGCCAGAGTGGAGAACCAGCCCGTCGGCCAGCCGTCCTGGCGGCCGAGCAGGCAGCGGTCGTCGTCGTCGGTCACCAGAACGATCACGGCCGGGTCGGTGCGCGGGAAATGCTCCGAACCGTCGGTCGGACAGCGCCGCACGTGACCCGCGAGGACGACCATGGTGCGGTCGCCGCAGCGCGAGCAGTGCTGATGCGCCTGGTGCCAGTTGGCGAGCGCGACGGCATGCACCATCAACCCGCCGTCCTGGACATCGAGGAGCGGCGCGGCCTGGCGCAGGCCGGCAGCACGTGGATCGGGGTGCGGACCGTCGACGTGGACTGCGAAGTACGCGATGTGTTCGTCGTCGACTCCAAGGAAGAACCGCTCGCCGTCTGGCATCTCATCAGGCGCCCCGAGCACCAGCCGGCCACCGGCCACCGCAACGAGGCCGTCCGCGACGATGAACGCGCGCGTCCGCGGGTTCTTCCACGCCGCGTCGAGCCACGCGTCGTCAGAGCGTCGGTGACCAGCGCGATCGACGCCCGAGCGGGCCAATGGCAGCGGACCGCGCAACGAATACGTCGGGGCGGCGTCATCCACGGTCAACGACCCTACGGCCCGCTACCGTCGTCGCCTGTGGGCGTCCACATCGGGGCTGGGCCAGGCGAGATCGCGGACACCGTCCTGCTGCCCGGTGATCCATTGCGCGCGGAGTGGATCGCGCAGACCTACCTCGACGACATCACCTGTTACTCGCGCACCCGCAACATGCTCGGGTTCACCGGTTCGTACGGCGGCCGTCGCATCTCTGTGCAGGGCACCGGCATGGGCCAGCCGTCGCTGGGGATCTACGTCCACGAGCTGATCACAGAGTTCGGCGTGCGGACGCTGATCCGGGTGGGTTCGTGCGGGGCACTCGTGGCCAAGGTGGCAATACGCGACGTGGTGATCGCCATGAGCGCCAGCACCGACTCGTCGATGAACCAGCTGCGGTTCGAGGGCATCGACTTCGCGCCGACCGCCGACTTCGGCCTGCTGCGAGCGTGCGTCGAGGAGGCAGAGCGTGCGGGCGTCGCCTTTCACGTCGGCCCGATCGCGGCATGGGACTCGTTCTACAGCGACCGGCCCGAGCTGCTGAAGCGACTCGGCGAGTACGGCGTGCTCGGCGTCGAAATGGAGACCGCCGCGCTCTACACGCTCGCGGCCAAGCACGGCGCGCGCGCTCTCACGGTGTGCACCGTGAGCGACAGCTTGGTGACCGGCGAGAGGACGACGGCCGAGGACCGCGAGCGAACCTTCACGGCCATGGTCGAGATCGCCCTTGCGACGGCGGTGCGGACTTGACAATCGGCCCGCCGGTTGGGCGGTGCTGGCCAGCGGCGCTGTGACCTGCGTCGTTACTCAACGCGGCTCGACCTGCCGTCGCCGCACCCCTCCCGAGGAGAACTGGAGACCCGCCAGGTCTGGGCATGCGCATCGCCCATGAAATCGGGGGCGCGGACCTGGGCCGGTCAAACCGTGGACTGCGCCCGCAGTCCGGGCGATGCTCCCCAATGGCCGCTACCCAGCGATCCGTTTCTACCGGCGCACCGAGGAGATCGGCCCATCGGACAAGTGGCCCGCAATCGTGTCCGAAGAAGACCTGGCGGGCCGCAGTAGCGCACCTTGACGACCCGGCCAGGCGGGCCACCCTCAAGAGCACCGCCCGCCGGTGGCTGGGCTCAGCGTTCTACCTTTGCGGCCGGTGTGGCTCGGATATGTACGTGGGCTACCGGCAGGGCGGCAATTGCCGGCGCCGGGTCTACCGATGCCGCGCGCACCTAGGCCACCTGTCCCGAGTCGCCGACCCCATTGATGAGGCCGCAGAGCGCCAGGTTTCCTCGACGCACGCATCGTCGCCGGGGCTCGACATTCTGGTCTCGGTCGGCACGCTAGCGGGTAAACCCGGCAATCGCGGAAGACAGGATCACCGGGGCCTCGCACTCGCGGCACGTACGGATTGCGGCAGAAATGGATAGTCGATCAAGATCGACCGCTACGGCAGCGACCTGTCGACGCCACCGCCAGCGAGGGGCAGCCCGGCGAAAGCCCGACGTGGCATATCAGGGCTGGCGTCATCGACAACCTCAGGCAGCAGTGAAGCCGAGCATCCAGTTGTAGATGTCGTGGCCTGCATCCAGGTTGTAGGTGCGGGTCCACGAGTCGTGGTCGGGGTGGTGAGCTGGGCGTCCTGCCGTGGCGGCGACGGGCAGGCTGCCAGGTTGGTATGGGCTCAATGCTGCCGGCCGGGGCCACCACGTCGTCGAGCTCGCCGTGGAAGGCCCAGATGCCGACCTCACCGAGCCCACAGCCGGCGGTGTCCCACGCGGGTCGGCCCTCACCGGCGATTGAGACCATGGCGGCGATCTGGGAATCGCCGTGCGCGGCGACGTACTCCCAGGCGGCGAACGCGCCGCAGCTCAGGCCGGTCACATTACTCGGGACGTTGCCTGGTGTGCGACCTGCCGGTGTCCGAGCAGTACGGCGCCGGGCGGCCAGCGGTCTACTGCTCCCGCCGTTGCCGCTCGGCCGCCGAGCGTGACCGGATGCGGCGCCGGCTGCTCCTCGGCGCGATGGTCGAGACCCGCGCCGCCACGATGACTACCCACGAGGAAACCGGATGAGCGATGCGATGGTGACGATCGGCGAGATCGCGGCAGCGATGGGACGCAAGCCCGACCAGCGCCGCTTGACGTCCGTGGCGTCGAGCCTCAGGAATCGGCGGACGTCCTCGGCACGAAGCCACGCCAACTCGTACCGGCGGTCTTGCGCTTGGCCGTCCTCGACCCAATGCACGAGCACGTGCGTCCACCGGTTCGCCGTGGCCGGCCACCACTCCTCGCCATCGGGGCGGACGAGGCGCACCACGACCGGGATTCGGCCCATCGGCCGCTGCGGATGTCCGGCGGCTGGTCGACGTTGAGCACCGGCCTGCCCACCCAATCAAGTGTCGAACAGATGTTCGCATATGGAAGGGTGTTGTGGTGCCCGTTCGGCGAGTACCGTGCCGGCCGCGTGGCAGGTCACCTGCTGCGGGGTTATGCGGTGGCGCCGCCTCCGCCCCCTGGGTCGGCGCCACCGCGCCGTTTATGGGAGCTGGGTTTGCCGCATAACCGGCCGGGGCACGAGTGCCGAATGAACCTCTGGAACGAGGCATTGAACCTGGCGACCGAGGCCCGAGAGGAAATCAACAAGCTCGGTGCCCACATGACGCCCGATCAGAAGCTGGCAACCGCGCAGGTCTACGCAGCGTTGGCGGTCGCAGAACAGTTAGCCGGGGATGAACCAGCGGCGCCCCAGACGATAGACAACGGGGCCGCCGCATTGTCGCGCAGTCATCACGGTCGGGTGTAGCGACACCGGCTGAAAGCCACAGAGCGCACAAACACCCCCAGGCCGGGCGGGGGGCCACCAAGGCCGGGGGTGTCTGTGTTGTGGCCTCAGCGGGCCGCTGACCGCCCGCCGTCGATCACGCGCAGGCGGCGGCGCTGCTTTACGTGTTCCCCGAGGCGTCATAACAACCGAGGCCGCCGGACTCGCGATGATGTGCTTAGGGGGAAGATCACGTCCGCTCTTCGCGCTGGACCTTCCGTTCTTCGTACTTCTGTCGCTCTTGCTCCCGCTCATGCTTCATGGTGATCAGGTAGCGGGGGTCGAGGCGATAGAAGTCCGCGAGCCACCATAGGCCGACGTTCGAGCACTGCTCGCGTATACGTGTCTGCCCGATCTCCTGCCCGAGCGTGCGACGGGTACGGTCCAGGCCGGCCGCACGCGCGGCCAAGGTCGCGTAGTGAGCATGGATTGCGAGGAATTGGCTGTCAGTTGGCCGTTTGTCCTTGTTGTACGTCGCGTGCTCTCGCGCTGTCGAGCGGTACTGGCGGAGGTAACGCCCCAGGATCCCCGCATAACCGGCTTACTGGTAAGTCCCATTTTGCCCACTTCCCCCTAATTGCCCCCCGGCAAGGTCGACGCAACGATGCCACACTCGCGGAGCTTCACCTAGTACGGCCCGCACCCCGGTGAGGATGCGGGCCGTCGTTTGTACGTCGGCTAGTCGTTGTCGAACTCGCCGTCGAACTCGCGGAACGTGTCAGAGCGGTTACTCCGACTGCTTGTATTTAGCGGTCCCGCCGGGTGAGCCAACACCGCGACGGGACCTCGACCGCCTGCGTAGGAGGCGACCGTGTCTCACAACCTACCCACCTCGCCCGAGCGGCGGCACAGCATCGCCGACGTCCTCGGCCTTGTCGACCGGCTCCGCCGGCTCGCCTACGACAGGGGCCTCGCCCCCCGACGACGCGATGCGCCGGATCCGTGACGAGTTCGGCGTACACGACGGCAGGATCCCCGGAGACGACCGCTGACCACAGGCCGGCCGGCGACGCCCTGGCTGCTCCTGGGCGACTGACGGGAGCGCGCCAGTGCGTAGCTTCGCATCTCCGAACGGCGGGTCACTGATGACAAGTCGCCTTTGACGGCGATGACTTCGGCGTCGTCGTGGACGAGCCGGTTACGGAGTCGTACCCAGCTCTGGCCACGGCGGCGGCAATCGTCGTCCGGTGGGGCTGACAGGGGAGGAGCCGGCAGCGACGGCGTGCGCCAGAACCGCGTCGACGAGGGCATCGGCGTCTGCTTCTGTCTGCCGTGGATTGACGAAGCAGGCGCGCAGGGCGAAGCGGCCGCCGACCCGGGTTCCCGACGGCACGTGGACACCGCCGGCGCGCAGAGCCCGCAGCGCCAATTGGGTGCGGGTGTCGGCGTCCTGCTCGTCGTCGCCGCGAACCCGGAAACAGCACACCGACAGCTCCGGTTCGTGCAGCAGCTCCAGGGCCGGCTCGCTGCGGATCCGCTCCGCCAGGTGGTGGGCCTGCGCGTTGTGCCGGACGACTCGCTGCCGGACGCCGTCGCGGCCGATCTCGTGCAGTCCGGCCCACGTCGTGATCCCCCGCGCGGCGGCGGAGAGCTCCAGGCTCCACTCGTGGTACGGCGTGCCGATCTGGTCCCACGGTGAACTACCCGAGGCGGCGTCCTCGAAGAAGGCACCTTCGATGTAGTCGCTCGGCTCCTGGGTCAAGGCTCGGCCGAGGTAAGCCGAGTCGCGGACGTACGTCGCACCAGTTCCCGTCGGGATGGCCAACCACTTGTGCATGTCGACCGCCCACGAGTCGGCGCGTTGCATGCCGGCGAACCGCCCCGCCACCGCGGGGTCCAGGACGCCGAACAACCCGTAAGCACCGTCGACGTGGAACCAGATCTCGCGCTCCGCGGCGGCGTCGGCGATCTCGTCGAGTTGGTCAATGGCTCCGGTGTTGGTCGTCCCGGCGATGCCCACGACGGCGATCGGCACGATGCCGCGCGCCGCGTCCTCGACGAGCGCGTGGCGAAGTGCGTCGACGGAAAGCCGTTGCCGGCCGTCGGTCGGCAGCAACCGGACTGCCGAGCGACCGAGGCCGAGTACGCCCGCGGCCTTCAGGAAGCAATGGTGAACTTCCTCGCTGGCGTAGATACGCCCGGGCGGCAGACCCCGTACCCCATCGCGCGACGGGTCGCCCCCCAGCCGCTCGTACGCGCGCTGCCGGGCTGCCGCCAGCCCGAGCAGGTTGGCGACCGAGCCGCCGCTGGACAGCACACCTGGCGTGCCGGCGGGAAGCCCGCACAGCTCGGCAACCCACCGCAGCGAGACCTCCTCAAGCAGGTTGCCGCTGAATCCGAGATACCGCTGCTGCCCAGAGACAGCGCTAACCAGACCCGCGGCGATCGGCACCGCGGTCGGTGCACCGATGATCCAGCCGGAGAACCCGGGCGCGAGGAACGGGGCCCCGTGCGGCGCCACCGTGCGCGCCAGCAACCGGAGCGTCTCTGCGGCGCCTTCTGGTGCGTCCGGGAGCGGACGATCCAAACGCTGGCGCCAGTCGCTGTCGTTGTCAGCCACCGGCCAGCGGCCCCGCACGAGCTCATCGAGAGCGGGACCCAGGGCCGCCAGCGCGGCAGGCAGGTCGGTGGAGGGAACGTCAGCGTCGTCGACATCGGACCATCATCGCCTGGTCTCCTGACACCGGCCGGTGGAGCGGTTACGTCAACTCACCAGACAGGCATCCCGCGGGTGCGCGAACACCGCGACGGGCCTCGAGTGACCGTGCGTGGAGGTCACCCGTACGCACACCCAGCTTCACGCTCGTGAGCGTACGTAGCCTCTCCTTCGCGAGCGGTGCCCTGGCGGCCGTCTGAGGTCGGCTTCTACTGCTCGACGCCTGCCTCGACCTCGTAGAGCGTGTGGGCTTCCAGCCCGTGGGCCTCGCGGTGGACGCGGGTTGCCGTCTCCTTGTCCGGCGCGTCAACGAGGCAGAAGACCTTACCGTCGGCTTCGTCGACCCAGTACTGCCTATAGTTCACGCCGTACTGGCCCTGGACCCGCAGATCGGCTTCGTGGGCCTTAGCGACGTCCGCGGCCTTCACGCCGGGAATATCGTGCAAATCCATATAGCTAGGCATCGCGCTCTCCCCCCACATCCGGACCATCCGGACGATCTGACCATCTCTATCATGACTGTCAAATGGCCGTGGGGTCGGGCACTCGGACAGCAGCGACGAGCACCGAACTCGGCTTGAGCCGCCAGTGCCGATCGTCACACGCATCCTGTGGGAGCACGACGGCGAGGAGCACATCGACATCGTCGCGTTCGGCTGGACCGGCCGCAATGTCTATGTGCGGATGCCAGACACGCGGTACCAGTTCACGGCGTGCTGGCTGGACGCCAACGACGTCAGACGCTGGTAGCGCAGCCCCACCCTTGAGAGCGCGGGTGGCCGGAGGACCATGACGATCATGGGGAGATTCCTGTGCAGGATCAGCGTGCATCGGTGGCTCCACAAGCAAAACCCCGGGAGACTGGCGCGGCCTACCTGGAACCAGCGCTGCCAGAAGCAGTAGGAAGGCCACCAGCGTTATCGATCCACCTGCACAGCGAGCCCAGGAAGCGCGGTCGTCGCCGCCTGAGTGCTGGCCGTCTGCCGTTCGCGGCCAGCCGCGGGCCGGGTGACTGCTGTCGTCGTCCGGGTGGGACGTGACGCGGGTGCAGGGGGCGACGGCGGGCGGTGCGATCATGATGCCGGTGGCATGCCGTGGCGCGGCTGGTGGCGGGTGCGCCCGTCGGCGGCGGGGTTCGGGCCGGGTCGACCGGGGGCCGGGCTGCGGCACTGCTCATGGCCGAGGGGCCAGAGTGCGATGACCCCGGGTGTGCCGGCAGCCGACCCGTGGGCGTCGACCTGTGCACGGCGGGCCGCCTGCGCCATGTTGCATGCCGCTGGTGCGCTGGACGAGCTGCCCTGCCCGGCCTGCGGGTATCCGACCCTGACCGAGCGCGGCGGCCACCA
>JBKPAG010000035.1:0-38518 GCA_046726315.1 Actinomycetota bacterium | reverse complement strand
GCGAACCTGATCCCGCTGTGCCGGCACCATCACCGGGCCAAGACCCATGGTGGCTGGCGGTGGCGACGCGATCCCGACGACACCGTCATCTGGACCGCCCCCACCGGCCATGAGTACCAGGTCCCGATACCGCCCACTCTCCACGACCCGGACGACCTGTGCGGCGAACTGGCCGCCGGCCTCCGTCCCCGCGCCGTTCCGCCAAAACGCCCACCGCCCGACGAGCCACCACCGTTTTAGACCAGACGCTCCACGATGTAGTCGATGCACGCCGTGAGCGCCTCCACATCGTCCGGATCGACCGACGGGAACATCGCGATCCGCAACTGGTTGCGGCCCAGCTTGCGATAAGGCTCGACGTCGACGATGCCGTTACCGCGCAGTGCGGCGGCGATCGCCGCGGCTTCGACGGACTGATCGAAGTCGATGGTGCCGACGACGAGCGAACGCGCAGCCGGGTCGGGGACGAACGGCGTGGTATAGCCGGACTTCTCCGCCCAGCGGTACAGGCGGCTGGACGAGTCCGTCGTCCGGTCGACGGCGAACGGGAGTCCACCGTTGCCGAGTAGCCAGTCGAGTTGCTCAGCCAGCAGAAACAGCGTGGCCACCGCGGGAGTGTTGTACGTCTGGTTCTGACGCGAGTTCGCCACTGCGATCGACAGGTCGAGGAAGGCGGGCACGTAGCGCTCGCTGCCCGTGATTTCGCCGATCCGGGCCAGCGCCTGTGGCGACATCACCGCGATCCACAAACCGCCGTCGGAAGAGAAGCACTTCTGCGGGGCGAAGTAGTAGACATCGACCTCGGCCACGTCCAGGGGCAGCCCGCCAGCCCCGCTCGTCGCATCGACCACGATTAAGGCATCCGGATCAGCCCCGCCGACCCGGCGCACCGGCGCCATCACACCCGTAGACGTCTCGTTGTGTGGCCATGCGTATACGTCGACCTCTGGCTCTGCGTGCGGATACGCCAACCTCCCGGGCGAGGCACTCACCACCGTCGGCTCCGAAAGCCACGGTGCCGACCGGACGGCAGCGGCGAACTTGGCGGAGAACTCGCCGAAGTCCAGGTGCTGAGCGCGACGCCGGATCAGCCCGAACGCGGCTGCGTCCCAGAACGCGGTCGAGCCGCCGTTGCCCAGCACAACTTCATAGCCGTCAGGGAGATTGAACAGGTCGCCAATCCCGCGCCGCACGCTCCGTACCAGGCCCCTGACGGGTGCCTGGCGGTGCGACGTTCCGAGGTAGGCGGGGCCCGACGCGGCCAGCGCGGCGACCGCCTCGGGCCGGATCTTGCCCGGGCCCGACCCGAACCGCCCGTCTCGCGGGCGCAGGGCGGCAGGAAGAGAGATGTCCGGGATGTTTGTCACATCCAGGCCGGGTTCCAGCCGGGTACCTCGTCGGGACGACGAGCAGACGGTCCGGTGTAGATCGCCGACGGGCGCACCAGCCGGCCGTACTTCTTCTGCTCGAGAATGTGCGCGCTCCACCCGGCCGTGCGGGCGCAGGTGAACATCGACGTGAACATGTGCGGCGGGACTTCGGCGAAATCGAGCACGATCGCCGCCCAGAACTCGACGTTGGTTGCAAGTACCCGGTCCGGGCGGCGCTCTGCAAGCTGAACCAACGCCGCCTTCTCGAACGCCTCGGCGACCTGGTACCGCGGGGCATCGAGCTCACGAGCAACCCGGCGCAGGGTCCTGGCCCGAGGGTCTCCGGCGCGGTACACCCGGTGCCCGAACCCCATCAGCCGCTCGCGGCGGTCCAACACACCGCGCACGTAGCCGTCGGCGTCTCCGGTCCGCTCGATCTCATCGATCATCGCCAGGACACGCGAGGGAGCCCCGCCATGCAGCGGCCCGCTGATGGCGCCCACGGCGGCGGACAGCGCCGCCGCCACGTCGGCACCCGTCGAAGCGACGACCCGTGCGGTGAACGTCGAGGCGTTCAAGCCGTGTTCGGCAGCGGAGGTGAAATAGGCATCGACCGCGCGCACGTGCCGGGGGTCGGGCTCCCCCCGCCACCGGATCATGAACCGTTCGACGATGGTGTGGGCCTTGTCGATCTCGCGCTGCGGGATCATCGGTAGGCCGATACCGCGGGCGGACTGGGCGACGAACGACATTGCCGTGACAGCCGCACGGGCGAGATCGTCCCGGCACTGCTCGTCGGACACATCCAGCAACGGCCGAAAATCCCACGCCGGCGCGAGCATGGCGAGTGCGCTCTGCACGTCGACCCGGACGTCGCCGGAATGCACGGGAATCGGGAACGGTTCGGCCGGAGGCAGCCCCGGCTCGAATGCCGCGTCGACCAACAAGCCCCAGACGTTCTCGAACGGAACCCGCCCGACCAGGTCGTCGATGTCGACCCCTCGGTAGCGCAGCGCCCCACCGGCGCGATCGGGTTCGGCGATCTCGGTTTCGAACGCGACGACACCTTCGAGGCCGTGCTGCACTTCGGTCATGCACACTCCCACGATCGGGGCTCGTGGCCTGATCCGTCCGCGGCGAGGATGGTCGCGAGCGGAGAGACCATTCTGCCGTGTGAACGGAGGTTTCCAACAAGTGGAGCCATCGCCGGTGTGGCATTTCGCACAAGAGACGCTCGCCCGAATGCGCCGGAATTATCCCGCCGAGCGGCTGCTCGAGTCGGCGCTGGCTGATGAGCCGTTCACGGTCTTCCGAAGCTGGCTTGCCGCCGCAATCGACTGCGGCCTGCCCGAGCCGAACGCAATGGCGTTGGCGACGGCGACACCCGACGGCCGGCCGAGGGCGCGACACGTGCTGCTCAAGGAACTCGACGATTCCGGCTTCGTGTTCTTTACCAACCTCGGGTCCCGCAAGGCAGCCGACATCAGCGTGAATCCGGCCGTCTCGCTCTGCTTTCCGTGGTTCGCGATGGCCCGCCAGGTCGTCGTGACCGGGACGGCAGAACCCGTCACACGAGCGGAGACCGAGGCGTACTGGGTCACTCGCCCCCGGGAGTCCCAGCTCAGCGCGTGGGCAAGTGACCAGTCTTCGGTCATCGGCTCCCGCGCCGAGTTGGAAGCAGCCGCCGAGGCTGCGGCCGAGAGGTTTCCCGAGGCGGTGCCCGTGCCGCCGTTCTGGGGTGGCTATCGAGTTGTGCCGGACACGGTGGAGTTCTGGCAGGGCGGCCCGGCCCGCCTGCACGACCGGCTGCGGTATCAGCGGACCGACGGCGGGTGGCGGCTGGAGCGGCTGGCTCCCTGAGTCCTCGACAATGCGAGCGACCCGTGGGCTGCTCCGCGTCTGTTGCCATGACGCGGCCCGGGGGGACTACTGCCCGGGAGCCCACGGGTCGGGTGGCGTTGTTGGGATTGCCCTCAGCGGGCGACCACCTCACGAGTCCCAGAGCTATGCATTCTGTGGACCACCTCCCTTCCCGTGTAGTCCGACCGTAGGTCGACGGCGGTCGCATGGCAAACGACATCGCCGGTGCCGCGTAGAACGGCTTTGCGGCCGTAGCCTCGACCGTCGTGAGGCGAGGATGGCGGCTGGTGAAAGCCGTTGTCGCCGACATCCAGCCGCTGCGCTTCTCGGCCCACTACCGTCGCCTCTGGGCCGGACTGACCGTGTCCCAACTCGGTCAGCAGATGACAGCGGTCGCCGTCGCGTACCAAGTGTGGAGCCTCACCCGGTCGTCGTTCGCTGTCGGCCTCATCGGTGCATTCGCCGTTGTGCCGTTGATCGCATTCGGCCTGTACGGCGGCACGCTGGTCGACAGGTTCGACCGCCGGCTGGTCGCGATCGCCTCCTCGACCGGACTCTGGTTGCTCTCGCTGGTGCTGGTCCTCCAGGCGGTGCTGGAGCTGGAGCAGGTGTGGCTGCTCTATCTCGTCGTCGGCGCCCAATCGGCGTGCTTCGCCGTCAACAATCCCGCGCGACAGACGATCGTGCCGAGGCTGCTGCCGGCCCGGCTACTGCCTGCCGCGAACGCTCTGACCACGCTCAGCTTCAACCTCGGATTCACTGTCGGTCCGTTGGCCGGCGGTGCCCTGATCGCAGTCAGTCATGGCTTTGCCTTGCCCTATTCGATTGACGCTGTGACGTTCCTCGCTGCGCTCTATGCGTTGTGGCGACTGCCTCCGGTGCCGCCCGAGCGCGTCGTCCGGCAGTCCAGCCTACGATCGATGTTCGAAGGCTTCCGGTTCCTCCGGGCTCGCACCAACGTGCTGATGACGTTCCTGGTGGACATGTGCGCGATGGTTCTTGCGCAGCCGAGAGCATTGTTTCCCGAGCTCGCGGACACCGTGTACGGCGGCGGGGCACGCACGGTCGGCCTGCTCCAAGCCGCGCCCGCGGTCGGCGCAATCGTGGCCGGAGTGTCCAGCGGTTGGCTCGGCCGGATCCGCCGGCAAGGGCTTGCCATCGTGCTCTGCGTGGTCGGCTACGGCGCCAGCGTCGCCATGTTCGGCCTGGTCGGCTCGTTATGGGTCGGCGTGTTCTTCCTCGCCCTGTCAGGCGCGTTCGACATGGTGAGTGCCGCATTTCGCTCGACGATCCTGCAGGTTGCGGCCCCCGATGAGATGCGTGGGCGTCTGCAGGGTGTGTTCATCGTCGTGGTAGCGGGCGGGCCGCGGCTCGGGGACATGACGGCTGGGACGCTGGGCTCTCTTCTTGGCCCGACGGTCGCCGTCGTCGCCGGGGGGTGCGCCTGCATGGCCGCCACTGCCGCGCTGGCGGTGAGGTTCCCGGGGTTCGTCCGCTACGACGCCCGATCACCTGTTTGAGACTCGGCGGGGGCGTAGAAGAGGTTCAGCACACCTGTCTGAAAGGTCTGGGAGGAGATCAGCTGCAGCGGGATCGGCGGCTCGCCCTCCTCGAACAGCCGCGTGCCCTTGCGGACAGCGATCGGGTGCACTAGAAGGTGCAGCTTGTCCAGCAGTCCCGCACCCAGCAACTGACGGACGACGGATACCGAGCCGCTAATGCAGATGGCGCTGTCACCAGGCTCGTTTTTCAAGGCGGTGACCGCGTCGATGAGATCGCCCTCGAGCTGCTCGGAGTTCCGCCAGGTGAACTCGAGCTGCTGGTTCGACACGACGATCTTCCGGGCGTCGCCGATGGTTTTGGCAAGGGGGGCGTCCTCCTCACCCGCCGCCTCCCGCTCGGGCCAGGCCCCGGCGAAGCTGTCGTAGGTCTTACGACCGAAGAGCAACGTGTCGGCCGCGCCCGAGGGTGGCGTCGACGGCGACCCCCATCTCGTCGTTGAAGTAGGGAAGGTGCCATTGGTCGGGCGCCTCGACAACGCCGTCGAGCGAGATGAACAGCTCTGCAATGATCTTCCTCATGGTGGCTCCGCGGAAGTCGTCGGTGATTTCTTACCTTCTCCAGTAGACGACGCGGGCCATCTGAACTCATCGGCGGGTTTCAGATGGTGATCGCGAGCCACGTGGCCCGGGCGCGGCCGAGTTCGCGGCCGTCGACGCCGTAGGCAGTCGTTGCCGTCCAGGTCTTACGACCCTCCCCGCCAAGCAGCCGGCCCATGACAACGCACTCCTCGCCGGCATCGGGCAGCGCGCTCAGCTGGGCCGTCATCCGGCCGAGGACCATCGGCCGGCCCTCGATTTCGGCCGACCAGCCGCCTGGACAATCCAGTGCCGCCCAGACCAGCTCGGACCGCCCGGAAAGGTCGGCCGACACCGTCCAGGTGCACGCGGTCCGGCCGTCGCCGAGCCGGCCGGGGAACAGCCGCAACCCGTCGCCCGGCGCCCGGGCCGACCCGCACACGAAGCACTCGGGGAATGGGTGCTGGACCAGACCCGGGTACGACGCAGACACCGCCCGTGCCGTCACAGCATCCACCGGCGGCACAGGGTCGACGGTGAGTGTCGACAGCACGCCTTCGGCGACCGTCACGTCGCCATGCCACACCCGGGCGGCGCCATCACCGTCGGCGACCACCGACATCGCTGTGTCCAACGGCGGCGGCGAACGCAGCGTCACCTCGGCGGCGGAACCGCCAACCGAAGCACCGGCTCGAGCCGCCACCAGGCCACAAACGTAGCCGCCGTTGCCGGAGTCGGACGGCCCGCGGAACCGCCGGTCCACCCGCAGTGTCACGACCGCGACATTAACCGCAGGTTGGGGGAATGCGGCGGGCCTGGCCTCGCGGATACGGTCAAGGCTGCAGGTCGAGCGACCGGCAGGAGGTTGCGTCGATGTCGTTGCTGGCGGATGGGCGGCTGGTCACGCCCGACGGTGTCATCGACGGATGGCTCGAGACAACCGGCCGGACGATCACCGCGACCGGGTCGGGCATGCCGCCGCGGCCGGCCGATCGCAACCTGGCCGGAAGCTGGGTGCTGCCCGGGTTCGTCGACATCCACGTACACGGCGGTGCGGGCGCCGACTTCATGGCCGGTGATCAGACCTCAGTCCGACAGATCGTCGATCTGCATCGCCGGCACGGCACCACCACGACGCTCGCCAGTCTGGTCACCGCCGAACTGAACACATTGGTCACGACCCTCAGCTCGCTTGCCGACCTGGTCGACGACGAGTTGCTCGCCGGGACTCACCTCGAGGGTCCATTCCTCGCGCCGACCCGCTCCGGGGCGCACGATCGCGGACTGCTCCGCCCGCCGGAACCAGATGTCGTCGACCGCCTGATATCGGCCGGGCGCGGCGGGCTCCGGATGGTGACGCTGGCGCCGGAGCAGCCGAACGCTGTGGACGCCATCCGCAGATTCGTGCGCGCCGGCATCGCCGTGGCCCTCGGCCACACCGACGCGACCTACGACCAGACCCGCGCGGCCATCGACGCCGGCGCGATCGTCGGAACCCACCTGTTCAACGCCATGCGCCCACTGCACCATCGCGACCCAGGGCCGGTGCCCGCCCTCCTCGAGGACGATCGGGTCACGGTCGAGCTCATCTGCGACGGTATACACCTGCACGCCGCCACCATCCGGCTGGCGATGCGCAGCGCCGGTGCGTACCGAATCGCGCTCATCACTGACGCGATGGCTGCGGCCGGCGCCGGCGACGGCGATTACCCGCTCGGAGCGACCATCGTGCAGGTGCGAGACGGGGTCGCGCGCCTCGCTGACAATGAAACGATCGCCGGCAGCACGCTGACGATGGACCGCGCGTTCAGGTTCGCGATCGACGCCGGGATCGGCCTCGACGACGCTGTCCGAATGGCGTCGACCACGCCCGCGCGGGTGCTGGGAATAGCGGACCGGGTCGGCTCGGTCGCTGTCGGGCTTGATGCGGATCTGCTGGTGCTCGACGAGACTTTCCACCTGCGGGACGTCATGACGAAGGGCAAATGGATGAAAGTAGGCGGGTGATGCGGGCATGGACGCACTGGAGCGCGACAGCCGCGCCAAGCAGGCACATGATCTCGTAGCCAGATACGCGGTCGGTGGTCTGCAGCTTGTCGCGCTCACCTGGGTGGACAACGCTGGAATCACACGGGTGAAGGCGGTGCCGCTCGACAAGTTGGAGGCGGCCGCGGCCTGGGGCGTGGGCATGTCGCCCGTGTTCGACGTGTACGTGCTCGATGACTCGATTACCACCAGCCGATACATCGGTGGCCCGGGCGGCGACCTGCGGCTGCATCCGGATCTATCGATGTTGCGGCCGCTCGCCGCCCAACCGGGCTGGGCATGGGCACCTGTCGACCGGTATACCCAAGACAGCACAGTGCATCCGGCCTGCCAACGGACATTCGCCCAGCGAATGACCGATGCCGCTGACGACCGCGGAATCGAGTTGCGGGTGGCATTCGAGATCGAATGGTTCGTGGGTCAGGAAACCGAGGACGGCACAGTCGTGCCCGGCTGTTCCGGCCCGGCGTACGGCATGACCCGCGTCGTTGAGCTGTCCGATTACATCCGCGACGTAATCACGGCACTGGACGGACAGGACGTGGACGTTGAACAGTTCCATCCCGAATATGCCCCCGGTCAGCTCGAGCTCTCCATCGCCGCCACCGACCCGGTGCGGGCGGCCGACCTCTCGGTGCTGGTTCGGCAGACCATCCGTGCCGTGACGCAGCGGCACGGCCTGCGGGCATCCTTCGCGCCCGTGGTCGTGGCGGGGCAGGTCGGCAACGGCGGACATGTCCATCTGTCCGCGTGGCGGGACGGCGCCAACCTGTTTGCCGGCGGTGACGGCAGGTATGGCCTGACAGCTCATGGCGAGTCGTTCCTCGCCGGCATCCTCGATGCGCTCCCGTCGCTGTGCGCGGTGGGGGCGCCGAGTGTCGCAAGTTATCTCAGGCTGGTCCCCTCGCGTTGGGCCGGCTGCTTTCAATGCTGGGGGCGAGAGAACCGCGAAGCCGCGGTGCGGTTCGTCACCGGTTCAATCGGCAGCGAAGCGACCGCTGCCAACGCCGAGGTGAAGTGCATCGACGCGAGCGCTAATCCGTACCTGCTCGTGGGTGCGCTGATCGCACATGGCCTCGCGGCACTTGACCAGACCCGTGTGCTGCCCGACGAGGTCGAAGGTGATCCGGCGCTGATGGAGCCGGCAGAGTTAGAGCGTCGGGGCGTCGCACGACTTCCGCAATCCCTGCCCGAAGCGCTCTGGCACCTGGAGCGCGACGTCGTCCTGGCCGCCGCCATGGGAGGGCCGCTGTTCGAGTCGTTCCTTGCGGTGCGGCGCGCGGAGACGGAGCTGTTCGCCGGCTGCACCCCGTATGAGATCGCGGCAGCGACCAGGTGGAAGCACTAAGGCCCGAGCATGCTCGACCTGTCCGGGATGCCGCTCGTCGATCAGCACTGCCACGGCGTGGTCGCCGATCCGATCGACGAGCCTGGGTTCGTGCGGTTGCTCACCGAGTCGCGGCACCCGCTGCCGCACGCCGGCTCGTGGTTCGACACGCAGCTTGGTCTTGCGGTGCGCGCATGGTGCCCACCGCTGATCGGCCTGGCGCCGCATGCCGCACCGGGGGACTATCTCGCTCGACGCACTGAGCTGGGCACGGAGGAGCTGAACCGGCGCTTGCTCGGTTCGACGGGGATCACCGACTACCTCGTCGACACCGGCTTGGACGGCTCGCTGCTCCTGCCGCCCCGCATCGCGACGGTGTCGGGCAGCCGGGCCTACGAGGTGGTCCGGTTGGAGACGATCGCGGAGAACGTGGCACGGGGTGGAACTTCCGCCGCTGGCTTCGCCGCGGCATTCGCTGAGGCGTTGGGCGCAGCAACGAGAACAGCGGTTGCGCTGAAGTCGGTCGTCGCCTACCGGCACGGCCTCGACCTCGATCCGGCCCGGCCATCTGCGAACGAGGTACGTGCGGCCGCCGTGCGGTGGCTCGCGGGCATCGAGGCCACCGGCGACGTTCGGCTCACCGATTCCGTGCTGCTACGGCACCTCCTGTGGACCGGCCTCGAAACCGGGTTGCCGTTGCAGCTGCACACCGGGTTCGGCGATGCCGATCTCACCCTGAACCGATCAGATCCTGCGCTGCTAACTCCGTTCCTCCGGGCCGTGGAGTCAGCCGGCGTCGCGGTGATCCTGCTGCACTGTTATCCGTACCATCGCAATGCGGCTTACCTCGCGCACGTTTTTCCGCATGTGCATGTCGATGTCGGACTGACATTGACCTACGTGGGCACCCGCGCTGGCGCTGTGCTCGCCGAGACCCTCGAGCTCGCGCCGTTCGCCAAGGTGCTGTTCTCCACCGATGCGTATGGCCTGCCGGAGTTGTACGTCGTCGGCGCGGCGCTGTTTCGCCAGCATCTCCAGCGCCTCCTCACTGGATGGGTGGCTGAGGATGCATGCACCCTCGCGGACGCCGAGCGCATCGCCGGGATGATCGCCAGCGGGAACGCCCGTCAGATCTACCGGCTGGCGTGAGTTGACCGGGTCGCGGTGACAGAAGCCAACCAGCCCGTCACGCCTGGTCGATGCTGCGGGCTTCGTTCCTCTCGGCTTCCTGTTGCTCGTCGACGGACACGTTGCCGTCGGCCATGATCTCGTCGATCAGCTCCGCGACGGATCCGATGACGCGGGTCGGCGTGAAGGGCGACGAGTCGACTTCATCCGGCCGCGTCATGCCGGACAACACCAGGATGGTTGCGAGCCCGGCCTCGAGACCGCTGCGCACATCGGTGTCCAGCCGGTCGCCGATCATGACCGAGGACTCCGAGTGCGCCTGCAAGCGAGTGAGCGCTGACCGCATCATCAGGGGATTGGGCTTGCCGACGAAGTAGGCGGTCACGCCGGTCGCAGCGCTGATCATCGCGGCGACCGCACCCACGGCCGGCAGTGTTCCGTCCGGCGAAGGACCTGTGGCGTCCGGGTTGGTGCAGATGAAGCGGGCCCCTGCCTCGATGAGCCGTACGGCAGTCGTGATCTGCTCGAACGAATAGCGCCGGGTCTCGCCCAGGACCACGTAATCGGGATCACGTTCGACGAGTACGTAGCCCACCTCATGGAGCGCGGTCGTCAGACCAGCCTCGCCGATCACAAATGCGGAGCCGTTGGGCCGCTGCGACTGCAGGAACTGCGCGGTCGCCGTCGCGGAGGTCCAGATGCAGTCCTCGGGAACGTCGAGACCAGTACGGGCCAAACGGGCAGACAGGTCGCGCTGGGTGAAGATGGGGTTATTCGTGAGGACGAGGTAGCGACGACCCGTCGCGCGAAGGGCGTCGAGGAAGCTGTCGGCTCCAGGGACCATCTGGCCTTCGTGTACGAGCACACCGTCCATATCAGTGAGCCAAAAGACCGGAAGTCTGCTCACTCTGCCTCGCTCACGTCTGGCCTAGCCTCCGTTCAGGCCTCCGACGGGTCAGCCCGGCGCGCGGGTTGCGGGCTCTCGGATGCGGCGGGATGCCGGGGGGAAACGCTATTCCAGGACTCCTCGTGCAGAAACGGTTCCGCCGCGAATCCCGCCACAGTGTAGCGGCGCTCATGCGGGCCCTCCCGGGCGCGGGCACGTGCCGGTGAGTGTGGGGTGAGCGACCTGTCAGCGCTAGGCGTCGGCCCAGACACGGAGCACGTGCGAGGCGGCCTCCTCCGCCGTCCAGCCGTACTTCTCGGCCTTGCGCCTCAACAGCCGACGGGTCCGCCTCGGCAATGTGACGGACAGGACAACGGTCTCCTGGGCCTTGTCCTTGTCCTTGTCCTTCTTCTTGTCTTTTCGGCGGCCCTTGGCCGATGTCGAGAGATCGACGGCGAGCGACGACAGGTGCGCAGCGGCCGGGTGCACTGTGCCGTCGTCGGCTCGCCTGAGCGCGGGGCGAGGTTGCGGGGTGGCGGTCATCGTCGGCTGGCCCCTTTGGTCAGCGGCCCCTCGGAGCCGGCCGCGGTGAGCAGATGGTCGAGGTAAGACGAGAAGATCCGGGCGATTTCCCGGGCACCGGGCGACGGCCAGGCCTGAATGGGAACACAGCTACCCGCGGCAGCACCGACCGCCGACCGTTCCGGAAGCACCGGATCGAGGACCAGGTCTCGGTATGCCGCGAGCAGCTCGTCCACGCGGAACCGGTGCTCTGTCGACCGTGGTCGGAACCGGTTCACCACGATGCCTGCCGCTCGCAGCCGCAGGTTGAAGCCGCGGCGGACGACGTCGACGGCGGCCAGCGCCTGTTGGGTGCCGGTCAGTGCGAACATCGTCGGCTCGGTGACGATGAGCGCGAGGTCGCTCGCCGCGAGTGCGTTCTTTGACAACTCGCCCAGGCTGGGCGGGCAGTCAACAAGGACCAGGTCGAAGTCATGCATCCCCTTCATGGCGGCGCGCAGCCTGTGCTCCTGCGCGCTTCCGTCGGCGGGATGGTTGCGATGTTCGAGGGCAGGTTCACTCGCCACGACCGAGACGGTGGGGCCCCACGCGGTCTGCGATACCGCCTCTACCATCACACCGGCCCTGCCATCGGCGAGCACATCGCTAGCGGTGAAGCGGACCTCGACTGGGTCGAGAACCATCGTCGCATTCGCCTGCGGGTCGAGGTCGACGACGAGTGTCGGCAGCCGCCGGGCGCGTGCGGCGCCGGTTAGCCCGAGTACGACTGAGGTCTTGCCCACGCCGCCCTTGAGGCTGAGGACGCTCACGGCCAGCACACCCGCAGAGTCTGCCACGGGCAACGCTGCCCGGGCGGTTTGTCGCTTTGCCCGATAGGCTGTGGATGGATGACAACACGACGGGATGTGGTCCGATGAGCGAGCTCATCGACACGACCGAGATGTACCTCAAGACAATCTACGAGCTGGAGGAGGAGGGGATTGTTCCCCTCCGCGCTCGGATCGGCGAACGGCTGCACCAGTCCGGCCCCACCGTCAGCCAGACGGTTGCCCGGATGGAGCGCGACGGCCTGCTTCATCTCGACACTGACCGTCATCTCGAGCTCACCGAGCAGGGCCGCCTGCTCGCGATGCGGGTCATGCGCAAACATCGCCTCGTCGAGCGCCTGCTGGTCGACGTGATCGGACTGGACTGGGAACTCGTCCATGTCGAGGCGTGCCGGTGGGAGCACGTGGTTTCCGAAGCTGTCGAGCGGCGGCTGGTCGACCTTCTGCACGACCCCACCGAGTCGCCGTACGGCAACCCCATCCCGGGCTTAGCCGAGCTCGGCCGGCCGAGCTCGGTGGAGGACTTCCGGCGAGGCGTGCGCCCTCTGCAGAGCTTGGTCGGTCCCGACGCTGGTGTCGACGTCACGGTCCGGCGAATCGGAGAGCCGCTACAGACCGACGAGAAGCTGCTGATGGAACTCCAGCGGGCGGGAGTCGTTCCCGGCCGGACCGTTCACGCGCGCCGGGACCAGGCAGGCCTGGTCGTCGGCTCTATGGGGGAGACGGTGGACCTTCCGGCGGACACCGCGTCGCATGTGTTCGTGAGCGCGTAAGTATGGGCGCGGTCGACAAGGCAAAGAGCGGCCTCGCCAAGGTCGGCGGCGCCGCCGCGCTGGTCGAGATCAGTCGTCAACTCTGGCCCATGGTCAAGCCAGCCGTGGAGCGTGGTCGGCACAACGCCATCGCCTGGCGGACCGCTCGTAATCACGCCGACCGGATGCGCGACGGCAGCTACCTCGACCTGTTCATCGACGGTGCCAAGCATTGGGTCGTCTGGTCCGGCGACCAGCCGGTGGCGGCGTATCCAGCGGTCTCGCGCGACTTGGTCGCGGCCGTGGCTACGGTCGATCTGGATCGCCGTCGGCGGCCGGGTACCCGTCGAGCCGGCCGGTCGCCGGATGGCGCACCTGGTGGCGGACCTGGCGGCGGCGCCGAAGCCGGCCCGGAGCAGGCCGACCGCCGTCACCTGCCCAGCCACTGGTGACAGTTGGCTGAGCCAACCCCCCGGGCGGGGGAATGTGTCATTCGAGCCGGCGCAGCTGCCGGACCAGCAGGGCCGGAGTGGCAATGCTGCCGCGTGACTGCGGCGCCGGCACGCCGAGGATCTCGACGTCGTCCCCCTCGTGAGCATCGACGTCGAACGACCCGAGCAACTCGAACCGGCCGCTTTCGGTCAGCAAGTCCAGCCCGCCGCGTTGGCCGGCTGCCACCAGCCTGCCGCGCCGCGTGACGGGCTTGAGCAGGTCAGACGGCGATTCGGTCGACTTTTCGTTCATCGTTACCCCGCGTTCGGTCGGTGCGCCTGAGTATGCACGCGGAATCGGGAGGATATTCCTCCCGGTAGGCAGCGGCAAACCCGACGACTGGGTCATCGGGGCGAGGCGACAGGCGGGGTGGAGCCGGAGCGACAATGGAACCGTGATATCGGTCAAACTCGCGAAGCGGTTACGCGACGCGGGGGTCCGCTGGACCCCGGCGGCCGGCGACCGGTTCGTCATTGCCGATCGCGACATGGACGACCAAGTCTTCGTGCTGTCCGACATGACGATCGACGTGCACGAGTTCGAGACCGGTAAGGTGCTCGGCTTCAACGGCACGGTCGAGTGGGCTCTGGACAGCGTCGACCAGGACGCCGCGCTGTGGCTGCCGAGCGAGACCCAGTTGCGGGAGTTGCTCGGCCGCGCTTTCGTCAGCATGGCTCGACCGGCCGACGGCTACGAGGTCATCGTCGACGTCGCCGGTTCCCGGACGACGATCCGGGCGGCCCAGCCGGAGGAGGCCTACGGTCGCGCCCTGCTGTTTCTCGCGAACGGCGACAACGCCGACTGATTCGGTATCAGCCCGGCGGGGTGATCGGCGCCGCCTCGGCGTAGTGGCCCGCGAACAACTCCGCACGCACCGTCTCACGCTGAGCGACCGCAGCCTCTACGTTGGCGAGCTGTTCGTCACTGCACGGCAGGTCGTAGACCTCCCGGATGAAGCGGGGCAGGTCCGGGCGGTAGTCGTGGGCCCACGGCCGGTACGCGCCGGGGATCTGGGCGTTCTTCATGTCGACCAGCAGCTGGACGAACGTGGTCACCGGCCGCCAACGCATCGAGGGATGGATCCCTCGTGGGCTGGCGCCGGGGACCTCTTCGACAGCCGGTCGGTCACCGTTCAGCCAGGTGGGCCTCGACGCGACGAGGTCGGCACCGAACTTGGTGACGCCGTCGTTGTCATGGCTGAGCAGGACGTACCGCAGCCGGCTTCGGTGGTCGGGCGGCATCGATTCGATCTGCCGGAAGTCGTTGACGACAGCGACCAGCCCAGCGTCTACGTCCGACCGGTTCGGGCCAGTGACCTCTTGCATCCACCTACTTGCGTACGGCGTCCCGATCCACAGCGCCCGGTCGATGCCCAGCGCCCGCGGGCCGAGCGTCCCCCAGTGGATGAAGACGTCTTGGCTGGTGTGGGCCCCGAGGCTCTCCCCGAAGAGCACGACTCGGGGTCGGCGGTCGGGCGGGAGGTCGCGGAGCCGGTCGACGATGCGCAGCCACAGCAGCCGATTTTGCTCGCGGGCCTCTTTGATCTTGCCCAGTGACAACGGTGACGGCCGCTTGGAGTACTGCAGCGCGACGATCGCGCAGTCACCGCGGGTCAGGTACTGGACGGATGCCGTTGCGCAATAGTTCACGTAACCGGTGCCCGTGGGGGAGACCAGCATGATGAGCGAACGGTCCCAGGCGCCGCTTCGGTCCATCTCCCGCAGGGCAAGCTCCACCCGGGCCGTGGCGGTTGGCGCGCTGTCCAGACCCACGTAGACCTGGACAGGTGTCGCGCGGGCCGGTTGGTTCATCACGGCCGGGATCGACAGGTCCGGGATGTCCTCGGGACGGTTCGCCAATGGTTCCCGCCGGACCGCAGCGATGGCGTGCCGGCGGCCCTCCCGGCCGAGGGTCTCCCAGGGCACCAGACTCTGCTCCGATCCGCTCACCGTCGGCGCGATACCGGCCACGGCGGCGATGTCGTCCAGCACCGGGTCGTCGACGGTAGTGCGCGTCTCGAGCTTGCCGATGACCCGGTGGTACATCGTGGCTCCGCCGGCGACGACGGCGCCAAGAGTCGCCCCGTGCGCGGCGAGGCTCCACAGCCGAGCGGATCCGGGCAGCCGGCCGGCCAGCGCGGAGCCGGCTGCACTGGCACCCAGCCGCTCGCCGAACGCGAGAACGGTGCCGATCGCAACCATGCCGCCGGCAGCACCGAGGGACCGCACCAGCGAGGCGGGTTCCTCGTTGTCCAGTGTGGGATGGGCCGCCTCGCTGCGATGCCGCTGCCACTCGACCGCGACAGCGAGAGCCAGCCCCGTCGGCACGGCGACGGGAAATCGGGATAGTCGGCCACCCGCGTCGAGCCGGCGGTCGATCGTGATCATCCCGCCCTGCGCGCCGGCGAGAGCCGCGCCGGCGATGCCCGTCATCATGGTCCGCCAGCCGACCTGCCGAGCCAGCCCGCGTGCGGTCGGTTCGGCCGGCCGACGGGCCAGCGCTCGCTGCACCGCCATCCCCGCGGGGATGGCCGCGAGACTGGTCAACACCACGGCGCGCCGTTGTCGTTCGGCCGGGTTGGAGCCGTCGACCGGCAACCGCGCAGCGACGAGCTCGAAACCGTCGTGGGTGATAACAGTGAGCAAATACGTGACGCCCGCAGCGAACCCGGTGATCACGCCCTGGTCAGCCCAGCTCCGCGGCGTGAGCGACCGTGCGAACGTGCCGGGTACCACCGCGGACGCGCCCAGCAAGGCGATCTGTTCACTTCGCCCGGCGACCAGATCAGCGAAGTTCACGACCATGCGGACACCTCCTGAGCCACGTTGCCAGCGGCAGTCAACTGCCGCGACGGAGCCGATCGAACACCCGGGACGGGTGGTTTGCGCCCCCAGCCGTCCATGGTTTCATCGACAACAATGGTTGCCGCCGTCCTGGTTGTCATGGTTGCGGCGAACATCGCCACGAATCTGCTGCCGGAACGCTGGTACGTACCGATCTGTGTCCTCGGGGCTGGGTGTCTGCTCGTCTTGGCTCGGATCGAGGGGTTGGATGCCGCGGACCTCGGCCTCGGCGCCGGGACTGTGCTCCCGGGCCTGCTGTGGGCTCTGGCTCTGGTCCTGGTCGTCGCGCTGCTCTACGCCAGCGGGGCCGCGCTGCCGTGGACCCGGGGTCTGCTCGCCGATCGCTGGGTCACGTCAGCCGGTGGCGGCGAGGTCGCCCGTCTAACGCTGGTGAGCATCCCGTTCGGAACAGTTCTGCTCGAGGAAACGGCGTTCCGCAGTGTGCTCTTCGCCGTCGTGTATGTGCGACACGGGTCTGGGTGGGCGGTGGCCGCCACGTCCGCGCTGTTCGGGCTCTGGCACATTCTGCCGGTCCTTCCCATTCACGAGTCGCGCGAGGTTATGCGGGGCGCCTTCGGGACCGGTCAGCGAGGCCGGTGGAGAACTGTGATCACAGGAGTCGCGGGCACTGCCGTGGGCGGCGTCGTGTTCGCGATGCTCCGGGTCTGGACGGACAGCGTGCTGCCGCCGATCGGGTTGCACTGGGCTCTCAACGGCATGGGTGTCGCTGTGGCGTGGAGGCTTGCCAGAATCACCCGCAGTGGTGGAGGTCCAGAAGGGCCGGCACGGCCGTAACTTCCACGGCGGGATCACGTCGGCGTTGCTCGAGGGCGTGCATTTCGTGGACAGCTCCAGGATGCGCGACCCGTCGGGATAGAACCACAGCTCGACAGCCAGCTTGTGCGCGAAACGTCTCCGGCGTGTACTTGAGCTTCAGTACGTTGACAGATCCCAGCGGTTGGAGATCGTCGAGGTCTGGTCCCTTGGGTGCTTGTGCCCGGAAGAAGGCTCGTTGCCCCTTGGAGAAACAGCGACCTGATCCGACGGCTGCCGGTCGCGGCCTCGCGAACGTGCATGTTGTCCGTTGTCCCCTTGAACGAGCCCGAGCAGACAAATCCACCGGGTATCGCGTCGACCTCGATCGAGAATGCCGCCTCCCGCCGCACGTCCCTCGGAATCGTGTCGGGTACGACGGGCCCCGCCCATCAGCCAGAGCAGACGGACCAGGACGACGACGGCAAAGAGGACCAGAGCACCCGGAAACCAGTACCTCGTACCTGCCCAGGAAGCATTCGACTGCCGACGGCTGCGATCCGGGAGACCTGCCCCCGGATCGCGGCTGCTACGTTGGCGATCCCGCGCCGCAGCCCGCGGGGAGGCCGCCGACGGCCCGGTGGGCCATGCGATCAGCAGAACGATCAGGCCCAGCACGGCGGCCGTGCGCAGCGCGGCGCGGACGAAGTACGTCAGGTCACTGATCGCTGGAAGCCTGCGACATTCACCGCTTGCGCCACCGTGAACTCCGCGCTGACGTCGGGAATGCCGCTGGCGAGCCCGAAACCCTCGTCGACAGAGGCTGTTTGACTCGGCGATAAAGGCCGAGGTCGACAGTGATGGAGTCGGTGTTGAGGCTCACCCCGCTCTGTTCGCCGGTCAGTGTCTTTGCCTCCTACTCGAATCGTTCGCTCGCGACGATGTCCCCGATGGCGTTCGTGACGAACGAGCGGATCCCGTCGGCCACGACGTTGGAGATCTCGGTCGTGGCCAATTCCGGCACGCCTGGGTCCGAGGCTAGCGGCGCAACGGTCGCGACGTAGCGGTTCGGTGTCGAAGATCATTCGCTTGGCCCACAGGGCGGTCACCCCTGCCGTCGCGAAGACTGCGCTTGAGCGTTATGAGAACGATGGCGGCGACCCATCGAAGCCGGCTGGTCGTACGCCTTCCCACCGCGGTGGGCGCCCGGGGGCTTCGTCGGGACGGTCCGGGGCTAACCGGGCTCGCCCGCGACGTGGCTCAGCAGTACCGGGCAGTGACCCGATCTACGTCGACGCCCCACCCGTCGAGCCGGTCGAGGACGGAGGTCAGAGCGTCAGGCCTGTCCTCGCGGACGAGGAGGACGTGGTGGCGCTGCACCTCTTCGCTGACGAGTTCTGCGAATGCGCTGCGAATGGCGGGCCCGATTCGACCCGTGATGGCGATCCGGTAGCGACCCGCTGTCACCGGCGGACCTCGGCTGGTGGGGGAGCACCACTGCCCGGGAGGCGGCGGACCTCGACCAACTCCAGGCCCAACGCCTGCACCCTGGTCAGGATCCCCTGCAATGCAGCCTGGTCGGGAACGACCCCACTGAAGACGGTCTCGGCCGGCTCGAGTACAGCTGTCATCCCCTCGAGCTCGGCCATGGCCTCGCTCGGGATCTCCCCCCGCACGTGAATCTCGTACCACCGCTCTGGCACGTCTCGGCCTCCGTCCCGGGCCAGCTCGCGTTCATATCAGGCTGTCCGATGCTGCTTGCGAAGGCCTTACCCGCGACGGGTAGTCAGCATGCCGGGCGGCTTGACGCCCACCAGGCCGACGGGCAGCGTGTTTTGGCGAACTTGCGGCATATGCGAAGTGAACGGTTTCGTCACGCACCGGTTGACGCGACCACATCGATCTATCCTGTGGCGCGGAGCAGACTGGATTGTCGCGGCCGGGAGAGATGACGCGTGGACCTGATGAGGCCGCGTAGCAAGACGGTGCCTGCCCAACGGTCGGAGGCGTCGGGTGATCACGCCACTTCGGCAGCTGTTCTGGGGAGACCGACCCTGGTGGGTGCGAAACTCGCTCGTCCAAGGGTGCCACCAGGCTTCGTGGCACGCCCACGGGTATTGCGCCTGTTCGGCGAAAGAACAGCGAACGCGCTGACGGTCGTCAGCGCAGGACCGGGGTGGGGAAAGACGCTTGCCGCCGCTGCCTGGGCCGCTGACAGCTCGGCACCTGTCGGTTGGGTCTCTCTCGACCAGGGAGATGGCGAGCCGGTCCTGTTCTGGTCGTACGTCCTCGCCGCCCTCCGGGACACGGGCGCCGTGCCGTCGGACAATCCGCTCAGAGAGTTCATCCCCGGTCCAGTCGTTGACGCTGAGACGACACGTCGCATCATCGACGGGCTGAGCCGACTGCCGGCGGCCGTCGTCCTCGTCCTCGACGACGTGCACGAGGTCGGCCTGTCACCAGCACTCGACGGGATCGACATGCTGCTCAGGCATCCGATTCCGCAGCTACGGCTAGTCCTGCTGACCCGCTCGGACCCGACATTGCCGCTGCACCGGCTACGGCTCAACGGCCATCTCGGTGAGATCCGTGCCGCTGACCTCGCCTTTACCGGTGATGAAGCCGCAGCGCTGTTCGCGGTGGACGGACTCGACGTCGCGAGAGTGCCGCTGGACCGGTTGCTGGAGCGCACCGAAGGGTGGGCGGCAGGCCTGCGCATGGCGGCGCTGGCCCTCCGGCGCGACATGTCGGAGAGCGCGCTAGACGAGTTCAATGCTGGCGATCGCGCCGCCGCCGACTACCTTGCCGACGAGGTTCTCGCCGCACTGCCGCCACGACTGCGCACGTTCCTTCTGCATACGTGCGTCACCGAGCGGCTCAACGGCCCGCTAGCCGACGCGCTGACCGCCGGGAGCGGTGGCCAAGGCAGCCTCGAGCAACTCGTCCGCGCGAATGCCTTCGTCGTCGCACTGGGGAGCGATGGGCATTGGTACCGGTACCACCCGATGCTTCGCGAGATGCTCCAGCACCAGCTCTCGATGTCCGAGCCCGACCTCGTCGACACGCTGCACCGCCGTGCGTCGTCGTGGTTCGCCGGGCACGGCAGCCCGATCGAGGCGATGCGGCATGCAGCGGTGGCCGGAGACTGGGCACTGCTCGGCCGGGTACTCGTCACTCGCGCCGCACCTTCATTGGTCTCGGTCGATCGAGAGGCATTGCGTAGAATCCTCGCCCAGCTCCCGGACACCGAGGGCCGGGCGGGCGCAGAGGTCCACCTGTGCGCGGCAGCACGGTTGCTCGCCATCGGCCAGTTTGCTGCGATGGCGCCGCATCTCGCACTGGCGCAGGAGGCGTTGCCGCAACTCGATGCCGAGACCAGGCCGGCCGCCGACGTTTTGCTGCATCTGCTCGAGCACACCGTGGCACGAGTCCACGGCGACGCGGACGCGATGATCGCGCATTCAGGACGAGCGCTGGAGCTGCTTCGCGGTGAGGCTGCCGGCGTGCCAGTCGCGGACGAGTACACGGCGGTCGCGCTGAGTGCCCACGGAATGGCTCTGCTCTGGTCCGGCGCGTTCAGTGCCGCCGAGCGCTCGCTGAAGGAAGGACTCACGGCAGCCAAGATTTCAGGCGTCGAACTCGCCCGAATCAACATGCTGGGAAACCTCGGGTTTGCCAGCGCGCTGACGGGTGGGCTGCGGGAGGCGCATGCGTATGCGGCTCCGGCTGCGGGTCTCGCAGGTATTCGTGGCTGGAGCACCGTCGAACAGGTCTCCTCTTCGCACCTGACGCTCGCTTACGTCAACTTCCAGAGGAACAATCTCCAGGAAGCCGAAAGGCAGCTCCAGTCGGGCTTCGCTGCCCAGCCGACAGGCGCCGACCTTCTTCCGCTGACCGCACTTCGCATCGGGCAGATCCGGGTCCAGACGGCTCGAGGCCGGCTCGCTCGAGCCCGGGTGGAAGCCGGCGAGCTTCGGTCCGACATTGCCCGTTGGCGGCCCCCGCCGTTCCTCCTGCGCTGGCTCACCATCGCCGAGGCAGAGATCGACCTCGCCGAAGGCGACCCCGCACGAGCTGCGGGGCGGTTGGCGGTACCGATGAGTCATGAACCGCCGGCGGCGGAGGAGCGAATCGTTATGGCCCGAGCGATGCTGGGGCTCGGGAAGCCCGATCGGGCCGAGGACCTGGTTGCACCGCTGAGGGATCGGGACGGCGGTGCAGCCGTGGATGCGTGGGTCGTCACCGCACTCGCCGCCGACCACCGGCGCGAGGACCACAAGGCCAACGACGCGTTGGCGGTCGCGCTCGAGCTCGCAGAGCCGGAGGACTGGCGGCGCCCGTTCGCAGCGATGGACCCCAACCGCGTGGCTCGGATGCTCGGCCGGATGCTCCGGCTGGCACCCGCGCCGCCAGCATTTGCGCGCGAGCTGCTCACCGAGCTCGGCTACCAGAACTTCCACCCCGACGGAGGCCTGTTCGAGCGGCTCACCGACCGTGAGCTCGCCGTCCTCGAGCATCTGCCGTCGATGCTCAGCAACGCCGAGATCGCGGCGCAGATGTACGTGTCGATCAACACCGTCAAGGCACACCTGAAGAGCCTTTACCGCAAGCTGGACGTGTCGAGTCGGCGCCAGGCCGTGCAGCGCGCGAGGGAGCTCAACCTGCTGTAGAAGGTGTGGGCTGCACCGCCGTCACCCGCCATGGCTGATGACTGCTGACCCGATGTCGCTACAACACGTGACAAGCGATTCACCTAGTGTTCGCCTGACGAGAATGCTGCCGATCGGCGCTGCCGGGCAGGCGACGGGCATAGCAGGAGGTCGGACGTGAGCTGGCAGGACCGCGCGCAGTGCCAGGCCGGCCCACTGTGACCGGGACCGAGCCGTCGGGTCCCCCGGTCGTCGGGAGCCATCCCGAGACCACAGAACCGGCGACGATGTTCGCCAGTGCGCCGCGGTGGCTGCGTACCGCCAGCGTCACGGGTTGGCTCGCGATTGGGGTGACGGGCGCTGTCGCCATTCTCCTGTGGGCCCTGTCCTACACGAGTGATCTGGTGACGGCATTCCTGTTCGCCGTCGTCCTCTCGATCATCTTCCTGCCGGTGGTCGACTGGCTCAACCGCCGGCGGGTACCGCGCATGCTCGCCGCGGTTGCGGTCCTGCTTGCGTTGCTGGTCGTCGCGGTGGCGATGACCTGGGCTATCGCCCGCGGCATCGCGCAGGAGGCGCCACAGATCGGCGCCGTGATCAGCACTGCGGCCGACGAGGTGACGTCGTGGCTGACCAGCCTCGGGATCAGCGTCCCGACGGCCTCGGACCTCACGTCTTCGGCCGCGAGCGCCGGAACATCAGCCACGTTGACGCTCGTCAACGGCATCTTCTCCGGGCTCGGCACCCTGTCCTCGATCCTGTTCATGCTGTTCATCGGCGCTGTCATCTTCTTGTTCATGCTGCTCAACGGTCCCCGATATCGGACCTGGTTCGTGACCAGGAGCGGCCTGCCGCGGTCGCGGATCGAGCCGGTCGTCGATGACACAGCGTCAGCAGTCAGGGGCTATTTCAGAGGGAGCACCATCCTTGCGTTCACCAACGCGATCCCCGTGGCGATCACGGCATTGTTGCTGGGTGTGCCGCTCGTCGGTGCGATCACGCTCGTGACGTTCGTCACCGCGTACGTGCCGTTCTTCGGCGCGATCGTCGCCGGCGTCTTCGCCTGCCTGGTGGCTCTCGGCAGCCAGGGTCTAACGACCGCTCTGATCATGCTGGCGGTCATGCTGCTGGTGAACAACGTGCTGCAGAATTTCTTTGCGCCGGTCGCTTACGGCACGTCGCTCAAGTTGGACCCGCTGGTCGTGCTTCTGGTCACCACCGCGGCAGGCTTGATCGGCGGCGTCGCGTTGATCGTGCTAGCCGCGCCATTGACCGCAGTTATCACCCGGACGGCGGAACGGGTCGCGGCCGCGCGGAGCGTGCCGGCGGAGCGGGATCCGGAGTCGGTGCCCGAACAGGTGTCACCTGTGAGAGAAGGCTCGTCATGAACGTCGTATGGGGGGCGCTCATCACGGTGGTGGTGACCAGCGCGGCGATCGCGTCGATGTTGCTGGTTCGCCGTAACGCGCCAGAAGGCGGCTACTTCACCGACGGCGACCGCGCAGCCGGCGTGTTCCGCGTTCTTGCCCGCCGGCTTCTCTATCCTGCTCGGTTTCATAATTTTCCTTGCGTTCACCAGCTACGACGAGTCCCGCAGTGGTGCCGAGACGGAAGCACTCATGCTCGTCCAGCAGGTGGAGACGGCGCAGTTCTTTCCCGATGCGACGGCTGGCGAATTGGTCGGGGCGGCTGTCTGCTATGGGAGGTCGGTGGTCAACGAAGAGTGGGACCGCATGCGCGCGGGCACGATCGGCGACCACGTCAACCCGTGGGGTGTCGAGCTGTTCCGGACGGTGCGGAGCGTGGAACCGGTGACCGCGAGCGCGCAGTCCGCGTACGACAAATGGCTTGATCAGACGTCAACGCGCGAGCAGGCGCGCCTGGACCGTATCCACGGTGCAGTTGGGGTCATCCCGACCGTGCTGTGGATCGCGCTGTTCTTCATCGCGGCGATCATCTTCGTATTCACGCTGTTCTTCGCGGACAGCGGCGAGCGCCCGATTGTGCAGTCAATGTTGATGGGATCCGTGGTCGCGGTGATGGTGACGCTGCTGCTCTTGCTCCACGCACTCGACAATCCGTTCCATCCGGGATTTGGCGGGCTCGACCCGGTAGCGATGGAACGATCACTGCGAATCATCGACGAGGCGCTCGGTGCGCTCGGCGAGCAGGTTTCGATTCCGTGTGATCTCGACGGCGCTCGAGTGCCGACGTGACCGCTGATTCCAGCCGTGACGGCGCGCGGGCCGAAATCGTAGCCACCGTGCTCCTGGCACTAGCGACCGTCGCGACTGCATGGAGCGGCTACCAGGCGAGCCGCTGGAACGGTGAACAGGCGACCGCGTTCAGCCGTGCCAGCGCCATGCGCATAGAGTCGACGAAGTCCGCCAGCCTCGCCGATTCGCAGACCCAAATCGACGTGGCGACGTTCATTCAGTGGGTCGACGCGTACGCCCAGCAGCAGACAGAGCTCGCCGACTTCTACTACAAACGCTTTCGTCCCGAGTTCAAGCCCGCGATGGACGCCTGGATCGCGACCAAGCCGCTCCGCAACGCCGATGCGCCGCTCACGCCGTTCGCCATGCCCGAGTACCAGGTCGAGGCCCGCGCAAAGGCGGAACAACTTGACGCCGAGGCGGAAAACTGGTCCGCGAGGGCCAGGACCAATGTGCAGCGGGCCACGAACTACGTACTCGCCGTCGTGCTCTTCGCCGCGGTCTTGTTCTTCGCGGGGATGAGCACGAGGCTCTCGACACCGCTACTGCGCCGGATCCTGCTCGGCTTCGCCGTCGTACTGTTCGTCGGAACGGTGGCCTGGATAGCGACCTCTCCGATCAGCATCTCGATCTGACGCCAGGGCCACGATCCTGGCACCCGGTTGGATCATCCTCGCGCTGAAAGCGCGCGGCGGCCGAACGTACCGTCAGCGACGGCTCACCCGTCGCGCCGTTCGTCGGCCCGTGCGGCGGGCAACTCGGCGGGTACCTAACATCTGACACCCCCTTCCAACTGGTTCGTCTCGCTACGATGACGAGGTTGCAGCCGTCTCGAGCGCATGCAGCTCTTTGGCCTCCTCGGCGGACAGCAAGCCGATCGCGACCAGGTCGAGCGGGCTGATGAAACCGTCGCTGATCCGGAAGCCACCCGCCCGGGCGATCGCGTCGCGCAATGGAACCGCCCAGTGGTGTTCGAGCAGGATCAGCGCGGCGGCGGAGTCGTTCGGGATTTCCTCGAGGACGTCCCAGGCCTCCTCGTCGGAGAACACCTGGATGCCGTCAGCGGCCGCCTCGGCGCCGACCTCGGCGCCGGCTTCCATGCCGGCCTCGCCTTCGATGCCGAGCCCGATGAGGGCGCCGATCTTGCTGCCGAGCTCGATCGCCTCCTCGGTCGTCAGGTTGCTCAGATGCTCGACTTCGATCTCACCTTCGGCGTCCTTGTAGACGGCCAATGAGTCGATGACGCGCACCGTGTCGCTCTCACGAAGCCGTTCGAGCTCGGCGATGATCTCGCCGTGGAACTCGGGATGGTTGAACCCCAGAACGATGAGCTGCACAGGTCCGATCGCCACGTCTGTCCTCTCTCTCCCGTCGGGGGCGCACGTTCCTGCCTGCACGGCGCCACACCGTATCTACAATTCTGCCCGGGGCGCTGGGCGCCGCCATCACCCGCGCCGGGTGAACCGAGGCGGCCGGTGCCGAAAAATCGGTCGCGCGTGTCGCGGCCGTCGCGGTTTGCTTGAGCCGTGCACCTGACCTGGCTCGATCCGGACCAGCCGACTGCTGGTCCCACTCCCCGGGCGTGGAGTTCGCGAGAGCGATGGGCCTAGAACAGGCCTTGGTGTTCGTGGCGCGTCGGCAGAACTTGCGTGCGCTCGACTGGCCGCACTTGGACGCTGAATACTCGGCGGCGGAGAGCCGTGCCACCGGCTACGAGCTGGTGCGCATCGCCGGCCCGACGCCGCAGGACATGCTGGCTGACGTCGTGACGATGACGGCCGCCATCAACGATGCTCCGACCGACGACCTGGACATCGAGGACGAGGTATTTACGCCAGAACGTATCCGCGCGTTCGAGGCCGCGCGGCTGGCCAACAGGGACCGCACCTACCGGGTCATCGCCCGAGATCGGAATACGGGCGCTCTCGCTGGTCACACCATGGTGGGGGTCAAGGCCGAACACCCCGGCTACGCGTGGCAGTACGACACCAGCGTCCTCCGCGCGCATCGCGGTCACCGCCTGGGCCGGTTGTTGAAGATCGACATGTTGCGCTGGCTCGCCGACGAGGAGTCCCAGCTGCGGACCATCGACACCGGGAACGCGGCCTCCAATGCTCACATGATCGAGATCAACGAGGTGCTCGCCTACCAGGTCGTTGCCACCGGAATCGAGTGGCAGATGTACTTGTGAACAGACCTACCTCCGGCTACGCGGCATGCAGGACCGGGGCCGGAATCGCCTCGCGCGACCGGACCCGGGCCGCAATCTGGCCGGCGATGTATTCGGCGTCCCGTCCGACGCCGGGGAACGCGTCCGATGGCGGCCCGTACTGGAACTGAAGGCCCACGAAGAACAGTCCGGGCTGGTCCAGTACGACACCACGGTGATCAACAGGACGTCCATCGTCGTCGAAGACGTCGAGGTCGATCCACTCGAAGCCGGGTCGGAACCCGGTGCACCAGATCACGTTGGCCACGTCCAGAACGCGGCCATCCTCGACCACCGGGAGACCGTCACGCACGTGCGTCGTCCGGGGTAGCAGCTCGACCCCTGCCGCCGCCAGGTCGTTGCGCTTCGTGCGAATGAGCGGGGTGCCGTTGGCCAGGAAATGAGGCCGGACCTTGCGGCCCACGGGGGTGTTGACCGTCAGCACATGGAGGCCGGCGAAACGCAGCAGGACCATGAAGAAGCGGAACGCGGTGGTGCCGTAATTGACCGGGATCTGCCCGACGCTCCGGCCCGACAACGACGTCGGGTGAGTTCGCGACACTTCGAATGCGATCTCCGCTCCGGAGTTACCGGCGCCGACGACGAGGGTTGCGCCTTCCCGCAACTGGGCCGGGCTGCGGTACTCGCTCGAGTGCAGTTGCACAATGCCCGGGTCGAGCTCGGCAGCGAGGTCGGGAACCCGAGGGCTTCGGTGCGAGCCTGAGGCGATTACGACGTTGTCGGCCTCGAACCGGCCGCCGGCCGAGGTGACGATGTACCGGTTCCCGTCACGGTGAACACCGTCAACGTTGATGCCGGTGCGGACCGGCAGCTCGAACCGTGCCGCGTAGGCCTCGAGGTATTCGGCCACCTCGTCCTTGGTAGGGAAGGACAACGGGAGAGCGGGGAATTGCCAGCCCGGCAGTCCGCTGTATCGAGCCGGTGTGAAGAGGCGAAGCGAGTCCCAGCGCTGCCGCCAGGCGTCGCCGATCCGCTGGTTCTCGTCCAGGATCACGAACGGTCGTCCTCGCCCAAGCAGGTGGTATGCCGTGGCGAGTCCGGCCTGGCCGCCGCCGATGATCACGGTCTCGATGTTTTCGGTGGCGCCACCCTCGTAGCTGTTCATGTCCACTCCTCTGCTCGGTGGACACGACGCTAGGAAGCGACCGGAACCGGCGCTTCGGTAGAACGAACCAACTCAACGTCTTCTGTCGGCGTGGGTAACTCTGTGTAGCCACGCCTGTCGACCAGTTCGTAGCGCAGGTACCAGACCAGCATGAGAGCCGTTGCGACCAGGTAGAACGTGTGCAGAGCCCAGATCGGTCCGGCCGGGAGGTTGAAGACGTAGACGGAGTGGATGACGTTGCCCACGTTGCTCAGGACGATGTTGCCGATGCTGTACGAGCGCAAGTCCTTGGTTCGAGCAGCTTTGACCAGCATCGGCAGCATGCTGGACGCGAAGATCAGCGTCGAAACCGTTCCAGCCAGGACGGGGAGGCCGACGTCCATGGCGACCTCCCCTTATTCGTCGATTCACTGGTGCAACTAGAGAGCCATAGGTTCGACCGTCGATACATCGGTGCTGTCACCCATTTCCGGTCTGGGAACGGATGGGTAGTTCGGTGTAGCGCGTGTACTAAATGAGGTCGTGCTCGTACGCGTATGCTGTCGCGGCGGCTCGGCTCGACAGGTTCAGCTTGGTGAAGATGTTGCTGACGTGCCGCGCCACCGTCTTCTCACTGAGGAACAGCTCAGTGGCGATGGACCGGTTGGTCTTGCCGCTGGCGACGAGCCGGAGCACCTGCAGCTCACGCGCGGTGAGGCCGCCCGCTGACCGGTCGCCCCCCGGCCGGAGCAGAGCCTCGACCCGGGCAAGATCCGGAGCGGCGCCAAGCTGCTGGAACACCCAACGAGCCGCGTCGAGCTCCATCTGCGCGCTGTCCTCGTCGCCGAGCCGGCGACACGTCTCACCCATCAACTCACGGGCTCGTGCTCCCTCGTACGGTGCCTCGATCTCCTGCCAGATCCGCCACGCCTGCCGCAGCGCAGCGAGCGCGGCCCGATCGTCTTCCTCAGCGAGGAGGACTGCCCCCGTCGCGTGTGCTGACATGGCATCAAGCAATGGCGCGCCCCTGCCAGCGGCGAACTCGTTTAGCTCGTCGGCCACAGCTCGAGCAGCCTTGACGTCGTGGACGGCGAGCCCAATTTCGACGTAGGCGGAAAGCAAACTTGGACGCGATGTCTGGTTGGACCGCTCGTCCAGCACCCGACGAATTGCTGCAACCGCCGCATCGTGCTTGCCCTGGGCCAGCCGGAGCAGAGCCAGCCCGGGCTGCGGTTCATGTCCCCACTGGCTCGCCTCGCGGTAGGTAGCCTCGGCTGCAGTGAACTCTCCGCGAAGCCGGTGCAGCTCCGCCTGGCAGTAGCACGCCAAGCCGACCAACCACTGGTCTCCGGGCCTAGTCAGCAAGTGGCGCGCCCGCTCCGCTTCGGCCATCGCATCTGGCCAGGCGCCGTGCAGCTGCATGATCTCTGCCCGACGCACCAGGCACTCGCCGCGGAACGGAACGAGATCTGGCTGTGACTCACACCACCGGCTCAGCGCAGACGTCCACTCCTGTGCCCGCCGCAGGTCGAAGATCTTCATACATTCGTAGATAACGCCGCAATAGACGATGCCCGCAGGTATAGGCGACACGTCACCGGCGCTGACGGCAACCATCGCCTCGTCGAGCAGGGACAGACCCTCGGTGATCCGGCCCAGCTGGAGTAGAGAGCGGCCCATTCCGAGCCGGCTCAACGCGATGAGGTCCGGCTCGTTGTGTCTATCACCGATCTGGGCTGCTTGCTCGAAGAGTCCTGCAGCCGTCGCGCCGTCACCCCGGGCGAGATGCTGAATCCCGACCGGCCCGAGCAAGAAGCCGCGCTCCACGCAGTCCTGGCCGCTTTCGTCGACCAGCCGCTGGGCGCGCGCGAGCCATCCGCCACCCTGTGCCATCTCGCCCCGGTTGAACAGCAACATGCCCAGCCAGAACGCACACCGGGCAGCACGGGTCAGCTTCCCGGCAGCGACGTACTCGTTGTGCGCGCGGACCGTGATCGCTTCGCTGTCCTGGTCCCGGCCAATCAGCTCGGCGGCCATACCGAGCCGCTCGAGATCCTCTGGCTCGAGTGGCAACTCCTGGTCGGCAGCGGACAGCTGGCCGAACGCGTCCGACCACGCTTGCCTTACGAACGCATCCCTGCCCTGCTCGAGTGCACTGATGGCTTTCACCACCCCTTACTACCGCACCTATGACCTCTCGTGGGAGCCGGTTTCGGCTGCGCTCGATTCCCGCCGCCAGGACGCCACTTCTCGCCGTCACCGAAACAACCGCGGTAACGGCTGAAGCATCTGCACGCGCATCTGGCGCGCGCAAACCGCGCTGGCGCGGCAAGATGGCCCGATGGCACCCAGTCCGGAGGGCGACGAGGTCGAGGTGCGGTCGTTCCGCCGCAGTGACCGGCAGCAGCTCACTGCGCTGGTGAACGCTCACGTCGCCGCGGTCATCCCTGGGGTTTCGTTGTCCGTCGCGTCCGTCATGAGCAACCTCGAGCGTGACCCCGGGGAGTTCGTCGTCGACCCATGGGTGGCGGAACGGCTGACGCTCGTTGCCGAGCAGCGACAGCGGATCGTCGCAGCCGCACATGTGCTGCGCTACGGCTCGCACGACCGGGTCGGTGAGACATACCGCGACGCCGGGGAGATCCGCTGGCTGTTGTGTTGGCCGGCGATGCCGCGCTGGCCGGACGCCCCGGAAGCGGGAGATCAACTTGCGCAGGCCTGCCTCGCTCAACTGGACCGTTGGGGCGTCCGCCGACGGTATGCCGACGGCACGTTGCCCGTGCCTGCTGTCCATGGCGTGCCCGAGCAGTGGCCGCATATCCGGGAGATCTACGAACGCGCAGGCTTCAAACCCGACGGTGGCACCGAGATCGTTTTCGTTGCAGCGGTCGGCAACGTGCCCCGCTGGCGGCCGGCGTTGTCCGGTCTGAACATCCGCCGGACCCTGGGGGTCAACGGCACCCGCATCTGGGCGCTGTCCGAGGACACGGTGGTCGGGTTCATCGAGGTCGACACGAATCTCGGTGAGGCCAATCGCGCTGCCGGCATCGCCCCGTGGGCCGATGTCGGGAACCTGGAGGTTGTCGATGCGTATCGGCGGCAGGGCGTCGGTAGCTGGCTGGTAGCGGAGGCGGCCGGCTGGCTGGAGCTGGCCGGTATCAACCGGCTGCTCGGCCACGCCAGCCCGGACGACACGATGTGCGTCGATTTTCTCGAACGGCTGAGTTTCCGGGAGTTGACCCGAACAATCCGGGGCTACGAACTGACCTAGCAGTCGGCCTCATGTCGGGTCCGTCTTGGCCGCGCGAGCGACGTCGACCTCGCATTGGACCCCCACCTCGTCGTGCACCTTCAAGGCGCCCAAGAAAGCTGAGTACGGCGTGATCCCGAACGCCGTCTGCGCAACTGTCGCTTCCGCATGCACCCGGTCCGGCGACACCTGGCGAACGTGCAGCGTGACCGGTCCCTGAGTCCCGTGCAATGCCAGCATGCCGTTAGCCGTCGCCTCGGATGTGGTCGCCGTGATCCGATCCGCCACGAAGGTGGCCGTGGGGTAGCGCTCGACCTCGAGCATCCGCCGCGCGTTGCCTTCGATTTCTCGCCGGTCACGGTCGGTGAGCGGAACCACTCCACCGGAGCCCTCACGAACCGTGAGCGTCGTCAGGTCCATCGTCGCTTCGACCCGCCCACCGGAAGACTCCGTCGGGTCTGGGACCTCGACCTCGGCGGACCAGGCTGTCAGCTCGATGGTGAGATCGTGTCCGACCCTGGACGCGAAGCCGGTCCGGCGGGTGCGCACGACAAGAGTGCCGTCTTGGGGCCCGAACCGGAGCAACCGGCGCTCCCCGGGGCTTGGCCCCCGCATTCCTCCACCTGCTGAGACCCCCATCCTGGCGACCCTATGGGACTCAACTGACGTTCGCGGCTCCAACGCCAGACGCCTCGAGTGCGGGGGAGACCCGACGGTCGGAACTGGGACTCAGGAAGACCTCCGGTCGGCCTTCGACGTGCACCTGCGGCAGCCGCCGGTCCAGCCACCGTGGCAGCCACCAGTTCGCCCGGCCCAGCAGGTGCATGATCGCCGGCACGAGCAGCATCCGCACCACGGTGGCGTCGACCAGGATGGCCGCCGCCATGCCGACACCGATGACCTTGAGGAACACCTCCGGGCTCGGCACGAAGGCGGCGAAGACAGCGACCATGATTGCCGCCGCGGCGGTCACGACCCGGCCGGTTCCGGCCAGCCCGTCGACGATCGCCTGGCTGTTGTCGCGCGTACGCAACCATGATTCGCGCATTCGGCTGACCAGGAAGACCTCGTAGTCCATCGACAGGCCGAACAACACCGCGAACATGAGAACGGGGATGAACGCGGGCATCGGCGTATCCGTGTCGATGCCGATCAACTGCCCGGCCCAGCCGCCTTCCAGGAACAGCGCCACGACGCCGTACGCCGCCGCGACGGAAAGCAGGTTCATCAGTGCCGCTGTGACCGGGATGGCGATGCTGCGGAACGACACGAGGAGCAGCAGCATCGACAACGCAACCACGCCCCCGATGAGCAGTGGCAGCCGTTGGGCGATGTTGGCCGTGCTGTCGATGGCCGTCGCCGTCACGCCACCGAGGTGAACCTCCAGGCCGGTGCCATCTGTGGCAGCCGGTACGACGTCGTCACGGAGAGTCCGAACCAGGTCCTCGGTCGCCTCGTCCTGAGGGCCGGTGGTCGGGATGACGGTCAGCAGTGCCGTGTCGCCCGCCGGGTTCACCTGCGCAGGTGTCACCGCAGCGACACCTTCGGTCGCACCCAGGTCGTCGGCGAGGTGTTGGATCGCTGTTGGGTTCGCGTCGGAGAGGTCGGCGACCAGCACCAGCGGCCCGTTTGCGCCGGCGCCGAACCCCTCGGCGACTAGGTCGTACGCCTGCCGGGTGGAACGGTCCTCGACATCGTTGCCTGCATCTGGGAAGCCGAACCGAACGCCCATGAAAGGCGCGGCGAGAGCGAGCAACGCCGCCACCCCGACCAACGCCGCGATCACGCTGTGCCGGTCGACCAGGCGGCTCCACCGGACCCAACCGCGGCCGGGCAGGACATGGCCGCCCGCCGCGACCTGCACCGGCCGACGCCGGCCGAGCGGAAGCCGGAGCCGGTCGATCCAGCGGCCGAAATACCCAAGCAGTGCGGGGAACAGCGTCACAGCGGCGATCATGACGACGAGGACACCGATGATGGTCGCGAGAGCCGCACCGCGCATGAACGACAAACCCATTGCGAACAGGCCGAGCATGCTCACGACGACCGTGCTCCCCGCGACGAGGACCGAGCGGCCGGCAGTGTCAAGCGTGGCGACAGTGGCAGCCTCGGGGTCCAGGCCGGCGGCGCGCCACTCGCGGAACCTGGTGACCATCAGCAGCACGTAGTCAATGCCGATGCCGATACCCATCATCGCGGCGAGCGAGGTGGACCAGTCGGGCACGTCGACCACGGCGGCCACCAGTCCGATCAACGCGCCGCTGATAGCGAGGCCGGCAATTGCCACAACAAGTGGCAACCCGGCCGCCACGACCGATCCAAAGGTGATCAGCAGGATGATCGCAGCCGCGGCCAGACCTATGCCCTCGGAGCCGATCTCACTCTGTTCGGCAAGCTGGATGCTCTGCCCGCCCAGCGCCACCTCGAGTCCAGGGCGCTCGGCCCGGTCGGCGGCTTGGAGGAGCAGCTCGGTGTCGGCGATGGGCATGTCGACGGGATTGGTGACGTCGAGGCGAAGGTGGGCGAGGAGGGTGCGGCCGTCGGCGGAGATTGCGCCCGGTGTCGCATAGGGGTCCTCGGCGTCGCCGACGTGTGGCTGGTCGGCCAGCGTACCCAGCAGGTCCGCGACCGCAGCCTGAACCGCTGGGTCGTCGGCACCGGCCTCGGCCCGGACGACGACGTCGATCGTGTCGCCGGACTGACTCGGGAACTGGTCGGCGAGCAATTGCTGGGCCTGGGCGGAGTCCGACCCGGGCGCTGCGTAATCGGCGGCGAAGTCACCGGCGAAGGCGGCCGACAGCCCGGTTGCTATCGCGAGCCCGGCCACCCAGGCGAGGACGACTCGGCCACGGCGGTGGAAGGCGACGCCGGCCAAACGGCCCAGCGGGCCGGGGCGGACCGCACTTTCCGCCCCGCGGGTGGCCGGCCGGTCGTCGTGGACGAGCGTGTCGTTGGTCATCGGGACCCCTTGGATCGAAACGGTTCGTGACGATGGTGACGTGGCCTTAGGTGTGTTACGATTTATAACGAACACTAAGCCGCGGAACTTGTCAAGGGCTTTCACGTCTGTGACGATGCGTAACGGAGATCGTTTCTGGGAGGATGGCTACGTGACGACCGAGTCGAGCGATTCGCGACCGGCGCCCGAGCACGTCCCCACCCGCCGGGAACGCACCCGAGCTGCGACGATCGACGAAATCAAGCAGACCGCGCTGCAGCTGATGCACACGCAGGGCACGACCGATCTGCGCTTTTCTGACATCGCCCGAGAGATGGGCATGACGGCGCCGGCGCTCTACCGCTACTTCGCCGATCGCGACGAGCTGCTGACGGCGATGATCGTCGACGCGTACGACGACCTCGGCGACGCGGTGGCCAAGGCCAGGGATCAGGTGCCCGTCGACGACCCCACTGGTCGTCTATATGCCGTCGGGCAGGCCTACCGTGCGTGGGCCCGTAGCGAGCCGCAACGGTTCGCGCTGATTCTCGGTATGCCGGTGCCGGGCTACGCGGCCCCCGAGGAAGGTCCGACGACGGAAGCAGCACAGCGCGCGATGGCACAGCTGAAGGCGCTGTTCTTCGACGCCGCCGAGCAGAAGCTGCTGCAGCCACCGCTGTTGCATGAGGTCAGCGAGTCGCTGCGGGAATGTGTCCAAGCCGAGCACGACCTGTTGCACCCGGACGAGCCCATGCTCCCAGCAGAGACGTTCCAGGCCATGTTGCATTGCTGGGCGGCGCTACACGGGTTCACCTGTCTCGAGGCCTACGGCCACCTGGACTGGTTGCCGGCTGAGGGCCGGGATGCGTTGTTCGACGCGAGTATCCGGCTGATTGCGGCAACGACAGGGCTGCCCGCGCCGGCGTAGGATCGCCGGTGCACTGCGTCTGAAACCATTACCGCATGCCCGAGGGCGACACGGTGTTCCTGGCCGCCCAGCGGTTGCGGCGAGCGCTCGCTGGCCGGGTGCTCACCCGGTCCGACTTCCGGGTGCCCCAACATGCGACGATCGATCTGACCGGCCGCACGGTCGAGAACGTCGTGCCACGAGGGAAGCATCTGCTGATCCGGGTGGGTCCAGACGTCACGATCCACACCCATTTCCGCATGGACGGCACTTGGCGCACGTTCCGCGCCGGCCAGCCGTGGAAAGGCGGGCCGCAGTGGCAGGTGCGGATCGTGCTGGCCAACTCGGAGTTCGACGCTGTCGGGTATCGGATTCCGGTGATCGACGTGATTCGGCGTGCCGGCGAGGACGATCTGGTCGGTCATCTCGGCCCGGACCTGTTGGGACCGGACTGGGACGCTGACGAGGCCGTGCGGCGCCTTGCTGATCAGCCTGACCGTGCCATCGGAGAAGCCTTGCTGGATCAGCGCAACCTGGCCGGAATCGGCAACCTCTACAAGACCGAGCTGTGCTTCCTCCGCGGAGTGTCGCCCTGGACGCCGGTTGGCGAGGTCGGGGACCTCCGCGCCTGGGTCGATCTCGCCCACCGCCTGATGGCCGCCAACGCCAGCGGTTATGCGCAGTCGACCACAGGCGACACCCATCCGGCCCGCAGGACCTGGGTTTACGGGCGACGCACCTGTCTGCGGTGCGGTGGGCCGACGAGGCGCGCGGAGCAGGGCGCGGCACCATGGGAGCGGATGAGTGCGTGGTGCCCGCATTGCCAGCCCGGGCCGGGTCCTGCGCCGGCGTTTCGGCGATCGTGAGGCCGCTATGCCGGTCCGACCGCCGGCACCAGGTCATCAGATGTCTACAGTGCCCTCGATGTAGGTCCTGGTCGGACCGCCCACCCACACCGTGCCGTCGACGTCCTGGTCGATCTCGGGACGGCCCTTGCGACCGAGCCTCGTGCCTTGGCTGGCGATGTACGGGGCGGTCGCCCGTCCGGTCGATATGAGCCATTGCGCCACCGCGGCGTGCATACTTCCCGTGACCGGGTCTTCCTGCAGGCCGCCCAGACCGTCGCTGAAGATCGCCCTCAGCTCGAAGGCGCACTCCGAGCCCTCGGGATACCGGCCGACGACACCGATATCGAGCCGTTCGCTCGACGCCGGCGCAGGCTCGAGTGCGATCACGGCCTCGGCGCTGTCGAGAACGACGACGACCCAGCCCGGCCCGTTGTCGGCCCACTCGGCGTCGAGGATGTCCGAGCGGTCGATGCGCAGCACTGCGGCGATCTGGGCCACGAGGGCGTCGTCGACCGGTCCGCTACGGAGGAGGGGAGGTGCGGCGAAGGAGAGCTTGCCGCCGGCGCGGCGGATTCGCACCAGCCCGATGCCGCACTCCTGGACGATCTCGTCGTCGTGCTGGGGTTCACCGCCGGCTGTCAGCCACGCGTGGCAGCTGCCCAACGTCGGGTGTCCGGCGAATGGGAGTTCGTTCGGAAGTGTGAAGATCCGGACCCGGTAGTCGGCAGCGTCGGTCGTGGGCGCCAACAGAAACGTCGTCTCCGACAGATTCATCCACCTGGTGAAGCGCTGCATCTGCTCGGTCGACAGGCCCTCGGAATCGAGCACGACCGCCAGTGGGTTACCCGAGAGGGGGTCCGGGGAGAACACGTCGACCTGCTGGAACCGGCGAAGCATCGGCCCATCGTCCCCGATACGGTCGGCGCGATGCTACGGCGATGACGAGAGTGGTGACGAATGAGTACTGGTGGCCCTGCTGCTCCGAGCTCGTCCCGGGTGACCGACCGCACCTGGTTGGTTGCCCTGGCCGCCGCGCTGTGGGGAACCGACGCGCTGTTCCGGCTGCCGCTGACACACGGGCTGTCGGCGGCGACGATCGTTCTCGCGGAGCACGTCATCCTCGTGCTCGTGACCCTGCCGTGGCTGCCGCGGGCGCTTCGCACCGCCACCCGCGTCTGCCGCCCAGTTGACTGGTGGGCGCTGATCTTCATCGGCGCGGGAGCGTCTGCCACGGCGACGGTGCTGTTCACCATGGCCTTCCGCTTCGGCAACCCGATCACGCCCGTGGCTCTGCAGAAGGTTCAGCCCCTGCTGGCGGCTGCGGCGGCGTGCATTTTCCTCGGCGAGCGCCTCCGCCCGAAGTATGGGCTGTTCCTGATCGCTGCGATCGCAAGTGTCTGGCTGCTGTCGTTCCAGCACCCGTTCGACGTCACTGTCGCCGGGATGTCCGCAGCGTTGCTGGCCCTCGGTGCCGCGGCGCTGTGGGCAGGCGGCACGGTGGCCGGGCGCCAGGTCAGCCTGCGGTTGGACTTCACCAGCATCACGGTGCTCCGATTTGCCATCGGTCTGCCGGCGGCATTTGTCGTCGCCATGGCAACCGGGGCGCCCCTGTTTCCGTCGACGGCTGATGTTCCTGGCCTCGTCGGGCTGGCCCTGGTGCCCGGCCTAGCAGCGCTGTTGCTCTACTACCGGGGTCTGCAGAGCACTCCGGCTGCTCGTGCGACGATCGCCGAGCTGGCCTTTCCGATCACTGCTGCGGTCGTCGGCGTCACCGTTCTCGATTTCCCGCTCACTTGGTCGCAATGGACCGGACTCGTTCTGCTGCTGATCACCGTCGTCGGTTTCGCTCGGCACGAGCAGCGTTCCGAACAACCCGCCGTCATCGTCCCGACCGAACCAATAGTCAGAGTGGGCTGATCTCCCTGAAACGGCCAGCCCTCGCTGCAGCTGTAGGGGCCCGCCCAACGCCCGTGGCCGGCACCGACGTCCGTTGAGTCGTCACGCGATATCGGGTACGAATATCCATGCGATCGCAAATCCGGCCCGGTCGGGCTTCGGTACGAGCTTGACCAAACCGCCCATCTGGAAGCTGATCACCTGCGCGTTCTCGTCGTCGGCGACCAGCTTTGAGGCCAGGCGGTCGAGGAACGGCAGATGTCCGACTACAGCGACCGACTCATCCTCGGAGCCCCCGTAGAGCCACTCGGCCATCGGGGCGATCGAATCGTTGGGTGCGAGCCCGTCATGTGGGTCGACCGGCCCGCTGCCGACGGCGTCAGCAAGGATCTGCGCGGTCTGCTGCGCTCGCAGCTTGCCGCTGTGTAGGCAGTGGTCGACGCGCACACCGGCCACTTGCGCCCGGTAAGCCACCCGCGTGACTGCGGCTCGGCCAGTGTCGGTCAACGGCCGAGCCGGGTCGTCTGCCTTGGCTGCGGCCTCGCCGTGTTGCATCAGGTAAACGTTCATGTCACCCCTCCGAGGGACAGGGCGTTGGCCCGGACTCTGGGCAGGTCCATGCTGCTGACGTCGGACACTAGTCGTCGAATCGTGCCTCCTCCGCCAGTGAGCCTTCCGACGATCGCGGCAAGATCGGCAACAGCATCGGGCGGCTGCCCAGCTAGATCGGTGGCGTCGGCGTACACATTCGTTAGGTACTTCTCGACCGGGGCACGGGACGGCCCGAGCATCGCTGGTCGATACCCGAGACGCGAGTTCGCCGCTGCCAATGTCGTTCTGGCCTGGCCTCATGGCGGTTGTGGTTCTGCGAAGAGGTCTGGCTGTTGCCGTGCTGCCCGGGCTCGACGTGTGTGGCGAGGTCGTCGGCCACCGGTGGCGTCGTCGGGTTTCCCCAGGTCGTGTCGTCGGGGCGGTAGACCGGTCGGTCGTTCGCGGCCCGATGGCCCGGCGCGTTGGTTGTTGGGGTGTCGGGGGTCGTCGGGTGGGACGAGGGGCCGTTTGCCGGTTCCGGCGACCATGGCGTGGCCGAGCCGGGTTTTCAGCTCGTGGTGGAACTCGCACAGCGGGTCCAGTTCGTCCAGCCGGGTGTGCCGCGTGGTCGCCCACGGTTCGCGATGATCCCACTCGATCCGGGCCCGGTGGCAGCCCTGGACCGAGCACGTCGGATTGATCCACAGCAGCGCCGCCCGTTGCGCCGCGGTGGGTCCGCGACCCAAGTGGGTGACGTTGAGCACGTCCACACCGCGGGTGATGACCAGTTTGATGATCGCTTCACCCAGTAGTCCGCGGGCCACCGACACCGGCACCGGGCCAACCCCCGCCGATCTCGCACAGTTCGTCCCCGGCCACCCGGCCCCGGCGCAACGCCTGGACATCAACCCGCAGCAACGCCAGATACCGCGGATTGCTCGATTGCCGCGGACGCACCGCACCCGGCTGCGGTTGGGCGGCGGGGGGCAACCCGGGCTGGCCGGCGCCGAGGATTCCCGCCGGGTCAGCCGCCGCCGGCGCCGGTTGGTCGTGCTGAGCGCGGCGTCCGCCGGCCTGGTCGGCCA
>JBKPAG010000034.1:0-87233 GCA_046726315.1 Actinomycetota bacterium | reverse complement strand
GACAGCTTGATCTCCGCCGCCCGCCGAGTCACCCGCAACCGGACCGCGATCTCATCCGCGGCGAACTCACTGACCCGCCCGGACGGCTCATCCGGCTCATACGGCCCCGGCCGGCGCCGAGCCAACTCCGCAACCACCTCGCCCTGCCGCGCCTGCGCCCAGCTGATCAACTGCTCCCACCCGGCGATACCGTCCAACAGATCGTGACTGGACACCGCGCCCGGCACCAGCCGGTCCAACACCGCCGCCGTGGTCGGGCCCGGCGCGCGGCCCGCACCATCGGCCGGCCCAACGGCACGCGATCCGCCGCCATCCTCCGACACCGGCGACACCGGCCCATACACCCCCGCCGTCCGATACACCCCCGGCGCCAGCCGCCTCGTCCGGCGCAACCGACCCTCCGGACACAACGCCGGCACTTCCCGCATGATCGACGCCAGCCGCGCCACCGCCGCCGCCCGGACATAACCCGGCACGGCAGCTGGCTCTCCGACCTGATCGAACATGTGTCCAGCCTCGCATAGCGGTCTGACAAAGAACCCCAGCCGCCGACTGGAACTGTGGAGTTGAGGTCAGCAGACGCACACGACCAGAACCTGCGCGTTGAGGATCGCCCGCGTACTCACCAGGCTCATGTTCCAGTTCGATCCGGACCCTCCGATAGCGAGTTCGCCGCCAACGCTTCCTCAATCTCCGGCTCCAGCCGCGCGTGCAACGCGGGCTGCAGGCCCCACTGTGAGATCAGCTCGACATACTCGGCGGTCCGCAAGGGATCGGGGGCGGCGCCGGTCCGCACAGCCCGCAACAGCGCATTGCGTGGAGTGTGCACGGACTCGATGAACTCGATGACCTCCACCCGGTATCCGAGCAGCCGCAGCAGCTCGGCCCGGACCGCGTCGGTCAACACGTCGGCGAACCGCTCGCGCAGGATCCCGTGCCGGTTCACGGGCCCATACGGCTGCGGGGTGGCAACACTGGCGAGCTGGCGCTGAACATCATGGTGACAACACGGCGCCGCTAGAACGACGGGTGCCTGCCAGCGGACCGCCCGGGCCAATGCGTCGTCGGTGGCCGTGTCGCAGGCGTGCAGGGCGAAGACGACATGAGGCGGCGCGCCGACGTCGGCATCTTCGATCGTCCCCTCGACGAACCGAACGGACTCGGCCCAGCCGAGCTTCGCGGCCAACTCGGAATTGCGGTGTCGCGCCTGGGCCTTGACATCCACCCCAACGAGAAGGACGTCGAACCCATGTTGGTCGGTAAGCCATCGATACGCGGCGAAAGTCAAGTAGGCGTTGCCACAGCCCAGATCGACGACACGCAAAGGTCGGTCGTCAGCAGCGTCCCGAGCATGGGGGAGCACCGGCTCGAGCGCGCGCAGGAACTCTTCCACCTGGCGGTATTTCGCCATCCGGCTCGGCTTGACGAAACCATGGTCATCGCTGATACCGACCGAGCGGAGGAACGAGTCGCCCGGGTCGAGCAGCCGGGTCTTGGCTCGGTCGTGCGAGCGAACCGCCTCGACGCCAACCGGTGGCGACGACCGGTGGACTTGGGCCCCACCATTCTTCGTGACCCGCAGTTGCGTCGTTCCGTCGGTCGTCTCGACGTGCCAGTTCCCGTAGGGCTGGTCCAGCAGCTCCTGCACAGCCGCCGCGGCCTGCTCGGGCTCGACGTTGCTCGTGAACGTTTGTTTGTCGTCATACCTGACGACCTGCAGTCGCCGCCCGGCGCGCAGGTCCACCCAACGCAGCTCCGCGCGTCGATAGACCGGTCGATCACCGCGGCGCCGACCCGCAGCGACCGCACGGATCAGCCGGTCGTCGTCAAGCACATCGGCCCGCACGCCTTCAAGCGCTGGCAACAACGGCTCCACCACGTCTCCATTCTGACGGTCGCACTCGAACCCCTCGCTCGTGCCTCGCTCGGGCTCCTCGTCGCTCCATTGCCCCCGCCCACGATCACGGTGTTGGCTGACGGGCTATGGAATACATGCATCTCGGCCGGTCCGGCCTACAGGTCAGCCGGTTGGTGCTCGGCACGATGAACTTCGGCCCGGTGACGCCGGAGGACGAGTCCGTGACGATCGCCGATCTCGCGCTCGAATTGGGCATCAATTTCTTCGACACGGCGAACGTCTACGGCTGGGGTGAGAACAGGGGCCGGACCGAGGAGATCCTCGGCCGGTGGTTCGCACTTGGCGGCGGGCGCAGGGAGAAGGTTGTGCTCGCGACCAAGGTCTACAGCTCGATGTCGGATTGGCCCAATGACAGGTTCCTGTCCGCGCGCAACATCCGGCACGCCTGCGACGCGTCTCTCCGACGGATGCAGACCGACTACATCGACCTCTACCAGATGCACCACGTCGACCGTGCGACGCCCTGGGAGGAGATCTGGCAGGCCATGGAGACCCTGGTCGCCCAGGGAAAGGTGATCTACGTCGGATCCAGCAACTTCGCCGGCTGGGACATCGCCCAGGCGCAGGAGAAGGCGCTCCAACGCAACTTCCAAGGGCTGGTGTCTGAGCAGACGCTGTTCAACCTGGCCGAGCGCACGGTCGAGCTCGAGGTCCTTCCGGCAGCCCGCGCGTACGGACTCGGCGTGATCCCGTGGAGCCCACTGCACGGTGGAGCGCTCGGTGGGGTCATCGCAAAGGAACACAGGGGCCGCTCAGCCGAGGGCAGGGCCGCGGAGTACCTGGCGAACCATCGATACAACTTGGAGGGATACGAGAAGCTTTGCAGTGATCTGGGCGCGGAGCCGGCGTCGGTGGCACTCGCCTGGCTGCTGCACCAGGAAGGGGTCACCGCCCCGATCATCGGCCCACGAACTGTCGAACAACTCCGCTCGGCACTGCCGGCGTTGTCGTTGAGCCTCGACGACGCGACGATGACCAGGCTCGACGAGCTGTTTCCGGGCCCAGGGCCAGCGCCAGAAGCGTATGCCTGGTAGCGGTCTAGATCAGAAGGAAAGCTCACCGCAGCCAAGCGATGATGAGGACGGCGAGCAGTACGACGAGGACGGCGGTGACGATCAGCCGTCGGCTCCGCGGGTCCATGCGCACTTCCTACGCTGGCCGACCCGGCCGGACAAGGTCATCGTGACCGGCCGCTGAGGGGATGCCGAGACAGGGTCTCGTACCGGGCCCGCCGGTTCTCGCCACCACCGAGATACGAGCGAACAAGCGCGACTGCGTCGGCGGTCCATGGTGGACCTCGATAGGCGTCAAGAGCCGACAGGTATGGCCGCAGGTCCACTGATTTGGGTGCGCGGGCCAGCGTGACGTGGGCCTTGAACCTGCGGGGCTCATTTGCCGACGCGCCCACCCGCCGGCCCGCCGCGGCCACCGATCGGGCCAGCGCACGGATGGTGGGGATGTCGCCCTCGCAGCCGACCCAGAGAGCGCGATGGTCGAACCGCCCGGTGCCGTTGAGTGCCAGCGACAACGCCGTGTGCCTCTTCGCCGTACGAGTCAGCCGCGCTTTCAAGTCAGGCACCCGCGCGTCCTCCACCTGGCCATAGAACGCCAGGGTGAGGTGCCACGAGTCCGGTGTTGTCCACCGCAGCACGTCGTCGCGATGCGCCGCGACCGCTGAGTCGAGGTGGGCAACGACGTCCGACGGAAGCTCGACCGCGGCGAACAACCTCACTGAGTCGCCACGATCATCCGGTCGCGGAGTTGGTCGGCCACGGTGACATCACCGTCGATTTCCAACGGGTCACGCGGACCGCGCCCCCACAGCCACAGGTACATGGGACGTGGCTCCCCGGAAATCGTGGCGTCGACGGGCAAATCGGGCCACCGGTCGAGGTGCACCTGGGCGACGATCGCCTTCGGCTCCATCACGACCCGCCAGGCCGCGCCGCCCGAACGGATCTGGGCTACGGTTCCGGGCCGGTCCGGTATTTCTTCGTCGCTCCAGTCGCCGGCTAGGAAGCGCCGCAACACCTCGTCGACGCCATCGAGGGCGAGCTCATCGTCGATTGGAGTGACCTCGTCATGTGCGAGCTCGACGTCGACCCGGTGGATAGCTGTCTCGTGTGCCATCCGCCGGCCCCAGAAACCGACGGTCCGCTCGTCCCACCACCAAGTGTCTGCGTACTCGAGGTCGTCACGACTGCTCAGCTCCTCGAGCAGCTGCTCGAAAGCAGCTCGGTAATACGGGATCGTGGGCTGGTCGCCGCGCTCGGGCGGCCACGGGTCCGGAAACACCTTGTCCCGGATGCAGGCGACCTTGTGCAAGAACACCTCGGCGGTGTGCTCGACGGCATCGCGAACCGTCCACCCTGGGCAGGACGGCACGGACGGGTCCAGGCCCTGATCAGCGACGACGGCGATCCGCTCCCCGTCGGCCCGGACGTGTTCGACGTACCTTTCGTGACTCAGTCTCATGCCGCATCAGCCTGGCAGGCGGAACCGTCAGCAGGCGAGTCCGCTCCCAATCACGATGTCGGCGCCATGGTGGACACGGGCCGCCGGAGTCGCACTCCGGGCCGGACTGCCAGACCGGTGCGTCGGGTGTAGACGAGCGCGACCAACACGGCACCGAGCGAAGTCAGCAGGCCACCCCCAAGCAACGACCAGCGCGGGCCGAGCACCTCGGCAAGCCAGCCGATCACCGGCGCACCGGCCGGGGTGCCACCCATGAACAGCACCAAGTAGAGCGCGGTCACCCGTCCGCGCATCTGCGCATCGACAAAGGTTTGAACGTAAGCATTCGCTGTCGTGACGACGGTCAGCGCGGTGACACCCAGCGGAAGCAGGCTCACCGCGAATATCCAGTACGTCGGAGACATCGCGGCCAGCATCTCCAGCAGACCGAAGGCCACCGCAGCACCGACGATCAGTTGCCGACGCGGGGTTCGACGTCGTGCGGCGAGCAGCGAACCGACTATCGACCCGATCGCGAGAATCGAGCCGAGAAGCCCGAACTCCCTCGGGCCTTGGCCGAACGCGCCGGTCGCCATCAACGCCATGGTCATCTGGAAGTTCAGGCCGAACGTGCCGACGAAGAACATGATCGCGAGCACCAACATGAGGTCAGGGCGGCGCCGCACGTACCGCAGGCCGTCTCCCAGCCGCCTCGCCCCACGCGCGCCGTCCGGATGGTCGATGACATCGCGCCCCATGGCCAGCAGCACAGCGATCGGCACGACGAAGGTCACCGCGTTGACGAGGAAGACCGGGCCCGGCCCGATGCCCGCGATGAGCAGGCCGGCCACCGCAGGTCCGACCAGCCGCGCAGCATGGAACGACGCGCCGTTCAGCCCGACCGCGTTCGGCACGTCGTCGGGCTCGACCAGTTCGGCCACGAAGGTGTTCCGAGCGGGGTGGTCGAGCGCTCCCCCGGCGCCGAGCAGGAATGCCAGCACATACACGTGCCACACCTGCGCAGTGTCCGTCACGACCAGGATGCCGAGACAAAGCGCCACCAGACCAAGGAACCCATTGGTGAACAGCAGCAGCTGTCGTTTCGGTAAGCGATCCGCGAGTGCGCCGCCGAACGGGGCCACGACGAGGAACGGCAAGAACTGCAGGCCGGTCGTGATGCCGAGTGCTGCCGGACCACCGTCGAGCGTGACCAGCACCAGCCAGTCCTGTGCGACTCGCTGCATCCAGGTCCCGACGTTCGAGACCAGCATCCCGAACCAGAACAGCCGATAGTCGCGATAGTGCCGAAGCGCGTGGAACGTGGGGCTCACAGACCAGCCAGCTTCTCCAAGATGGGCACCGCGCGCCGCAGCGTCTCGTGCTCGTCCGGGGTGAGTTCGCGTAGACGCCGGGCCAGCCAAGCGTCGCGTCGGCGACGATCGATGGTGAGCAGCGCCAACGCCTCGGCCGTCAGGCGCACGATGACCAACCTGCGGTCGCTCACATGCGGCTCGCGTACGACGAGACCGCGATCCTCGAGACCCGTGACGATCCGCGTCATGGACGGCGGTTGGACCCGCTCGTGAGCGGCGAGCTCACCAAGCGTCATCGGCCCGTGCCGGTCCAGCGTCCCGAGAGTAGCCAGCTGGCTCAGCGTCAGCGTCTCGTCCGTCCGCTCAGAACGCAGCCGTCGGGCCAGCCGCATTACCGAGATACGCAACGTACTGGCGAGCCCTGCCTGGGTGCGGGCTACAGTCGCGGTCATGGCCACGACCGTTAGCTTACCTCATTAGCGTTGCTAACGACCTTTCAAGGCCGGCGAGCCCGACGACCGCGATACAAGGATTCGCCGTCGCTGACCTCGTCGTCATCGTCTTGCGCGTCGCTTCGCCGAGCCCGGCGACCTTCCGATGGGCGGCCATCATCCAGCGAACGCCGTCGGTCGGTCGCGGTGGGCAGGAGTGGTTCGTCATCGTCCGGCTCGACCTGGTCGACGTTCCTTGCAGCGCGACGCGCCCGTCGACTCTCCGGCGTGCGCGGAGGAATCAGTGGTTCGACGTCGAGCAGACCGGCCTGCGCTGGTTCCGCCGGTTGCGAGTGGGCCCCTGCCTGGGCGGGCTCAGGCGTGGCGTTGGCAGGCGGTGGCTCGCCCCGAGCGGGCATCGGCTGGGTCCGGGCGGGCTTCGGCTGGGTCCGGGCGGGCGTCGGCTCGCCCCGGACGGGCATCGGCTCGATCGGGGCCGGGTTCGGCTCGATCAGGGCGGGCTTCAGCTCGATCGGGGCGGGCATCGGCTCGGTATGAACGGGTGTCGGCTCGATCAGGGCCGGCATCGCCTCGGTCCGGGCGGGCGCCGGCTCCGGGTGGGATCCGTTCGGGGGCTCGGCGTCATCGGTTGGGATGAGATCCGTGTCCCCTGGGACGCGGTCGACGTCGTCCAGACGATCTGCCTCCTCCTGGAGCCGGGCCCGGGCGATCGCGTCGCGTCGTTTGCGGGTGTACTCGAGCCCCAACAGCCCGAGGCCGACACCGGCGAGACAGGTCCACAGCCACCAGCCCAGGCCTTGCTCGTCCAGGTCGTCGCGGAAGATAGCGAGGACGATGAAGGCGATTGCCCATAACACGGTGCCGACAGCCACGGTCCGCACGCCGTCGACGTCGAACGGGCGCACCGCTGGCGGCTCGTTTCCGGGTCGACGACGCTTGGCCATGGTCAAGAGGTTATCCGGCGGGCAGGAGGTAAGTGTCGCGATTGCCCGCACTGATGATCCACAACGGCGCCATGGCCATGGCCATGGCGTAAACGGCATGGTCGGTCGCGGTCATATTCTTCGTCTACTTCGCGATCGACCCGATCGAGCGGCTGCCTGAACTGAGAGGACACATCATGCGTAAGCTCGTGGTCAACACGTTCCTCACGCTGGACGGCGTCATGCAGGCGCCCGGCGGGCCGGAGGAAGACCCCACCGGCGGGTTTGCCCTGGGCGGCTGGTCGGTCTCCCATTGGGACGACTCGATGGGGGAGGTCATGACCCGCTCGATGACCCAGCCTTTCGAGCTGCTCCTCGGTCGCAAAACCTACGAGATCTTCGCCGCGCACTGGCCGTTCGCCACCGAGCCAGGGGCCGATGAGCTCAACGCCGCCCGCAAATACGTCGCGACGACGACGCTTGCGTCGGCCGACTGGATCAACTCCACAATCCTCGACGGCGACGTCGTTCAGCAGGTCGCGGAGCTCAAGGAACAAGACGGGCCGGAGATCCAAGTCCACGGGAGTTCGGACCTGATCCAGACCCTACTGGCCAACGACCTGATCGACGAGTTCCGGCTAATGATCTTTCCCATCGTCCTAGGCAAGGGCAAGCGCCTGTTTGGCGACGGGACGGTCCCGAGGACGTTTACAGTCATGGACGCGAGCACCTCGAGCACCGGCGTTGTGATGGCCACGTACGAGCGCGCCGGCGAGGTCGAGACGGGGTCATTCGCACTCGAGGACCCCACGGACCTCGAGCGCAAACGGCGCGAGCAGCTCGAGGCCGAGGGGTAGATCGAACGGGCCCATGCCGGGCGAGCGTCCTCGCTACCCAGACGTCGCTAGAGGACAGCGCGCGCTGGGACGGTTTGGAACTTCGTTCCGACGACATCGTGATCAGCGCGCCGTCGAAGTCGGCACTACGTGGACGCAGATGATGTGCGCGCTGTTGGTCTTCCAGCCAGCGGCTCTGCCGGCACCGTTGACGACGCCGTCCCCACGGCTGGATATGCGGATCCGACCGGTGGATGAGGTGCTCGCCCAACTGGACGGACAGCGGCACCGGCGGTTTGCGACAGGTCGAAGACAGCGTTCAGGTCGCAAACGCATGCCTCGCCGCCGTCATGCGACAACACGAGCGAGAGCAACCGCAGCCGTACCGGATCCGCCAGCGCCTTGAACCGCACAGCGAGCAGGTCTGCGTCGGCCGCCGCCAGCGGCTCCCGGGCCAGCGGAGTGCAACACGACCTGTCATCGAGAACGGGAAGCACGCGAGCACATCGACATCTTTCTATATTGACATCGGTCGATGTCTGGGACAAGCTGACACATCGAAGAACGTCTATGTCCGTCGAAAGGAGGCGAGATGACCGACCTGACCGTCTGCGACTGCGACTGTACGGGCGACTGCACCAGCGATTGCTGTGCCGACGTCGGCTGTTGCTAGTCGAACGCCTGCTCGGCGATCAGCTGTGCTGCGAAGGATGAGTCGCGCAGCGCCTCGGCGACGACAAAACGCAAGTCCCATCGGTCGGCGGCCCACGCCAGTCCACGCGCCAGGCCGTCGGCCGTCGCAGCGTGCACGACGTCGCCGTCCACCCACCAGTCGACTGAGCGACCGGCCACCTTCAGGTCTTCGTGTTCGAAATAGGCCAGCGGTGCCTCGGGGAGCACCAACGCGACGACGTCGGGAACAGGCGTCTCGACTCCGCCGAGGAGCGGCCCGACGTCGTAGCGGTCGGAAGCCAACTCCACTCCGAGGACGTCGCCCAGCGAACGGGGCCCCGGCACGAGTGCCGGAAACCCCAGCTGGAGCCATTGCGGGCCATCGGCCACGAGCGCGTCGACAGGGTCGACAAGACGTGTCCTCGAGCCGTCGGCAATCCGTATCAGCGCGGGCGGTTCCACCGTGTCAGGGTCGGCGGCGGCGACGGCTGCATACACCGCCGCGAGCGGTTGCGGGTCCATGTGCACGGCCGGATCTGCCAGCCGGTCGAGCAAGAGGGTCGGGTTCGCGTCGGCCAACGACCTCGGCAGCCCGAGTGCGCGGACTACGGCCAGATCGAGCTCGGTTTCCAACGGCTCCAGGAGCGCGTGCAGCACCGGGTCGGCGTCGGGAGCGCAGAATTGGCTCAGCGGGCGACCCTCGATGACTGCGTGCTGACGCAACCACCACACCGTGTATGCAGGCACCGTCTGCCGTGAGCCGTCGGCGAGCTGGACGTATGCGGGGTCGACCAGCGCAGGACGGGTCGCCGGGTCCACTGCAATTACGGCCAGGGCTGCGAGCCACGCATCGTCGCGTACCAGGTCGAGGTCTTGCACAGCGATGAGGTCTACGAGGATCGGCGGGCTGCCAGGACCGGGAAGCACCGTCGTCACCGCGCGGACCCAGCCATCCTCGTCGTCGAGGTCATGCTCGCAGTGCTCGTCGAGCGGCACGTCGGTGTCGCGTACAACCGGGAAGCCCTCCCGAACGCCCACGGCGAGCAGCACGGGCACACCCCACTGCTTCACGATGTCGTGGCCGACGGTGTGCTCGGCGGGGTCGATGTCGAGGAGATCCAGCACTGGGGAGTCGGGAACGAGCAGCTCGCCGGCGGGTACCGGCTCGCCGGTTGCGTCGAGCAGCGGAAGAGACGCCAGCCACTGCTCGTCCTCGGTCGTCACGCCCGCGTCGGCGACCAGGTTCAACACAACGTCGACCTGCTCCGCGACGGTGCGGGCGTCAACGTCGGCGTCAGCGAGCGCTTCGACCGTGGCCCGGAGCCCAGGGCTGCGCAGCACGACCGCCGGGGTCGCCTCGACAGCGCCGAGCCGGCGCAGCAGCGGATGCAGCGCATTCGGGTCAGCCACCCGCAACCCCAACTGCACCAAGGGTGCCGGGCCCAACTCGTCGGTGGGCAGGAACACGTCGCGCGGACCACGGACCATCCGACCATCGGCAAGCGGCACCGGCAGCGATCCGAGAGCGCTCTGGTCCGCCCCGTCCAGGGCGGTATAGAGAGCTCGCCATTCCTCCGCGGGCAGCGTCAGTCCGCCCAGATCATCGACGACCTCGGCAAGGGCGAGCTCTCGAGCGCCCAGCCGACGCAACGGATCGGGTCGCCACCATGACTGAGCCGGGATTCCATCCACGACACGAGCGAGGGCCGACGGGTCGGTGGCCGTCCTCAGTCCAGTGACGAGAACAACCTCGTGGGGCCGGAGCAGGTGAGTCCCGTCCGCTGCCGGCACCAGGGCGGTAGCTGCCAGCTCCGCGACGATCGCGCCAACAAGGGCTGCGTCCAACTCACCGGCCCCCAGAGGACCGGGAACCAGATCGAGTGCACCCGGATCCCCGAGCCCGGCTGCCAGAAGTCCATATGCGCGGGCGACCTGAGCCACCAGTTCGTCAGTCAGCGCGCCAGGAGCGACCCGCCGGCGGGTTGAGTCGAGTGGGAATGTGGCAATGACCAGGGCAGACAGCTCGGTGCGCTCGTCGGTCGGCGTAGGCGCATGGACAACACGTGCCACCGACTCAGGCAGCGGCGCCGGCGCCCCATGCTGGTCCAACGGAACCGCGACGGTAATCGACCAGTCCGGCCGTGCTCGCTCCTCAACCGGCCGGCCGGCGAGCAACGCTGCGCCGGCCCGTCCGGTCCGAACGGCGAGCCGCCACCGGGTGCTCCGACCTCCGTCGACAACGACGGTGTCGGTGGCGGCCCGGTGCGCGGCCAGCAGCCGCTGAATACCGTCGACCTCGACGACCACCTCCGCCAATCCGGGCAGCGCGAGCAGCAGCGCATCGTCGACGGCGCCGAGCAGGTCGGCCACCAAATGCCGCGCTCCGGCACGCAGTGGCAGGACCACGGCAGTGTCGTAGGGCTCGGGAATGTCGCCCTCAACCGGGTACGGCAGGCGGAGCACCGGCACCGCGTCGCCTCGCCGCGCGAGCTCGTCGGCCAGCGCCGGGACTGCGGCGACCGTTTCCATCGCCTGCGATCGCGACCAACGAACGCCGCCGGACCGGGAGAACATCGACGGTGCGTCCGTGACGGCGAGTACGGCCGCGAACCCGACTCCGAACCGGCCCACGGTCTGCGCCGGGTCATCGGCGCGCTTAGCCGACGCCCGCAACGTCGACAGTGCCTCGACACCAGCAGCATCCAGTGCGGCGCCGACGTTGGCGGCAACCAGAGTGGTGCCGTCGAGTCGGAGCAGGAGCCGGCCAGGCACACCCGCGCGGACCGCGGCGTCGGCAGCATTCTGCGCCAGCTCGACCACCAGCCGGTCGCGATAGGCGCCGCGGACCAGCTCTTCTTCGGCATTGGCGTCCTCTCGAAACCGGGCTGGTGACGCGGCCCATGCCGCCAGTACGTGCGAGCGCAGGGTTGCGGTACCGAACACGTCCACGCGAATGCCGCTCCTCAGGAGTGGCCGAGCTCCTCGTCGGCGCCGATCTCGCCGTTCACGTGCGGCACCACCTCGTGCGAAAAGGTGTCGAGAACCGGCTCCGCGACCACATGTGCGATCGTCGCCGACCGGATCTCAGAGTGCGCACCGCAGCCGTGGTCGAACGACACGACCAGGCCGTCGAACGGGGAGCGCTCGTTGGCGCACGCGCCAAAAACCCGGCCTAGTGGGCCCGCCAGCGGGACCAGGAACCCACAGGTCGCGCAGGGGAACGGTGCCGTTCGGGCGATCTCGGTGTCCGGTCCACCCTCCCCTGCCCGCCAGCGGTCCGTGGCCTCGTCGCGACCCTCGGGCGAGAGCACGCGGACCCGGCCGAGCCCGAGCTCGTCGGTGATCCGGCGGATGTCGTCGGGATCAACCTCCTGGTCGGCCCCGGTGTATCCGGGCACCAGTCGCGGGTCATCGGCGGCGGTGGGCAGCATGACTCCAGGGCCGAGATCGGCCGGCTCGACCCGGTCGTCCCACGGTACCCATGGCGGCGCGAGAATGGCGTCCGGCCCGGGGAGCAGGACGCACTCGTCGACGGTCACGACCTTGGATCGCGATGCTCGGGCGACAGTCACCGACCAGCGCCAACCCTGATATCCACGCGCGGTGCAGTCGAAGTGATGCGTGACGACCCTGTCGTCGTCGGCGTGGTGGCCCAGGTGATCGCCCACCTGGTCGTTGCCAGCCGTCTCGACCGCCGCAGCCCGGGCGATGTCGACGGCCTCGACGCACGCCGGGTCGGCCCGCGGGCTGCGAGTGCGGGACGCTGCGGTGCTCACGAGCGGTGATTCTTGCAAACCCGACGCATGTAGGCACGTCGGCATCGGGCGGTGCCATCTTGCCGGGCGAGGCGGGGCGGAGCCGTGCGGTTGTACGGGTTCCTGACGTTCTTCCTCGCTTTCGTGCTGCGCGAGGATCCGGTTGCTGGCCTCGACGATGCTGTTGCGATCGCACTGGCCGCTGTCGCTGCGTGGGCAGGGAGCATCGCAGGGACTTCGGTAGGCGCGAGTGCCCGGGCCCGCAATCCCGACCGACTGGTTCTGGCGTTGGTCGGGTTGGCCGCCGCGGTCGCGGCCTTGACCGCGCTGCTGTGGGGGTTGGTCACAGTCGTCCTGGTGGCGCTGGTCGCAGGCTTCGGCCAGCAACTCGGCCGCCTCTCACTGGACGCCGTCGTGCAGCGAGACGTCCCAGAGCACGTCCGGGCCAGTGCCTTCGCCCGCTCCGACACGGCACTTCAGCTGGCGTGGGTCCTCGGCGGCGGGCTCGGGATCGTGTTGCCCCTGATCCCGCAGTTAGGGATGGCGATCGCCGCCGCTGGACTACTCGCCGGCTTGGTCGCAGCCCAGCGCGCTCGCCCGGCGGGAGCGGCGAGCGCGGCGTAAGCGGGTCAGATGTCGAGGTCGTCGGCGACGGCGCGCAGGACAGCAGCCACCTTGTGTGCTGACCGGTTGTCCGGGTGGCGGCCGCGACGGTAGGTGTTCGACACTCCATCAAGAAGCTTGATGAGGTCCTCGATGATCGTGACCATGTCGTCGGGCTTCTTGCGTGATGCTGCGACGACCGACGGAATCGGGTCGAGCACATGCACCGAGAGGGCTTGCTCTCCCCGTTTCCCTTCGGCGACACCGAACTCGACCCGTTGCCCGGGTTTGAGGCCGGCCAGTCCGGCGGGCAGGGCGGATGAGTGGACGAAGACGTCACCGCCCTCGTCCTTGGAAACGAAGCCGAAGCCCTTTTCGGCGTCGTACCACTTGACCTTGCCCGTCGGCACGCTAGACCTCGATCACGTTGTCGGTGTCAGGACCTGCACAGCGTAATGCCGTACGGTCCGCTGCATGGTCGAGGTAGCCGTCGAGGTTCTGCGAAGGGTCCAGGCGACGCGCTATGTCGAACCGCTAAGAGAGGGCGGTTCCTTGCCCGGCCTGGTCGAGGCGGACGATCTCGGCACCTATGTGGTCAAGTTCTCCGGCGCCGGTCAAGGGCGCAAGGCGCTGGTGTCCGAGGTCATCGTCGGCGAGCTGGGCCGGCGCATCGGGATCCGGGTTCCTGAACTGGTGCTCATCGAACTCGATCCATCCATCGGACGACGAGAGCCGGATCCTGAAGTGCAGGAACTGCTCCTGGCCAGTCCCGGCACCAATCTGGGAATCGACTTCTTGCCTGGATCAATCGGGTACGACGGAATCGGCTGGCGACCCGCGCCACAGGTGGCTGCGCGCGTGCTCTGGCTCGACGCACTAACCGTCAACGTCGACCGAACCTGGCGAAATCCGAACCTGCTGGTCTGGTACCGCGAGATGTGGGCAATCGATCACGGCGCTGCTTTGCTGTTCCAGCACACCTGGCCCAGCATCGAGGCGTTCGCAGCGCGTCCATACCCGCTTGGCCAGCACGCGCTGGCGCCGTTCGCGCGTGCGGTTCCGGTGGCCGCGAACGCGCTGGCGCCGCTGGTGACCGAGGGGCTGCTGACGGAAGTGCTCGCCCTCGTGCCCGACGAGTGGCTACCGGCGGCCGACCGTTTGACATACGTGGAATACCTCGCTGCCCGGGCAGCTGCTTTGACGACGTGGCCGCCGGGAGCGGGATTGTGAACGCCTTCGAGTACGCGGTGCTGCACGCCGTTCCCCGTGTCGACCGGGGTGAGCGGATCAACGTCGGCGTAATCGTCTACTGCCAGAGCCTGGACTATCTCGGTGCCGCGACGTACGTCGACGCCGCTCGCTTGCGGGCACTGGACCCCAGCGTCGACGTCGACGCCGTATGCACCGCAGTCGACGCCGTTCGCGCTGTGTGTGCCGGTGAGGGACCCAGCGCTGCCAGTCCGAAGGGCGATCGGTTCCGGTGGCTCACCTCGCCGCGCAGCACCGTCGTCCAGCCCGGTCCGGTCCATGCTGGCATGACCGACTCTCCGGAAGTCGAACAGGCGCGGCTGTTGGATCGTCTGGTCCGCTGAGCGCCACCTATCGAAACCGGGCAGGCTGGGGCAGCAGCTCGTTCATCGCGCCGGAGCGGAATCCCAGCGGGTCGACTTCCACGGCCGCGAAGCCGACATCCCGGACAGCGGCGAACGCGGCCGGTAGCGCGTTGAGGGCGTCGACGTGCTCGCGGTCGACCTCGATGCGCGCGACGTCGCCGAGGTCGCGCACCCGGAGATCACGCACTTCCAAACCGGCGGCTGCCAACTCCGTTCGCAGCGCAGCCTCGGCCCGGTCGACCCGGGCCAGCCGGGCAGGCGTGATCTCCAGCCCGTAGGCCACCCGGCTGGACAGGCACGCGGCCGCAGGCTTGTCCCACGTGGACAGGCCCCAACGGCGGGATGCCTCCCGCACCTGGGCCTTGGTCAATCCGGCGTCGAGCAGCGGGGTGATCGCCCCGCGCTCGGCGGCGGCCCGGATGCCGGGGCGGAAGCCGGCGGCCGCGTCATCAGCGTTTGTGCCGGTCGCGACGACGGCGAGGCCCTCGAGGGTAGCCAGCGGGCCGAGGACGTCGAGCAGTTCCGCCTTGCAGAAGTAACACCGGTCGCCGTCGTTCGCCCGGTAGCCAGGTCGGGACATCTCGTCGGTGCGCGGTGCGACGTGCCGCACACCCAGGTCCGTGGCGAACCGACGCGCGGCCAATAGTTCGCGTCGGGGCAGCGACGGCGACACGGCGGTTGCGGCCAGCACCCGGCCCGGTCCGAGCGCGCGGACGGAGGCCGCCAGGAGAAATGCCGAGTCCGCGCCGCCGGAGAACGCGACGACGACTGATCCGGCCGCTTGGAGGCGCTCCTCGAGAATCGCGAGCCGGACGTCGAGCACGTGTTCGTCCAGCCAGTGCGGGAAGTCGAGAAGCGCGGGTAGCACCACGTCGGCTCCGGCCGCGCGCAGTGCCGCCGCGTCGTGGAAGCCGGTGGTGACCCCGACCGCGATCGCCTTCGCCGCGTGTGCGCCGACGATGTCGGCCGGATGGTCGCCGACGTGCACCGTCGCCCTGTGGGCACGCAGCGCCACCCCTTTCTCGGCAGCGAACAACCCGCCGATCGCATCGCCGACGTCGAGTCCGACGTGGTCGAGGACGGCATCGACGGCCGACTGGATCTTGGCGCTGACGACCACCGCTCGGCCACCATGGGCCTGCACTGCCGCGACGGCTTTCGCTGCGCCAGGAAGCAGCCTGGTTCCGGGAACACCGAGCGAGGAGTAGAGCTCGCGGTAGCTGCGTACTGCGGGCGCAACCAAGTGTGGTGGCAGCAAGGCCCCGCACGCCGTCTCCAACGGCACGCCGATCAGCGGCCGCATGGCCTCGGGATCGACTGGAGCGCGCAGCCGGCGGACCGCCTCGGCGAATGTCGCGACGATCCCGTCGGCGGAGTCCACCAGCGTCAGGTCAAGATCGAACCCGACGACTGGTCGCATCCGGTCAGCGTACGTGCCGCTCGGCCCCTGGTTCGCCGGTCGCACCCCCAGCCGGGCGCTTGCACTGTCAGATATGCGGCAAGATCTCGACCTGTTTCCCGTAAAGCGGGATCTCGGGAGCGTTCTCGAGCAGACGTTGCTTGGCTTCGGTCGGTGTGAGGTCGTCATCAATTGCGATCTTGGCAATAGCTCCCGCCACCTGGGGAGCCGCGAACGACGTTCCACTCCATAGGGCCCATGCGTCTTGCGGGAACGTTTCGTTGTCATAGTCAAGGCTTGGGGACTCTTTCCCCGGGACGAACGTCGAACGCACGCCTTCGCCGATGGTGCAGACGTCCACCCACGGCCCTCGGGTCGACCATTCTGCCGGCAGCAGTCCTTGCGTGAGAGCAGCGACGGCGGTGACCGTCGGGAATGCCGCCGGGAAGCACGGTCGATCGTGACCGAAGTTGCCCGCCGCGGCGACGACGACGGTCTCGCGGCGAGCCTTCCGAGACTCCTCGTCGATGATCTCCAACGCGACGCCCAGGGCGACTGGTCGCTCGTCATCCGCTGTCTCGGCGCCGAAGGAAAGGTTCAGGATGACATGCTGGCCCGCCGCGAGCCCCTTTCGAACCGCGTGCACCATCGCCCGGGCGACCCGGAGCTCGTGAGCGAACCCATCGCTGTCAAGCGTCTTGTACACGGCGATCGGCGCTTCAGGCACGATCTGTTGCACGATGCCGGCACAGAACGAGCCGTGCCCGGCGGCGAGATCAAGCGTCTCCGCCGGCGGAAAAAAGTCGAGGTCTTCGAGGTTGTCATCTGTTTGGAGATCAGCCAGCCAGCCGTCCTCCCTTGTGCCGTAGACGCCGGTGTCGATGACGACGACCCGCACCGGCGACGTACCTTCCTGCTCCTGCTCGGCCGCCGGCCGAACCGGTGGCAGACCAGCCGTCAGCTCGGGACTCGCATCGCTCTTGACATAGCCGCCCATTGGCGTCATGTAGTTGACGGAGATCGGCACTCCTTGTCGCCGAAGATTCGACACCAGGTGGGCGACTTCGATCGAACTGTCTTGTGGACCGCGTAACCGGACCACCCTGCCGCCTAACTCGGCCGGAGGGACCTCGATCACGTCGTACGCAGCAAGCCGCGTGCGTACGTCCGGTAAAGCCTCTGCGCGGATCAGCACCTGCGCGACCGCTGCCAGAGTGCTCCCTCCGTGCTTGTCCGGGATCAACTCGAACTGCGTCCGGTCGTCGCGGCCTGCACGGCGCTCTCGGACTCTGGCAATGAATCGCCCCGCAAAGGCAGGATCATCGCGGGTCGTGCGGATGGCCATGGCCTGCCGTTGAATGGCGCGAAGATCCTCGAGACGCTTGTCAGCCGGGCGTGGGTCGGGCTGACCAAAACTGCGCTGTCCGTTCGGCACTGTGCTCAACCCCTCCGGTCGGCGATCATTGATGTCGGACGATGACGCGACGGTCTGGTGGCTTCTTCAATGACTGATCTGGATGAAGATCTGCTGATACGTGTAAAGGAAGCGTATCGGGAGGTGATCACCGATCCGGAGGCTTTTCGACCACGAGCGGCTGGCCTCGTCCAAGAGGCGCGTCACAGCGGCGACGCCGAAGCTCTCTGTCTCTCGCTACGTGCGTCAGGGTGGGCGGAGCGCTATGCCCTGGAGCATCGGCACGCGCTCCAGTTACTCAATGAAGCCGCTCGAGTAGCCCGTCATCACCAACTGCACGGCGTGCTCGGCGAAGTACTCATTACTCGCGGCGCGATTCAGCAGGAGCTCGGGCGATTGTCAGCAGCCCGTCGCGACTTCGATGCTGCCGAATCGCTGATACCCCCCGCCGAACTCGCCGAGCTCATCAGCCAGCGGGCGACACTGTTTGCGAACCAGGGCGATCTCGCCTCGGCGGCAGATCTCTACGACCGGCTGTTGAAGGACCGGACTCTTGCAGCCGATGTCCGCTTCAAGGCGGCAAACAACTTCGGGATTCTCCAGGCACACCGCGGACGTTTCCAGGAGGCCCTGGCCCTGTTCGAGGTCGCGAGCCGCGCCGCAGAACAGGTGAGCCCGCTGTACGTCGCTCTCGCCGCCGAGAACCGAGCGTGGGTGACGGTTCTTGGCGGGCTCCTCGCCGAGGGTCTCGCGCAGTTCGACGCTGCACGGGCGATGTTCGAGGAACTCGGGCTCCCCCCGGGCGAACTGTTGATGGAGTACTCCGACGCGCTCATGCAACTGCGGCTGCTTCCCGAGGCGCTCAAGCATGCCCGGGAGGCTGTGCTCATTCTGGACACCCATGGCGTCGACCTGATGGCTGCCGAGGCCAAGCTGAATGTGGCCTTGTTAGCACTGTTGTCGAATCGGCTGGACGAGGCCGTTGCGGATGCCGAGTCGGCAAGGGAGAGCTTTCGCCGTCAGCACCGAGCCTGGGGAATCGCATGGGCCACGTTGATCGACCTGGAGGCCCGGCTCCGGCTCGGTGCAATTGCGCCGCATGACGTTCCCCGGGCCAGCCGGTCGGCACATGCTCTCCAACGGGCAGGGATGCAGGCATATGCCGTCGATGCGTACCTCATCGCCGGTCGTGTGGCGCTCATGTCCGGACGGCCCGCCGATGCCTCGCAGTTCTGGTCGCAATCGCGTGAACTCAGCCGTGGTCTTCCGCTGCTCATCCGCCTCAAGGGCACGCTCGCAGCCGCGCTATGCGCTCAGCAACAGGACCGCCCAGACCGCATGCGGTCACTGACCCGATCGGGACTCGACGACCTTGCCAAGCATCGGGCAGCGCTGCCATCCACCGAACTGCGGGCACTGGCATCCGGGCACGGCGAGGAGCTCGGCCGACTCGGACTCGCCGCCAGGGTCGGCAACCAGTCGGCGGCACGCGTCCTGGAATGGATGGAGCGCACTCGCGCCGCCGCGCTGTCGGTTGTCGACTCGGAACCGATCCAGGACATCGGCGACGACCTCGGTGAGCTTCGCGCGGTCTACGCGGAGCTCGTCGCCGCCCGCCAGGAGACCGGCACCGAACCGGCTGGCCTGATGGCGCGGCAGACTCGGATCGAGCAGCGAATCCGCAGCGCGACGTGGAGTACCCGCGCGCAGGGTGCGCATCCGGCTGCGTTCACATCAGCTCCTGAACTCCGCCGCGCTCTTGATGGTCGCGTGCTGGTCGAATTCGACGTACTCGACGGCGAACTCGTGGCTGCGGTCCTCGAGCCGCGACGAACCCGGATCGTCCGTGTCGCGCAGCTCGAGGCCGTTCAGCGCGACGTGGAGTCGTTGCTGTTCTCTCTGCGCTACGTCACCTCCACCCGGGCTCCCGCCATGGCGATCCGTGCATCCCTGGCGCACGCTGGTGAGACCATCGACCGGCTCGGCAAGGCTCTGATCCAGCCTCTCGAAGTCGCTCGCGACGCCGAACTGGTCGTCGTTTCGGTGAGTGGCCTGCATTCGCTGCCGTGGGCCGCGCTACACGCCGCCCCAGTCGCGTTGGCCCCGTCGGGCTCGATGTGGGCCCGTAGCAAGCAGATTCAACCGCTACCGACAGGCCGTGTCGTGCTGGCCGCAGGACCCGAGCTGCCAGGTGCGCAGCGGGAAATCGAGCAGCTCGCCAGCCTGCATGAGGACCCCGTCGTCATCGGTCCACCCGAGAGCACAGTGGCGGCGGTCGCTCAGGCGCTGGACGATGCAACCCTCGCGCATCTGGCCTGCCACTGCTACATCCGATCGGACAACCCAACGTTTTCGCAGCTGCTGCTGAGCGACGGGTTTCTGACCGTGCACGAACTCGACCTGCGCGCAGACGTCCCATACCGGTTCGTCCTCGCTGCCTGCGACTCCGGCAGCGATGTGTCGTACGAAGGCAACGAGGTCATCGGATTCGTCAGCACCCTGATGGCCCGAGGAACCGCAGGGGTAGTGGCCAGTTCAGTCGTCGTTCCCGACCAGGATCTCTTGCCGCTGATGACCGGGCTCCACACCGCCATCGGGAATGGCCAGACCCTCTCGCACGCACTGCACGCGGCTCGGGCGAGTGTCGACTCGGCCGACCCGACGCAGTTCGTTCCGTGGTGCGCCTTCAACGCGTTCGGCGCCGCGTAGCGACGCCCCGTAGACGATTCGTCACAATCAAGAGCCAGTCTGGAGCCGCGTAACGTAGTGCGGATGGGCACGACCAGGATCGAAGCGACGCCGCGCAGCCTGGCCGACGACCTGCGGTCTCGGTCGGACGCAGAGCTCGGCGCGCTGCTGCGTGCCCGGCCCGACCTGGTCAATCCGGTCCCGGTCGACGTCGCGCAGCTCGTTGCGCGGGCGACCACCCGGACGTCGGTGGTGCGGGCCATCGACCGGGTAAACCGGTTCACGTTGCACGTCATCGACGCGATCGCGATCTTGCCCGAGCCGGTGACGCCGCAAGGGATCAGCGCCCTGCTTGGCGTGCCCGAACCGCCCGCACGTTCGGCGGTCGACGAGTTGCGGATCGCCGCAGTGGTCTGGGGCGGTGATGAGGATCTGCGGATGGTCCGCGCCGTCTACGAGATCCTTGGCCCCTATCCGGCTGGTCTCGGGCCTCCCTTGCGGCAGGCGCTACTCGCACATTCACCGAGCCGGCTGGCCCAGCTGGCGGCCGATCTTGGGCTCGGCTCGGGCGGTGACCCGACGGCGGACGCGCACGCTATGGCTGACGAAATCACGGTCCGGCTCGACAATTTGCTCGCAGGGCTTGGTGAAGAAGCCATCGAGGTTCTGCGCATGCTGTCCGACGGGCCACCGACCGGCCGGATCGACGACGCGCAGCGTGAGGTCGGCGTCGCCACGGCCAAGACGCCCATCGACGCACTCCTGGCCCGCGGCCTGCTGGTACCCGTCGACGCAGCAACCGTCGTCCTGCCGCAGGAGATCGGGCTCTATCTTCGCGGCGGCGTCCTTCGGCCGGATATCAGCGTCGAGGCACCCGCACCTGCGGGCACGCATAGCAATCCGGAGACCGTTGACCGCACCGCGGGCGCTGGTGCACTCGAGGCCGTGCGCCGAATCGAGACGCTGCTGGACGCGTGGTCCGGCGATCCTCCGACGGTTCTCCGCGCCGGCGGCATCGGCGTGCGCGACCTGAGACGCACGGCGCAGGCACTGGACGCCGACGAGGCCGCCGCTGGTCTGCTCGCAGACCTGGCGTACGCCGCTGGACTGGTCGCGCCGAGCAGCGACTTCGACCAGGTCTGGCTGCCGACGCCGACGTCGGACGCCTGGCGTCGGCTGGAGCCAGCGGACCGCTGGACGGCCCTCGCCAACACCTGGCTGGGGACCAGCCGGACGGCTGGGCTGATCGGCAGCCGGGACGAGCGGGACCGGCCGGTCACAGCGCTGAGTCGCGACCTCAGCCGTCCGCTCGCGCCCGAGATCAGAAGGCTGGTGCTCGACGTCCTGGCGGACCTACCACCAGGCACGGCGCCGCAACCGGACGACATCGTGACAGCCGTCCGGTGGATCCGCCCACGCCGAGGTGGTCGCCTGCGAGACGAGCTGGTCCGCTGGACGCTGCGCGAGGCAGAAGTGCTCGGGTTCACCGGGCATGGCGCGCTCGCCGGCTACGTCCGGCCACTCCTGGCAGGACAGGACGACGCCGCCGCAGCAGCGCTGGCAGCCGTGCTGCCCGAGCCGCTCGATCACATCCTCGTCCAGGCCGATCTGACCGCGGTCGCACCCGGTCCGCTGCAGCCCGACATCGCGCGCGAGCTGGCGCAGCTCGCCGACGTCGAGAGCCGTGGAGGGGCGACCGTCCACCGTTTCACCGCCGCATCGATTCGTCAGGCCCTCGACGCGGGTCAGACCGCGACCGACGTCCACGCCTTCTTGAAGCAAGTGTCACGAACTCCCGTCCCCCAGCCGTTGACCTACTTGGTCGACGACGTCGCCCGACAGCACGGCCGGCTGCGGGTGGGCGGCGCATCGTCGTTCGTCCGTTGCGACGACGAGGCCACGCTCGCGCGGATCTTGGCCGACCCGCTGGCCGGGGCGCTCGGCCTGCGCAGGCTGGCGCCCACAGTTCTCGGGTCGGACCTCGACCCGGTCGTGCTGCTCGAGCGGCTGCGAGGCATCGGACTGCATCCGACAGCAGAGGCGGCGGACGGATCTGTTGCTGTTCGCCGTGAGGAAGCCCGCCGGGCGCCGGACCGGCCACCGACCGAGCCGCGGTTCGACCGGCCTGCGCCGGCCGACGCGCTGCTCGCGGCCGCAGTCAGGGCGATCCGGGCTGGGGACCGCACGACATCAAGCCGGCCAGCGGACGCCGCGCCGGCTCGGCTCGGCCGCAGCGCATCAGCCCAAACCATCGCCGACCTGCGCCGGGCCCTCGACGACGGCTCTACGGTGTGGATCGGCTACGTCGACCATGACGGAGTCACAACCGAGCGGGTCGTCGATCCAGTGAACCTTGATGGCGGCTGGCTGGCGGCGTTCGACCATCGCGCCGGAGCCGTACGCTCGTTCGCTGTGCACCGTATCAGCGGCGTCGCCCCGGTCGATGCGGCGTCACCATGAAGGAGCACCCGTGACCGACGGACCCCTGATCGTCCAGAGCGACAAGACCCTGCTGCTGGAAGTCGATCACGATCAGGCCGAGACCTGCCGACGCGCGATCGCGCCGTTCGCCGAGCTCGAGCGCTCACCCGAGCACGTCCACACCTACCGGCTCACTCCACTTGGCCTGTGGAACGCCCGGGCAGCAGGTCACGACGCCGAACAGGTCGTCGACACGTTGCTCACGTACTCGCGCTACCCGGTCCCGCACGCCTTGCTCGTCGACGTTGCGGAGACCATGGCGCGCTACGGCCGGCTCCGGTTGGAGAGTGACCCGGTTCATGGCTTGGTGCTGCACAGCACTGATCGGGCCGTACTCGAGGAGGTGCTTCGGTCGAAGCGGGTCCGGCCCCTGGCCGGAATGCGGATCGACGACGACTCCGTCGCCGTGCACCCGAGCCAGCGGGGCACCCTCAAGCAGGCCTTGGTCAAGCTCGGCTGGCCGGCCGAAGATCTGGCGGGTTACGTCGACGGCGAGGCGCACCCAATCGAGCTGAAGGAGAACGGCTGGTCCCTGCGGCAATACCAGCGGGAGGCCGCCGAGGGCTTCTGGCACGGCGGCTCGGGCGTGGTGGTGCTGCCGTGCGGCGCCGGCAAGACGTTGGTCGGCACCGCTGCGATGGCGCACGCCAAGGCCACCACCCTCATCCTGGTGACCAATACGGTCGCCGCCCGGCAGTGGCGCGACGAACTGCTGCGCCGGACCAGCCTCACCGAAGACGAGATCGGCGAGTACTCCGGCGCGAAGAAGGAGATCCGGCCGGTCACCGTCGCGACCTACCAGGTCATGACCACCCGTCGCAAGGGCGTCTACACGCACCTGGAGCTGCTCGACGCGAGGGACTGGGGCCTGATCATCTACGACGAGGTGCACCTGCTGCCGGCGCCGATCTTTCGGATGACGGCCGACCTCCAGGCGCGACGCCGGCTCGGCCTGACCGCCACCTTGATCCGCGAAGACGGACGTGAAGACGACGTGTTCACGCTGATCGGCCCGAAGCGCTACGACGCCCCGTGGAAGGAGATCGAGAACCAGGGCTGGATCGCGCCGGCTGACTGCGTCGAGGTCCGGGTGACGCTCGGTGATGCCGAACGCCTCGCGTATGCCGTCGCCGAGCCCGACGAGCGGTACCGGCTGTGTTCCACGAGCGACACCAAGACCCGCATCGTCGAGCGGCTCATCGAGAGGCACACCGGCGAGCCCACGCTGGTGATCGGCCAGTACATCGACCAGCTCGACGAGCTTGCCGAGCGACTCGACGCCCCCATCGTCAAGGGCCAGACGACGGTGCGCGAGCGACAGCGACAGTACGAGGCGTTCCGGGCTGGCGAGCTGCCCGTCCTGGTGGTGAGCAAGGTCGCGAACTTCTCCATCGACCTGCCCGAGGCGAGCGTGGCGATCCAGGTGTCCGGGACGTTCGGCTCCCGGCAGGAGGAAGCGCAGCGGCTGGGCCGGATCCTGCGGCCAAAAGCCGACGGCCGGACGGCTCGGTTCTACACCGTCGTCGCCCGGGACACCGTCGACCAGGAATTCGCCCAACACCGCCAGCGGTTCCTCGCCGAACAGGGTTACGCGTACCGGATCATCGACGCCGAGGACGTCCTGGCCGGGAACGATCCCGCGTGATCTGTGCCCGCCGTCGATCCTGTCTTGACCGCCGAACGCGCATATCTCGCGCAGGCCCGAAAGGACCTGCGGCGGATGCGCGAGCACCCGCTTTCGCTCAAGGCGCAGGGGGGCGACCGCGTCTCCGAGGCGTACTTGCAGGCCGCCCTGTACCGGCGGGCGCAGTCCCTCGTCGATGACCCCACGGTGCCGCTGTTCTTCGGCCGTATCGACGTCGATACCGCAGAGGTGTTTCACATCGGCCGCCGGCACGTCATGGACGCAGCCGGAGATCCGGTCGTGGTCGACTGGCGGGCGGACATCTCGGCTGCCTTCTATCGAGCGACGCGGAACGACCGGCAGGGCGTGACCCGCCGGCGCCGGTTCGGCTTTGCCGGTGGCGAGGTCACGTCGTACGAGGACGAGCACCTGACCGACGCGACCGAGCGTGACGTGACGAGTCGGATCCTCATCGAAGAGATCGAGCGACCGCGCGTAGGGCCGATGCGCGACATCGTCGCTACGATCCAGCCGGAACAGTACGACGTGGTCAGCGCGGATCTGGACCGGACGATCTGCGTGCAGGGAGCGCCCGGCACCGGCAAGACCGCGGTCGGCCTGCATCGCGCGGCCTTCCTGCTGCACGCCCATCGCATGCGGCTTGCCCGCAGCGGCGTCCTCGTCGTCGGACCCAACCGCGCGTTCATGCACTACATCGGACAGGTGCTCCCGACGCTGGGCGAGGTCGACGTCCGACAGGTCACCGTGGCCGAACTGGTCGAAAGCGTGCCGGTACGCTCTGTCGACCCACCGGCGGTGGCCGCCCTCAAGGGCGACCCGCGGCTGGCCCAGGTCATCCACCGCGCCGTCTGGGGGCAGGTGCGACAACCGGTCGACGCGCTGGTCGTACCGCGCGGATCGCGGCGTTGGCGCATCCCCGCGGCCGAGGTTGCGGATGCCATCGAAGCGCTACGTGTTCGGCACGACCCGTACTCCGTGGGTCGCGATCTGCTGGCTCAGCGGCTGGCGCATCTCGTCTTGTTGCGCATGGAGGCGAGTGCAGAGGTCACCGACGACCGCGTGCAATCCGCTGTGGCACGCTCGCGGCCAGTCCGTGAGCGTGTCGACAGCGTTTGGCCGGCACTCGACCCGGTCCGGCTGGTGATGCGGCTGCTCGGCGACCCGGGGTTCCTGGCCGGTGCCGCCGGCGATGTGCTCACTGCCGACGAGCGCCGGCTGGTCCAGTGGACTCGGCCGGTGCGCGGCCCACGCACCGCACCGTGGTCCCACGCCGATGCCGTGCTCGTCGACGAGGCGCGTGGTGCCATCGAGCGAATCCCCAGCGTCGGGCATGTCGTGCTCGACGAGGCGCAGGACCTGTCCCCGATGGAGCTGCGGGCTGTGGGCCGTCGGGCGGGTCAAGCGTCAGCAACGGTGCTTGGCGACATCGCACAGGGAACGACGCCGTGGGCGACCGAGTCGTGGAGTGCAGCGCTGGATTACCTCGGCACGACGAATGCGCACGTGGAGGTGTTGCGGCAGGGCTTCCGCGTGCCGGCCGCCGTGGTCGCACTGTCCGCCCGGCTGCTGCCGACGATCGCCCCCTTGGTCGACCCGCCCGAGCCGGTGCGGGCCAACCCCGGACGGCTCGACATCCTCCCCGTCGAAGACGTGGTGGCCGGCGCGACGGCTGCTCTGACGGGTGTGGCGGCGAGGGAGGGCTCGGTCGGCGTCATCGCCGCGGACCTCGACGTGCCGCGGCTTCGAGCGGCTTTCGACGCCGCCGCCGCTGAGGTTGGCAGCCTCGACGACGAGGACGACCCTCGGCTGGTGCTGGTACCGGCGTCGCTCGCCAAGGGAATCGAGTTCGACCACGTGATCGTCGTCGAGCCAGCGACGATCGCGGCCGCCGAGCCGCGTGGCCTGCGCCGGCTCTATGTGGTGCTGACCAGGGCCGTCTCCTCGCTGACGATCGTGCACGCCCAGCCATTGCCAAGCGCGTTGCGGTGAGCGTCAAAAGAGAACTGCTGGCTGGCCGATGTCGGTCGGGGGCAGACTCGGGTGTGTGCCGCTCAGCGTTCTCGAAAAGTTCGTGATCGACGCAATTGATCCCGACGCCATCGTCGCCGATCTGACGTCCCTGGTCGCGATTCCCAGCGTGGGCGGCTCGACGGCCGAGGTAGTAGTCCAACGATGGTGCGCCGCGCGCTTGGCCAGCCTCGGTGGTGACGTCGACCTGTGGAAGCTCGACCTGCCGGAGTTGCGGGCCGCTGATGGTTATCCGGGCGAGGAGGTTGTCCGCAACAACGCGTTGGGGTGCGCCGCGACCTTCGGCGCGGGGAACAGTCCTTTGATCTTCGCCGGGCACACGGACGTGGTGCCATCCGGCGACGTCCGCGCGTGGTCGTCCGACCCCTGGCGGTTGCGTCGGGACCGCGACCGGTTCGTCGGGCGGGGAGCATGCGACATGAAAGGCGGGCTCGCGGCAGTATTCGGAGCGCTCGCCGCACTTCGAGCCAGCGGGACGACAACGCCGTCCGTCGCTGTTCATTGCGTCATCGGCGAAGAGGACGGCGGGCTCGGGACATTTGCAACACTCGAGCGCGGCCACGGAGGCGGCGCATGCGTGCTGGCCGAGCCGACGGGACGCCGGGCAGTCACGGCGAACGCCGGATCCCTGACGTTCCACCTCGAAGTACCGGGCCGAGCGGCGCATGGGTCGGTGCGGACACTGGGGGTATCCGCGCTCGATGCAGCAGGGCCCGTACTCGCGGCGCTGCGAGAGCTCGAGGCTCGACGCAACCGTGACGTCGACGCGGTGGTGAGTCACCTGGACGTCGCCTATCCGTTGTCGATCGGCGTCGTCCGGGCCGGCGACTGGGCCAGCACAGTGCCCGACCTACTCGTGGCCGAAGGTCGGTACGGAGTGCGTCTCGGCGAATCGGTCGAGCATGCTCGCGCCGACCTCGAGGCGGCTGTCACGGCGGCGTGCGTGAGCGACCCATGGCTCTCCGAGCATCCTGCCAGGGTGACGTGGCCGGGCGGAGTGTTCGCACCCGGTCGGCTGCCCGAGGGCCATCCGTTGCTCGACGAGGTGCAGGCAGCGTGTGCCGACGCCGCGGACTGGAAGGTCGAGGCAACGGGAGCGCCGTACGGATCCGATCTGCGGCTCTATGCCGCCGCAGGCATCCCGACACTGCAGCTAGGGCCGGGCGAAGTTGCCGCCGCGCACAGCGCCGACGAGCATGTCCCACTCGCCGACATGGTCGAATGCGCCCGGGCCTACGCCGTGCTGGCTCTGCGACTCGGCGGCTGGCGGGGATGATGGACGACCTGCTCGCGAGCTGGCGCGACCTCGTCGGCGAGGATGCAGCGGGTCGCGAACTGCTGGCCCGCTGGTCCGAGCCGCATCGGCGCTACCACGACGTGGACCATCTGCGGTCCGTGCTGGTTGCGGTCGACGAGCTCGCCCACGAAGCGAGAGGCATCACGGCGGTACGACTGGCGGCCTGGTTTCACGATGCCGTCTACGCCGGGCAGGCGGGTGGTGACGAGCGCGCGAGCGCAGCGCTTGCGGCGTCGATGCTGCCGGCACTTGGCGTCGACGCCGAGCAGACCGCCGAGGTCGTCCGGCTGGTCGAGCTCACAGCTGCGCACCACCCGGCTCCGAACGACGCGAACGGAGCTGTGCTCTGCGACGCGGACCTTTCCGTTCTCGGCGGAGATCCAGCCGAGTACGCGACCTACGCGGCCGCCGTCCGCGACGAGTACGGGGACGTCCCCGAGGCCGAGTTTCGTAGCGGTCGCATAGCGGTTCTCGAGCGGCTACTCGACCACCGGCCGCTGTATCAGACCGCGACGGGACGAGACCGGTGGGAGGAGGCCGCTCGGCGCAACATCGAGACCGAGCTCACCCTGCTTCGAGCCGGCGCTTCCGCCTCCTGAGTCCCGCTACCTGCAGCCTGCGGATCACCTCCCGGCTCGATACCTCCACAGCTCCAGCAGCGACGACCCGCTCGTACATCTCCGCGGGCACGTCGTAGTGGTCGCGCTCGAAGCCCCGCGCCGGGATACCTGCCGCTTGGGCGAATGCGTGCAGCTCCTGGTAGGACGAGTCAGAGATCAGGTGTGACCACAACCGCCCGTGCCCAGGCCACGTCGGTGGGTCGATGAGGATCACAGGGCGGCGGCCACGGCGTCGTCTATCAATGTCCGCCACGAACGCACCATCGAGGTGTCGGCGTATGCCTTCCACGACCCACCGGGACGGACCTGCGGGCCAACGTGGAACTTGCGCAGCCCTGCTCGGGCAAGCCATGGCACGTGGTCGGGCTGCAGGCCACCACCGGCCATCATCAATCCCGCGATGTACGAATCGTCAGCCGCGCGCCGGCACAGTTCGTCGAGCCCGGCCCCCACGCCACGCGCCGAGCCGGCCGTCAGCACGGCGTCGAGCCGGGGCATCATGCGCAACCGCTGCCACGCCTTGTCGTAGTCGAAGGCGTGGTCAACGGCCCGGTTGAACGTCCACGGCATAGCGCCGAGCTCGTCGGCCAGCGCCAGCGTGGCGTCGACGTCGATCTCCACCGTTGGCCCGAGAAAGCCGAGAACGAAGCCGTCGGCACCTGCCTCCGCGAGTTGGTGTGCCGCCCCCTGCAGCCGGGTCAGCTCTGAGCCGCTGGTCGAATAGCCGTCGTTACCGCGCAGCATGACGCGCACCGGCAGATCGCCTGCCGTGCAGATCTCGCGCACCGTGCTGACTGCTGGGGTCAGCCCGTCAGACTCGACGTCGGCGACGACGGCAAGCCGGTCGGCACCACCGTCCTGGGCGCCTGCGACGTCGCCAGCACCCAGCGCGATGACCTCGAGCAGCGGTCGCACCGGCTCAGTGTGCCTGCTGACCCCGGTCTTCGCTGAACAACTCCGCGTTTGGACGCCGAATCCGGTGCCTACGCGCGGAGTTATTCAGCGAAGATGGGGGCTGCCGCAGGCGCCGCGCGGGTTGGCACCATCGAAGCGTGAGTACGGACCCACTGCTCGACGCTCGCGCCCGAGTCCTGCACGACCTGGCCGCCCGCGGTCTGGACTCGGCTGACGTCGTCGACGTACTCGAGGACGTGATAACCGAGCGGCGCTGGTGGGTCGGCGAATGGCCTGACGGCGGATCCTTCGTCGCCGGGCAGGTCGCCCAGGACGTCCAGGACCGGCTGCTCGACGCCCGGATCAGTCGCTGGCTGCGTTGTATCGCGTGCGATGAAACCGAGGCTCACGAGCTGCACATCGAGCCGGAGCTGGGGCCCGAGCCGCGCTGGCGCTGCAACAAGAGCGGAATCGTGGTCGCCGCCCTCGGGGAGCTGTGAGGTCGGGCTCCTCCCATCCGAGGGTGCCTCGTGACGTAATCCCACTTCAATGATCAAATACGCGTTAAACCGGCGAACTGCAGCGTTTGGCACGGATTTGATCATTGAAGTGCGCGACCCTCGTATACATGCCTACGCCGAACCTTGTCTGGGACCAGCACACCTGTTTGCCGCTGCGCCCCGATGCCGACGTCGGGTTGCTGACGCGGTATGCAAGACCCGGCGGTTGCTTCACATCAGTGAATGTCGGATATTCGCCGCATTTGCGGAGTGAAGTTCATGCCCTGCTGGATGGGTTCCAGGCCGCTGTCGCCACTCATCCCCTGCTGGACTTCGCAGGCACGGTCGGAACCGTTCGGGCCATCGCCGCGGACGGTCGAGTCGCTGTGGCGTTCGATCTGGAGGACTCTGCACCGCTCGGCGGCGACCTGGACGCGGTGTACGTCCTAGCGCAACGGGGCGTTCGGGCGATGCTGCCGACGTACAACCATGCCAACGAGGCTGGCTGCGGATGCTTGGACGCGGATGACACCGGACTAACCGCATGGGGGCGTTCCTTGGTTGCGGAGATGAACGCCGCTGGCATGGTCGTTGACGCCTCCCACTGCAGCATTCGCACGGGACTCGACCTGTGTGAGGCATCGGAAGCACCGGTCATCTACAGCCACTCGTGCCTGCGGTCAGTTTGGGAGCATCCGCGCAACATCACCGACGACCAGGCACGGGCTTGCGCTGCTACCGGTGGGGTGGTGTGCATCACCGGAGTCGGGATCTTCCTCGGCCCCAACACTCCCACCCTCGACGCAATGGTCAAGCATGTGGAGGCGGCTATCGACCTCGTTGGTGTCGACCATGTAGGCGTGAGCACGGATTTCCCGTTCGATCACGCGGATTTCCACGCCGAACTGTCCGCGAACCCGGAGCTGTTCGACGACAGCTATACCAGGTGGGGCCTATCGAGTTCATGCCACCCGAAGCCTTCCTTGGTCTCGACCAAGTTCTGGCCAGCCGCGGGTGGCGTGACCACGAAATCACTGCCGTCCTCAGCGGCAACTTAATGCGGGTTGCTGAGCAGGCGTGGCCAGGAATTGCATGACGCCTGGCCGATGCGCATAGGTGCTCAATGCAAACGCGGCGGAATCTCGGACCGAGCCGAGTCCGGCCTGACAATTTAGGGAGGTGGACAACGAAAGGGGCGGCGCCCCGGGCAAAACCGGAACGCCGCCCCTTGCGAGCGGTGCAGGCTGGACTCAGAAGTCCATGCCGCCCATGTCGCCGGCTCCGGCGCCGGCCGGAACCTTCTCCTTCTCCGGCTTGTCGGCGATGACGACCTCGGTGGTGAGGAAGAGGCCGGCGATCGACGCGGCATTCTGCAGCGCCGAGCGGGTGACCTTGGCCGGGTCGATGATGCCTGCCTTGACCAGGTCGACGTACTCGCCGGTGTTCGCGTCCAGGCCGTAGTTTGGTTCCAGACCACGGACCCGCTCGACCACGACGCCGCCCTCGAGGCCAGCATTGATCGCGATCTGCTTGAGCGGGGCCTCGACCGCTGCCTTGACGATGTTGGCGCCGGTCGCCTCGTCGCCCTCCAGGTCGAGCTTCTCGAACGCAGCCAGAGCGGCGTGCAGCAGCGCGACGCCGCCACCGGCGACGATGCCCTCCTCGACGGCCGCCTTGGCGTTACGAACGGCGTCCTCGATGCGGTGCTTGCGCTCCTTGAGCTCCACCTCGGTGGCCGCGCCCGCCTTGATGACGGCCACGCCGCCGGCGAGCTTGGCCAGCCGCTCCTGCAGCTTCTCCCGGTCGTAGTCGCTGTCGGAGTTGTCGATCTCGGTGCGGATCTGGCTGACCCGCCCGGCAATCTGGTCCGCGTCGCCAGCGCCCTCGACGATCGTCGTCTCGTCCTTGGTGACGACGACCTTGCGGGCCTGGCCGAGCAGGTCGACCGTCGCGTTCTCCAGCTTGAGGCCGACGGTCTCGCTGATGACCTGGCCACCGGTCAGGATCGCGATGTCCTGCAGCATGGCCTTGCGACGGTCGCCGAAGCCGGGCGCCTTCACCGCGACGGACTTGAACGTCCCGCGGATCTTGTTGACGACGAGGGTGGCAAGCGCCTCGCCCTCGACGTCCTCGGCGATGATCAGCAGCGGCTTGCCGGCCTGGATGACCTTCTCCAGCAGCGGCAGGAGGTCCTTGACGCTGGAGATCTTCGACTCGACCAGCAGCACGTAGGCGTCCTCGAGGACGGCCTCCTGGCGCTCGGGGTCGGTGACGAAGTAGCCGGAGATGTAGCCCTTGTCGAAGCGCATGCCCTCGGTGAGCTCGAGCTCGAGGCCGAAGGTATTGCTTTCCTCGACGGTGATGACACCTTCCTTGCCGACCTTGTCCATCGCCTCGGCGATGAGCTCGCCGATCTGGGTGTCGGCAGCGGAGATCGACGCGGTCGCGGCGATCTGCTCCTTGGTCTCGACGTCCTTGGCCGACGCGAGCAGCTGCTCGGCGACCGCCTCGACGGCCTTCTCGATGCCGCGCTTGAGCGCCATCGGGCTCGCACCCGCGGCAACGTTGCGCAGCCCCTCGCGCACCAGCGCCTGAGCGAGCACCGTGGCCGTCGTCGTGCCGTCACCGGCGACGTCGTCGGTCTTCTTCGCGACCTCCTTGACCAGCTCGGCCCCGATCTTCTCCCACGGGTCCTCGAGCTCGATCTCCTTCGCGATGGAGACGCCGTCGTTGGTGATCGTCGGCGCGCCCCACTTCTTCTCGAGGACGACGTTGCGGCCCTTCGGGCCTAGCGTGACCCGGACGGCGTCGGCAAGCTGGTTCATGCCGCGCTCGAGGCCACGCCGCGCATCCTCGCTGAAGGCGATGATCTTTGGCATGGGTTTCCTGGTCCTCCCGGATAGCGGGTGGATAGCCCGGCTCGACGCCCGCGACGGACGGTCTCGGCGCCCCGGGCTCCTGTCGCCGGGACAACCGGGACCTCGCCGACCCGGTTACCTGTGTTGTCACTCTCCACTAGAGAGTGCTAATGCGTGTTTAGCACTCTCCATCCGAGAGTGCAAGCGGGTCCCGCAGGCGGACTACCCTTGGCCGTCGTGAGCGGCGGCGAGGCGGCGCCGGGGGCCACCCGGCGGCTCTCCCGCGCGTCGACGACCTGGCGGTTGCTGGCGGCATTCGCGGGAATCGCCGCTCTCGCGCACGGCACCCTTGCCGACAGCGACGACTACTTCCCGTTCGGCTCGATGGCCCAGTACGCGACCGCGCACGACCTGGACGCGAAGGTCCGCTCGACGTACATGCTCGCCGACACCGAAGGCGGCCGGCAGCGGGTGCGGGTCCCCCTCAATGCAACCGGCACCGGGATCGGCAGAGCAGAAGTCGAGGGCCAGCTCGACCGCATCGTCACTGATCCGTCGCTCCTCCAGACGATCGCCGACGCGTACGCAGCGATCCACCCGGACCGGGACCACTACACGACGCTCTACCTCATGCGCGACACCTACCAGCTGCGCGACGGCTACCAGACCGGCCCACCCGTTACCGTCGAGCTCGCCCGATGGACCGTCCAATGAAACGGATCGTCGCGTGGTGGACGACCCCTGTGCCGCTAGCCCGGGTCGCCGTGTTCCGGACGGTCGTCTACCTGTTCCTACTCTACGACATCTTCGTGCTTGTCAACGACGTCGTGCCGCACGGCTACGCGGCCGATCTTTACCGTCCGTTGTTCATAGGCCGAGTGCTCCCACTCCCGGAGCCGTCGCCCGTTCTCGTCCACACCCTGCAAGTCGTCATCGTGATCGGTTCCCTTGTTGCGGCCACAGGACGGCTGCCCCGCCTGGCCGGCTGGATTGTCGCCGTTTGCTACCTCGAGTGGCTCGTCGTCGGGATGTCGTTCGGCAAGGTCGACCACGACCACCTGGCGCTGCTGGTGGCCCTTTGGGTTCTGCCGACCGTGGGTCGGGCCCGGTTCGGCGACGGGACGCCGAGTGCGGCAGGTGGGTGGGCGTTGCGCTGCATCCAAGTCGCGACGATCGCAACGTACGTCGGCTCCGCGTTTGCCAAGTGGTCGCGCAACGGCGCGCCGTTCGCCTGGGGCGGTAGCGCGGTCTTCACCTGGGCGATCATCCGCCGCGGCACCGAGTTCATCGACTGGATCCTCGAGTACCCCTGGCTGCTGCGGATCAGCCAATGGATGCTCCTGATCGCCGAGTTCCTCTCCCCCATCGTGCTCTTCCTCCACGGAAGAGCACTGCTGCTCGCCGCTGGCTTCTTCCTGAGCTTCCATCTGGTGACGTACCTGAGTCTCGGCATTCACTTCCTGCCGACGGTGATCTGCTGGCTTGCGTTCTTCCCGCTCGAGCGGCTGGTTCCCCCCGTACGCCGGCGGTTGCCTGCCCCAAAGCCCGTCCCTACGCCGGAGCCAGAGCCGGACCCAGCACGGTGACGCGCGTCGACTCATGCTCCGAGGTTGCCCGGACGCTGCTCCGCCGGCAGCGCGCACGCTGGTGTGCCTCCAGGCAGCCGGTGCCGGTTCGCCGCGACCAGGCGGTACGCAGTGCGGGCGAGCCAGCTGACCGGAGGAACACTCATCAGCCAGCCGATGGCTCTCCACGCCCCGCCGGCGTTCACCAGCAACGCCGCGACGGCATCGGCGCCACCGTCAACTCGACCGGAGCGATGCACCCATAGCAGCTCACGCTCGGCCCGCTCGGCAGTCGTGCCCAACGCAGCGAGGTCGGCGAACTGCCACGCGATCATTTCGGCGGTTGTCGGGATTCGTCGTTCGATGAACCGAACGGAGGACGTGCAGAGGGCACAGTCGCCGTCGTACACGAGCACCGGACGGCTAGCCACGCTGCCATCGTATTGGCGAGGCCCTGCCCGGCCCGTTCTAGCGGGCGGAGATCCGACGCACGAACAGCGGCCCGGCCCCCGAGATCCAGGGACCGGGCCAAACGATCGAGCTGGTGAATTACACGACGCGGACGGATTCCGCCTGCGGACCCTTGGGTCCCTGGCCGACCTCGAACTCGACGCGCTGGCCGTCCTCGAGACTGCGGTAGCCCTCCATGTCGATCGCGGTGTAGTGGACGAAGAGGTCCTGTCCGCCATCTACGGCGATAAAGCCGTAGCCCTTCTCGGAGTTGAACCACTTCACGGTGCCCTGAGCCATTACCTCTCCTCGCGGGGCGGGTGTCGGGCCCGTTTTCAGGCCCGGGTCGTGCTCGCTCCACCGCCCCCGAGGGGGGTCTTGCGCCGACCAGTGAAGACCATACACGCGTCACGACAGGGTCGAGCCGATAGCCGTCCGAATAGAACAACGCACTGATCGCCGCCGTTGCGGCCACCGCCGTCAGCCGCCGGCGACCGCCGGGATCACCGAGATCTTCGTGCCGTCCGGGGTGGGCGTCTGCAGACCGGACGCGAACCGGACGTCGTCGTCGTCGACGTAGACGTTGACGAATCTGCGGATCCCGCCGGTGTCGTCCAGCACCCGCCCGCCGATTCCGGGATAACTCGCATCGAGCGCCGCGACGACGTCGGAGAGCGTGGCGTCGTCCCTTACGGAGACCGAGACGTCTGCAGCACCACCGGTGTAGGTGCGCAGGATGGTCGGGACCCGTACCGCCACAATGCTCATCGAGAAACCACCCCCAGGGCGTCGAAGTCTTCGGTCGTCGGCCGGATCGTGCCGACCGGTCCCACGACCGACGACAACGCGTCCAGGGTCTTCAGGCCGTCGCCGGTGTTGAGCACGACCGTCTCGGCGTCGGGGTCGAGCACTCCCTCGCGCACCAGCTTGGCCAGTACGGCGACGGTGACTCCACCGGCCGTCTCCGCGAACACCCCCTCGGTCCGCGCCAGCAATCGGATTCCGTCGACGACCTCCTCGTCTCCGACGTCCTCCACGGCCCCGCCGGTGCGGCGCGTGACGTCGAGTACGTAGGGTCCGTCGGCGGGGTTGCCGATCGCCAGGGACTTCGCGATCGTTGACGGCCGAACCGGCCGGACCACGTCGTGCCCGGCCTTGAATGCCGCAGCTACCGGCGAGCAGCCGGTCGCCTGCGCGCCGAAGACCCGCGGTGGCTCGCCCTCGACCAGGCCCAACGCGACGAGCTCTCGGAAGGCCTTGTCGACCTTGACCAGCTGGGCGCCGCTGGCGACCGGTATGACGACCTGCCGCGGTAACCGCCAACCGAGTTGCTCGGCGATCTCGTAGCCGAGCGTCTTCGACCCCTCGGCGTAATAGGGACGCACATTGACGTTGACGAAGGCCCAGTCGTCGTGCTGGCCGGCCAACTCCGAGGCGAGGCGGTTCGCGTCGTCGTACGTTCCCTGCACCGCGACCAGGGTCGTGCCGTAGACCGCGGTCATGACGATCTTCTGGTCCTCGAGATCGTGCGGCACGAACACGAACGACCGGATGCCGGCGCGCGCAGCCGCCGCGGCGACGGCGTTGGCCAGGTTGCCGGTCGACGGGCAGGCGAGGACGCTGAAGCCCAGTTGACGCGCAGCGGCAAGCGCGACGGCGACGACGCGGTCCTTGAACGAGTGCGTCGGGTTGCCCGAGTCGTCCTTGACCCACAACGTTTGGATACCCAGCTCACGACCGAGCCGGTCCGCGCGCAGCAGCCGGGTCCAGCCGGGCTCGGTGTTCGGGGTTCCCGCAACGGACTCCGGCACCGGAAGCAGGTCGCGGTAGCGCCAGATGGACCTCGGGCCGGCCTCGATCCGCTCGCGGGATACCCGGCCGAAGTCGTAGCCGACCTCGAGCGGCCCGAAGCAGTCGGCGCAGGCGTAGAACGCGCCCAGCGGTGCGGTCGTGCCGCATTCACGACATGACAGATGAGTGGCAGCGCCCAGATCGGGAGTTCGGGTGATGGCTTCGCGTGTGCTCTCTGGTGCCGTGACGGGCATCGGTCCTCCTCATCTTTCCCGCTCGAGGCGGGCCGGAGTTGGCACCTGGCCCGGGTGTGAACCCGGGTGGGTTGCCGGGGCTTCGTCGGGCCGGTCCCTCTGCCCCTCTGGATGAGTTCCTGGCGCCGACCCTACGCAGGCACCTCGTCCGCGCAATACCGTTGTCCGGAATACGAGACGGTCGTTCTGGATACTAAGACTCGCGTGCGGTCGCCGGGGCTTGGCACTCGGCGATGATGGGAGCGGTTCCAGCAACCTGCGACGCCGTGCGGTGGGCCGATTGGCACGCTGGCCGGTCGCGATTGGCACGCTACAGTGTCGCCACCGCGGGTTGTTTGTACGGATTTGTGGAGGGCACAGCGTGCCGATTCGGCCCGACGGGCGGGACGGAGACGTTGGCGTCACAATTACCGCGCATGGGAGTGGGATTTGCGGCGCCAGGGCACCCCTTTCCGCACATCGATCATGACGGCAGCGCCGCAAAGCCCACAACGATCATGACGGCAGCGCCGCAGAGTCCACAGCGATCACCACGGCCGCGCCGTATTCCACGGGGACGTCCATGCTGGGCCGAAGATTTCAGGCACGGAATGATGGCCGCCGTGACGCCCGCTCAACGCCTGCGCCAAGTGGTCAACCTGATCAATCTCTCGACACCGCTCGGACTCGCCATCGCCCGGGCAGCGGGCGCCCGGCTGGTGACAGGTCCGAACGGGCTGCTGATCGGCTTCGGATACGGGTTGGCGCTGCCGCCGAACTCGGCATTCACGGTGGGGAACGTGGTCCTGCTCAGGGGCGACGAGTCCGTGCTCGCGCGGCGGCCGACCCTGTTGGCACACGAGGCACGGCACGCGAGCCAGTACGCGGTCTGCATCGGACCGATGATGTGGCCGCTCTACGGGCTGGCCGCAGGATGGTCGTGGGTGTGCACGGGAGACCCGGCGTCACGCAACGTCTTCGAGCGGCGGGCCGGGCTTGCCGACGGCGGTTACCAGGAACGGCCGTTGCGACGGGTGTTCCGACGCGGAGGATCGGGGCGATTCTGATGACCACACTGACAGACGGTGCCGCGACGCTCGAGCTGGATCCCGAGGTCGGCGGGCGGGTCTCCCAGCTCGTCGTGGACGGACTCGAAGTACTCGCGCACACAGGAACCAAGCCGACCAGATGGGGCAGCTTCGTCATGGCCCCGTGGGCCGGCCGGATTCGGCGTGGCCGGTTCGAGTTCGACGGGACGACCTATCAGCTGCCGACCGACCGCAACCCGCCGCACGCCATCCACGGCACCGTGCTCGACTGACCGTGGGCAGTCGTCGACTCGTCACCGTCGTTCGCCGTGCTCGAGTGCCCGCTGAGCGACCAGTGGCCGTCACGCCAGACCGTCCGCTGAAGGCGAGGACGACCTGGACCTGGCGCCCCATCTGGTAACACGGCAGATGACTGAGCTGTATGGGTCAATCTCGCAGCGACTCCGGGCTGTGCCGGCGAATGAAGTCGATGACCCGCCGCCAGGCGTCGTCGCATTCTTGCTGGTACTCATCGGCGGTCCGGTCGAAGAAACTGTGCGGAGCCTCGGGGTAGACGTGTAGCTCCGCCTCGGCGCCGGTCGCTCGGACCTGCTCGGCGAACTGCTCGACCTCCTCGACCTGGATGCCTTCGTCCTTTCCAGCCGCCAGCAGCAACAACGGCGCCCGAATCGACCCGATCCGGTCGGCAACCCGGGATGGGCGACCGTAGAACCCGACGCACCCCGCGAGCCCGTGGTTCGCCGCGGACTGCCGCCACGACAGCGCTCCGCCGTAACAAAACCCGACGGTGAACACGGACTCGACCTGGTGGTCAGGGTCCTCCCGGAGCCATTCCACGGCGGCGTGGACGTCCAGAGTCACGTCGTCCGGCCGCAGCTGGTCGGCGTGCTGGTGGTACGGGAAGCTCTCCCCGCGCGCCGAACCGATCTCGGTCGTACGCCCGTAGTAGTCAATTGCGACCGTGAGCAGGCCGACTGTGGCAAACCGGTCTGCCAGGTCCTGGTAGAAGCGGTGCAGCCCTCGGACGTCTGGCATCACCACTACCGCGGACCGTGCCCGCCCCACGCCGGGGTACGCGTAGTACGTCGTGAACTCAGTGCCGTCAGCCGAGAGAAGGAACAGCTCCCCGTGGTCTCCAAGCGGTCCACTGACGGGAGGTTCGGGTGGGACGGCGTCGTCTCCGTAGCACATGCCGGCAAGCGTTCCAGGTGCCGCAGTGATCGTGAAGGGTTACGAAACGATCTCTTCGGCCAGGGATTCCAGGAACGTGACCACGCCGGCCGGGCCGGCGACGACCAGATCGGCCTGCTCACGTAGCTCCGGCGGCGATTCGACCGAATCGCTACACACGACGAGGCCGGCGACGTCCATCTCCCGCAGCGCGCCGACGGCCGCGAGGTCGCCGATGTCGTCTCCGATGAACACCGCTGACACCGGCCTGGTCTCGGCCACCAGAGCGCTCAGCGCCACACCCTTGTCGATGCCCGGCGGCCGGAGCTCGAGGACGAAACGCCCCGGGGTGACGACCAGCCCGGTCTCATTGGCCAGCTGCTCCACTGTGGGACGAACGACGGCGATCGCGCCAGCGGGGTCGGCTGCTCGGCGTGAGTGCAGCGCCACGGAATGACCCTTGTCCTCGACGACCAGGCCGGCGGGTCCGTTGGCCGCCAAGGCGGCGAGGGCACTGCGGGCAGCAGCGACACCTGGATGGATCAGCGGCGTGTCGACTCGGCCCGCGCTCCAGCGCTCGAGGCCGTAATGTCCCAACACCGTGAGCCCCGGAACGTCGGCGAAGCCACCGAGCTGCACCGCATCGGCCGCCGGTCGGCCGGTCACGATCGCAACCCGGCCCACCACCTCGGCGAGCGCACGCAGGGCGGCTGCCGCGCCGGGATGGGCGACAGCCTCCTCCGGACGGTCCACGATGGGTGCGAGCGTCCCGTCGTAGTCCAAGGCGACCAGGGTCCGGGTCGGATCGGCAAGTATGGCGGCGAGGGCGGTCCGCCCCGCTCGTGTGTGCGGCGTCGGCAGTTCGCTCACCCGGTGGTGTCGACCGCCTCTGCGTAGTCGTCAGCGAGAATCAGCACCAGCCGAGTAGAGGTCAGGCCCGGAAGCGTCGGCTCGACGGCCTTGATCTCGGGGAACTGCGCGGCCAGCGCCTGCGCCGACGCCTGTTCTCCAGGTGGGTAGTAGACGGTCGTCACCTCGATGTCGCCGCTGTAGGTGTCGATTGCCGGTACGGGCCAGCCGCCAGCCTCCAGAATCTTCTGCGTGCGTCTCGCCAGGCCCTCCACGTCGGTGCCGTTGAGAATGCCAACCTCGCTGCGAAGCTCGGGCGGCGCCGTGACGGGACCTGTCGGCGTCTCCTGCGCAGGTACCGTACCGTCCGCCGACGACGTCGGAGCGGGTGTGCCGGTGCCGGCCGCGGCAGCGTCGTCTCCAGCCGGCTCGCCGCCGTTGCCGAACACAGTAAGCAGCCCGAGGACGACCGCGACCGTGCCGAGCAAGGCCACCAGCGACGGCCACACCCGGTCGAGTCCATCTCGGAATGTCACGGGACTAGGAGGCTACGCCACGTCGGGAACGCCGTTTCGAAGGCTCTCCGTGGGTAGGTGTCGACGGCGAGCCGGTGCGAAAGCGGCAGGATGACCTGGTGCACGACGTCGCGCTGCTCGTCGTCCTGGTCGTCGCTGTCGTCGCCGTCACCCGGCTCGCGGTCGCCATTCGGGTGCCTGCTGCGGTGTTGCTGGTTCTCGCCGGGTTGGTGGTCGCCGCGCTGCCGGGGGTTCCCGCGGTCGAGATCGACCCAGACGTCGTCCTGTTCGTACTGCTGCCGCCCCTGCTGTTCGCCGCTTCGCTGGGCTCCTCGTATGTCGCGCTTCGGCAGGTCCGCGGAGCCGTCCTGGTCCTCGCGGTTGGATTGGTGTTGTTCACCTCCGCGGCGGTCGCGTTCGCCATCATGCCCGTCCTACCCGGCATCTCGCTGGCGGCGGCTTTCGCTGTAGGTGCCATCGTTGCGCCGCCGGACGCCGTTGCCGCAACGGCTGTCGCCAGGCGAACCGGCATGCCGCGGCAGACCGTCACGATCCTCGAGGGCGAAAGCCTGTTCGACGACGCGACCGCGTTGACGACCTTGCGGATAGCTGTCGCGGTAGTGGCTACCGGAACAGTCACCGTTCTGGAGGTCGTCGCCGACTTCTCGATTGCTGTAGTCGGCGGGGTGGCAGTAGGCATCGCAGGCGCCCTGGCACTGGGCTGGGTGCGTCGACGTGGCATCGACACACTGTCCGGTGTCGCGTTGTCGGTGGCAGCGCCGTTCGCGGCCTACTTCGCGGCCGAGGGGGTCGACGGCTCGGGTGTGATCGCGGTTGTCGTGATGGGTCTGATCCTTGGCCACCGGTCCTCCGTCGAGCAGGGTCCAGAAGGGCGGATCACCGACGAGGCGATCTGGAAGAGCACCCAATTCGTACTCGAAGGCACGGTTTTCGCACTCATCGGCCTGCAACTGCCCGCCATCATCGAGAACGTCGAGGAGTCCGCCGGAACAGTCTTCGCCGTATGCGCGGTAACCCTGGGCGCCGTCATCCTGGCCCGCCCACTGTGGATCGTGGCCGGTCTGCTGCTGGCGCGGGCGGTGCCCTGGCTCAACCTCGGCCGGCCCGCATGGTCGGACGTCGCCGTCATCTCGTGGGCAGGAATGCGGGGTGTGGTGTCGTTGGCTGCGGCCCAGTCGTTGCCGGTGGATTTCCCGAACCGCGACCTGGCACTGCTGGTCGCCATCGTCGTGATCCTCGGCACGCTCGGGCTTCAGGGCCTGACCCTGCCGGCCGTCATCCGGCTGGTTGGTGTCCGCCCGCCTGACCCGAGGCTGGACGCGCTGGCGATCGCCAACGCGCAGGAGGAAGCGGTCGACGCAGCCGTCCGTCGGCTCGACGAGCTCGCCGCCGAGCAGGACCTGTCGCCGGAGATGGTGGTGAAGCTACGCACCGACGCCGAACGGCGCGGCCTCCTGGCCTGGGAGCGCCTGGGTCGGGTCGACGGCGGCGAGCCGCCCAGCCGTGTGTATCTCCGACTGCGCAACGAGATGCTCAGCGCCGAGCGAGAGATTTTCGTCCGGATGCGGGACTCCGGAGACCTCGACGACGACGTCTTGCGCAGGGTGCAGGCCGAGCTGGACTTGGAACAGGCGCTGCTGGTCCGGCGGGCCGAAGTGGAACGGCCCAGTGAAGAAACCGAGCTGCCGACTCGCGAGCTGTCACAGCCGCGGTGCCGGCACCTCCGAAACGCGCCTCTTACGGTCGAGCCCCGGTGGTCGACAGAGTGCGAGGACTGTATCGCGGAGGGCCGCACTGACTGGGTCCATCTGCGGGCATGTCTGGACTGCGGCCACACCGGTTGCTGCGACTCCTCCCCTCGCCGACACGCACGATGGCACTTCGAGCAGACCGAGCACCCGGTCATGCGCTCGGCGGAGCCGGCCGAGACCTGGCGTTGGTGTTACGTCGACCGGGAGCTCGGCTGAGCGCGGCCGGTCGAGTTGCGGCTAAGAATCGAAACCCAGCCGGCGCGCCGAGCGGGCCCGCTGCCGGCTGGACCGCAGCCGGCGCAGCCGCTTGACCAGCATCGGGTCGTGCGCCATCGCTTCCGGTCGGTCGATGAGCGCGTTGAGCACCTGGTAGTACCGCGTTGCGGACATTTCGAACAGCTCGCGGACGGCCTGCTCCTTCGCCCCCGCATATCTCCACCACTGCCGCTCGAAGTCGAGGATCGCCCGGTCCCGATCGGCGAGGGCCCCGGGGGTGCCCGCCGGCTCCGTGGGCGATATCGGCTGTGCTGCGGTGGAAGGGCCGTCCATGCGCGCATCGTACGAAAACGGATGCCCGGCACGTTCGCCGACAGGCCGACTGCGCCCAGGCGTCTCGACACGGATGGTTCGAGTGCCCCCATGTTGGTTACCGTGAAGTCACGAGGAGGCTAGCGAGTGGCGCGCAAGGGCACGAACAGCTTCGTCGTCGTGGCCAACCGGCTGCCCGTCGACCGCACGACGGACGAGGATGGCGAGACGGCGTGGCGACGCAGCCCAGGTGGCTTGGTCACCGCGCTCGCGCCGGTGATGCGCTCGTACGACGGCGCGTGGGTCGGTTGGACCGGCGCGCCCGACGACGTGCTGGAGCCGTTCTCGTCCGATGGCATGGACCTGGTCCCCGTTGCCATGTCACAGGACGAGATCGGCGACTTCTACGAGGGGTTCTGCAACGCGACGCTCTGGCCCTTGTACCACGACGTGATCGTCCCACCGGTGTACGAGCGCCAATGGTGGGACACCTACCGCAGGGTGAACAACCGCTTTGCCCGCGCAACCGCGGCGGTCGCGGACGACGGAGCCGTCGTCTTCGTCCAGGACTACCAGCTGCAACTGGTCCCCCGGATCCTCCGACAGCTGCGTCCCGATCTGAAGATCGGCTTCTTCCTGCACATCCCGTTCCCGCCGGCCGAGCTGTTCGCGCAGTTGCCGTGGCGGCGGCAGATCCTGGCGGGGTTACTGGGCGCCGATCTGGTCGGTTTCCAGCGCCGCGGCGCGGTCGAGAACTTCGTCGGCCTGTGCACCCGGTACACCGACGCGATCTCGAGCGACGATCTGCTGCTCGCCGACGACGGCCGCAAGGTGGCAGTTCATGCCTTTCCCATCTCCATCGACGTCACGGAAGTGACCGACCTCGCGGCCAAGGCGGACGTTCTCGCGCGGACCAGGACGATCCGGGAGGAGATCGGCGGACCCGAGCACGTCCTGCTCGGCGTCGATCGGCTCGACTACACCAAGGGCATCGGACATCGCCTCAAGGCCTGGGCCGAGTTGCTCGCCGACGGCGAGGTGGACCCGGACGAGGCCGTCTTCGTCCAGGTGGCGACTCCGAGCCGTGAGCGGGTCGAGGCGTACCAGACGTTGCGCGACGAGATCGAGCTGCAGGTCGGCCGCATCAACGGTGAATACGGCCGGATTGGTGCACCGGCAGTGCACTACCTGCACTCCTCCTATGACCGGGCGGAACTGGTCGCCCTTCTTCGGGCGGCCGACGTCATGGTCGTCACGCCACTGCGCGACGGGATGAACCTCGTTGCCAAGGAATACGTCGCCGCTCGGACCGACCTACGCGGCGCCCTGGTTTTGTCCGAGTTCGCCGGCGCGGCTGACGAGCTCGACGGTGCGTTTTTGGTCAATCCACACGACATCGACGGGCTCAAACAGACGCTGTGTCAGGCCATGCGGCTGCCCGCTGCCGAAGCCGAGCACCGGATGCGTCGCTTGCGTGATCACGTCATCACACATGACGTCGCCCGTTGGGCTCGCGAGTTCCTGGAGAGCCTGCGGGTGAGCTGACCGCGATTCTGCCGGGGCGCAGCCCCGCAGGTGACTCAGTGGCCGGCATCGTCGTCCGGCTCCGGCTCTTGAACGGCATAGGCGATCCACGACTGGGTGTCCGCAGCGCCCACGGGATCCTGCTGCGATGCCGAAGCGCCGATCTCGCCCAGGTTGGCCACGGCGCGTTCGCTTGTTTCGATCTCCGCCGTTGCGAGCGCGACGAGATCGCGCAAGCCGTCGGCACCAAACCGGTCTCGTACACTCCTCACCGCGTCGGCGACCATCGCGTCGACATCGGCACCAGGCTCCATGACTTCTCCTCAGGTCATGCGGGCGGTCACGCAGGCTAGCGTGCCCGTGACACGGCTGGGAACTGGCTCGGCGCGAGATAGGCTGCAACCTCAACCTTGGTCGAAGTTCCGAAGAAAGGCCGGCGATGGCAACCCCGCTCACGATCGGTGAGTTGGCAACGCGCAGCGGCGCCTCGACCTCGGCGTTGAGGTTCTACGAATCCAAGGGGTTGCTGGCTGCGACGACTCGAACACCGGGCGGACACCGGGTCTACGAGCGCTCGACCTTGCGTAGGGTGGCGTTCATTCGGGCAGCCCAACGGGTAGGCCTGTCACTTGACGAGATTCGGGCGGCGCTGGAAACCCTGCCCAGCTCCCGCACCCCGACTGCGGGCGACTGGAGCCGCTTGTCCCGCTCATGGCAAGAGCGTCTCGACCAGCGGATCGCCGAGCTCGTTCGGCTGCGCGACGAGCTCGGGGAGTGTATCGGCTGCGGCTGCCTGTCGCTCAAGACCTGCCATCTCTACAACCCCGGCGATCAAGCGGCGGCTCTGGGCAGCGGACCGCGCTACCTGTGGGGCGATCGGCGGCCCGCGGTCGACGAGGCGGCGGTGACCGGCTGACCGGCTGACCGGCGTTATCGTCGGAGTGTGCGATCGGGTCCGGCCCGGGCGGCCACGCTGAGTATGGCCACCGTCTTGTTCGTGGGATGTGGAAACTCGCCAGAGCCTGCGGTTTCAGATCCCGAGCTCCGCGGCCGAGTCATCCAGTCCAATCTCGACCAATCGCTGGCAAGCTTCCGTGTGCAACTCCTCAACGACGGTCCCGAGCCGGTTGACGTCAGCGATCTGGTCCTGCACGTCGAGCCGTTCCCCGACGCCGCCAGTGCAGGCGACGCCGTCATCCGGCCAGGACGGCGGATCGATTTTCGCGTCGTGTATGGCGAGCCGACGTGTTCAGGCGCCACACCTACCCCGGCAGCTGCCACGGCCGAGGCAGTCGCCGACGGACGTCCGGTCGAGATCGCCGTCGAGGACTCGCACGACGTGCTCAAGCGGCTGCTGAGGTTGTATTGCGACCGCCAGCGCCTCGCCGAGGTCGTCGCGGTCAGCCTCGGAGAGAAATGGATACCCGACCCTGCGGGGGGCGCGCTGCTCGGAACGATCGAGTTGCGCCGAACGGGCGGGGACGCTGAGGTCACGGTGGTGCACATGTCCGGCAGCGTGGTTTTTCGCCTTCAGCCGGCTCGTCCGGCAGAGCCGATCGCCGTGCTCGGCACCGAACAGGACGCCATCTCGGTTCCAGTCCGCGCGACGGCGCTGCGGTGCGATCCGCACGCCTTTGCCGAAGGCAAGAAGAACTACGTGTTTCCGGTCTGGCTCGGCTTTGCCGGTGGCCCGCAGGAAGTCAAAGTGGAGCTCAAAGTAGACGTCGGAATGCGAGCGACCTTCGATTCGTTGTGCGCCGCTTCGGTAACGCCGGGCGTGGAGTCGTGACAGGGGACCGACGGTCCACGAAGATGACCTCATGATTCGGCCGGGTGGTCCTCGGTGAGCACGATGCTGCCGCGCCGGTTCGCCCTCGTCCGCCACGTCCACTACACCGGTGTCGCAGGCGTCGGTGTCATCGCGTTCGGCATCGCGTTCTCCGACGGTCATATCGTGCTGCGTTGGTGCTCGGCCCATCCGGCAACCAGTAGCTGGGACTCATTCGACGACCTGCTCGCGGTGCACGGTCATGACGAGGGCACCAGCATCCAATGGATCGACGCACCGACCTCCGAGCTGGCAGGTTTCCCCCCTGTCGCCGGCACGGGCCGGCGTGCCCGTCGGCGGGCAGCGATGACCGATAAGGCGTCGGCGCCGGCACCCGCCACGATGGCGGCGGATCCGTCCGCGAACGGCTCCGTCGGACCGGCCACCGAAATTGCTCTTCCGCCGCCCCAGCAGCCCGGACGGCACCGCCGAGCCAGCCAGCTGGAGCAACCGGTCTGACCGGCCCGGGCGGGGCGAGGGGACGGTAACCGATGGGCAGGAACGACAGGTGGCCCAGGACGGTTTACGCCACGGGCACGGAGCCCGACCCGAGGTTCAGCTTCGCCAACGAGCGGACGTTCTTGGCGTGGATCCGCACCGCCGCCGCATTGCTCGCTCTCGGTGTGGCACTCGAGGGACTCGGCATCCCGACCAGCGACGGACCCCGGCTCATTCTGGTCACCATCCTGGCCGTTCTCGGGGCCCTCGCGAGCGGCGGCGGGTTTCTGCGATGGGCACGCATAGAGCGCGCGCTGCGGCAGTCCAGTCCGCTGCCAGCTCCGACGCTCGCGTCGGTCGTCGCGTTCGGACTGGCGGTGGTAGCCATGGTGGTGATTCTCGTGATCCTGGTGGCGTGACCGCCATGCTCGCACCCGATGGCCGCGGTGTTTCCAGCGAGCGAACCGCGCTGGCCTGGACCCGCACCGCCCTGGCGCTGATGGCAACCGCACTGGTTGCCGGCAGGATCGTCCTCGACCGGCTCGGTGCTATGGCCGTCGTGCTGACGGCGGTAGCCGTCCCACTAGCGGCCGCGGTATTAGTCGCCGCGGCCCGCCGGTATCGAGCCATCCTCCGTGCCGACGTACCGAAGCCGGACGGACGCGTTCCTGGGCTGGTCTCGGCGTTGGTCGTTGTACTGGCCGTGACTGAGGTCGCTTACGTGTTCAGCGGTTGACCGAGACGACGCGCAGCGGAAACAGCACGGCAACATCCGGGCGGCACCGTGGGTAACGGCCGTCCGCAACCCGCGAGCCGGCGTCGAGACCATCATCGTTGGGGGAGCCATGTTACTGCGACTGCGGGTCGAGCTTCCAGACCAACCCGGCTCGCTTGGTCGGGTGACGTGGACGCTCGGTGTCCTCGGAGCCGACGTTGCCCAGATCTATGTCTTGGAACGGGACTCCGGTCGAGCGCTCGACGACATCACCCTCGAGTGGCGCGGCCAACCGCGTGACCGACTGGTGTCGTCGCTGCGTTCCATCCCCGGCGTGCGACCCATTGGCTTGTGGGCAGCCCGCAGCACTCCGGAGGCGATGCCCGAAGCCGGCGTGATCGCCTCCATGGTGGCTGCGCCATCACGAGCGCTGTCGACCCTGATGGACGCGGCGCCGCTGGTGCTGGCCGCGAACTGGGCATGCGTCGCGGACGGTGCCGGTGAGGTGCGAATGGCCAGCCCAGAGGCACCCGCCCACCCGCGGCTGCCCGACGGGGTTCCGGCGCGCGCCGTCGCCGTGACCGACGGTGCGCGGCTGGCCAGGGCACCGCTACCGGGCGGGCTGGTGCTCACCGTGGCCCGCGAGGATGGGCCGGCATTCCACCGAACCGAACTTGGCCGACTCCAGCACATGCTGGATGTGCTCGCCTGCCTGCCCGTCGTCGGGCCCGAACCAGCGGTACCCGGACCGGCACGAGCTAGCCGATAGTGCGCTGTGAAGCGAGCGCCCAGCCGGCGGTCCGGTTCACACGACCGACGCCGCGCGGCGCTGCCGCAACTTCCGCACGACGAACCAGCCGACAACGGCGATCATCGCGGCGTAGATGACGTAATCGAGATACCCGAGGTAGTGCTCGACCCGTTCGTACTGCGTTCCCAACAGGTAGCCCCCGCCGACCAGTGCGGCGTTCCAGAGCGCGCTGCCGGCGGCGGTGAGCAGGAGGAACGGCGCGATTGGCATTCGCTGGGCGCCCGCGGGAAGCGACACCAAGCTGCGCACGATCGGCACGAACCGGCCGAAGAAGACGACCCCGTGCCCGTGCCGGTGGAACCACGCCGAGGCATTGTCGAAGTCGGACTCGTCGACGAGTGGCAGCCAGGTCAGCCAGCGCCGTGCCCGCTCCTCGCCGAAGAGGGCGCCGAGCGCGTAGAGGACGAGGGCACCAAGCAGAGCGCCGACCGTCGCGGCGAGCACCACCAGGACGACGTTCATCCGGCCTCGCTCGGCGAGGTATCCCGCCAGTGGCAGGATCAGCTCGCTCGGAACCGGTGGGAACACCGTTTCGACGAATGTCAGCAGTCCCACCCCGATCTCGCCGATCCCCGCGATCACATCGGCGGCCAGTCCGGACAGCCCGACCAGGCCGTCGTCGACGGCCCCTTCCATGAGCAACGGCACGGCGGCAGCGTCCTCTATCGGGAACGGTGATGGGCACGGTGATTGTAGGTCGGCAGCCCGAGCAGCCCGGCAATAGGCTGGCCGCCTCTTCAACCGTGAGGGATCCGATGCCTCCTGTCGCCGAGACGGACAACTTCGTCGGTCTGCTCGGGCTCGAGCTCGACGAGGTGTCCTCCGACCGCGTGACCGCCCACCTCGAGGTACGCCCGGAGCTGCACCAGCCGTTCGGCATCCTGCACGGCGGTGTGCACTGCTCCATCGTCGAGACGCTGGCGAGTGTTGCCGCCGCCGTCTGGCTCGGCGAGGACGGGCACGTTGTCGGCGTCGCAAACCAGACCGACTTCCTGCGCGCTGTCCGCTCGGGAGTGCTGCGGGCCGAGGCGCTGCCGATCCAGCGCGGCCGGACCCAACAGCTGTGGTCAGTGCAGATCTGGGACGAGGACGAACGGCTGGTTGCCAGGGGCCAGGTGCGGTTGCAGAACGTCCGGTCGACGTCCGAGTTGGGTCGCAAAGGGTAGACGCCCGGTTCGGGGCGGCAACTCGCCCGTTCAACAGATCGGTAACAGCTCCCCCTCGCGCCTCATGCTGCCCTGCCCCAGATGTCAATATTGACCCAAGAAATGGAATCGTTGAGCCGCCGAAGCTTTATCGCTCGCAGCGGATTGGTTGCCGCGGGCGCCGGAGTCGTCGGCTGGGGTGGCTGTACCACGGGCAACGCCGACCGAGCCCCTGCAGACAACGACTCCAAGGCCCGCGTGGACCTGAGTGACTGGGCTGCCGTACGTACCCAATTTGCACTTGACCCCGAGATCTTGCACTTTGCCGCGTTTGTGCTCGCCTCGCATCCAGCCCAGGTTCGCGACGCCATCAACCAGTTCAGGGACAGCCTCGATCGGGACCCTGTTGCCGCCACCGGGCAGGAGATCGAACTCGAAAACGCGGTTCGGGCCGCCGCCGCGCGATATCTCGGCGTTGCCGCCGAGGAACTTGCCCTGACCGACAGCACAACGATGGGTCTAGGGCTCACCTACCACGGACTCAAGCTGCAGCCCGGAGACCACATCGTGACGTCGACTCACGATTTCTACGCCACACACGAGGCGCTGCGCCTGGCGGCAGGCAAGGTCGGCGCAGAAGTCGAGCGAGTAGCGCTGTACGAGGACCCGGCGAAGGCATCGGCCGATGAGGTCATCGGCAGACTCGTTGGCGCGCTCCGCCCAACCACCAAGCTGGTCGCGCTGACCTGGGTGCATTCGAGCACCGGCGTGAAGCTTCCCGTGCGGGAGATCGCTGACGCGCTGGCCGATATCAATGTTGACCGCAATTCCGACGATCGGATCCTGTTTGGTCTGGATGCCGTGCATGGGCTGGGCGCTGAGGCGGCCGCACCGAGCCAGCTCGGCTGTGACATGTTCATTTCGGGCACACATAAGTGGCTGTTCGGACCTCGCGGCACTGGGATCGTCTGGGCCCACCGCGACGCGTGGGATCGGATTGCCGCAGTCATCCCTACCTTCTCCGGGCCGAGCTTCGGCAACTGGCTCGACAACGGAAACGCACCCTTCGTCTTCGGCTTGGATGGCACGCCAGGCGGTTTCCACTCCTTCGAGCATCGCTGGGCCCTGACAGCAGCCTTTGAGTTCCACCTGGCGATTGGGAAGGATCGGGTGGCAGCCAGGACCTCGGAACTCGCTACCCGCCTCAAGGACGGCATTGCTGAGCTACCCAACGTGGACCTGGTGACACCGCGCGATCCCGACCTATCCGCCGGCATCGTGTGCTGCGACGTCACTGGACGGCCACCGACTGAGGTGGTCCATGAGCTGCAGTCCAGACACCGGATCATCGCGAGCGTGACGCCGTACCAGACTCCCTATGTCCGACTCGGCCCGTCCATCGTCACGACCGCCGAGGAGGTCGACACCGCAGTACAGGCCCTTGCGTCGATCGCATGAGTGTTCCGCACGCGCCGGCGGTTACTCCATGGAAACCGTGCTGGAGCGCGGGACCACCGCCACCGGTAGCCGGGCAAGCCGGATCAGCCGCGACGAAACCCCACCGAGCAGAACGCGGCGGGTGGGGCCGTAACCTCGGGAACCGCACACGAGCAGGTCGACATCGTCCGGGCCGAGCGCTGCCAGCGATTCAACGACCGCACCTTCGAGGAGCACTGTCCGCGGTTCGAGCTCGAGCGGGACTCCGGCCGCGGCTAACTCCAGCGCTGTGCCGAATGAGTCTCGGACCTTGTCCAGGAACGCCTGCTCGTCAGCCCGGCCGATCAGGTACGAATAGCGCTCCGGCGACCGGCCGAGCACAGAGTAGAGCGCGAGCCGCGCCGGGATGCGCTGGGCCACCAGCACGGCGACGCGCAACGCCTCGCGGGCGTCAGGAGTGTCTATGTAAGCCACCCCGATGGTCGAGACCTGATCCGACCCTTCCAGCCGCCAGCCGGCCGGTACGACCGTTACTGGAGCTGTCGCCCCATGGAGCAGCCGCTCGGCGCTGCTGCCCAGCAACGACCAAGGCCAGCCGGTCTGTCGGCTCGCGCCCAGGATCACCATGGACGCTTCGACATCCTCGGCGAGGTCGGCCAAGCCGTGTGCGGCCGAGGTCGATGCGACGTGATGGTATAGCGCCGCGTCACCCGCGGTGTCCCGCGCCCTTTCCTGGATGATCTCAACCTGTTCCCGAACGTACGTCGTCCACTCGACGTCGGTGCGCCCCGCGCCCAGCGCATGCTCCTCCGGATACACGGTGACGACGATCAGAACGTCGCCAGTGGACCGGCACCAGGTCAGCCCAAACGCGAGGGCGTCTTCGCTGGCCTCCGATCCGTCATATCCGACGACGACACGGCTGGTCGTAGTGCGCCCTACCTGGCGCCCGCAGCGGGCGTCGCCGGAGCGTCGGGTTCGATGTCGGGCAGGTCGGGCACATCGGGGTAGTGGTGCCGTAGCCGGGAGTGCGAGTACCCGTACAGGAGGTAGATCACAATCCCTATGGCGAGCCAGACGACGAACCGGATGTAGGTTGCGACCGGCAGGCCCAACATCAGGTAGATGCACAGGATGATGCCGATTGTGCACCAGAGGTATGGCACCGGCACCTTGAACGGTCGCTCTATGTCCGGCCTGGTCCGGCGGAGAATCATGACGCCGGCGTTGACGAGGATGAACGCGAACAGCGTCCCGATGTTGACCATCTCCACGATCACCCCGAGTGGCAAGAGCGCGGCGACCAGGGCAGCGAGGATGCCGAATCCGACTGTCAGCTTCGCCGGTGTCCCGTACCGCGGGTTGACCTCCGCCCACGACTCCGGCACCAGGCCGTCGCGCGCCATCGCGAAGAAGATGCGGGTCTGGCCGTAAAGGATGACGAGCAGAACGCTCGTGATCGCCACCAGGGCACCGAACGCGGTGAGCGACGCCGCCCAACTGAGGCCGACGCCCTCCTCGAGCGCCTCGGAGAGCGGTGCGTCGGTCGCGGCAAGCTGCTCCGCCGGCAGCGCCCCGACCGCCCCGACGGACACCAGGATGTAGATGATCGTGCAGATGACCAGCGACCCGATGATGGCGAAGGGCAGGTCGCGCGCCGGGTTCTTGGCTTCCTCGCTGCCCGTCGACACCGCATCGAAGCCGATGTAGGCGAAGAAGATGATGGCCGCAGCGGCCAGCACGCCAGTGTTCCCGCCGAGGACACCACCACCCCAGCCCTCGGGCGCGAACGGCTGCAGGTTGTCGGCGTTGAAGGCCGTAAAGGCGAGCACGATGAACAGGGCGAGCACGGCAAGCTTCACGACCACCATGATGTTGTTGAGGGCGGCCGTCTCCTTCACGCCGCGGACCAGCAGGAACGTAATCGCCAGGACGATGAGGACCGCGGGGAGGTTGAAGCCGCCGTCCTCCAGGGAGGTCGTGAGCGTCTCTGGCAGCGCCACCCCGAACGTGATGTCGAGGAAGGCGTTCAAGTTGGCGCCCCAGCCGACCGCGATCGCGGCCACGGACACGCCATACTCGAGAACGAGGTCCCATCCGATGACCCACGCGACGATCTCACCAAGCGTCGCGTAAGCGTATGTGTAAGCGCTCCCGGCGACCGGGATCGACGAGGCCAGCTCGGCGTAGGAGAGGGCCGAGAACAAACAGACGACGGCGGCCACCATGAACGAGATGATCACTGCCGGACCCGCTCGCGCGAGGCCCTCGCCGACGACCACGAAGATGCCGGTGCCGACGATGGCACCAACCCCGAGCGCCATGAGGCTCCACGGACCAACCGCCCGTTTCAACTCGTGACCGGATTCGTGCGTCTCCTCGACAAGCGAGCCGACGGGCCTGATGTGGAACAAATGCTCTCTGGTAAAGCGTGGCATTTGCGCCTCCCTGGGTCGCGCCACAGGTCATGATCAACGTACTGCGGATCAGCGTGCGGTGTAAACCATCTGCAGGCCAGGGACACCTCAGCCGTTTCGGTGCCCGCCTTCGCCAGCCCGCCATCCCTTGCCAAGGGAGGGGCCGCCAGTGGGGCTATGGCATGTTGGACGAATGGCCGGGGAACAGGCTCGCGTCCGGGTTGATCAGCACGGCCGCGTTGTTGACCGCGATCGCGGCCTCGCCGAAGCCGACCGAAAGCAGCCGCACCTTGCCCGGGTAGTCGGTGATGTCGCCCGCCCCGAACACGCCCGGCGCACTCGTCGCCATGGTGGTGTCGACGGTGATGTACCTATGGTGGACGACCTCTACCCCCCACGTTCGCAGCGGGCCGAGATTGGCCACGAACCCGAGTGCGGCGATGACGGCCTGCGCCGGTCGGGTGATCGTCGTGCCGTCCGTCAGCGTGATCTCGACGGCTTCGACAGCGTCACCGCCGAGCATCTTGCTGACCTGGGCGTCGGTGATGATCTCGGCGCTCGACCGACGCACCAACTCGATCGTGTGCTCATGGGCGCGGAACTTGGCCCGCCGGTGAACCAACGTGATCGATCTGGCAATCGGCTCGAGGGAGAGTACCCAGTCGCACGCGCTGTCCCCGCCGCCGACGATCACCACGTCCTGTCCCTTGTGAGCGGCGAGCTTGGGAACGAAGAAGTGCAGGCCCCGGCCGACCCAGTCCGCTCCTGCGGGCAGCGGGCGAGGGACGAACGTACCGATACCACCGCTGACGATCACCGCACGAGATCTGATGACCGAGCCCGCGTCTGTGCGGACCTCGACGACACCGTCACCGGGTCGAGTGAGCTCCTGGGCCTCCTGCCCGAGTAGGTAGGTCGGATCGAACTGGGCGGCTTGCTCGACCAGGCCGTCGACCAGGTCACGGCCCTTGACGGACGGAAAGCCGGCGACATCGAAGATCGCCTTCTCCGGGTACATCGCGGTGATCTGGCCGCCCGGCTCGGGCAGCGAGTCGACCAGCGCTGACGTCAACCCACGGAAACCGGCGTAGTAGGCCGCATAGATGCCAACGGGACCGGCGCCCACGATCAGCAGGTCACGTTCGACGCGCTGCTTGCGGGCACCATCGGTGGTGACCACGGGCGCGCTGGGTTCCGTCACCAGGTCAGCGTATTCAGGAGGATGATGGTGATGCTCGCGAGGAGTGGTGGGCCATGACCGAGAAGATCCTGGACGAGGGCACGGTGGAGGTCGGCGCTCCGAAGAAATGGGCGGCGGGCATCCCGGGAGTGCTGCATTCGCTGGAGTACGCCTACCAGCAGATGGGTGGCCCGCGCTCCGCGCGCACCCTCCTCCGGCTGAACCAGAAGGACGGCTTTGACTGCCCAAGCTGCGCGTGGCCCGATCCCGAGCGCCGCAAGACGATGGAGTTCTGCGAAAACGGCGCAAAGGCGGTCGCCGAGGAAGCCACCACCCGGCGGGTTACGCCCGACTTCTTCGCCCACCACTCGGTGCACGACCTGGATGCGCGGACGGACCACTGGCTGGGCCAACAGGGTCGGCTCACCGAGCCGATGCACAAGCCTGCGGACTCGGACTACTACCGGCCGATCAGCTGGGACGGAGCGTACGACCTGCTCGCCCGTGAGCTGCATGCCCTCGACTCACCGGACCGGGCCCTGTTCTACACCTCGGGCCGGACCAGCAACGAGGCCGCCTTCGTCTACCAGCTGTTCGTACGCGCTTACGGGACCAACAACCTGCCGGATTGTTCGAACATGTGCCATGAATCATCCGGATTTGCATTGGCCGAGGTCATCGGGGTCGGCAAAGGAAGCGTCTCCCTCGAGGATTTGGTCAAGGCCGACTTGATCCTGATCGTCGGGCAGAACCCGGGCAGCAACCATCCGCGCATGCTCGCGACGCTGGAGGAGGCCAAGCAGGCGGGCGTCAGCATCGTCAGCGTCAACCCGTTGCCCGAAGCAGGCCTGCGGCGGTTCAAGAACCCACAGCGTCCCAGTGGTTTGGTCGGTCGTGGCACGACCCTCAGCGACCAGTTCCTGCATATCCGGGTCAACGGTGACCAGGCGCTGTTCCAGGCACTCGGCCGCAAGTTGCTTGATGCCGAGGACGCCGCGCCAGGCACCGTCCTCGACGACGCCTTCATCGCAGAGCACACACACGGATTCGACGACTACACCGCGTACCTGCGGGCGCTCGACTGGGACGACGTGCTCGAGGCAACCGGTCTCCCGGTCAAGGCGATCGACGAACTCGTCGAACGGGTTCTCCGCTCCCAACGGATCATCGTCTGCTGGGCGATGGGCATCACCCAGCACAAGAACGCAGTCCGCACGATCCGCGAAATCGTCAACTTCCTGCTGCTGCGCGGCAACATGGGCCGCCCCGGCGCAGGCGTCTGCCCGGTGCGTGGCCACAGCAATGTGCAGGGCGACCGGACCATGGGGATCTGGGAACGGCCGCCGGAGGCCTGGCTGGACGCAATCCGCGACGAGTTCGGCTTCGAGCCGCCGCGGCACCACGGGCACGACGTCGTCGACTCGATTGTGGCCATGCGTGACGGCAACGCTGACGTCTTCATGGCTGTGGGCGGTAATTTCGTGTCCGCCGCGCCCGACACCGAGGTCACCAAGGCCGCGCTCCGCCGTTGCAAGCTCACCGTCCAGGTGTCGACGAAGCTGAACCGCTCGCACGCGGTGACCGGTCGGGAGGCACTGATCCTGCCCACGCTCGGCCGCACCGAGATCGACCGGCAGCCCAGCGGGCCGCAATTCGCGACGGTCGAGGACTCGATGAGCGTCGTCCACGCCTCCCGTGGCAGCCTCGAGCCCGCGTCGCCGCACCTGCGCAGCGAAGTCCGCATCGTCTGCGAGCTCGCGGCCCGCACCCTCCGCGACCGGGTCGCCGTCCCGTGGGAGCGGTTCGCCGACGACTACGACCTGATCAGGGAACGGTTGGAACGCGTGGTGCCCGGCTGTGAGCGATACCGGGAACGCGTTGCGATCCCTGGCGGGTTTGTGCTCGCCCACAACGTGCGCGACCGTCGCCGGTTCGACACGACGACCGGCAAGGCCAACTTCACCGTCAACGAATTGACGGTTCTACGCCCACCGCCTGGCCGGCTCATCTTGCAGACTCTGCGCTCGCATGACCAGTTCAACACCACGATCTACGGGCTCGACGACCGTTATCGCGGCATCGAGGGCGGGCGACACGTGGTGTTCGTCTCGCCGCCGGACCTGGTCGAACTCGGCCTTTCCGACGGCGAATACGTCGACATCGTCAGCGAGTGGGACGACGGCGCGAGCCGCCGCGCAACCGGCTTCCGAATCGTCTCCTACCCGACGGCCCGTGGTTGCGCGGCCGCCTACTACCCGGAGACGAACGTCCTCGTCCCGCTAGAGAGCACTGCAGACATGAGCAACCAGCCTGCGTCGAAGTCGATCGTCGTGCGCCTCGAGCCGAGGACAGCGGCGTGATCCGTCCGCGAGTCAGTCTCGCTCGTCGGCGGTCGCCCTGTCGCCCTGGATCGAGTCGGCCGTGACCGCCTCAACCTGGCCCAACGGCTTAGGCTCACCATTCGTGGTGTCCTTGATCGTCTGCCGTTCCATCTCGGCATTGATCTCGGCGCCGAGCAGGGTTGCGTATGCCGCCAGCCACAGCCAGAGGAGCAGAATGATGACTCCGGCGAGCGAGCCGTAGATCTTGCTATACGAGCCGAAGTTGTCGACGTAGATCGAGAACCCGATCGACGCCAGGACCCACAGCGCGGTGGCGACCACGGCACCCACCGACACCCAGCGAAACTTCGCGGCCTCGCGATTCGGGGCCCACCGGTACAGCACGTCGAGGGCAAGCATGACCACGATCACGAGGCCGAGCCACCGCGCAGACTCGACACCCGCCTGGGCCCATCCGGGCAAGTCCAGCGCGTTCAGCACCGCCGGCACCGCAGCGACGAGACCAACGGCCAGGACCATGAACGCGATCGCGCCCAGGGTGAAGCCCAACGCGAGAGCCCTGTGCCGGACGAAACCGCGCAGTTCCCCTTCGTCGTAGGCGAAGTTGACCGCCTTGATCAGGTTGCCGATGCCGCTGGACGCGCTCCACAGGGCAAAGCCGAGTGCGATGACGAGACCGGTGCCCAGCGAGCGTTCGGGGGTCGTCGCCAGCGCGACCAGCTGGTCGTTGAGCAACCGTTCGGCCTCGGTCGGTAGGGCGGTGCCGAACGACTCCAGCTGCTTGGCGACGTCGTCCGGGTGATCGCTCACCAACCCGTAGGTCATGACGACGGCGATCATTGTCGGCACGATCGCGAGAAATGCGTAGAACGCGACACCGGCGGAGATCAGCGGGACCTGGTCCTGCTTCGCCTCTTTCCAAGCGCGCTTGAGGATCTGGATCCAACCACGCCGAGGTATCTCGCTCGGGCGATTGGCTTCTACGCCTGGCACCGTCTGTTGCGAACGGCTCACGTGGCTCACCTACCCCGCTCGACAGACCTCATGCTCGCATGCGACGGACACCCGGAGCGGGTGGCGCAGCCCGGCGATCACCGGCCGGCCCTAGGGTGAGCCGCTGACGGACGTCGGACGGACCTTGGCCGGAAGCTGAGGGAAGCTACGAAGAGGGACGTAATGGCGGGGACGGTGGCAAGCGATCTGGATTCGAGAAGGCACCGTCGGCTGATTGTTGCCGGCTTGTTCCGTGCATCGCTGACAACCGTCGTGCTGGTGGCCCTGTACTACGTGCTGCCGTTGGACGAGCGGTTGCAGATGTCGGCGGTCGTTCGACTCATCGTCAGCCTGATCATCTTTTCAGGAGTGGTCATCTGGCAGATCCGCTCGATACTCAGGTCGAGATATCCCGGTATCCGTGCCGCGGTGGCGCTGGCGGTCGCCGCACCGCTGTTCCTGCTGATCTTTGCATCGACCTACTTCTTGATGTCAGGCGGCGGCTCGGGGAACTTCAGCCAGACCATGACGCGAACCGACGCGCTCTATTTCACGGTAACGACGTTCGCCACCGTAGGGTTCGGTGACATCACCGCAACCAGCCAGATCGCGCGGTCGATTGTGACCGTGCAGATGATCCTCGACCTGCTGATCCTCGGTCTCGGCATTCGGGCATTGCTCGGAGTAGTTCGGTTAGGTAGAGAACGGCAGGCCGCCGCAAGTGACGAGTCGGGGCCCGTCACGTCCTGATCAGGTGGCCGGCGGTGCGGTTTCGTCCACTTGCCGAGGGCGATGCGCCGTCCAGGTCGCTGGAAATAGCGAACGGTTCAACCGCTGGTCCGGTCGAGGTGCTGCAGGAGCTCATAGGCGGCTAACTCGACGTCCTTGTGGCGCCACTCCATCGCTCGGTAAACGCACGCGATCAGTCCCATGCGGTGGATGCGGCGGAAGTCGCCGTAGACGAAGGCATACCGTGCTTTGGTCTGGTCCGTCGATCCCTCGGTTAGCCCGAGATGCCATTGGGCGTACTCGTCCCACGAGTGCGACTTCAAGTAGATGTTTTCGTCGTCAGCACGGGGCTGCACCTCTCCCCAGTCGCTGCTGAGGACGTACTGGCGGGTGTCTATCAGCTGCCGTGCACGAGCCACCGCGGCGTCGTTGACCGAATACTTGGCCATCCCGGCATTCTCCCCGGCTTGGAGACTCTGGTCGACGGCGTCAGCGGGCCTACCCCGGGGTCCCCTGGCCGTAGACCTGTCCGGGTGAGCCGTCCGATCTCACCCAGGCGACGACAAGCTCGTTGCGCGCGCCGAACCGCGCGAGATGCCGACCGACGACGTCCTCGATATAGGCAAGCTCGGCGACGGCATCCGCGGCAGCGACGGACGGATCCAACTCGATGACCAGGTCGAGCCGCGACGAGGTCGCGGACAGCATTGCTCGACCGGTATCGAACGTGATTTCGCCGGACTGCGCCTCGTCCTGCCACGTTGTCCTCCGCTTGTGGCCAAGATGCGCCGACAGCTGCTTCCCGTACCGCGCGGCTCGATCGGTGTTGATGCTCGCCCGGCTACCGATGGCCATGGCTCAGCATCGCCGTCGTGATCACCCGATGGGAAGAGGAAACTAGGCAGAAGACGATGTCCGGGTGTGCCTACGCCCCTGTGCTGGCCTGTTCGCCGACCTCATACTTGAACGAGAGCCGGAGCTTCGTGCGATAGGTGACGCCGCCGTCCTCGGCCAAGTGGATGTCCTGTGCCACGACCTCGGCGACCCTCAGGTCGCGGATCGTGTGGCCGGCCGTCGTGATCGCAACCGTGGCGGCGTCCTCCCAGGACTCCGCACTGGTGCCAATGACATCGGTCACCCGGTAAACGCTCATCCGATCCTCCTCGTCAGACTGCATTGTCGGGACAGTCCTACTGGAGCGAGGTGCCCTGCCACAAGTCACGAGGCACGTTGCGAGCGTGCACGGTGGCAAACGTTCGACCCGGACGGATTGTTTGTGCGCGCAGCCGGGCACCGCGACATGCTGTTGCGGTGACGCAGCAGGTGTTGGTCCTGGGTGCCGGTTTCGGAGGGCTGGAACTGGTAACCCGCCTGTCCGAGTCGTTGGGCGACCAGGTGCACGTCACCCTGGTCGATCAGAACGATTCGTACATCTTCGGGTTCTCCAAGCTGGAGATCCCGGCAACCTCGCCACCCGCTTCCCGAACGTGTATGCCCTCGGCGATTGCGCCGACGCGCCAGTTCCCCGGGCAGGCGTGTTCTCGAGACCGCGGCCCGCGCCGTCGCCGACGACATCGCCGCAAAGCTGCACGGTTCCGGAGCGATAACTCCCTACGACGGCACGGGGTCGTGCTACATCGAGTTCGGCGCAGGGCTCGTCGGCAAGGTCGACGCCGACTTCCTGTCCCGACCATCACCCACCGCGCCGTTCCTCCCGCCATCACGAGAACTGGCCGCCGAGAAGGACCAATTCGCCGCCGCCCGGCGCCGGCGCTGGTTCGGCAGCTGAACCAACGCGTGGAAAACTTGGGGCGGTTCACTCGCCAAGGGGAGCAGATGGCTAGACGGGATCCGTCGCAGGGCTGGGTTCGGTTACTTGTCAAGCTGCCTGCAGGTATGACTCGGAAGGCCGAGTCCGAGCGCTATCTGCGTCAGGCCTTGTATCGGCAGCTTGGGCGAGTAGACGTGGCGGGCGGCGCCTGGGGCCTCGAGCGGATGTTCGGGAACGCGCGGCCGGTCGAGCTCAGGCGCTGGTGGGTGGTGAGCGGGGCGATCCCGTGGGTGCCGGCATACGACCAGAGCCGTGTTGCATATGACATGGCGACCAGGCTTGCGCGCGAAGCGGACCTGGTGGTCGAGCCGGACGTCCCATCGACCGCGTTTGGTCCCGACACTCGCACCGTCGTCACGACCACACCGCTGGCCGAGGCCTCAGACGACGACCGCCAGGACCTGCCATGCTCGCGGGCAAAGACGTGGGCTCTGGACAATGTGCGGGCCCGCGAAGCGTGGGCACTGCCGGCCGAGTCCGGCGGTCACAGCCGCGGCGAGGGCATCCGCATCGGACATATTGACACGGGCTACAGCGACCATCCCGAGCTGGAAACTGCTGCGCTCGACCTGGCCTCGGACTTCGACGTCATCGATGATGATGCCGACGCCCGTGATCCGTTGCGGCGCGCGTTCTTTGCCGTGCTGGAGTCACCTGGCCACGGCACGTCGACGGGCAGCGTCATCGCCGGCCGCGAGCAGGGCGTGATCAGCGGCGTCGCACCTCTGGCGACCCTCGTCCCTTTCCGGGCCATCAAGAGCGTGGTCCAGGTGCTGGACAGCGACGTCGCGCGAGCGGTCAACCTGGCCCGCGAACGCGGCTGCAACATCATCTCGATGTCCCTCGGTGGGAGAGGATTCATCGGACTGCAGGAGGCGATCCGCGCGGCCGTTGCAGACGGCATGATCGTGATGGCAGCGGCCGGCAACAAGGTCACGTTCGTCGTCGCACCGGCGTCGTATCCCGAGTGTCTCGCCGTGGCGGCTACCAATTGCGACAGCAAGCCCTGGCCCGACTCGTCACGCGGCGAAGCGGTCGACATCTCCGCGCCCGGCGAGAGTGTCTGGGCGGCACGGGTCATCGTGAAGACCACGCCGCCCGGATTCGTCGTATCGCGCAGCGACGGCACCTCATACGCGGTCGCGATGCTGGCCGGCGTCGCTGCGCTGTGGCTGGCACACCACGGCCTCCAACGCATCCGCGAGCGGTACGGCAGGGCGAAGGTCCAGGATGCGTTCCTGGCGTTACTGCGCACTCAGGGACGCCGGGTACCGCCCGGCTGGATCAGCAACGGCTGGCAACGCAAGTACGGCGTCGGCATCGTCGACGCCGTCGCCCTGCTCCAGGCCGGCTTGCCGGATCTGCCTGACACCGCCCCGCCCGAAGCAGTGTTGGACGCCGCGCAGCTGCCGGTCCCCCGGCTCAGGGCAGCCCTCGCCGAGCTGACCGACGACGAAGTCCGCTCGGTGGTCGGCGAGCTGCTCGGCATCGACCCCGGCCGGGTCAACGAGTTGCCGCCGCTCGCCGTCAGTGAGCTGGTCTACCGGCTCGGCGAGGACGACCAGCTCCGCGAGGCCGTGCTGACACGGGCCGCCGCCGGGCGGACGGCGACAGGACTGGACGCCCGCGCCTTGTTGGATCGCACCTCGTCGATGTCGTTGCGCAGCACGATGGTCCGCTGACCGCTAGCGCTACGGACGACGAACCGGCGGTACACCGGGATCGTCGGCTGCACCATGCGTCAGAGGCCGTCCAACACGTCGGCGATCCGCTGCACGACAACGGCGGGGCTGTAGCGGGCGGCGGCCCGTTGCAGTTCGGCGGCGACGGCCAGCCGCCGGTCGGGATGCGCCAGGAAGTAGGTCAGGCGCTCCTCCAGCTGACCCTCTCCCAGGTCGTACAGCACGTCCGGATGCTCTCCGGTGATCTCCGGATAGCCGCCGAGGCGCGGCAGAATGCAACAGTTGCCGGTATACATCGCCTCGAGCGTCGAGATCCCGAGGCTCTCGTGTGTCGCGGTCGATACCTGCAACTCAGCCATCCACAGCGCTCGGTAATAGTCCGGCAGCGACAGGTCGTTCCCCAGGGTCACCTGCTCCGCGAAGTCCGCCGCCAGCGCCGCCACCGCCGCCCCGCCGACGTGCGTCGGCAGGAAGCGCCGTGTGAACAGCACCCGCACGTCGTAGCGGGGCAGGATTCGGCGCATCACCCGTACGAACAACTCCGGGTTCTTGCTGGCCACCGGGGCGTGGTTGAAGACGACTGTCGTGCGAGGCCAGCGCTCGTCCGTGCGGCTCGCGTCGATGCGCTCGACATCCAGCGGCAAACCGACGACCTCGAATTTGGCGTCCAATGATCGGGCCAGCGGAGTATTGAAGGCAGAGATAGTGCGCCAGAGCGTTGCCCGTAGATAGTTCGAGACCAGAAAGACCCGGTCCAGGACGTGCAGGTTGGCCAGGTCGAGCAGTTCCATCCCGGGATAGACCTGAAATCGAAAGGTGTCGGTTGGATCCCAATGGCTGCCATGCGTATAGCCGACCAACGGCAATGCGAGCTCGAGGTCGAGCAGCATGCGCCTCATCTCGACCGGAAACGCGGAAAAGGCGTGAAAGCAGAAGATGGCGTCGGGCGACGATGTGCTCAGGGCGTCGAGCACACCGTCGTACGACGACAACAGCCACCGCAGCCGCGCAACGCGTTCGTCCTTGTCGCCGGCGACGGCGATCTCGGGACGGACGACATCGAACCCGACGGCGTGCAGGCCGGTACGGATGGCAGTCGAGGCCGTGATCCCGTAGCCGATCGCATCGCTGGACGGTGCGCCGGTGGGTCCGGTCTGTTCTGCCGGGACGGTGTACCCGTCGAGGTAAAGGACCCGCCGCACGCCCGGCACGGTGTAGCTCAGTCCGCAGGCCGCTTGTAGCCGAGGACGGCGTAGTCCTGCGGTCCGTACAGCGTCTGCGAAACCAGCTGCTCGACCTGCTGGCAAACGCCGGCGTGGGCGGGTTCGAGGAGCGACTGGTTGGGGTGCAAGTGTCGCACCTCTACCTCACCGAAACCGGAAGCGGATACCAGGTACTCGGTCAGGGCGGGCGGCAGCGGCGAGCGGTGTGTCGGGTCGTTGTAGAAGTCGCACGCCGCCATGCGAAGGTTGCTCGGGTTGGGGGTCTCGAGCAGTACGCAGCCTCCGGGACGCAGGGCGTGTCGGGCCGCAGCCAACAGCGCGAGCACTTCTTCCACGTCGAGGTGCTCGATGAGATGGAACGCGGTGACCATGTCGACGGAGTCCGGCGGCAGGTCGTGAAGGTGCCCAACGGCGTCGCCGTGGACCACATCGAGACCACGCGCTCGTGCCGCGTCGACGAAGATGGGGTTGGAGTCGACGCCCGAGGCGGGCACACCGGCTTCGCGCAGCAGTGCCAGCCACTCCCCCCGCCCAGTGCCCACATCCACCACGCAGGTGGTCTCCGCGTCGGCTCTGGCAGCAGTGACGAGACGGCGTACGTCCGGCAGGTATCCCATGAGCTTCGCGGTGACCTCGGCCGTCGTCCCACGGAAGCGGTCGATGAAGTCGGCATACAGCGTGGCGAAGCGCGGCCCGCTGCCGTCGACTTTCGCGCGCAGCGAATGCAGCTCTGACTCGAGTCCGGACACCCGTTGCGAAGCGTCGGCCAGCTCATCCGTGAGATCCCGCACCTGCGACTCGAGCGCCACGATGCGCTCAGCATCCGACAGTCGCCGCGCGTCGGTCGCCGCCGAGGTCATCCCGCCGCCACCGTCCCGCCGGTGCCGGCATCAGGGTCCAGCTTCGGCGCATCGGTCGTGCCGGGCCTGGGGATTGTTCGCAGCACCCGGGCCGGGTTGCCGGCGACCACGGTGTAGGGCTCGACATCACCCAGCACCAGCGAGCCCACTCCCACCACCGCGTGTGCGCCGATACGGCACGGTGCGACGACTATCGCGTTGCTGGACACCCAAACGCCCTCCTCGATCACGACATCACGCCCCGACTTCGGCACGGCGACCTGGCGCTCCGCGCCAAATCTGGTCCAGTCGTGCGTTCCGGTGAGCACCGAGACGTTATGTCCGAAGAAGGCGTAGTCGCCCACCGTGATCTCACCGGACGACAGATTGAACAGCGCGTTGTTAACCACCGCTGTTGGGGAGATGTGCAGCCGCGCGGGATCGCCGTACACAAGGGGCCGAAACAGCGTCGGATCCTCGGTCTCCCTGGCCCCTGGCGGGCGCCCGTCCGCCGACGTCCCGCGTCGAAGTGCACCGGCCAACCGCTCGGCGCCCTGCGCCACCCACTCACGCAGTGACATCCGCGTTCCCTTCAGCCGGTGTCGAGGGCACCACCCTGCTCGGTTCCGGTGTCCCTGTCCACGACTCGCTGGCTCGGTGCGAAGCCACCGCCCGGGCATAAACCTCGGCGTGGGCGGCGGCAATCGCGTCCCAGCCATGGCTCGCCGCCCGCGCTCGGCCCGCCGCCATCAGCCGGTCGGCGAGCGCCCGATCGCTGAGCACCCGGATCAGCGCGTCCACCAGTGCCGCCGTGTCGTCGGGCTGCACCAGCAGCATGCCGTCGGTCTCGCTGAGCCAAAGTTCCTGACCTGGGGCCGCGGTGGCGACGACGGGCAGGCCTGCTGCAAGTGCGGCGAGCAGCGAACTGGACTTGCGGGTGACGCCGGCGCTGAACGGGAATGCCGCGACGTCGGCGGCCCGCAGTAGTCGGGAGACCTCGGTGTCGGGCAGGTAGCCGGTGAAATGGACATGGTCCAGCACACGGTGCTCGGCGGCGGCCTGCTCGAGCTCTCGGCGCAGTCGGCGCGCGGCGTTCCTGGGCACCGAATGGCTCACGTCGCCGCCGATCAGCAGCAGCTGTGCGCCGGGACGCTGTGCGCGCACGGCGGCCACTGCGGCGATGAGCTGGTCGAGCGCCTTGTCGGGGTGCAGAAAGCCGAAGAACACGATGAGCGGGGCGTCGGGTGCCGCGCCGAGTTCACACCGAACGTCCGCGCGATCCTGGGCCTGGTCACCGGCTGCGATCTCGACGTTGAGGCCAACCGGCACCTCGATCGCGGCCGCCGCACGGTGTGGGAAGCGGGCCCGCAGCACGTCCAGATGTTCCGCCGACGGAACCAGTAGCCACCTGGCTCGGGGGGCGAGCAGCAGCGTCTCGCGGTCGGCGCACCCGCTCCGTTCAGCCGCCGACCACAGCGCAGAACGCACCCGGCCACCAGACCCGTGTCCGAGCCACACGCCGTACTCGTGCAACGTCACGATCAACGGGGCATGCCTGGGCAGAAACAGCGGCAGCAGGCCGACCGCGCGAGAGAAGCCTAGGACCGACGGCGCGAACTGCACGTGCAGCAGATCGAGATCCAGGCGTCGGATCGCGCGGGCGGCCGCGGCGGCGCCGCGAAGATCCCATTGGTGTGTAACGCCGACCGCTCCCTCATCGGATGCCCGGGCCAGCTCGTATGTCGTGACGAGCAACGGGTCGAGCCCGGCGGCACGTAGGTGGACGGCGAGCCGGCGCGTGTAATCGGCCACCCCGTCCCGCGTCGGGTCCAGGTAGCCACAGACCAACCCGACCCGCGTCCTGCTCATGTCGTAGGCCTCTCGTTGGTCGCACATGGGCTGCTGCCCCCGACCGTAATGACGCGTCGCATGGTGAATGAGGCGTGGGCTGGGTAGGCAGGTTGACCTTTCGCCGTCCTCGACGCGATTGTCATCCTTGCCGACGCAGCGCTTCGTTCTGCGTGAGGGCGCAAGGCAGGCATTGGAAGAGAGGGCACGATGGAGCTCGCACCACACCTTCACCGCATCGGCTCCGATCTCGTCAATAGTTACCTCGTCGAAGGGGCCGACGGCATCACCATCATCGACGCTGGCCTGCCCGGCCATTGGGCCGAGCTGCAGGCGGAGCTTGCCCAGATGGGCCGCTCGCTCGGCGACATCCGCGGCATCGTCCTGACCCACGGCGACACCGATCACATTGGCTACGCCGAGCGGCTCCGCCGGGAACGTGGCGTGTCGGTCTATGTTCACCAACTCGACGCCGGCCGCGCTCGGGGTGAGATCAAGAAACCGAACACCGGCTGGGGACCGATCAAAATCGGTCCCCTGTCGAAGTTCCTCTGGTACAGCGCCCGACGCGGTGGGCTACGCATTCCGCCGGTCAGCGAGGTGGCGACGTTCGCCGACAGCGAGACGCTCGATCTGCCCGGTTCCCCGCGCATCATCCATGTGCCAGGACACACCCCCGGCAGCGTTGCCGTGCACGTGCCCGCCGTCGATGCGCTGTTCGTGGGCGATGCGATGACCACTGGTCACGTGCTGACCGGCCAGCGCGGGCCCCGGCCTGCACCCTTCACCCTCGAGCCGGAAATGGCTCTAGCGTCGCTGTCCAGGCTGGAGGCGGTGCAGGCGACGTGGGTGCTGCCCGGTCATGGCGCGCCGTGGCGTGGTGGAGTAGCTGAGGCAATCCGACTGATCCGAGAGGTGAGCGCAGGCCGCTAGAGCTCAGCGAATAACGCCGAACCCGTGCCGTGCGCCGAGGTGTCGCAGCGACGTATAGCCGGGGATGCCGTCGGCGTCAGCACCGCGGAACCCGAGTTTGCGTTGCCATTCCTTGTACTCCGCTTTGGTGCGCGGGCCAGGGACTCCCGGGCCGCTGGAGTAATCCAGCCCCACTTCGGCGGCGAGAGCTCGTTGGATCATCAGCACGGCACCATGGCTCTGGCGGCGACGGAAGAGAGCTGCCACGGCCGACGCGTCGACGACCGAACTCATGGCCCTTCCGCTCCGGTTGCCCGGCGAGTAGACGCGGATCCTGTTGATGTCCTCGGTCCAGCCGCGGTAGGTCTGCCCCCACGCATTCGTGATGTGTGCTATGGACGTTCTGCCAACGCGGCCCCTGCCGCCAGTGTCGGTAGAGATGACGTAACCGCTACCGGCCGAGATCGCGACGTGGCCGAATCCTCGGGAGCCACCGGTCCACCACACCGGGACACCCTTCGGCGGCGTGGACGCGTGCCGGTATCTGGTCTTGCTCCACGCGATCGCGGCGGTGGCGTAGGCAGGCTGCACGTTGTAGCAGGTCCGAACGAACTTCAGGCACATGCCGGTGGGGAATGACCGCTGGGATCTGGCCCACGCCAGCGCGGAGCCGACCGAACGAGTGGCCATTACTTCGCCTCCTTGGTGTTGTCGTCCGGCGGGAGCTCGTCGTCTTGGAGTTCGTCGCCCTGGTCGGTCAGCGGGTCGGGTACAGCTACCTCGTCTTCGGCGACGACCGAATCCGCGATCTGATGGTCGTCCTCGGGTTCGCCGTCGACGGGTTCCTCGCTGGAGACGACCTCGACGTCGCCGTCTGGGAGGTCGGCAGGCAAGATCGGCCCCAGCACCTCTTCCTCTGGTTCACCCGCCGGTTCGACAACGCCGGTCGTGCCTGGCTTGGCTCCGACGTGTGGCGGCTCCGCCTCCGTCCCACCGGGCAGCCCTTCCAGAAGCGTCTGCGCCCTCTGGTCGAGCAGCCGGGTCAGGATCTGCTGCGCAAAACCAAAGACCAAGGCGTAGGCCAGGATCTGCTCTTGTGAATCGAGAACCGACAGCCCCGGCACGAAGTCGCCTCGGATCGCGACCAACGCCAAGATCGCGGTGAAGGCGCCCAGCGGAATCTTGAGCCAGGCCAAGGCGACAGGCACGTCATACGCCGTCGATGTGCCCTTGAGGTTGCGGATCGACACCGACGCCGCCAACGCGCCACCCAGCGCTCCCAACAGTGCCACGATGAGGACATCGCCGCCGGTCGGCCCATCGGCGTCGGACCTCGTCGGGCAGTTTTGACCGTTCTCTACGGTGGTGACGACCGGCTCGGATTCCGTGACCACCTCGTTGGGGAAACAGAACGGCATCACGGTTGGATTCTCGGAGACGAAGTAGATCGTGACACCGACTAGAACCGTAATCAGCCCTGCCGACAGGAGCAGGATGTTCCGAAAGCTGCGCAGCTGCGCGTGCCTGTTGTCGAGCTCGCCGTAACTGTCTTCCATCAACCGGCGCAGGCGTGGTCGCAGCCGCCGCGCCGGTTCCGCCTTCAGCTCTTCAATTGAAGTCCGACGTGGGTCGTCCCGGTGCAGTGCTGTCTGTGCTCTCGCTACAGCAACCGGAATCTCGGCCTGCAGCTCGTTTGCGTCGTAGAGGTCGACCATCTGGGTCCGGGCGGCATGCAGATGCCGGTACGCAGCCTCGACCAGTGCGCCCCTCCACCAATTCAGCCACCGGCCAGGAATAGGATCCCTGCGATTCGCGGCATTGCGGGCGCTAGCGAGGTGCCGACGGATACCCTCCGCGACCTTCTCCTGAGACGCGTCGAGACCACCTGCTTCGGCTGCCTCCAAACGCGTCTCCAGCTCTTGCGCACCAACGTCGACGTTCAGAACCCAGATGCGCCTTCGCGGTTTGCCATCAGCCATGACATTCCCCCTCCGTAGCAATCATGCCGATCTTGCCCTCCAGGGGGCAGCGGGTCTCACCAATTCATGCGCCCGCGTAACACGGGCGCCTCCCGCGCCAGACCGTTGCCAAGCTGTCTGTCGAGTGGTATCGAGAATCGTCCAGTCCGTTCATGGAGCAGTGGAGAAACGACGTATATACCTGACGACGAGTTGGTCAACCTCGCTGCGGACGAACCGCCGAGTTCGGGCATGTGGGTGGATTCGCATGACGACGTCCTGACGCGCATCACGAAGCAAGAGATCGACGCCGGCGAGCTGCTCCGTGAGCTGATCGACCCAGACGATGACGATGACAACGGCCTTCAGCACATCGGTGGGCCGGACCGATGAGCCCCGACGCCGCCCAAGAGGCCGCGCGGCGGTTGCGAGTGGCGCTCCTCGACCACGGAGTACGCAAGGTATCCATTGAGTTGATGCCGGGTCGTCCGGTGGCTTCGGGATCCAGGTGGCTGAATACCCGGTTCATCGGCGAGATGAGTCATCACACGGGTGGCCCGTCGTCCGGGCTGACACCATCGTTGGCGCTGTGCAAGCGGGGCCGATCCGACCTTCCCGGTCCGCTGTGCAACGGCTACGGCGGTCGCGATCTCGTCTATCGAATCATCACCATGGGGCTCGCGAATCACCCGGGCGAGGGTGGACCGCTGACCCTCGGCGCTTTCGCATACCTGCCGACTCCGCACGGCCGTTCCTCTGGGGCACCGAATGGGAGCATCCTGGTGTACGACCGCATGAGTGGACCGACGAAATGCGTGAGTTCACGGCTCGATCAAATGCCGGAATCCTGGACTGGCTGGGTCAACCACTCGAGCACCACGTCGAACACTCGACCTGGGCGGTGAACCGAAAGATAGACCGGCTCGGCTATACCAAGAAAGAAGGACAAGCAGAGATCCGGCCCTTCATGGAAAAGACGGGCGGACAACGACCGCCGGCGCCGCGCTTTCCTGGCCGCCAGTTCTTCCGGCCAGGCGCGGTCAACGAACACGTGACGCGGCTCGGGGAGCAGCTCGTCCGGCTCGGCTTCGGGCGGTTCTACCGGCTGGGGCCGGGTCCGCGGTGGACCGATATTGATCGTAAAGCGGTCACAGCGTTCCAGCGCTCCCGCTCGGAGTTGCGCACGGACGCGGACGGATTTCCCGGTCCGCTGACTTGGCGACTCGCCTTCGAGTTGCCAACTCCAGGCCTATAGCGATTTCTGGACATCTCGTCATTCATCAATAGCTCAGCTGCTCATCCCATCCGGTTCCCCGGCCGGCCGGGGTGAGGCCATAGAGGTTCCACAGCGGCTCGATGGTGCCGACGTGACGGGGATCCTGGCCAGGGTCGGCGGGTGCGTAGAGCAGCTCCGAGCCCCAGAATTCGTCGGGGTCACGGGGAATCCCGGACCACCCCGCCCGGCGCAACTCGATCTCTTCCTCCAGCAACCGATCCCGCGCCGCCCGGTACTCCGCTGACTCTCCTGGAAACGTGATACCCATAGCCTCTCCCCTCTCGCGTTGACCGGGTGGAATCCCGGAACTCAGCGCTCGGCGTCGCCATTACCTCGTCGCTGCACCACACCGGCGATGAACGCTGCCTGCCCGGCGTGCTGAAGGTCGTCGCTGATCACACTGACAAGCCGGACGGCGAGTGTTACTGGGGGGTTCCACGACCGATCGACGATCCGTGCGAAATCGGCATCGGTGAGGCGCTCGACATACCTGATGGTCGCGTTGTGGACTGCATCGTGATAGCCGGTCAACAGGTCTCCGGAGCGCACCTGGACTGCCGCGACATCGTCGCTGCTGTGCCCGTAGCCCGTCGCCGACGGGGCGAACGGCAGTTCGAACCGCTGCCACCAGTCGCCGGCCGTCCAGACCTGCTCGGTCTGCGCCACATCGGCCACGTGATCGTCTTGGATCCGGGTCAGATGCCACACCAGCCACGCGATGGAGTTCGCTTCGCTGTCAACGCGGAACCCCAGCTGGCGGGGCGTCCGGCCGTTGACGACCTGGTGGACGATCTCGCGGATTCGGCCGAAGGCGTCGACAAGTATGTCCGCGCTTCCCATGAAGATCGCTCCCTGTCGGATCGTCTTTTACCGGTGCCCTAGAGGAAGTGCAGGTCGGCTTGGTGCTCGTCGTCGACGAGACGGTCGCAGGTCGGGCAGTACCACCGTGCCTCGATGGGTGTGCCGCAGGCGGCGTGTCGGGGGGTCTCCTCTGATGGAGCGTGTCGTGCCGCCCACTGCGCCAGAAGTCCCAGTGCTCCGGCGAGTTCCTTGCCGTCCGCGGACAACTCGTAGGTAGAGCGAGGCGGCCGATCGGTGTATGGCCGTGACACGAGAAGGGCATCCCGCTCGAGTCGCTTGAGACGGTCGGACAGGATGTTCGGTGCGATGCCCGGGATTTGTTCCAGCAGCTGGTTGAACCGGCTTGGCCCGCTCAGCAGCGCCTCGACGACGAGGAGGCTCCACCGATCGCCGACTCGGGTCAGCGCGTGCGCGAGCGGTGAGGAGGGGTGCTCGGGTCGGGGGCGCACCAGTTCCGCCATCAACTGATCGTATCCGGCGCCCCATGCCCGGCCCGTGTTCGAGGTTTGCTGCTGACGGCGGGCTCGGCAGGGATGAAGTCAGCGAATGGGCTCATGGTCAGCTCGTGCGTCGCGCCGCGGCCGGACGGGTTCGCGGTGCACGCCAGCACTCCGTGCCGCTCGAGCGCCTCGAGACGCTGAGTCAGCAGCGCGGTCGAGATGCCCGGCGCCCCCTGCCGGATCTCGTTGAAGGTACGGCAGCCGTTCAGCAGGTTGCGGACGATGATCGGCGTCCAGCGCTCCGCCAGCAGCTCGGAGCTCCGGGCGATGGGGCAGAACTGCCCGTAGTCGCGCATCCCGCAAGGGTCCCGCCGGTGTCTCGCGATGGCAACTTCAGATTTTGATATCGGCGCCTTCGACGGCGGTAGCCCTATCCGCACTGCGGCTGGCAGGCTCGGCGCCATGGCGGTTGGGGATCTGCGCAGGCACGGTGGGGGCAATGGCAATCCGGTGTTGCTGCTGGTACACGGCCTCGGGGCTACCGGCGATGTATGGGAACACTGGCGGCCGCTGCTCGCTGAGCGCTGGCCGGGTCGATGGTTGGCGCCGGATCTGCCCGGGCATGGTCGCTCTGCGCCGCTCCATCGGTACTCATTCGGTGCCATAGCGGCCAACCTCGCCGAACGCGTTGATGCCAACGAACAGGTGGTCGTGCTCGGGCATTCACTGGGCGGCGTGGTGGGGCTGGCCCTGGCCAGCGGCTGGTTTGGCGTTTCCGTGGACACCGTCATCGGGTTGGGGATCAAGGTCACATGGACCGTCGACGAGGTCGAGAAGGCACAAGCGCTGGCCGAACGGCCGGTCACCTGGTTCTCCTCACGGGCAGAGGCGGCCGCCCGCTACCTGCGGGTGTCGGGCCTGACCGGCCTGCTGGGGGTTGAGGATGCCGCAGTGGTGGCCGGGCTACGCCAGGAGCAAGGACAGTGGCGGCTCGCCATGGATCCACCCGTCTTCGCCGTCGGGGCTCCGGACATGACCGGACTGTTGGCGGCATCTCGCGCGCGCGTCGTTCTGGCCCGAGGCGAGCACGACCAGATGGTCACCCACGACCAACTGGCTGGATATCACTCCACGGCGGTAACCCTTGCCGGCATCGGCCACAACGCGCACGTAGAAGATCCACAGGCGGTGATCCGCCTCCTCGACCACTACCTACGCTGACGGGTGTCCATCGAGTGCGGGCGCCGCTTTGCCGGTGTCGGGCGCTCCTGTCGGGCCGGGCCGAGGAGCCTTTCGATGAGGCGGGGTTCGCCAGGCCAGGCGGCGAGCAGGACCTCGCGGGGCACTTGGCGGCCGGCGTAGCGCAGCGCTATCGCCACGATCAGGATGTCGTCGAGGGGGCCGATGACTGGTAGAAACTCCGGGATGAGGTCGACCGGGCTGGCCACCCATACGCCGGCGATGATTACGGCGATCTTGGCACGGCGCTGGATGTGCGGGTCTTTTCGCAGGCGCCGGACTGTGGTCACACAGTCGGGGATGAATGCGGCCAGGTCACGCAGAATGCCCGGTGGCAGCCGGCGCGCCAGCAGGACGAGCGCGCCCCACGAGACCACGAGCAGGACAGCGGCGACGCCGAGCCCGATCAGCCAGCTACGCACCGGTGACCTTGAGCGTGAGTGATCGCAGCCTCATTCGGGTTGTTCGACCATGGCGCTGCCGCCGCCGCGCCGGGTGGGTTCAGCGACGGCGAGTACCCGGCTGTCGCCAAGGAACTCGATACCTGTTGCGGCGCCGATCTCAGTGGACATGGTGAAGACGTGACCGTGCAGCCTTCTTAGCACCTCGGCTTCTGGTGAATTGATGAACTGCTGCTCGGCCGCTGTAGCTGGCGTGTTGCGTTGGCTGGCGCGTGGTGCGGCGACCGCTTCGAGAAGAGCTGCTTCTTCGGGAAGAGCTGCGCGCAAGTCGAGCCGGTCGATGAGGATCTGGAGAACCGTCGTGATGATCATCGATCCACCGGGCGAGCCGAGCGCTAGCAGCGGCCGACCGTCATCGAGCACGATCGTCGAGCTCATGGAACTTCGCGGCCGCTTACCACCCTCAACCCGGTTTGGGTGGGTCGTCGAATCAAAGTTGAAGTCGGTCAACTCGTTGTTCAACAGGAAGCCGAAGCCAGGGACCACGATCCCGTTGCCTCCCGTCGACTCGATTGTGAACGTGTACGAGACGACGTTGCCGTCGCGGTCGGACACGGTCAAGTGAGTGGTTGTACCAGCGCGGGCGGCGGTTGCTGATGCCTGGGCCGGGGAAGGCGCAACCGCGCCTTGATGCGGATAGGGGTCGCCAGGCCCCACTGGGCTGGTCGCCGCGAGGTCGGTGACGAGGTCGCGTCGCTCGGCTGCGAAGCTGTCGGAGAGCAATCCCTCGAGCGGCACGTCGAAGAAGTCCGGGTCGGCAAGGTAGGCGTTGCGGTCAGCGAAGGAATAGCGCGACGCCTCCAAGTAATAGTGCAGCGCTGTGGCGCGGTCCATGCCAGCGAGGTCGTACCCCTCGAGGATGTTGAGCGCCTCGCCGACCGTGGAGCCGCCACTGGATGGCGGGCCCATGCTGTACACGTCCCGCCCGCGGTAGCTCACCCTTGTCGGCGGACGCTCCGGCGCGACGTAGCTCTTCAGGTCCCGCATCGTCATGACCCCGGCACGCCACGTGTGATCGGCGTCCGCCGCCACCGGTGGGCTCTGCACGGCCTCGACGATTGCCTCCGCTACCTCACCGCTGTAGAAACCCTTGGCCCCGAGATGGGCGATGCGTGAGTACGTTGTCGCCAGATCCGGGTTCCGGAAGTCAGTGCCAACGTCGCGCGGGGTTCCGTCGGGGTCGAGGAACAGCGCTTCACTCGACGGGATGTCATCGAAGAAGTCGACGTTGCCCTGCGTTTGGTCGAAGAACGTCTGGTCGACCGTGAAGCCCTGCTTCGCGACCTCGATCCCCGGCTGCAGCGCTGCGCCTAGCGAGATCGTTCCGTAGCGGTTCAGCGCCTCCGCCCAGCCGCGTACCGTGCCAGGAACGCCTGCGGACAGGCCGCTATACCGCGCAGCGCTGAACGGAAGCGGCAGTCCTGCCTCGAAGAACGAGTCCGACCGCATCGCGACCGGCGCAGTCTCGCGGTGGTCGATTGTCGTCACCTGTCCATCGTTCGCCCGGTAGATGACCATGAAGCCACCACCGCCAATTCCGCACGAGAACGGCTCGGTTACACCCAGCACCGCCGCTGCCGCGACCGCCGCATCAACAGCGTTGCCGCCGCCGGTAAGTACGTCGATTGCGGCTTGGGTCGCCAATGCATCGACCGTGGCGGCCGCGCCGCCGCTGCCAACGGCGGTTGCGGGACCGGACGTCACGCCCAGCGTTGGCGACGGAGTCGCGAGCGCCGAAACGCTGCCCGTCAACAACATCACCGAGACGCTGAGGCCGATGGTGGTTCTGCGCATGATGACTCCCTCAGCCCTGGAGGCGTGGCGGTGACGAACAGGCCACCCTCGGTGGCTTAGCAGTACAGCCACGATGTGGCAAGGCGTGAATGCGACCCGGCCAGACCTCAGCCCACAATACGGAAGCAGGTGCTGGACGAATCGGTCCCCTGCGACTGGGAGGAGAACGGGGTGAACGCGTCGCCAATGCTGGAGAGTCTTTGTAGTCACCCGTGAAGAAGCCAACGGCAAATGGTGCAAGTCGCATACCGAACGACGAGTCGGGACCAGCAGCTCGTCGCCCCAATTGGCCGGGTTCGTGCAGCTCGTTGGGTTCGTTGGGTGCGAGCAGGCGTCCGAATCAGGCCAGCGCGGCGGGACGTTGGCTGCGCTACGACGGTCAGGGCGACGCGACGCCGACCGCTTTGGTCGCGGTCAGCGTGCCCCTGGCGGCGCCGACGTAGGTGCCGGAAGTCGGGGCCACGTCGGCGTAGTCGCGCCCAATGGCGACGGTCAAGTGATCCCTACCGGCGCGGTAGCCGTGACACGGGTCGAACGCCACCGCGCGGGCACCGGCAGCGTGGGCGACGATGACGTCCACCCAGGCATGGGTACCGCCCTCGCCGAGCAGGTGCCCGGAGACGTAGCGGGCCGGCAGCCCGGCGGCCCGGCAGAGCGCGATCATGACATGTGCGGCGTCCTGGCAGACCCCCCGTCCGCCGGCGAGCGCCTCGGCAGCCGTCGTAGCGACGGAGGTCACCCCGTGCGCGTAGCTGATCGCCTCGTGAACGTAAGTGCAGTACTGCTCGGCGGTGGCCAGCGCATCTTGGCCCGCCATCGTTGCCGCCAGGTCCTGGATCGGCTGGTCGGCGGCGGTCAGCCGGGTCGGCCGGAGGTACCGCGCGTCGGTGAGCGCCGCGGCTGGCAGGAACACGTCGCGGCTCGACCCGACCCGCTCCACGACTACGTCCACCACGAACTCGACCCGGTCTTCCACCACCGGCACGCGGGACCGGGTGACGACATTGCCGTCGGCGTCCCTCCGGTGGGTGGTCTGGGCGTCGGCGGCGGAGACGGTGATCGAATGCAGCCGCCTGTGCTGGTCGCCGTGCCGACGCGGGGCCACCACGACGAGCCGATGGTTCAGATCCCTTACCGGAGAGTCGTAGGTGTAGCGAAAACACTGGTGCAGCACGTAGATCCGCTGGCCGACATCCTGCAGGTCGCTGAGCGCCGGGAGCCGCCGCGGGGCATGCAGAAGCGCGTCGGCCGGCACCTTCATGTCGCCTCCTCCGCCCAGACCCGCATGTTCTGCAGCACCGGACCGCCGTAGGTGGTAACCATCGCGACGTCGACTGCGTCGCGGCCCCGGCCGATGACCACCCGGCCCTTGCGGGCCGCGTTGTTTCGGGGGTCGAAGGTCCACCACCTGCCGTCGAGGTAGACCTCCATCCAGGCGGCGAAGTCCATGGGCTCGGGCGGCGGTGGGATATCCATGGCGGGGAGGTAGCCGAAGACGTAGCGAGCCGGGATCGACAGTGCCCGGCAGAAGCTGATGGCGACATGTGCGAAGTCGCGGCATACGCCACAAGCGGCGGCGTACGCGTCCGCCGCGGTGGTCGACGAGGTGCTGCTGCCGTAGTCGAAGCGCAGGTGTCCATGGACATGGTCGCAGATCGCCTGCACCCGCCGGTAGCCAGGCTTCTCGCTGCCGAACAGCCGCCACGCGTCGTCGCCGAGAACGTCGGGTAGGCAATACCGGCTGGGCAGCGTGTAAACCAGCACGTCGTCCGGCAGCTGCGCGGCGGGCAGCTCGGCCGCGTCGAGGTCCACGGCCTCGGATGCGTCCGGGACCGCTACGACGGCGTCGTATCGCAGCGTCGTGTCGCCCACTGGCAGGCAGAGCCGTTGGCAGTCGTTGCCGTACACGTCGGTATAGCCGTGCCGATCGGTGGCCGGCATGGTCTCCCAGCCCTGCCGGAGCACCGTCGTCGGCGCAGCCCCGGACGGCTGAACCTGGAAGACCGCGGCGGTCTCGACCTGTGCGGCATACCGGAACTCACATCCCACGTGGACCTGCCGTGTCACGGCTGCCATTCCAGAATGCTGAACCGTCATTGTTTCCACGCCGTAACCGACCAGTACAGACTGGCCGCAGCCGCCAGGTTTTGAGACCAGGTCTCAGTACGGTAGGAGGCCCGATGGCGACCATCCTGGACCACTGGAGCCAGCATGAAGCACGTTGGCATTCTCGCGCACAGCGCGGAAGGGGCCGCGCTGTGCTTTCGAGCCTTCTGCCAAGAGGGATTTCACCAACTTGGCGCCCACGAGCACCCTGATGTGACCCTGGACTGCATCGCCCTGGCCCGCAGCATGTCCGCATGGGACGAAGGGGACCACATCTCGATCCGAGCCACGCTCTTTGTGAGTGTGCAGCGGCTCGCCCGCGCAGGCGCGGACTTCTTCGTTTGCCCGGACAACACAGCGCATATGGCCCTCGAACAACCAGGCCGGGAGCTCGCCCTCCCGGGCCTGCACATCGCCGAAGTGGTCGCCGACCGCGCCGCTCGCGATGGCCACCGGCGTGTCGGCGTGCTTGGCACCAGCTACCTCATGGACGGTCCGATCTACCCCCGGGCATTCGCCGCCCGTGGGATCGCCGCCGAACTACCCGACGCGGAGGACCGCCACATCATCAATAAGATCATCTTTGAGGAACTGGTGAACGGCGTGTTCACAGCACGCTCCCGTCAGGAGTACGTCCGCGTTATCGAACAGCTGGCGGTCAGGGGCTGTGATGCGGTCGCCCTTGTGTGCACGGAGATACCGCTGTTGGTAACGCCCGACGCCTCTCCTCTACCCACGCTGGACTCGACCCGCCTCCTGGCCCAAGCCGCCTTCGACGCAGCCGTCGGTCATCGAGCCCCGCCGACGTGGCGCGGTGGACCAATCCGAGACCGACAGGCCACGCCCGGGCCGTGACCTGAGACTTTTCGCCGGATGCCGAAGCTCGCCGGCCAGAGCGCCGCCGTCGTTGCCTGCGCACTCGGCCTTGGGCAGGCGGCTGCCAGTGCCTACTGGGCACTCGGCGGTACGGCGCTGCTGGACACCATCGGCGGCAGCCTCGAGCGTTGGGGTCAAGAACGTGAACCCGCCCTGGTCGCCGGGTGGTGGCTGATCGTCGTGGTGAAGGTGATAGTCGCGCTGGCCGCGCCTGTCCTCGCCGGTGTCGGTGCCCGGCGGCTGCCGTCGTGGACCAGGGGCCGGGTGCCGCGCATCCTTGGCTGGATCGCCGCGACCATCCTCATCCTCTACGGCGGGATGCTGACGCTGGCGGGGTTATTCGTCGAGGCCGGCGTACTCGAGGTAGCGCCCGGAGCCGACCGGAGGGCGCTGGCCTGGCATGCGTATGTCTGGGACCCCTGGTTCCTGCTCTGGGGTGTGGCGTTCAGCGCCAGCCTGTGGGCGGGCCGGAATCGCAGGCGATCGAGACATCGACTTCCTGGCGCAAGATGGGGACCTAAGGATCCGTGACTGGCCCTGGTGACCGAGGCTGGTCTCGAGGGAATCCTGCGCAAGCAACCGGAGGCGACGATGGCGATGCTGGCCACGCTGGCCGAGCGGATCGGCACCCAATCGTGACGACGAAGTCCGAGAGGTCTCGCTCGCACCGGCGCCTGCCGACCGGCACAGTGACGTTCCTGCGGAGCGACGTCGAGGGCTCGATGAAACTCGTCCGGGCGCTGGGTTCGGCGTGGGATGACGTCAACGCCGTGCACTTGGGGATCATCCGCGACGCCGTGGAGAAGCACGGTGGTGTGGCTGTCCGAACGGAGGGCGATGCGCTGTTTGCCGCGTTCCCCGAGGCAGGCGCGGCGATCTACGCGGCGATCGACGCCCAGCGGGCGCTCCGTGACCACGCCTGGCCGGTCGATGGCGGCCCACGTGTGCGCATGGGCCTCCATTCGGGCCAAGCACACCTCAGCGGCGACGATTACGGCGGCTTCGAGGTGAATCGAGCCGCACGCATTGCGGCGGCGGGCCATGGCGGGCAGATCGTTGTGTCCGCGTCGACCCGGGCTCTGGTGGACGACGCGCTGCCGGCCGACATGCAGCTGCGCGATCTGGGCGAGCACGCCCTCAAGGACGTGCCGCGACCGGAACGCCTCTACCAGCTCGAGGTGCCGGGCCTCCCGGCATCGTTCCCGCCGCTGCGGACGCGGCAGCCAGCCGCCGGCAACGTCCCGACCCGGCTGACGACGTTCCTGGGACGGGACGCGGAGCTCGTCGAGCTCGGCGCATTGCTCGAGGAGATGCGGCTGGTCACGTTGACGGGACCGGGTGGGATTGGCAAGACGAGCCTCGGTACCGAACTGGCCCGGGCGCAGGCGGCGCGCTTTCGCGACGGGGCATGGTTTGTGGCCCTGGACCTCATCGGCGACGCGGACCTGGTGATGACCGTGATCGCCAGGACCGTTGGGTTGTTCGACGGCCCCGAGCGGGCCGCCGCCAACGGTCTGCTCGCCTATGTCGCCGACCGATCGATGCTGTTTGTCCTCGACAACTTCGAGCACGTCCTGGACGCGGCTGGCGGGGTAACCGCGCTGTTGCGAGCCTCCCCGGTGTCACGGGTGATCGTCACCAGCAGGGCGCCGTTGCGGATCCCCGGCGAGCAGGAGTACCCGGTCCGACCGCTGATTCAGTTCGACGAAATTGACCCGAGCGTGTCATCGTCCGACGCCGCCGTCCGACTGTTCGTCGATCGGGCCCGGGCCGTACGGCCGGACTGGCAGCCCGACGGCCAGACGCCGGTCATCCGCGAGATCTGCCGGCTGCTCGATGGCCTACCTCTCGGGATCGAGCTCGCGGCTGCCCGCATCTCGCTCTTGCCTGCCCCAGCGATCCGGGACCGCCTGACAACTCGAGTGCCGTTGCCGGGTAGCGGACCACGCGACGTACCTGCCCGGCAACGGACGCTCGATGCGGCGATCGGCTGGAGTTACGACCTCCTGTCGCCGGAGCACCAAAGGCTCCTCGACCGGCTGTCGGTGTTCGACGGCGGCTTCGACGCTGAGCAGGTGGGGGCCGTAGCGGCGACGCCCGCGGACCCCACCCCCGTCGATGTGCTCGATGGGCTCATGTCTCTCGCAGACCAGAGCCTCGTCATCCGCGATTCCGACCCGCGCGCCGAGGCCATGCCCGGTAACGCCACCGGGGTTCGAGTCCGACTGCTCAAGACGATCCAGGCGTTTGCCGCCGGCCGACTTGCAGCCGGCGGCGAGGAGCGCCCTGCCCGACGGCGGCATGCCCTGGCGTACCTGGACCTCGCGGAGGCGGCGGCGAGGAACCTGCCCGGATCGGATCAGCCGCGGTGGCTCGACCGGCTGGCGGTCGACGACGCAAACCTGCGCACAGCGCTTCGCTGGGCGATCGATTCCGGCGAGACGGACATCGCCCTGCGCTTCCTGCCGGCGCTGTGGCGGTTCTGGCAGCTGGACGGTCATCTGCACGAGGGACGTGCGCTCGCGGACGCGGCCTTGTCGATGCCGGGCGCGGATGCGCCTACGGCCGCCCGCGTAGCCGCAGTGGCCGCCGGCGGCAATCTGGCGTACTGGCAGGCGGACTCGGCCACAGCACGACGCCGGTACGAAGAACAGCTCGAGCTCGCTCGACGGCTGCACGACCCGGTTGAGGAAGCCGACGCCGTCTTCAACCTGGCGCACGTCGTGTTCGTTGAGAGCGGCGACGGCGCCCGGGTGGCGAGATTTCTCGAGGATGCGCGGGAAAGGTTCGAGTCGATCGGCGATGCCCGCGGGGTCGCACGCTGCGAGTGGGCTCGGGGCACCATGTTCATGACCCTCGGGCGACCCGTTGAGGCGACCGCGATCTTCCGCGAGCTGCTGCCGCGCTTCGAGGAACTCGGCGATGTCCAGTACCACGCCATGACAGCCTCGAGCCTTGGTTGGACGGCGTACGTTCAGGGCGACGTCATGACGGCAGCCCAGTGGGTCATCCGCGGCCTCGTCGAAAGCCATCGGATGCGTGATGCCACCACGACCAGCATCTCGATACAGGAAGGGGTCATCGTCGCCATGGCCCTCGATCGGCCGGCGGTTGCGGCGTTGCTGACGGGAGCCTTCGAGGGTCTATGCGAACGCTACGGCGTCCGACCACCGGCGTCATTGCAGCAGTTCCTCGATCGGCAAGATCCGTTGGCCAATGCGTTGGAAGCGCTGGACGCCAAGGAGTTCCAGGCGGCGTTCGCCCGTGGCCGCCGGATGTCCCTCGACGAGGCCGTGGCGGTGATCGTCGAACTCGGCGACTCCGTGGAAGCGGAAACTAGCTGATTCCCGCCACGGCACCGACCGGCTCGTCAGCAATTGTGCGCTGGACCTACTCGGTCTCCACCTGTTGGATGATCGCCGACAGGATGCTGACGTACGAGTAGGGGTCGACGGGTGCGTCGGGTTCGGTGATGTCGGCCGTGAACACCGCGACGAGGCGTAGGTCGGGGACGACCTCGATCAGCTGTCCACCGAACCCGATTGCCGCATAGGCGGCATGGCCGCCGGCCGTCGTCACCCACCACTGGTAGCCGTAGCCCTTGGTGATGCTATTGGCGCGGACCTGTTCGGTGGTGGCGGCATCCACCCACGCGGTTGGAACCACCCGCTTGCCGTCCCAGCGCCCACCGTCCAGATACAGCCGCCCTAGCGCGGCCATGTCACGGCCGGTCAGCTTCAGCCAACTGAATCCCGTTTGAACCCCTTGCGGGTCATGCGGCCAGGCGAAATCCGCCCGGTCATAGGCCGGCACATTTGCCGCCACGGCCAGAAGATCAGCCGCCGGTCGACTTGTGATGCCGAGTGGGTCGAACAATTTCGCCCGTGCATAGTCCAGCACCGACGTGTCCACCGCCTCGGCGAGGATGGCGGACAACAGATGCGACGACGCGTGCGAGTAGGCGAACCCCTCGCCGGGCAACTGCTCGAGTGAATCGGCCAGGATGCTGCCCACCCAGTCATCCGTCAACAGCCACGGCGGAGAATCCGTCGCCAGTAAGAGATCTGTGCCACCAGGTTCGTGGCGGCAGCGGCAATGCCCGGCTGGAAGCCCCGCGGTCATTGTGAGCAGCTCCCGCAAGGTGATGGCGGCTTCCTCGGGTTCCATGTCGGCGGCATATGCGGGAAGTAGCTCACCCAGCGTCTGGTCGACACCGCGCAACGCGCCGTCGGACAACGCGATCCCGATGAGGGTGCCAACGACGCTGGTCGTCACCGAGAACACGTTGGTGGTGTCCGACGAGGACCCCCGGTAATAATGCTCGAGCACCGTGTGCCCGTCGACCTCGATGATCACGGCGCGGAGCGGGCGTAACTGAGCGTTCGTGTCTGGATCGACGAAGGACCGGATCCGCTCAGCGATCTCCGAGCCGACATCAGCCGGCTCTCCTGCCGAGGTATGTGTTGTGGCGGTCGAGGCGCCCGGCGTGACGGAAGAAGAAGCACCATCGCTCGCTGCACCGTCGCACCCTGCCACCGTCGCCAAGACAACGGCCGCTGCGGCTAGCCGCACCGGCCGCCTGCCGTTGACCCGCCGCACAGTCGACCTCCAAGACGGCACCGTGACCAATCGACTAGTCGATCAGCGACCTCTTCGGACGCACCACGCAGAATTCGTTGCCGTCGGGGTCGGCAAGCACGGTCCACGACTCGTCCCCAGTCTGTCCAATATTCACCCTGCGGGCACCAAGTGCCAGGATGCGCTCGATCTCGGCATCTCGGTCATCGTGACCCGGATTGAGGTCGAGGTGCACACGGTTCTTGCCCCCCTTCACCTCCGTGACCGGCATGAAACAGATCCCCACAGACGCACCCTCATGAGCGCCGATGACGATCTCATGCTTGCGTTCGGACAGGATCCTCCAGCCGAGGACCTGTACCCAGAACCGTGCCAACGTCGGCAGATCGTGTGCATCGATCACGATGTGATGCAGCGCCACGGCCATACCCGTCAGTGTGCCAAGCATGACCTTGCCCGAGTGTCGTCATGAGGCTCGTCACTCCAGGGACTCAGAAAGGTCGATACGTTCCTCCCGAACAGCAACCTGGATGCGCGCTGAGTTGTTGTCCGTACGCACTTCCTGGATCTGCGAGAACGCGTCGGCGGTCACGGTGATCACATACTCGCCGCGACGGTCGCGGATGTCCCACAGTGCCGTAACTTCGATCTCGTCGCCTGGCGGCAATGGTGGCGTATAGACGACCCGTATTTCCCGGTCCACGTCGGCCCCCCGCACCCAGAATCGTGTGGTGGTCTCGTCGGCGAGGGCGTTTCCTCGGTTGTTGATAGTGGCTGTCAGTTCGACTGCGTACGGGGCGATTCCGGCGCTTTGCTCAGCGGAGCGCGCAGTGGCATCGCGGACTCTGATCAGGCCCACGGCGAGGTCTGGCAGCACGGCGTGGGTCACGCCGTGCTCACCGTCTCTTCGATATGGCCCGCATCCTCGAGATCGTAAGACTGGCGTGGCGATCCTTCCGCGGGAACGGGCAGGCTGACCAGCTAAGTTGGCGCTGGGCGAAGCGGCGATCAGCGCCAGGGTTCATCGAGCCCAGCCGGATGCGCCCCCAGCGTTCTACACGGCGCCGTCGCCGTTGCCGGAAGGGCCACCCGGAACGATCATCCGCTCTGAGGTCATCGACGACTTGCACCCCGTCGCGACGGCGTACCGGGGGCTCTACAAGTCGACCGGGTACGACGGCGCGCCGACCGCCGTGAGCGGCATCATCGCCGTACTCGACGGACCAGCGCCCGCGGCCGGCCGCAAGGTGATCGCCTGGACGCACGGCACGGTCTCCGTGGCGCCGCCTGCAGCCCGTCGCTTGTCCCGAACTACGCCGCCGCGATGCCTGGCATCGAGGAGTTCATGGAGGCGCGCTACGTGATCGCCGCCACCGACAACCAAGGTCTCGGAACACCGGGTCCGCATCCTTACCTCGTCGGCGACTCGGAGGGAATGGGTGCCCTAGACAGCATGCGGGCCGCCCGGAAAGGTACCCGCAGTAACCGGCTCCTCCTGAACGACGAGCACCTGGTAACCAATGATGTCGATTCCGGCGGCGTCGTGACGGGGCCCACTGCACGACGACCTGATCGGCGGGCACCTTCGAGCCGGCAGCCGGCCAGAGAATCTCGGGGCCGTCTAGGAAGTCGTGCGTGAGCGGGGCGGTGCCGGTCATGGGCAATCCGTCGATGGTGGTGCCCCGGAACGTTTACGTGCCCTCCAGCATCGCGTTGCCATGCGGGTCGAGCAGCTCCACTCTGTTCCACGCCTCACCATCGAGGAAGATCTTTAGACCGGCTTGCAGCCGCATCAGGCGACTGGTGGGTACCCAGGCTGAAGCGGGCCTGAACGGGTCAGCTCAGCAGACGTCGCGTCGTCATCCGCGAGAACGTCCACTGTCGTGAAGCGATGACCGGTGCCCTCGGGTGAGCGCGCCGCGACTTGGTTGCCTTACTCGGCGCGGTACTGGTCGTGCTTGGCGAAGAACTCGGTCCACTCGGCTTCGGTCAACGTCTGGCCGCTGTCCCGGATCGCGGCAAGCTCCTGGAAGTACTTCTCCCGTGGCGCACCCGGCGCGAACAGGATCAGCATCGACGACGGTTGGTCGCTGAGCGCGCGGAATCCGTGCACCCCACCCATCGGTACGTACACGAAATCACCAGGACGAGCCGGCAGCCACCGGTCGCCGTTGTAGAACTCGACCGTACCGGAAATGACGAAGAACGACTCCGAGAACGTCTTGTGGAAATGCGCTTCCGCGCCTGCCGTGTGCGGCTGCATGTTCCACTCGAACAGCCCAAACTGCCCCCGGGTCACCGCCCCCGGCGCCACGAACCGCACCTGCGTACCCGTGGTACGAAAGGTGAGGCCATCGACGTCATCGCGGGCATGGAACTCGGCGCTGATCTCGCCGATGTCACGCAGGTAGCTCACCTAGCGACCCTACACAGACACAACGCGTCGATCGCGCGCTGGGGAAATTCGACGTAACTGTTGCACTGCCGCTTCTCGGCAAGACAGGGTTCTTCAGGCGCGACGAAGATTCGTCGTGCGCATTGGCCAGGGGTACGAACCCAGGGATCAGGATGATGCTGCGAACACGGGAAGTGACGGCTGTGTCGCGACTCTGGGTGAGGTTACGGCGCGGCGTGGCTGTGCCATTGCCCATGGTGCTCCTCGTGGCGGCAGGTGCTGCTGCCGCCACGGTCGACCTGCCTACCTGGGGATCAACGACGACCCGAGTGTCCGTCAACTCCGCTGAGCGGCAGACGAACGGCGCCACCTATTGCTGCCCGGCCATCTCCGCCCACGGCAGGTATGTGGCGTTCGAATCGGATGCAACAAATCTCGTGGTGGGCGACACCAACGGTCGGCCCGACGTCTTCGTTCGTGATCGGCGCACCGGAAAGACCGAGCGGGTCTCGGTGACGTCTAGCGGCGGCCAGAGCAACGGTGACAGTGGCTTCGCCACGATGTCGAACGACGGACGCTACATTGCCTTCTTCTCGGCTGCGTCAAACTTGGTCGCTCGGGACACGAACGATGAACCGGATGTCTTCGTACGCGATCTGGTGTACGGGACGACCCGGCGGGTATCTCTGACGTCGGACGGTCGACAAGGCAATGGCCTGAGCTTCGACCCCAACATTTCCGGCAACGGCCGGTACGTCGCGTTCATCTCCGAGGCGTCCAACCTGGTCAGCCGAGACACGAACGGAGTCGTCGACGTTTTCGTCCGCGACCTGCTCAAGGGTAAGACCAGCCGGATTTCGGTGTCGTCGGCCGAGCGGCAGGGAAATGACCGCAGTTTCGGGCCGGTGATCTCCTTCAATGGTCGGTATGCAGCGTTCGTCTCGGGCGCCACCAACCTGGTGCGCGGCGACACGAACGAGCTGTTCGACGTCTTCCTCTGGGACCGCATAAAGGGCACCACAACGAGGGTCAACGTGAGTTCTGGCGGGCAGCAGGCGCAGGGCGGCGAATCTCCATTCGACACCGGTTTCCCGGAGACCATCTCCCGAAACGGCCGTTTCGTATCCTTCGACTCGCCGGCGACGAACCTCGTCCCCGCGGACACGAACCGGTCCTACGACGTCTTCGTCCGAGATCGCCGGGCCGGGAGGACGACTCGGGTGTCCGTCGATAACGCAGGCAAACAGCTGAACGCCAACAACTTCACCGGCCCGATGTCCGACGACGGCCGCCTGGTCGTCTTCTGGACAGTTCCCGACGTGGCGGCTCCTAACGATCCGTTCCGTCAGGAGAACTTGTTCGTCCGCGACCGGCAAAGGCAACGGACCAGTCTGCTGACCGTGGGCCTCGGCGGAGAGCAAGCCAACGACACGCACGGTGGCTCTGATGTCTCAGCCGACGGCCGGCACATCGCCTTCTGGTCCGCCGCATCCAATCTGGTCCGCGGTGACACCAATGGCGAACCAGACATCTTCGTCCGCGACATGGCGGGCGACTGAGTCACCGGAGTGGAGTTTGTTGCGCTATAGCGCCCCGAACCTCACATCGATCACCACCGCAGCGCCGCAAATCTCACATCGATCTCCGCGGCGCACCACAAATCCCACAACGATCACCTCGGACCGTTGTTGATGGCACGGTGAACCGTCGCTGGCCCGGCCCATTTGGGGCGGTTGTGGAACGGCTCAGCGTGCCATCCAGAACTCCTTCCCCCGCAGGGTCTGGGCGGTGGCGGCTGTGGCGAGCACCACCACGTTGTCGGCATAGCCGTCGTCGTAACTCCCTCCGCAGGTGATCAGGCGCAACTCGGCATCCGGCGTCGCACCGTAGACGGCCTGGGTCGGGAAGGATTGTTTCGGATGCCGCGTCACGGTCGACACGGTGAAGGACACGGCGGTGCCTTGGCCATTCTCGACGGTGACAACGTCACCGATCTCCAGCTGCGAGAGTCGGGCGAACACCGCCGGTCCATCCACGGAATCCAGGTGGCCGACCATGACCGCCGGTCCCATGTCGCCGGGCCGGCTGCTGCCGGCAAACCAACCCACATCGGCGACATCGGTCGGGAGAGCAAGGGTTCCGTCGGCCGCCAGCCCGACCGCCTCGACGTCAGCAGAAACGCCGATCGCGTCGATCACGATCCAGCCGGGCTGGACCGGTTCTGTCGGGTCGTGGGCCGGGTGTTCGGTAGATGCTTGGCCGTCCACTTGCCCGGATTCGACGCGATCCGACGCCAAGGGCGTATCAGCGGTCAGGGCGGCAGCAGCGGGCACCGCGAGCAGCACCGACGTCACCAGCAGGGCGGACGACGAGGCGCTACGCCTGGCGCGGCGCCGTCTGTGCCGTCCTCGGCCGATCACTCACCGGCTCCGTGCCCGTGGCCGACGGGTCACAGCGAGACCGGCAAATCCGGCGATGGCCAAGGCCAGCGACACGAGAACCCAAGAACCACCAAATCCGCCGGCAGCAACCAAGCCACCGAGGCCGGCATCGACCCCTCCGGTCGGGATCTGGTTCGCCGCGGCGAAGTCCTGGATCGGCAGCACGCCGATGCCCGCTTCGAGGTCGCGGACGACCACCGTGTAGGTGGCGCCGGCAATGAGGTCCAGGCTCTGCTCGGCGGTGGCGGACCCGGCGTCGACCCGGACCGTCGTGCCGCCCGCGGTGACCACGCTGTAGTCCGTGAACCCGGCGAAGTCGAGGTCCGTTGCGACCTCGGCGCCGGCCAGCTCGACCGAGTTGACGACCGGCGCGGTCATGGCTGCGTGGATCACCCGGACCTTGCTCTGGTCAGCGCCGGGCAGCTCCATGCCGTCGGTCAGCGTGACCAGCTTCAGGTCGGCCTGCTTGCCCATGCCCGCGACCGTTGCGGCCGAGTGGGCCTCGAGTTGGACAGTTGTCGACAGGACAGGAGGGTCGCTCGCCGAGGCACCTTCCAGCCGCATGGCAATCGTGTACGACCCGGCTGGAACTCGCTGATACGGCGAGAACATGCCGTACCCGACACTGC
>JBKPAG010000033.1:0-14699 GCA_046726315.1 Actinomycetota bacterium | reverse complement strand
GCGAACCTGATCCCGCTGTGCCGGCACCATCACCGGGCCAAGACCCATGGTGGCTGGCGGTGGCGACGCGATCCCGACGACACCGTCATCTGGACCGCCCCCACCGGCCATGAGTACCAGGTCCCGATACCGCCCACTCTCGACGACCCGGACGACCTGTGCGGCGAACTGGCCGCCGGCCTCCATCCCCGCGCCGTTCCGCCAAAACGCCCACCGCCCGACGAGCCACCACCGTTTTGATGCTGTCGGCTATTCGTCGGGCGGACCCCCGACCACGGCGATGCCCTGTAGCTCGACCAGCGCTTCCACGTCCCACAGGCGGTTTATCTCGACGACCGCCATGGCCGGGTAGTAGGTGCCGACCAGCCGCCGCCAGACCTGCCCGATGCGTTGGGAGTGCGTCCGGTAGTCCTCGATGTCGACGCAGAACACGGTCATCGACACCAGGTGCTCAGGATGGCCACCGGCGGTTCCGAGAACGGTGAGCAGATTCCGCAACGCCTGCTCGAACTGCGCTACGACGTCGCCGGGAGCGACCACCCTCCCGTCGGCGTCGAGAGCGGTCTGTCCAGCGAGCCACACCGCCCGGCCCGCGCCGGACACCACCGCATGGTTGAATCCCGACGGACGCGGCAGGTCGGCCGGGTTGACCAGGTCGTGGCCGCCGGTCACGACTGGACGGCCCCGCCGTCGACGTTGATCCCCTGTCCAGTCAAGGCGGCATTGGCGACGCACAGTTCAACAGCGTCGGCAACCTCGTCGACCGTGACCAGCCGCCCGATTGGCTGCTTGGCTTCCAGGGCGGCCCGCGCCTGCCTCGGCGTCCGGCCAGTCGCGGCGACGATCGTCCGAACCGCCCCGTCGGTTAACGGGGTGTCGACATATCCAGGGCACACGGCGTTGACCGTCACGCCGGTTCGTGCCACCTCGGCAGCTGCTGCTCGGACCAGGCCGAGGACGCCGTGTTTGGCCGCTGTGTAGGCCGCAATGTATGGCTCGCCGCGCTTGGCGGCGACGGAAGCGATCACCACAATCCGGCCCCAACCGGCTGAGGTCATGGCGGGAAGTGCTCGCCGGAGGCAGCGGAACGGCGCCGTCAGGTTGACGTCGAGCATGTGCTGCCACTCGCCGTCGGTAATCCGCGGTATCGGCGCGGAACTTGCGGCACCGGCATTCGCGACCAGGATCTCGACCGGACCCCAGGCGGTTTCGACGGCGGCGAAGATGTCGTCGACGGAACCGTCCTCGGTCAGGTCAGCTGGCACAACGAGCGCCGGACCCGGCAAGCCGGCGGCGACGGCGTTGAGCTCGTCTGCACCGCGGGCGCACACCGCGACTCGGTGACCGTGCATCGAGAGCCGGCTGGCCACCGCGGCCCCGATTCCCCGCCCCGCGCCGGTGACGAGGCACACCCGATCGGGGTGCGGATCGGAGGCCACCGCCACACCCTGGCAACGCCGCAAGTGAACCGTCAAGGTTAGCCTTGACCGAGCCCGATGTCCCACACTGCGAGGACTCCGAGACCCGTGTTTGCCACTCTCTCCGACCGTCTGGCCGCGACGTTCAAGACGCTGCGCGGCAAGGGGCGGCTGTCTGAGGCCGACATCGACGCAACCGCCCGGGAAATCCGGGTGGCGCTGCTCGAGGCGGATGTCGCGCTACCGGTCGTCAAGGACTTCATCGCCAGGGTCAAGGAGCGGGCTCGCGGCGCGGAGGTGTCCGCCGCACTCAACCCCGCCCAGCAAGTCGTGAAGATCGTCAACGACGAGTTAGTGCGGGTCCTCGGCGGCGAGACCCGCCGGCTGCGCTTCGCCAAGCAGCCCCCAACCGTGATCATGCTGGCCGGGCTACAGGGATCGGGCAAGACGACATTGGCGGCCAAGCTGGGGCTTTGGCTGAAGAACACCGGCAACCAGCCGCTGTTGGTCGCCGCCGATCTGCAGCGGCCCAACGCTGTGACCCAGCTCCAGGTGGTCGGCGAGCAAGCCGGGGTTGCCGTGTGGGCGCCGGAGCCCGGCAATGGTGTCGGCGACCCGGTGGCCGTCGCTCGGTCAGGTGTCGTGCACGCCCGCCAGAAGCTGTACGACGTTGTCGTCGTCGACACTGCTGGGCGGCTTGGCATCGACGCGGAGATGATGGCTCAGGCCAGGGACATCCGCGACGCCGTGTCGCCCGACGAGACACTGTTCATCGTCGACGCCATGATCGGCCAGGACGCCGTCACGACCGCGCGTGCCTTCCTCGATGGTGTCGGCTTCGACGGTGTCGTACTGACCAAGCTGGACGGCGACGCTCGGGGTGGCGCGGCGCTTTCGGTCGTGTCGGTTACCGGACGCCCGGTGATGTTCGCATCCGCCGGCGAGAAGCTGGCGGACTTCGACGTCTTCCACCCGGAGCGAATGGCCTCCCGCATTCTCGATCTGGGCGACGTCCTGACGTTGATCGAGCAGGCCGAGAAGGTGTTCGACGCCTCTCAGGCCGAGGACATGGCCCGCAAGCTGCAGAAGGGCACCGGGTTCACCCTCGAAGACTTCCTCGGCCAACTCCAGGCGATCAGGCGGATGGGACCGATCCGCAACCTGATCGGAATGCTTCCCGGCGCCGGTCAAATGCGTGACGCGCTCGATCAACTCGACGACCGCGACGTCGACCGGATCCAGGCGATCATCCGCTCCATGACACCTGCGGAACGGGAGAACCCGAAGATCATCAATGGCTCGCGGCGGTCCCGGATCGCCAGCGGTTCGGGCACCCAGGTCAGCGAGGTCAACCAGCTCGTCGACCGGTTCTTCGTCGCGAGAGACATGATGAGCCAGGCCGCCAAGGGTGGCTTCCCCGGAATGCCTGGCCTGCCCGGGATGCCGGGCAGTCTCGGCAAGAAGAGCAGGGGCAAGCAGGCGAAGAAGGGCAAGCAGCGCGCCGGCCGCTCGGGCAACCCGGCAAAGCGGGCCGCCGAGCTGGCCGCCGCAGAGGCCGCTGCCGCGAGCCGCCAGGCGATGCCGAAGCCGGGCGAGATCCCCGCCGCGTTCGGCGGTGGCGCCGATTTCGATCCGGCCGACCTGCAGATCCCCGACGACGTCGCCGAGTTCCTCAAGAGGCGCTGATCCGTGGTCGCGACCCCCCTGCACGTCCGCGGGGTGGTGCTCCCCGACAGGGAGCACCGCGACCTGTGGATTCACGACGGGCGGATCACCTTTGAACACCTACCCGGCGCAGAGACGGTCGCCCAGGGTTGGATCTTGCCCGGGTTGGTCGATCTGCACTGCCACGTCGGCCTGGACTCCCGCGGTGCCGTGCCTCGAGATGACGCGGAGCGGCAGGCACTCGCCGACCGCGATGCGGGCGTGCTGCTGATCCGCGACGCCGGATCCGCCGCGGACACCAGGTGGGTCGACGACCGGTCGGATCTCCCCAGGATCATCCGGGCCGGACGGCACATTGCCCGTACCGGTCGCTACATCCGTAACTACGGCTGGGAGATCGAGCCGGACCAGCTCGTTGGCTATGTCGAGGCCGAGGCGAAACGAGGCGACGGCTGGGTCAAGCTTGTCGGCGACTGGATCGATCGAGACCGGGGCGACCTCGGCCCGTGCTGGCCTCGTGCCGCGCTTGATGCCGCCATCGCTCGTGCGCACGAGCTCGGGGCGCGGGTCACGGCACATGTCTTCGGTGAGGACGCGCTCGCGGACTTGCTCGGTGCCGACATCGACGGCATCGAACACGGCTGCGGCCTGTCCATGGACCTCATGGCGCTGATGGCCGAACGTGGGGTATCGATGGTGCCGACCCTGGTCAACATCGACAACTTCCCGCTGTATGCCGACCAGGGTGAAGCACGGTATCCCGTTTACGCGGCCCACATGAGGGCCCTGCACGAGCGTCGATACCGCACGGTCGGCCTGGCGTACGACGCCGGCGTGCAGATCTTCGCCGGCACGGACGCCGGCGGGGTACTGCCGCACGGGCTGGTCGCGCGGGAGGTGCTCGAACTGGTCCAGGCCGGCATGCCCGCAATCGAGGCCGTCGCCGCCGCCTCGTGGCGGGCTCGGGCCTACCTGCTCGGCGAACCGGGCACGCTGGCCGAGGGTGGGCCCGCGGACCTCGCGGTATACGCGACCGACCCGACGGCCGATCCGGCGACGTTGCTCTCGCCGGTGCGGGTGTTGCTGCGGGGGCGGGTCGTCAACTGAATTCGTCTGGCACAATGGCCTACTGAACCGGCGACCGCGCGGACCCTCTCACCCGCAGCCGTCGATCCACCAGAGACGCCGAGGCCGGTGCCCCACCCGATCCACGGCGGATCACCCGCATTTCGAGACAACAGGAGACTCCACGCCAGTGGCTGTCAAGATCAAGCTCAAGCGGATGGGAAAGATCCGCAACCCGCAGTACCGCATCATCGTGGCCGACGCACGCACGAAACGCGATGGTCGGGCGATCGAGCAGATCGGCAAGTACCACCCCAAGGAGGAGCCGAGCCTGATCGACGTCGACTCCGAACGGGCCCAGTACTGGCTCGGTGTCGGTGCGCAGCCGACCGAGCCCGTCCTCGCGTTGCTCAAGGTCACGGGCGACTGGCAGAAGTTCAAGGGGCTGCCCGGCGCCGAGGGGACGCTGAAGGTCAGGGAGGCCGGGGCGGACAAGCGCGCGCGGTTCGACGCCGCCCTCGCGCAGGCACACGGTGAGATCAAACCTGAGGCGACGACGCCGAAGAAGCGCACCAAGAAGGCTGCCGAAAAGCCACCCGCCGCTGCGACCGATTCCGCTGAGGAAGCGACCCCAAATTCCCCGCCACCAGCCGGCGACCAGACCGGCGAACCCGCCACCAAGGGCTGAGGCCTTGCTCGCCGAGGCACTCGAACATCTGGTTCGTGGGATCGTCGACTACCCCGATGACGTCGAGGTTCGCTCGCGTGAGCAGCGTCGCGGCCGGTTGCTCGAAGTTCGAGTACACCCCGATGACCTGGGCAAGGTCATCGGACGCGGCGGCCGGACCGCCACCGCTTTTCGGACCGTTCTCGCCGCCATTGCCGGCACTGGTGTACGCATCGACTTCGTCGACGTGGACGACCGCTAGCTCGTGCTCGTTACGGTTGGGCGGATCGGGCGAGCCCACGGAATCCGCGGAGAGGTCAGCGTCGAGGTGCGCACCGACTCACCCGACGTCCGCTTCACCACCGGCGCGCGGCTGATAACCGTGCCTGAGCGTACCGGAGCGCTGACCGTGCGGCAGACGCGGTGGCACTCTGGCCGATTGTTGGTGCGTTTTGACGGCGTGGCCGACCGCGCCGGCGCCGAGGCGCTCCGCGGTGTTCTGCTGCTCACCGACGTGGACGCCTACGAACGCCCGGCGAACCCGGACGAGTACTTCGATCACCAGCTGCTCGGTCTGCACGCTGTGACGGTGGATGGCGGCGATGTCGGCAACGTTACCGACGTGCTGCACCTTCCGGACCAGGATCTGTTGGTGATCAGCCGGGCGGGTGGAACCGAGGTGCTCGTGCCCTTCGTGGCCACGCTCGTCCCCGAGGTCGATCTCGCGAGCGGGCGCGTGTTCATCGATCCGCCGCCGGGCCTTCTCGACCCGGCAGAAGCCGACGAGGCCGCGCCGTGAGAGTCGACGTCATCACGATCTTCCCCGGCTACCTGGCACCACTCGAGCTGTCCCTTGTCGGCAAAGCCCGCGAGGCAGGTGTGATCGACGTGTGCATCCACGACCTACGGGAGTGGGCAAGCGGCCCGCATCGCAGCGTTGACGACACTCCCTACGGCGGCGGTGCCGGAATGGTTATGCGACCGGATGTCTGGGGCTTGGCCCTTGACACCGTCGTGCCGCCCGATGGTCGTTCGCAGCCACGGCTGGTGGTCCCGACGCCGTCCGGTCGCAGGTTCGAGCAGGCACTCGCGCACGAGTTCGCAGCCGAACCGTGGCTGGTATTCGCCTGTGGCCGCTACGAGGGCATCGACGGCCGTTTCCTTCAGGATGCGGCTACCCGGATGGCTGTCCACGAGGTGTCGCTCGGCGACTATGTCCTCAGCGGCGGCGAGGCAGCCGTCCTGGTCATTCTCGAGGCAGTCGCCCGGTTGCTGCCCGGTGTCGTCGGCAATCCCGACTCACTCGTCGAGGAGTCGCACGGCGCCGACGGGCTGCTGGAATACCCCGTCTACACCAAGCCCCCGTCCTGGCGCGGGCTCGACGTGCCGGAGGTTCTCCTATCCGGCCACCACGCCAACATCGCCCGCTGGCGCCGCGACCAGGCGCTACGTCGAACCGCTCAGCGTCGTCCCGATCTGCTCGACCGCCTCGACCCCGCGTCGCTTGATTCGCGCGACCGCGCTGTTCTGGCCGACGTTGGCTGGACCCAGTAGCGGCGCCACTACCGCCACGAGCATGACCACAGGCCAGCGCTACGTGCCGGCGTTGCCCAGCAAACCGCGACGGTGAGCGACAGTTACCGCCTCTGTACGGCCGCTCGCGCCGAGCTTGGCCAGGATGTTCGAGACGTGCACGCTGGCCGTCTTCTCGGCGATGTAGAGGCGCTGGCCGATCTGCCGATTGGTGAGGCCTTCGGCGAGCAGCGCCAGCACCTCACGTTCTCGAGGGGTGAGCCCACCGTCGCTCGACGCTGGAGCGCCGAAGCCGATATCGAGGCGGCCGCGACGGGCCAGTGCCTCGACCACCTGCTGGAGCGGACGGGCGCCCAGCTCGACCGCGACGGCGTGGGCGGCACGCGCTTCGCCGGCAGCTGCGTCGCGCTGGTCGGCGGCCAGCAGGGCCTCGGCAAGACGCCAGCGAGAACGCGCCTGCTCGTATCTGTGTCCGTAACCGAACTCCGCGACCGTGCGTCGCCACAGATCGACGTCAGGGGCTCCGGCGACCCGGGAGTACTCGGCCTCGGCTCGCAGCAGCCAGGCCCGTCCCTCAGGGCCAAGAATGCCGCCGCGCGGGCTACCCTCTCGGCCGGTGCAGCGAGCCTGCTCGAGCAGTTGCGTACCCACATCGAGCGCCTCGGCGAGCTCGACTTCGTCGCGGACCAGGCGGGCATGTTCGGCGAGGTCGCCGGCAGCCGCTAATCCGATCGCGGACAGCCAGATGCCACCCAGGAACAGCGGCCAGGCATTCTCGACATATCGGATCGTCCGCTCAGCCATCTCGGCGGCGCCGCGCGGATCTTCCTGCCACCGCAGCAGGTCGGCTCCGCAACCGCCGCCGATCATGGCGATCGAGGGATCGCGGTACCACTCGTGTTCCAGGGCGCGGACCGTGTCAAGCGCAGACGGATCGCCGCTGGCCACGGCGACGTGCAGTGACACTGCGGCCAGCCGCGCCACCATCCCTTCTGGCAAGCCTCGGTCGGCGTGCCTGGCGGCGGTCATACTGCCGGGCCAGTCGCCCGCTACAAACCGCGCGACGACCTGTAGGGCCTGCAGTTCGACGCCGTAAGGACTCCACGACAATCCGGTGGCGATGCTGCGCTCGACCGCGGCATCGAGCAGCTGCAGGGCGCCCTTGATGTCGCCGGAGTCGTACGTTTCGGCAGCCAGGTTGTACGACACGCGCATCTCGGTCGGCAGGTCGCCGGCCTCTTGCGCCAAATCCCGAGCCCGAACGAGCATCTCGGGACCGGACACGTCAAGGCCGCGCCGATCCATGAGCGCCAGCGTCACCAGGGCGTCGGCCTCTGCGCCGGCGCTGCCGATCTCCTTTGCCTCGGCCAAGGCGCGTTCGGCGTACCGGCGCGCTTCTTCCACGCGGTTCATGCCGGCGAGCGCACGGGCGGCGGTCGCCGACGCCCATGCCGACGGTGCCGTCGGCTTGTCGCCTGCCTCTGCGGCATAGGTCAGCGCCTGCAGGGATGCCTCCAGTGCCTCCTCGGAGCGGTCGTCGCTGAGCAGGTGTAGGGCGCGCTTGTGCGCGACGCTGGCGGCGCGCTGCGGGTCGGAGGAAGGATCCAGGCGGGCAGCCGCCGACTCGGCAAGTGCCACGGCGCGCGAGTTTTCTCCGGCCCGGCTGGCCATCGCCGCAGCGCGAAGCCCGATCCGAACGACATCGGCCCCAGCCTGCTCTTCTGCGTCGTCGACGGCATCCCACAGTTGCAGCACCTGCTCCAGGTGCTGCCAGGCTTCGGCTGGCGCGCGCAACGACTCGGCCTCGGCGGCGGCGCGCACCGAGGCGCTCAGGGCTCCGGGCACGTCGTGACTCTGGATCCGATGATGGGCGAGCTCGGCGGCGGAGCCCAGCGGTTCCCGGCCGTCCATCGTCTCGTCGATGAGGCGGGCGAAGGTTGCATGTGAGCGAACTCGCTCACCGGGAAGCAGGTCGCCATAGACCGCCTCGGCAAGAAGGGCGTGCCGGAACGCGTACCGTTCCCCCTCCTCGGCGACCAGCACCTGGTGCGTGACCGCCTCGCGAAGGGCGGCGTCGAGCTCAAGTCTGTCCAGACCGCTCGCCCTGGCCAGCAGCTCGTGCCCGACCCGGCGGCCGGCCACCGAGACAACTCGTACCACCTGTTGCGCCGTCGGCGTCAGCTGCTCGAGCCGGGTCAACAGAACGTCGGCCAGCGGGGCAGGGAGCAGCCTTGCGTCATTCGCGGCACTCCCGGCTCGAAGCAGTTCCTGGGCGTAGTAGGGGTTGCCTTCGGAGCGGTCCAGGATCCGCCGCACCGTCATGTCGTCGACCGGCGAACCGCGCAGCGCAGCGAGGTAGCGGCTCATCTCTTCTCGGTCGAAAGGCACAAGATCGAGGCGCTCCACCACCGGCAGGCGGCTCAACTCCGCCAGAAGCGGCCGCAGCGGGTGGCGACGATGGAGATCGTCGGACCGGTAGCTACCGACGATGAGCAGACGTTCCTCGCGCAGCCGTCCGACCAAGAACGAGACCAGATGGCGGGTGGATTGGTCGGCCCAGTGCAGGTCTTCGATGACGAGCAGCACCGGTCCAACCCCGTCGATTCCGGCTCGAGCCAGTGTGCTCGCCACACCGTCGAAGAGCTGGAGCTGGCTGAGGTCACCACCAGGGGTTGGAACAGCACCGGCTTCCAGGCCGTGCCACTCATCAGGCTGGGTTTCAACGTCGGCGCGGTCGGCGGTCAACGGCCGCAGCGCCTCGGTGAACGGCAGGTAGGGAAGCCCGACGCCGCCCACGTCGAGACAGTGACCGACCAGGACGGTGGCTCCGCCGGCCGATGCCTTTTGGGCGACCTCGGTCAGCAGGCGGGTCTTGCCGACTCCAGCATCTCCGGCGACCAGAACGGCGCCCGGGTGCCCGCGGCCAGCGCGATCGAGCGCATCGAGCAGAGTGCGGACTTCGCGTACGCGCCCGACGAGTGGGGTCTCGAAGTCGACACGGGCCATGTCTTTCATATTGACACGCAGGGCCGACACTCTGGTCGGCCCTGCGGGTGTGAGCGCGTCGATCACGCGGGACGCGCGGTCAGCCTCGGCTTCGGGGTGTGTTCGGACCGAGCGGCGCGCACCTTGCGCGGCGCCTGGGAGCGGCGGAAGGTTTGGCTGATTCGCTCGCGCCGGTACTCGACCTCTGCCTCGATGCCGGGAGCAACAATGCTGGTCATGACGGCTCCTCCATCTCGTTGGTATTTGAAGACTCGTTCTGAGGCCGTGCGACCGGCATCGGGTGACCACGCACCATTGGCGCCGCAGACCCCTTAGGGCCGGAGTCGCCGGCGCCTTGCACAGCTAAGGCACTTACGCATTTCGTGCGAACCTGCAGGCTGTGGCACACTTGAGCGCTGTTGCCCGGAGTGCTGCTCGTGCCCCTGCCACGGGGGGAGTGCCGAAGTACCCGGGCGTCCCGACCTACCACCGCCTGCGCCGATGACCCGTGGCACCGGCGAGAAAGCGACTGCCCGCGATGAACACCCTCGACGCCGTCGACGCAGCCAGTGTGCGCGGCGACATCCCCCCGTTCCGGGCAGGAGACACCATCAAGGTTCACGTCAAGGTCATCGAGGGCACGCGGTCTCGCGTGCAGATCTTCCAGGGGGTGGTGATCCGGCGACAGGGCTCGGGAGTTCGCGAGTCGTTCACCGTCCGAAAGATCAGCTTCGGCGTCGGCGTGGAGCGCACCTTTCCGGTGCACGCACCGGTGATCGACCGAATCGAGCTGGTCACCCGCGGCGACGTGCGCCGAGCGAAGCTCTATTACCTGCGGAGCCTGCGCGGCAAAGCCGCCAAGATCCGCGAGAAGCGCGACAACGTCTAGACACGGTCTCGGCGAGTCCGGTCACCGGTACCAGTCCGCCTGTCGAGGGCTCGGCCAGGTAGCGTCGGCGCCACGACATGGTGTCTGATCTCCACGGCGGGTGCCGTCCGGCGGCGACAGGAGAGAGAGTACGTGGCGGAGAAGACCGCGCACCGCGATGACGGTGACCCGCCTGTGGATCGGCCCCGCCGTGGCGGGTTCGGAGCGCTGGTTCGCGAGACGGTAATCGTCGTCGGTTTGTCGCTGGTCATTGCCACATTGGTACGGATCTTCCTGGTTCAGGCGTTTCTGATCCCTTCGCAGTCGATGGAGGAAACCCTGCTGGTTGGAGATCGGGTCCTGGTCTCGAAGCTGACCACCCGGTTCGGCGAGATCCAGCGCGGCGACGTCGTGGTCTTCGCCGACCCCGACGGCTGGCTGTCACCAATTCCCGACCAGGGCGCCGCCACGGTCGGCAGCCGGGTGCGCGACGCTCTGCAATTCGTCGGTGTACTCCCCGACGACTCGGAGGGACATCTGATCAAACGCGTGATCGGTATCGGCGGCGACACAGTTGCGTGCTGCGACGACGATGGGCGGGTAACGGTCAACGGCGTCGCCCTCGACGAGTCGGCCTACTTGCGCCAAGGGGACGAGCCGTCCGCGTCGCCGTTCGAGGTAGAGGTTCGCGACGGTGAGTTGTTCGTGATGGGAGACCACCGGTCCAATTCGGGAGACTCACGCGTCAACGGCACCGTCCCAGAGGATCGGGTGACCGGGCGAGCGTTCGCGGTGGTGTGGCCGATCTCGAACTGGGCTGGGCTCTCGCGACCGGACACGTTCGACGCTGTGCAACAGCCATGACGGCATCGGCGCTCCTACGGCCCTAGGCTCGGAACCCATGAGTACGCCCCTCGTCCGGCCGACCGTCCGGGTACTCCTACTTGCCGACGACGCAGATGCAACCAAGGTGTTGCTGTTCAAGGCGATCGACGGCTACTGGTTCCCGCCCGGCGGCGCGCTGGAGCCGAGCGAGAGCTACGAGCAGGCCGCACAAAGGGAGGTGGCGGAAGAGACCGGCCTGATGACCATCGAGCTCGGGCCGCACATCTGGAACCGCCGGGATGTGTTCGAGTGGCGCGGCGAGCTCATCGACGTGCGGGAGCGCTGGTATCTCACCCTGGTCCCCAACGTCTTCGATATCGATGTCGCTGGGTGGACGCCAGAGGAGCGCGAGGACATCGTCGACTATCGCTGGTGGTCGATCGACGAGCTCGCCGGCGCGACCGAGCCCTTGGTACCAAGAGCTCTCGCCATGCTGATCCGTGACCTGCTGCGCGACGGCGCGCCCGACCGGCCGGTGGAGGTCGGCGCATGATGACGTCGCGGGCTGTCGCCATCCGGCGGGACGCGGGGCTCTACGGGTATGAGCGTGCTCTGGAGCGAGTAGGTCTGGCACCCGTTGCCGGGGCCGACGAAGCCGGCCGGGGCGCATGCGCCGGCCCGCTCGTAGTGGCCGCGACGATGCTGGCGACGGGACGTCGTGCCGAAATTCCCGATCTGGCCGACTCCAAACTGCTGACTCCTCCCGTGCGGGAGCGGGTATATGACGACGTCGTGACCCAGGCCGTGGCATGGTCGGTCGTCGTCGTCCCGCCCGAAGACGTGGACAGGCGAGGACTGCACGTGATGAACATCGAGGCGATGCGGCGCGCACTCGCCCGCCTCGAGCTGACGCCTGGGTACGTGCTCACCGACGGCTTCCCGGTCGCCGGACTCGGCGTCCCCGGTCTTGCCATGTGGAAGGGCGATCAGGCTGTGGCATGCATCGCGGCGGCGTCGGTCATCGCCAAGGTCACCCGCGACCGGATCATGACCGAGCTGCACGAACGGTGGCCGGGGTATGACTTCGCATCGCACAAGGGTTATTGCACTCCGGAGCACCAGGAAGCGCTCAACCGTCATGGTCCATCGCCCGTGCACCGCCGGTCCTACGTCAACGTGGCACGGGTCATGGGCGAGAATGGGCTCGTCGCGCTGGAGGAGACCGGATGAGCACTGAGGATCTCGAGAAATACGAGACCGAGATGGAGCTGTCGCTCTACCGGGAGTACCGCGATGTCGTGGGCTTGTTCTCCTACGTGGTCGAGACCGAACGGCGGTTTTACCTGACGAACAACGTCGACCTCCAGGTACGCAGCGAAGGTGGCGACGTCTACTTCGAGGTCACGATGAGCGACGCCTGGGTTTGGGATATGTACCGGCCGGCGCGGTTCGTCAAGAACGTCAAGGTGGTCACGTTCAAGGACGTCAACGTCGAAGAACTGGCCAAGAGCGACCTGGAGATCCCCAAGACCGGTCTCAGCAGTAGCTGAAGCGGCGCCGTCCATCGCCAGCCACCGTGATCTTGAGCAGGTAGAGCGGTCCGACTCGCGTAGCTGCGCCACGATCACCTTCGGGGGTTGTCCACAGGTCGTCTGAGTCCGCACGTTCGTCCACATTGGCGAATCCTGCGAAGCGCGCCCGGCCTGTCACCAGCAAGGCTCGCATCGGAGGTGGTTTCCGGTGCGAGCCAAGGACGGAGTCGGTTCGTACGGCGAGCAGGTCGCGGTGCGGCACCTGGAACGAGCTGGGTTCATGATCGTGGCCCGCAACTGGCGCTGCGAGATCGGTGAGATCGATGTCGTCGCGCTTGACGGGCCGACGGTCGTCGTCTGCGAGGTCAAGACTCGCAGCGGCCTGGGTTACGGGTCCGGCCTGGAGGCGGTGACCCGGTCGAAGGCCGCTCGACTCCGCCGCTTGGGTCATCGCTGGTTGGTCGAGCACGGGCGTCCAGGCACCCGGCTGCGGTTCGATGTCCTCGCGGTGCACCGGGCTCGTCGCGGGCCGGCCACCGTCGAGCATCTGCGGGGGGCGTTCTGATGCGGATTGCGCGCTGCCGAAGCGTCGCACTCTCCGGTGTCCGCGGGACCGTCGTGGACATCGAGGTGCACATCGGCGGGATGCCGGGTTTCACGATCGTGGGGCTGCCCGACGCCTCGCTGCACGAGGCTCGGGACCGAGTCCGGGCCGCGGTGTTGTCCAGCGCTGAGACCTGGCCGCTGCAACGGATCACGGTGAGTCTTTCCCCCGCGGCCCTGCCCAAGCGCGGTAGCCATTTCGACCTCGGAGTGGCCGCGGCGATCGTCGCGGCGGCCGACCAGCAGCCCATGCCGGTAATGGCCGAGATGGTGTTCCTCGGCGAGCTTGCGCTTGACGGTCGCTTGCGTCCGGTTCCCGGTGTCCTTCCCGCGGCGCTCGCTGCCGCGGCAGCGGGAGCGAGCCACATCGTCGTGCCCGAGGCGAACGCCGGCGAGGCGCGGCTGGTCCCCGGTCTGTCGGTACTCGCAGCGCGGTCGTTGCGGCAGGTGTTCGCCGTTCTTCGCGGTGGGCCGGTGCCAGACGAGCCGGCCGATCCGCTGACGGCGGCGCGCGTGTCGGAGCCGGCCGCGATCCAGCTCGACCTCGCCGACGTAGCCGGCTTGCATGCGGCCAAACACGTCCTCGAGGTGGCTGCGGCCGGCCATCACCACCTCATGCTCAGCGGCCCACCTGGGGCGGGCAAGACGATGTTGGCCCGGCGGCTGCCGGGGCTGTTGCCCGACCTCACGACAGACGAGTCGCTGGAGGTGACGGCCATCCACTCGGTCGCAGGCATCCTGGCGCCCGACCGGCCGCTCGTGACCCGGCCACCATTCTCCGATCCGCACCATACGGCGACCGTGGTGTCCGTCGTCGGTGGCGGCAGCCGAATCCTGCGGCCTGGAGCGGCGAGCCTGGCTCACCTGGGCGTGTTGTTCCTGGACGAGGCACCCGAGTTCAGTCCGCAGGTTCTCGACGCCCTGCGCCAGCCGCTCGAGCGCGGCGAGATCGTCGTGTTTCGCGCCCAGGCCACCGAACTCTTCCCGGCTCGGTTCCTGCTCGTGCTCGCGGCGAACCCGTGCAAGTGCGGCAATCACGGCACCCGCGGCCGGACCTGCGAATGCACTCCCGATGCCGTGCGCCGCTACGGTCTGCGGATTTCCGGCCCGGTACGCGACCGGATCGATCTGCAGTGCGTCGTGGACCCGCCGACGATAGCCAGCCTGGAAGACGCCGGTGCCGCCGGCGAGCCGAGCAAGGTCGTGGCCGATCGCGTGGCGGACGCACGTGAGCGGCAGCGTCGGCGGCTGGCCGAGACGCCCTGGCGGGTCAACGGCGAAGTGCCGGGCCCGGTTCTCCGGCGGGACTTGCGCCCGCCCGCCGGATCACTGCAGCCGCTGCACGACGCTCTGCGCCGCGGATTGCTCACCGCTCGTGGTGCCGACCGCGTTCTGCGGGTGGCATGGACCCTGGCCGATCTCGCCGGTCGCGAGCTGCCGAGCCGGCCAGACGTGGCGGAGGCGATAGGAATCCGGCTCGGGATACCGAGATGACTGCCTCCTGCTCGCCGGACGAGCGCGTGGCCCGCGCTGCGCTT
>JBKPAG010000032.1:0-14506 GCA_046726315.1 Actinomycetota bacterium | reverse complement strand
GCAACGGAGCTCTCAGGACTGTCCCCACCTGCGTTTACGCTCCGAGTATGAACCGCATCGACCGCCTGTACGCCCTGGTCGAGGAGCTACGGGCGGCAGGACCCAGGGGGCGTACCGCGCGGCAGCTGGCCGAGCACTTCGAGGTCAACGTCAGAACGATCGAGCGCGATCTGAGCGCGCTGGGGCAGGCCGGGGTCCCGCTGGCGACGAAAACTGGTCGCACCGGGGGTTACACGCTCGACCGCTCGATGAGCCTGCCGCCGCTCAACTTCACGCCACGCGAGGCGGCCGCGGTCGCCGTGGCACTCAGCCGCAGCGAGCACGTGCTCTTCGCGCGCGACGCCCGCAGCGCGCTGCAGAAGATCGTGGCCGCCATGCCCGAGCGCGCCCTGGAGGAGGCACGTTCGACCGCAGAGAAGGTCAGGCTTCTGGTCCAACCGGCACCCGACCCCGACGCCGAGATCGCCGAGACCATCTGGCGCGCCGTACGCGACAACCACGCCCTGCGCATCCGCTACATCGACGTCGGCGGCATTGAGAGCGAGCGTGAGGTCGAGCCGCAGCACGTCGTGGTCGGCCCCAACGGCTCGTACCTCACCGCCTGGTGCCACCTGAGAGGGGACGACCGGGTGTTCCGCATGGATCGCATCACCCGAGCCGAGCGGACACCGTCGCTGCCGCGCCCCGAGCGCGTCGCCCCGGAGCCGGTCGTCGATGGCCACCTGACCAAGATGCCGGCGTCGGCGCTGCGTCCCGAAGATCGTCTGAAAACACCGACATAGGGCTGTCGCGTCACCTGGAGACAGTCGATGCAGCCCGCCGCTCCGGCTGGTGACCTGACTGCAGAAGGAGACCCCCGTGACCAACCCCGCTCCCGGCACCCTGGCCTGGTTTGAGGTCGCCACCAGCGACCCCGACGGCGCCGAGAAGTTCTACGGCAGCCTCTTCGACTGGACCTTCGACGCCGACGGCCCGGCCGCCTCCGCCGGCATGGACTACCGCAACATCAAGGCCTCCGGCGCCGACGGACCGATGGGCGGCATCTTCGGCACCGGCGGGCAGGTGCCCGACCACGCCGTCTTCTACATCCTGGTCGCCGACGTCCAGGCCACCTGTGCCGACGCCGAGCAGCTCGGCGGCTCGGTGGTGAGGAAGCACCTCGACCCCGGCCCCGGCGCACCGACGTTCGCCTACCTGCGCGACCCGTCGGGCAACCAGTTCGGCGTCTTCAGCCCGCCGGCGGCCTGATGGCGCGCGACACGACGGATCCGTCCCCGCCGGAGTCACTCCGCGGGGACGACGTCCGTGACCTGTACGACGAGCTCACCGACGACCTGCTCTACGACCCGGCCATCGGCCGAGCCACGATGATGGGCTACCCGTGCGTGCGACTGGCCGGAAGGTTCCTGGCGTCCTACGACGACAAGGCCCGGTGCCTCGTCGTGAAACTGCCGCGCGAGCGGGTCACCGAGCTCATCGACAATGGCCGCGGCGACCCGTTCGCCCCGGCCGGCAAGGTCTTCCGGGAGTGGCTGTCGATCCCCACCGTCGACCGCGGCCTGTGGCAGCAGGTGCTCGCAGAGGCCGTCGACTTCGCGCGGCAAGGACTGGCCGACTAGCTCCGTCGGGGCGGAATGGCAGTGCTCGCTCCGCTTCGACCGGTGTCCGGACTGGGTCAGAACCAATGAGCGTAACTGGATTGGTTGGCCATCACAGAAACGGTGGATCCGATGACACACCATCAGCGGCGTGAGAGCGGGTTCACTCGGGCAGCTGCGTAACGCGCTGATCTTGATCGAGCTGTCGGCTGTGGGCGGACCGTCCGCCTTCTGACACACCAGGCAGAGAAAGCGGAGAGCACGCCCGTGGGCCTGGCGCGACGGTCGTACCTCGTTAGAAGGACGGTGTCCTGCCCGGGTTCAAGGGGTCGTCGCAACACCGGCTGTTAGCGACATTAAAAGGAATAGGGCAAACGTAGCCTGACACGGCACAAGCGCCCAGCCCGCGTCACAGCCCCGGATCGGGCGACCTATGCGACCGCGCGTCCGCGTACGGACTGTTCACGACCCTGCTCGACCACATCATGAACCACGCCGCAATCAGCGGATCAGCGAATACGGCCAGCCAGGCAAGCCCTCCAACGGTGCCCGTACTGACCCCCAGGATAGCGACCACCCCCTGAACGCCAAACCAGGTAGCGAACCCCAACAATGCAGCTCGTTGCGGGTTGGTTCGACGCGCGATGGCGGTGGTGACCATGAACAACGCCGCCGTCGCCGAAGCGGCATATCGTCGCACCAGGAAGCTGGTGGCGTCGGCGCCCCTCACATCGAGCAGCTCTTCCAGCCAACTCGTGGGTGCGATGGCCAGGATCAGGCCGACGCCGGCGGCGATGGCAGCACCGACCGTGAGACCGTATCGAGGATTCACGCAGCCAGTAGAGCCGCGCCAAGCAACGATGTCGATTCCCTATCAGGGAAGGGACGGCATTCCCCGGTGGAGGTACGCTTATCGGCTGTTTGTTGCTCGAGGCGGGCTGGCCGGTCAGTCTCGGGTAGGTCCCGGGCGGTCGTTCCCTCGTGCGGCTGCCCACCGTGGCGTGTTGGTGTGGCTCTCTGATGGCATGCGGTCCGGCCCACCGGGCGGTCGAGAACACGCTCTTGGTGGCTGTCCCGAGTGTTCGGTCGTTCGGTGTGGTGCGGGTTGGGCTAGGACATCCGCCCGATGGTGAACCGAGCCGCCGCCCGCGCCAGCCGTGACCGCGCAGGGTCGAGATCGCGCACGCCGGTGATTCCCTGGTGATGGCCGAACAACGCGCCCTCCGGATCGCGACCGAACGGGTTGTTGCAGCACGGCCCCGGGATGAGACACGGCCAGAACGCGGCGTTAGGGAACGTCATTCGCGGGGGCCTGGCGTTCTTATCAGCTGAGAACTGTCCAGCCCTCGTTACCACCTCAGCCGCGCCGGTGCGCTTCACTCGTCGTGCGAGGTGGGCAGCGGCAGCGCCATCAGCCCGTCGACTACTTCAACCAGTGTGGAGCCGGTGATGTCCGGCGCGGTGAAGATGCTCGGGTACGGGGTGGCCGTCCGGGCGACCCAGCCCGTGAGCAGGCCCGCCTGCTGTGCGCCGTGGGTGTCCCAAGCGTGCGCGGCCACCAGGGCGACCCGCGCCGGCGGCACCCGGCACGTGTTCGCGGCGTGCAGGTAGATCTGCGGAGCCGGCTTCCACCGGCGGATATCGTCGACGGAAAGCGACGCCTCGATGTACCGGTCCAAGCCCGCACGCCCGAGCAGTCCCGTGGTGGTGCTGGCCGATCCGTTGGTGAGGGTGATCATGCGAACGCCGGCATCTCGGGCCGTGCGCATGGCCGGTTCGACGTCGGGGTGAGGATCGAGTTCGGCGAAGCCCGCCAGAACGTCGTGCACCTGCTGGTCGGTGATTGGGCTGTCCGCGGTCGATCGGAGGGCGTTTGCGGCGATGTCGCCGAACGGCCGGTAGCTGCCGGTTGCGACCAGCGCGAACGCGTCGCGAAGCAGAGTCGCGAACCACAGCTCGAGCACGTGGCCGGGCTGCCCGGCCGCGACCAGACGTCGGCGCAGCGGTTCGAGCGGGAACAGCGTCTCGATCACGTCGAAGGCGATGACTAGTGGGCGGCCGGCCATGCCTGATGATGCCATCCTGCTGCACGTGAGCGGGCACACCGCCGGGTTGCCGCGTTCGCGCTTACGGTTGATGCGGCCCGGATGTGGGAGGCAGCGATGGGTATGTGGATCGCCGCCGGGTACCAGCCCAGGGCCGTTGCGGCGAAAGGTTCGGGTGCTCGAGCGCGGCACCGACATGGTGCTGGCCGCCCACCGCACACAGGTGCGTGGCCGGCTGGTGGCCACCACGGTCGAAACCGTCCGGTTCACCAGGCCGGAGCGGGTGGACTTCCGGCTGGTCCGCGGGCCGTTGCCGCAGGTCGTCGAGCGGTTCACCCTGACCGCCACCGACATCGGCACCACCCTGGACTACGGCGGTGAGCTGGGCACCGAACTGCGGCGGATCGGCCAACGGTGGGGCGACCTGGTGGCGTTCCGATGGGAGCGAGCCGTCGCCACCTCGCTGGAGGCGATCAAGACCGAGGCCGAGCGCCGAGCATCCCTCGGTGCTCGTACTCGGAGGACGTGAAGGCTCTGTGAGCAGAAGCGTCGACGAACGCGACGACATCGGGGGACTCGCCGGCCACTATCGCTGAGGCGCCGCCCTCCAACGGCTGGGCGGATACGCGCCCGGCGCGATCATGGCCTACCCGCCGCCGGGTGGGCCGGCCTGCCCGCGATCAGTGGCCGCCCGGTGCCCGGCCACGCGCCCTGTTGGGTCCGGGGGTCGTGGCTGGCTCCGATTCTCGAGCCTCGCGCCGCCCGCTGGCACGGCAGCATGCCGGTTCGAGGGGCCGCGCCGGCCGTGGGTTATGGCCAGCTCGTCGGTTAGTCGCCGCCTTCGGGGTTGATTTGGGCGTCGTCGAGGATGGTGATGCGGCCGCGGCCGAGCCGGATCAATCCTCGTTCGGCGTAGTCGCCAAGCACCTTGGTGGCGGTCTCGCGGGAGGTGCCGGCCAGGGCCGCGATTTGCTCGTGGGTGAGCGCGACCACCGGTGAGCGAGGCGCCAGGCCGTACCGGCGTTGCTGCGCGGCCAGTGTTGCCAGGGTGCTGGCGACGCGTTGGGGAACGCTTTTGAACACGCTGTCGGAGAGCCGGCGTTCCATCTCGACCAGCCGATTGCCGAGGATCTCGGCGATGCGCGCGGCGATCCGCGGGTCGGAGAGCAGGAAGCGGTGCACGTCCGCGGTGCTCATCACGCAGACCACGGTTTCGTCGAGGGCCTCGGCGAAGTTGTCGTACATGTGCTGGCCGAGCGGCACCATCTCGCCGAAGATCGTGCCCGGTGTGATGATCGCGGTGGTCAGTACCCGCCCGTCGGCGGAGACCCGGAACACCCGCACCCGGCCGCGCTTGAGGATGAACAGGGTTTCGACGCGGTTGTGCGGTGAGTACAGCAACTCGCCGGCGGCGAATGTCTTCATCGGGGCGGCCGCGGCGATGGCGGCCATCTCGGCCGGGCTGAGGTCGCGGAAGATGTCGACCTCGGCCAGGCACCAGGTTTTGACCCTCCAGCGCTCCGACGTGTTCCACGTCCGTTGTCTCCTCGCGCCGGCCGGGTGCCCAGGGCGGCGGTTGAGCGCGCCCGACCGTCTGGTCAAGGGTGTTTAATCCCTCGACCAGACAGTACCTCTCGGTGTCGGGCAGCATGCCTAGCGGCGGGCCAGCATCGGCCGGATCAGCCCGTACAGCGCGCCTAGCAGCAGGCCGTAGAGCAGGTGACCGGCCAGGCTCCACCACTGGTTGGTGCCGATCTGGAAGATCATCTCGCTCATACCCAGCCAGGCCGGCATGATCACCAGCGCGCCGGCCACCCACCAGGCGATCCCGTAGAGCAGCCCCAGCCCGATGGCCGCGCCGGGCCGGGCGGTCCACCGGGCGAACAGCACCGCGAAGATCGCCCCGAACAGCGCGGAGTTGAACAGATGCACCAGCCAGCCCAGGCCGGTGGACGGGTCGGTGATGAGGTCGGCGACCATCGGCATGACGTCGGTGGCCTGCATGATGATGCCCAGCGGAACGCCGGCGACGAGCCCGGCCGCCGCCCCGGCGGCCACACTCATGGGTAACGTGCGAGTTGCTGCGGTTGCATCGGTGGATGCCACCAGAACCCCTCCTCTTCCTCCTCCGGGGATGACGCGGCGAGGCTACGGGTCGGTGCTGGTCGGGTTCGGTGACCGCGCACACAGTCCGGGTCACGGTTTTTTGGCGACCAGGAGCCCGTAGCCGAGGATGCCGTCGGCCACCGCGGCGCGGGCGGCGGCCAGCGATAGGCCCGCTCGGTGGATGTCCAGCCCGAGCGCTTCGATCTGTGCCGGTGCGGTCAGCCGGACCAGGGTCAGCCGGGCCTCTATCTGGTCGATCATGCGCATGATCGCGGTGTCGTGCCGCTGGGTGCGGGTGACGATCAGTCCGGCGGCATCGACCAGGGCGGCGTATGCGTGCATCGGCAGTGCGTCGGCGATGCACGCAACACGTGCGGCGAGTGTGGTGAGCTCCGCGGGCAGCCGATCGGTCTCGGCGAGCACATCGGTGAGGCCGAGCTTGCCGCCCCGGCGCAGCACCCGGGCGATCTCCGACACCGCGGCCGGCTTGTCGGGGAGGGTGCACAGGGCGCACTCGACCACAACCGCGTCGAAGCCGGCGTCGGGATGCGGTAGCCGTTCGGCGTCGGCGATTTGGAACGACACCCGGGCGGTCAGCCCGTCGGCGGCCGCGGTGCCCCTGGCGAGCGCGACGTTGGCCGCCGACAGGTCGACCCCGCTGACCCGCAGCCCGAACTCGCTGGCCAGCACACGCGCGGTGGCACCGCGTCCGGCGGCCACGTCCAGCACGTGGGCATCGCGTGGCAGGTCGAGTTGCCGGGCCAGCCGCCGGGTCAGCGCGAGCCCGCCGGGGTGGTAGCAGTCGCCCAGGAGCAGCGCGGCGAGGTCCGAACCGTACGCCGCCGCGCAGCAGGCCTTGATTTCCTCTGGGGTCGGGGCCGTCATCGGACCCGCGGCCCCACGTTGGTGTGGTCGACCCGCAGGCGCCCATCGCTGGTGGCGGGTCGAGCGATCTTCGACCCGTGCGGGGAGTCGACCAGCGCGGGCTGCAGCGACCGGGCGTTGGGAACCACGTCGGCCACCGGCACCCCGGACATGTGCTCGCGCACCTGCTCGCGGTAGCCCACCGAGTTGTAGGCGCAGAACGGGATCAGCCGGCCGTCGGGCGTGATCTCCTCCACGCAACACTTCATCAGCTGCTTGACGTTGAGGGTGTACGGGTCCTGGAAGTCCTGGATGACGATCATGAACGCGCGGTCGGTGAGGTTCGCCACCGCCTCGGGCAGGTTGACCCCGCACGCGTCGGCGCAGGCGATCGCGTCGGCGGCGGCGGACAGCTGTGCGGTGGTGGCGTGCAGCCGGGTGGTCGTGGTGTCGGTGCCCATGAACGCCGATGCGCTCCACAGCTTCTCCAGCGCCTCCCGGATCGCGTCGTCGGGCACCACCCGGTTGGACACATAGTCCAGGTAGTCCTCCACGTCCAGCAGCCGCGGAATCGGGACCACCCCGAAGCCCGGCTGGCCGGGTGTGCCGTCGGTCAGCAGGTAGGTGACCGACCGGCAGGTCGGAAAGCAGCACGGCACCGGGAAGAAGTCGCCGGCCTCGAACCATCCGGGCCGCTGCTCGGCCAGCAGGTGGATGACATCGGAGTTGGTCAGCCGGGTCAGCGGGTCGAACTCGACATGCCGCCCGGAGTGCGTCACCGGCTGGAACGCCACACCGCGCACCGCCGGATGCGCCAGGCCGTACTCCACGATGGCGCCCACCTCGTGCTCGTTCACACCCCGCTCGACGGCGGCGACCAGGGTGACCGTCAGCCCGGCCGCGGCGCAGTTGTCCAACGCCCGCGCCTTGATGGCACGCAGGTCCCGGCCCCGGATCGCACGGTGGGTGTGTTCGTCGAACCCGTCGAACTGCAGATAGATGTTCACCGTGGCACCCGGCCGGTTCCGCGACCCGAGCGCGGCGACGAACGCGGTGTCCGAGGCGAGCCGGATGCCGTTGGTGTTGACCGTCACCGACCGGATCGGCCGCCGCTGGGCCAGGTCGACGAACCCCAGGATGTCCTTATGGATGGTCGGCTCGCCGCCGGAGAACATCACCACCTCCGCCTCGCCCTCGGTGGCGACGAAGGCATCGAGCATCCGCTCGCACTGCTCCACGGTGATCGCGTAGCCATCCGGCTGGTGCCCGGAGTCGGCGAAACAGACCGGGCAGTCCAGGTTGCAGTAGGTGTTGACCTCGACGATGCCCAGGCAGGCGTGCTGCTTGTGCTCCGGGCACAGCCCACAGTCGGACGGGCAGCCGTCACGCACCTCGGTCTGGAAGGTGAGTGGGATGGTGCCGGGCTTGTTGAACCGTGCCGTGTCCAGGTACATCTGCGCATCGCCGTAGACCAGCGCCTCGAACTCGCCGTGATCGCGGCAGCGCTTGCGCAGGTACACCTTCCCGCCGCGGATGTTGACCTGGGCGTCGACCACCGCCTTGCACAGCGGACAGATCGACTTCGTGTACTCGACGAACACCTCGTCCCGATCGCGTTTCGTCTGCGGTGGCTGGTCGGTCCGCGGCTCGACGGTCATCGGCGCCTGACCCTCCACAGCCAGACGGTGTGGGTCGGTGCCCAGGTGAAGTACTCCCAGCGCACCGCAGGCGGCGGGAGGTAGTGGTCGTCGTCGTGGACGGCCGCAGGGTCGTCGCTCTCGGTCGGCTCGACCACGTCCAGCACTGCTCGCACGCTCATGGTCGGCGACCGTACGAGCCTGACCGGTGCCGTTCCGTGAGCCCGCTCACGTTCGAACGGCCGAGTCACGCGAGGGTGCCCAGCCACGTCGTCAGCGCGTAGAGAGCACCGTAGGTGCCGATAGCGACGGCGACAATGCCCAACAGGTGCCGGCGCCAGCGGCGTACTCCCTGGGTGTTGCATTGATCGCGTTGGCGCAGTGCCCGCCACACCAGCACGCCGAGCCCCACCAGGCCGGTAAGCCGGAACCACCAGGCGTAGCCGTCGTACAGGTCGGTGGCCCACGCGAACGCCGTACCAGCACTGACGATCCCCAGCACGGCCAGCACGGCGGGCCCGACACAGCACAGGATGCCGACGATGCCGCCGGTGGCGCCGATGCGCCAGACAGCCAGCGGCTTGTCGGTGCGTGTTGTGGATCGGCTCATCGGAGGGCGCAGCGGCATACGCCACCATCCCAGGAGGTGGATGTCGGCCACGTGAGCGCGGTCACCGAAGCGACTCGGCCTGGAGTCATTCTGTCTCCAGGCCACCCCGCGGCGTGATGGGAGCCAGCAAGTGCTGACCCTCGGCGCGACTTCCTCAGCTCCGGCTCAGTGCCGCGCGCAGTTGGTCCTCGCTGGGTGTTCGGGCCGGCCCGTCGGGCGTGTCGTAGATTCGGCAGGCCAGGCCTGGTGGGCCGGACGCTGGAAACGGGTCGGAACCGTCCACAAGGATGGTGGGTGAGCCGTGGAACGACAGCGCGATGGCGTCGTCGGGTGAAGTCACCATCTGATAGCGGATGCGCAAGCTGAGCTCGTCGGCCAGGCCGCGGACTCGCTCGTCCATCGTCCGCCAGTGCGGGCACCCGTCGAAGTACTGCACTGTGACGTCCATCGCCTGCCTCCCGCGCGGCGCCCCTCGCGGGCCGCTAGCTGAATGGTGTCTTCGGTCGGTTCTGCCGGACGCCGTCGACGAACGTGTCGACCCGCTCGTCGTAGAACGCGATGAGCCCCGCGATCTTCTGGCTTTCCGGCAAGGGCGTCGGATAGGACCAGGCCACGTCCTGGAGCTGGCCGTCGATCTGGGTGGCGAAGTGCTCGGTCTGTCCCTTGTACGGGCAGCGGGTGACTGTCTCGCTGCGCTCGAGCAGGTCCATCCGTGCGTCGGTCCGCGGCAGGTAGTACCGGGTCGGGAGCCCGGTCTCGAACAGCAGCCTCGGCCGCGGCGAGTCCGCGACCGTGACGCCTGCGAGCGCGACTCGGATATGCCGGGAGCTGGCCAGGATGTCGACGCGCGTGTGTGGGTCGCGTGGATGGACGTAGATGGGCTCGTCCTCCTCGTACCACGCATCCATCGCGTCCCAGTCGAGCCGGACGAGGTCGCGGAGCTCGGTGATCGGCGAGTCCTCGTAACGGGCCGCCGCGTCGGCCGCGTCGCGCCCAGGCACCTTGATGGTGAACAGGGTGGCATCGCCACGGCTGGGGGAGTGCCGAGTCTCGCCACTTGGGCTGAGCAGTGTGGTGTCGACGTCGTCCAGCGGGATGTAGTAGGTGGGGTAGTACGGCTTCTCCCAAACCAGCGTGGGGCGCGTCGTGTCAGCGATCACGTGGCCGCCGAGCTGGACGCGCACCCGCTTGGCGCTGCGCTCCAGACGCACCGTGCCACGGGAGGTGATCGTGTCGGGTCTGTCCATAAGCGTGATCGTCCCAATTCGTCCCACGTACGGAAGAAGCACCCGCAGGCGAGTGGCCATGCCGACTTTGAAGACGCCGACGACGAGGGTCAGGGCCAGCACGACCGAGCCCATGCCGAGGCCGTAGAGGACGAGTGATCCGAGCGACGACCAGATGGTCCCGACAGTCACGGAGGTGCCCACCACGGCGAGGAAGATCGGGAGGGTGCAGCTGAGCGACGCGAGACCGTAGGCGAACCCGAAGCCCAGGTAGGTGCGCAAGCCGGCCCGACCGGGCTGGATGCGGGCGCCAATGCGCTGCGGCAGCGAGGTGTGCAGCGCGCCGCCAGCGAGGGAGCACCCGCCGAGGAGCACGAGCGCCACGCCGAGGGCCAGCGCGAACCACGGCACCCAGTCGACGACTGCCCGTGCGCCGGCACCTACGGTGAGGCCGACCGTCGAGAAGAGCACGACGAAACCGACGGTGACGACACCGCCGACCTGGAGCGCGTGCAGCGCCCGCACCGCGGGCCGCGCGCTGCCGGCGCCGGTGTCGTCGGCCAGGAAGATCCCCAGGTATGTGGGGAGCAGCGGGAATCCGCACGGGTTGACCGAGGAGACCATGCCTGCGGTGAACGCGAACCCCAATGGCAGCAGCGCGCCGACGTCACCGAGGAACCCGCTGGAGCCGGCTGACGCCCGCTCCACCGCGAGGTTGAGCCCGCTGGCCGGGGCCGGGGTGGCGGCCGCCGCGGCTACGGCGAGGCCGAGGGCGGCGACGACCGCGGGGACCGCGACGAGAGGCCGGCTGCGACCGGAAGGCGGCGCAGTGGCGGCCGGCCGCGGCTCCGGAGTCAGGTCCACTACTGCGCCGCCAGCTCGGTGAACCAGTCTTCGATCTGATCCTGGGTGAGGATCCCGCCGTGTTGACCGGCGAGCCTGCCGGCGTTGTCGAAGAAGACCGTGGTGGGCATGCTGACGACCCCGAAGCGGCGCACCGGAGCGTCGTCGACCGCTGCGCCGGCAGGGTAGGTGATGCCAAGGTCTCGGAGCAGCTGCGCGCCCTGCTCATGGGTGCCGAGCCCGACGAACGGGCCAATGTCGACCCCCACCATGAGGACGTCGTCGGTGTGCTGCTGCGCCGCCTGCTCGAACCAGGGCATCTCCAGTAGACACGGCGGGCATTGGGCGGCGAAGAAGTTGACGACGACGGGCATCTCCCGGCCCAGCAGCGAGTCGAACTCGACCTCCTGTCCACCCAGCGCTTCCTCGCCCTGGTAGGCGGCCAACGTGAAGGCCTCCCCTGAGTCAGCGTCGCCGCCACCACCCGAGACGGAGCCGCATGCGGCTGTGAGGAGGCTCACCGCCGCGGCGAGGACGAGGGGGAAGGGCGGGCGGCGCACGGTCAGCCGCCGACGAGTCGGGTGTCCGGGGCAAAGGACACCCAACTGGCCCAGAACGTGTCCAGGAAGGGGACCGCGGCCAGCTGCTCGCCGGCCAGCGGGCCGTCCGTCGCCCGGCCGAGGACGTTCCAGGTCGAGCCGGTCTGCTCGTCGGTGAACGCGTCACCCTCCTTGACAAACGTGAGCTCCCGCCCGCCGACCACCGGATCGAAGACGGCGACCGTGCCGATCTCGCGTCCTCCGGCGACGAGGCCGTCGTCGAGGGCCGGCGCCTGGCCCTCGGCGTGGAGCACCACGATCGGCTCGTCGCCGACATGGTCGGTGAGGACGCCTGCCTGGGTGACGGCACTCCGTACGAAGGTGACCGACGCGGCGCCGCTCCCGACAGCGACCACACGCTTCATCGGCGGGATGCGGTCGTCCTGGCTTGGCGCACCGAACAGCGGCGCCCGGTCAGGGTCGTTGTCGAGGCCAACGTACGGGTTGACACCATAGTCACGGGCGTGCCCGGTTTCCCGGGACAGCACCCACGCGTCAGGGTGCGCCGCTCGGAAGTCCGCCCAGCCGACGGGGGAGAGCGGCAGCACCTCAAGCATGGCGCCGGTCAAGGCGCCGAACGCCGCCCGGCCGGTCACCTGCGGCCACAGCGACTCGGTCTGCCGGTCGTACATGACCAGGTTGCTCGCATACAGCAGACCGGACGTGCCGAACTCGAGCACCATCCCGTCGACCCGCCGGTCGAACGCGACTCCCGAGTTGCACAGCGGGCAGTACGTCACCAACACAGGGACCCCACCCACGGTGTCGTTGACGATCTCGTGCCAGGTCATGACCTGGATCGGGTAGGCCCGCGTGTCGTTGCCGATGGTCAGCGCGAGGACGGCCTCCGCGTCGGCGAGCCAGTCGACGTCACTCGCCCGGATGAACGTCGGCTCGTCGATCGCGGGGATGCCATCTGGCGGTGGGCCGCCCGACAGTACGAGGTCCGGGTCAAGCAACGGCTCCGGGAACGCGCTGTTGTCGCGGTCAGTCAGTGCCGACGGCACCTGCTGCCGCGGGCTGGACTCGGCCTGGGGGAGTGCCACCGCGTCGACGGCGGCAGGGGACCCGGAGCCGGCGCCGTCAGAGCCGGAGTCGTCGTCGGACCCACCGGCGAAGCCGATGGCGAGCAGCAACGCCACGGTCACGCCGGCGACCGCGAGGGCAACACCTCTCCAGGTGATGCGCTTGTCTCTGGCCAAGCTCGTTCGCCTCCGACGCTTGGTCACGTCATGGCGGACGTTACGGCCATGAATCGATCGCTTCCGTGTGCGCGCTCACGTTCGGATGGGCAGGTTGTGGTGATGCTTGGGCAGGGACGCGCGCCTCCGAAGGAGATCCTGATGAACCGTCTGGCGCTTCTCGTCCTGGCCGACGTCGAGACCCACGGCGATTTGGGCCGTGTGGTCAACGCCATGATGATCGCCAAGGAGTTCAACGAGGCAGGTGACGACGTTCAGCTGGTCTTCGACGGCGCCCGGGACCCAGTGGCTCGGCGTGCTCTCAGACCCCGACCGTACCCACGGGTTGTTCGAGCAGGTCCGCGAGGTCGTGTCCGGTGCGTGCGGCTTTTGTTCTCGGGCATTCGACGCCGAGGAGGGTGTTAAGCACGCGCACGTGGAGTTGCTCGAGGACTATCACGGCCACCCCAGCGTTCGCGGTCTGGTGACGTCGGGCTACCAGGTCATCACGTTCTGAGCGAGGTCAGCGGATCGACGTCGCCGTGCCGACCAGAGCGTCGCAGACGCAGCCTCCTGCAGAGCCGCGGTTAGATTTGCCGAACGTTCACGCCGTGCCAGAACGCGATGTGCTTCTTGATCTTCTTGGCCAGCGGCGACGGCCGCGGGTAGTACCAGGCTGCGTCCGGGTTGGTCACCCCATCCACCGTCACGGTGTAGTAGGAGGCAAGTCCCTTCCAGAAGCAGACAGTGTGCGTCTGACTGTCGACGAAGTATTCCCAGCGCACCGCCTCCGGCGGGAAGTAGTGGTTGCCTTCGACCAGCACGGTCTCGTCGCTCTCGGCGAGGACCATTCCATTCCATTCCGCTCGTACGGTCATGCGGCGACCGTAGGAGCGCGGTCCGGTCCGCTTCCGTGTGCGCGCTCACGATTCACCAGATCACAGCCACACATCTCGTGACTGCCATCACAGTCCGCCCGAGGGCCCCGGTGGCTCAATGAGCCTCAGATGACCTTCCCGGGGTCCAGCCCGAGGGGGTGCACCGTGGGTATCACGCGTCGCGTTCGCGTCCGGACACCGTGGACGATCGCGTTGCTGGGGTCGCTGCTGGCCGTGTTGCTGGCTCCGTCGCTGTCACTTGCGGCGCGACCTGTGGGGTGGCGACTTCTGCTGGAACTCCGACTATCCGCCGGTCGTCAGCGGGCTGGTTCGTCGCCCGCGGCGGCCCTGCCGAACCAGACCCGCATGCTCGGTGTACCCGCTGCAGTGCCTCACCGATTCTGGGCCGCTGTTCCGCCACGTTGACGCGTGCGGGATGGGCTTCCAGTACCGGGTGGGGATCGGCGGGTATGCCCTCGGCAAGGACGGGTTCTCCGGCCCGGTCGAGGTGGAGGTGCTCGACCTGCCACCCGGCGTCGCGGCGCAGGTGACGTACTATATCTACGACTACAACACGCGGGAGTGGCGGTTCCGTCCGGTCCTCGATGACATCTCCCCGTCCGGCTACTTCAACATCAAGATCACGGCGACCGAGGACGCGCCGCTGGGGCCACTGGTTGCCACGGCGCGATGGTCAAGCAGCTCCAAGGCTTACACCGCGAGCGTGCCTCTGGAGATTGTCGACGGGCAGGTCGTGCTGACGTGCACCGAGGACGGACGGATCTGCGCTGGCGGTTGATGACGGTCGGTCTCGGCCGTCGCGGTGAACGGCACACCCAGAACGATCTGTGACTTTGGCTCGCGTCAGCCATACCGGCTGCGAAGCTCGGCCCTCCGCTCAGCCTCGACCTTGACCGAC
>JBKPAG010000031.1:0-8834 GCA_046726315.1 Actinomycetota bacterium | reverse complement strand
CTTGGCCGCGTCGGTGAGCTGGAAGCGGGCCAGTAGGTCATCCGCGACGTGGCCGGCGTCGTTCACGCGCCGCAGCCGGGCCATCAGGATCAGGTTCTCCCGTCCGGTGAGGATCTCGTCCACGGCCGCGAACTGCCCGGTGAGGCTGATGGACTCTCGCACGTTCGCCGGTTGCGTGGCGACGTCGAAGCCGGCGACGGTGACCGTCCCCGCCTCAGGCCTGAGCAGCGTGGACAGAATCCGCACGACCGTGGTCTTGCCCGCGCCGTTGGAGCCGAGCAGGGCGAAGATGCTGCCCCGCGCCACCTCGAAGTCCACGCCGCGCAGCACGTGCAGCTCGTCATACGACTTCTCCAGGGCGTGCACGTGGATCGCGGGCCCCCGGACCTGCTCCGTTGTCATCTGGATATCTATGGACATGACGACAGCGTGCAGGGTTGACCCTGCGTCAAGGTCAAGCCCCGCGAGCAAGGAGCGCAATCTGTTCAGGTTCCGGGGACTGGCGTCAAGGCTGATCCTTCGCTCGCTCATCGGCAGTTGCGCCCTTGCCGTGCACCCGCAGGACCCGGTGGCCGTCGGCCTCGCCGCGGTCTTCGACGCTCGCGCCGGTCGCTTCGAAGATCCGCAGGCCGAGGAGTTCGAGCAGGGCCACGAGGGCGAAGTCGTTGACGTGCTGGGACGTCCGGCCGGCGGCGAGCATGGCTTCGAACTGCAAATGGCTGATGCCGAGAGTGGGTGACTCCGGTGGCACCGGGGGACGTCGGATGTGGTCGGCGGGCGAGTGATCGAGCACAGCGTCGATGACGCATGTTCGGTAGAAGCCGACCAGGACCGAAAGCCGACGGGCGACCGTGGACGGCTTGTAGCCACGCACCTCCTGCATCCACCTCAGGTAGATCTCGACGTGTGGCCGCTGAGCCTCGAGCGGGGTTCAGGTGCTGTTGGGCGCACCAGACGAGGTAGCTGCGGAGGTCGGACTCGGTGTGAATGCGGGTCTGGCCCTTGTATCGGGCCAGGTAGGCAGCGACTGCCAGCCGGAGTGCGCGGTCGGTGAGCTCGGGGAGGGCCGGGAGGATCTGAGCGGTGTTCATCCCCCAACTGCGCCAACCTTCGAGGTGAGCGTCAATGCGGCATGAGCGGGACGCTATGCCATGTCCGCGGCATGGTCGGATGTAGTCGGGACGCGTCACCCGGGCGACGGATGCTCAGGGCGAGAGAGCGGCGCTGTAGGGAACGGTGAACGTGGCTACGAAGTCGGCGAACAGGGGCTCGTCGCCGATGAGTTCGACAGCGCCGGCGGCGAGGGCCGCGTCAAAACGAAGTGTGCTTGTCTGTAGCAAGTGGCGCGGATCCAGAAGGGTCCGCGGCCGTTGTTCGACGAGGTGACACGCATGAGGTTGACGACCACGACCAACATCTCGGTGGACGGCGTGATGCAGGAGTTGGGCGGACCGGACGAGGATCGCAGCGGCGGCTTCGACCGCGGCGGATGGGCCATACCACTTCTCGACACCGAAGCCGGGGACTATCTCAACCAGGTCTACGGCGGCGCGGCCGCGTTCCTCTTTGGCCGGCGGACGTACGAGATCTTCGCCGGCTACTGGGGAGCGTTGGCCGATCCGAGCACGAACCCGATTGCCGCCGCGCTGAACAGCCGGCCCAAGTACGTGGCGTCGACCAGTCTCGCCGACCCGCAGTGGGCGGGCACGACTGTCCTGCACGGCGACGTCGCCACGGCCGTCGGTGATCTGAAGGCGCATCACGATGGCGACCTGCTGGTGCCGGGCAGTGGTGCCCTCGTCCGATGGCTGTTCGCCAACGACCTGGTCGACCAGCTCGACCTGGTCACCTATCCCGTCGTCGTCGGCCAGGGCACACGGCTGTTCCCCGATTCCGGTCCGGACGTCGCGCTCGATCTGGTCAACTCGCGGACCACGTCCCGGGGCATCACCATCCAGACTTATCGGCCTCTCGGGCGTCCGGAGTACGCAACGTCCACTGTTGACCCCGAACACGTGTTCTAGCTGCGCCGACCCGACATCGCGGCGCGCAAGACGCCCAAGATCCGTCCAGCCTCAGCGCGGACCCAGCTGCCCGGCGTTCGACCTAGTGGTCCGGCGCTCCACATCGACGACCCCGATAACCTGCGCCGACACGGCATGGTCGGGGTGAACCGACAGGGCATGGGTCGGGCGCGCCGACGGCGCCAGATGAGTGCGGATTGCGCGCGGTGTTCGGTGCCCGGTGCAATGCTCAAGCCGTTGTCGCTCGAGAACTCGTCGTCGGTATCCGGCGACTACCGTCACGCGGTTGGAAGCGCCGCGCGAGATACGAACATCGATTCCAGACGGCGGCGCAACACTGCGAGCGGCCGAATCGATCCACCCGCGCGGCCTGTGTGGCGACGGCCTGGCGCCCAGCGCGAGTGACACCTTGATCGAAGTCACTCGTCGGCTATCCGTTGGCCTCGTAGGGCCGAATGCTGCTCGCGCGCCTGGCAGCTAACTGCAGCTGACCTGCGGGTTCCAGTCCGCGAACATCCCTGACGGGTTGTTGGCCCACACCCAGGCATGCATGAGGTAGAAGGCCGGCCCGGGAGGCGGGACCAGGATGTGCATGTCCATCCCGAGGACCGACGGTGTTTCTGAGACGCCGGGAGGGTTGGACTGTGGGGCCCCGGACGACCCACTCGACGGCGACGAGCTTGAGCCCGCCGTCTGGGGCTGCCGCGTAGACCAGGGCCTCGGGCTGGAGGGCGTTGACGTCGTTGTCGGCCATCAACTCCGCGTTGAAGTAGTGGTACCCCATCGCCCCTGCCGTGGGGTGGGCGACGCAGCCCGCGACGATCCTCACTCCGGAGCCGTTCACCCATCCGAGCTCGTAGCCGGCCGCGACCGCCTCGTCGACCCGATGGAACCTGGCCGTAGCCTCGCGCACCTGCGCGAGCTCGTCCTGCAGGCCCGCGGCGTGGGCCGCATGGTCGTGGGTGGCGGGTTCCTCCCCGCCGGACGCGACGGAGGGAGTCAGCGCAACCCCCGCCAAAGCCGGCGCTACCAACCCGAGGCCGAGCAGGACCTTCCAGCCGCTCCGGTCCCGCTCCTTGGATCCTGCCTCCTTCGGCATTTCCTCACCCCCTGTTCGTCGAGACAGCATCAACGAAGCGACGACGCCGAGTGCGGCAACGCGGTCGTCCCCGCTGTTTGACGTCGCCTCCTCCATGACGACTGTGCTCTGTGGCACGGCCGCGCCCCTCCTGTCCGCGCCTGGTCCTCTCGACTATGTCGCCTCAGCCGGAGCGGCGTCATACCAAGAAGGGTGTAACTTCGCCAGTGGTCGAGCGACGTGAGGCGCTGAGGTTCCTCGACGGCGCCGTGATGGCGGGCACGCGTGCCTGACCTTGCTGGCCGGGCCGGGCGGGCCGCCCGCGGGAGCTTATTAACGCCTCGAGGCCGCCCGAGGTTCAGTCGTCGAACCATTCAATTGCGGCCCTTCTCAGAATGGACCCGCGCGCTGACGCTTGGGACCGCTTTCAGCCGCCGACATCGACCCCCGCGCGCTCGGTGATCGGCATGACGCGCGCGGACACCGGCAACTGCGGTCGTGTTGGCAGTCGCGGCGGCGTGGAATGAGTCGGAGCTCAGCCGCCCTGGTTGCCTGGTTGACCCTCGTAACCGAGCAGCCCCGGCGCCGGTCCGGGTTGCCCGCTTGCCCCGCCCTGGTTCCCGGGCTGTCCCTCGTAGCCCAACTGGCCAGGCGGCTGGTCGGCGAATGCCGGGCTCGCAGTCAAAACCGAGAAAAGCCCGGCTGCGACAAGAGCAATGGCCTTGCGTCGCATTGTCGGATCCCCCTATTGACGAGCGTTGCGGAGACGGCCGGGGACCTCCCAACCCGCCCTCGATGACATCAACACAAACGCTGCCAGCCCTCCGATCGTTACACGCCCCGAACCCGCGCGGTTCCACCCCATGACCGTCCGCGGTGGTGTCCGGCACGCAGATCCACCCGCGCGGACTCAGCTGGCTCTCGCGACCCGCGGCAATAGCGTGCGGGGCACGCAGAGCGGCTGTTTGCGTGCGTCGGCGCTGGGCGGCCGGATGGTTGCAAGCGTGCTGAAAGGCGCGGAGTCTGAAGGCGATCGAGGCCGGTCTAAGGCTGCTTCCGGCGCCCCCTGAAAGGCCCTTCATCGAGGGATGGGACCACTGGGGCCTCGCGGGACGGGTTGGTCGAGCAAATTCCTGTGTCGAGTGGCCGGCGGTCGCGGGATCACGCCACGGACGTACCGGTGCTACGGCGTCCTCTTGGCGACAAACAAGGCACTCGACATGCACCAACCCACCGGTGGCCACGAATAGTGTCCGACCATGCTGAGAGACAGGGAGGACCGGTTGCATCAAACCGGCCCTGGTCCGACCAGGGTGGTTCGGAGTGTGTGCCAGTTCGTGGCGACGCCTTCTGAACAGTCCGTTGTGCGGCTGCGCGCGCACGCGGAGCGACTCGAGACCCGTGGGTTCGAGGTGCAGACCATCCGGCTTTGCTCTCCTGACCTGGACCGAATTCTCGAGCTCGACCAAGACGGGGACGGAAGTACCTTCTTCAGCGTCGGGCGTCTCGGCCTCACAGAAGCCCGAGACGGCCTGGAGAAGCTTTGCGCGGCCAAGAACGTGGCCTTCAACGTCGACTTAAGCGACGAGAGGCCGACACGGGAGCACGTGGGACTGCTAACCGACATCGTCCAGAACGCGCCGACGAAGACGTTCAGCTTCACCTACGCCTTCAACAACCGCCCGTCGTCGCCGTACTTCCCTTCTGCCACCTACGACACCGATGGCTTCGCGATCGGTCTTCAGCCGACGAACCTATCCAGCGGATGCCGGAGCATCGACGAGTGGTTCGAACGGCTGCAGCACGTGTGGGAGGAAGTCGACTCCCTCATGGGCGAGGCCGACGGTTACCTCGGAATTGACACGTCGATCGCGCCCCTTTTCGACGGGCCTGGCAGCCTCGTCAACTTCCTGCGACGTCTCGGGCTCGACTGGGATCGCGCAGTGAGCAGTGACATCTTCCTGGGCATCTCGAGATTCATCGCATCGGCAGTTTCCAGGTCGGTGGGTCTCTGCGGACTGATGTTCCCCTGCCTGGAGGACTTCGACTTAGCCGACGAGTACGAGCGGGGCAGGTTCAGCATCGAGCGGTGCGTCTTCCTGAGCCTGCACTCGGGACTGGGGATCGACTCCTACCCGCTCGCTGTCGACGAAGACCCTGACCGAATCCTCGAGATACTGAGACTCCTCCACGGGCTGTCGGGCAAGTATCAGAAGCCCCTCTCCGCCCGCTTCATCTCCGACGGAAGCGCCAGGATCGGAGAACGCACCGATCTCAAGAACCCCTACCTGGCGGACGTGAGAGTCCGGCCACTCTAGTCGGAACAGGCTAGCGGTCGATTCCTGGGAACGATCAACCGTATGGAAGCCGCCCGACGCTGAATCAGACACGCACACATCGGCATGAGAGTGCGTTTGTCTCTGGTCAGTTGACCCGAACTATCGCCGCGACGGCTCCGTCGACGGTGACTCGGTAGCGGCATCGCCAATTCGTGCCAGAAGGTCGTTGAAAGAGGATCGCGCGGCGGTGTGTCGGATTGGGGCAGAGGCGTTCGTGGCACGAGTGAGCGCACGCCCACGAGGGGCGTCCGACACCACAGGAGAATGATCCGTATGCAGTACCTAGTTTCCGTGATCGACGACACGCCCAACTCGGCCACCTCGGACGAGATGACCGACATCAACGCGTTCAACGACGGGCTTCAAGCCGAAGGCCACTGGGTCTTCGCGGGCGGCCTTGGGGCGCCCGGCACGGCCACGGTCATCGACGGAAGGGGCGCCGAAGCGATGTTCACCGATGGCCCATTCGTGGAGACGAAGGAGTGGCTGTCCGGCTTCTGGATCATCGAGGCTCCCGACCTCGACGTGGCGCTGAAGCTTGCCGCCGCGGGATCGAAGGCCTGCAACCGCCGGGTGGAGGTGCGGCCGTTCCTGTGAGCCCGGTCGACGTCGGTGAGGCGATCACCCGGGCCCATCGCGAGGAGTGGGCCCGGGTGATCGCCACCTTGACCAGGCACTTCGGCGATCTCGACGTTGCCGAGGAGGCCGCCGCCGAGGCCTTCGCGACCGCCGTCGAGCGGTGGCCGGCCGATGGCGTCCCTCCCAACCCGGGCGGCTGGCTGACCACGACCGCCCGCCGCAAGGCCCTCGACCGGATCAGGCGCGAGAACAAGCGCGACGACAAGCACAAGCAGGCGCAGATGATGTACGACGACGTCCCGCGCGACTCCGTGGGTGCCGTCGATGACGAGCGGCTTCGGCTGATCTTCACCTGTTGCCACCCGGCGCTCGCCCCGGAGGCCCGCGTAGCGCTGACGCTCCGCATGGTCGGCGGTCTGACCGTGCCGGAGATCGCCCGTGCCTTCCTCGTGCAGGAAGCCACCATGGGACAACGGATCACCCGTGCGAAGGCGAAGATCAAGGCGGCTCGTATCCCCTACCGGGTGCCGTCCGCCGATGACCTGCCGGGACGAGTCTCCGGCGTGCTCGCCGTCCTCTATCTGGTCTTCAACGAGGGCTACCTGGCGAGCGGCCCCGACACCGACCCTGTGCGTCACGACCTGACCGCCGAGGCCATCCGCCTTACGCGACTGCTCCGTGAACTCATGCCAGAGGACGGTGAGGTGGCGGGGCTGCTGGCGCTGATGCTCCTCACCGAGGCCCGTCGCGCCGCCCGCGTCTCGGGGAACGGCGAGCTGGTCACTCTCGACGAGCAGGACCGTGGAGCCTGGGACGCCGCGCTGGTCGCCGAGGGCCATCGGCTGGTGAGGGAGCGCCTGGCCACGGGCCGGGCCCCGGGCCGGTACCAGATCCTGGCCGCGGTCAACGCCGTGCACACCTCGGCGCGCGATATGCGCGACACCGACTGGTCGCAGATCGTGGCCCTCTACAACCAGCTCGTTCGTCTCGACCCGTCGCCGATCGTCGCCCTCAATCGAGCCGTTGCGATAGCGGAACTCGACGGCCCGGACGTCGCCCTGGCGATCGTCGACCGTCTCGAGGACGAACTAGTGGACTATCACGCCTACTTCGCGGCCCGAGCCGACATCCTGCGCCGACTGGGTCGCAGCGAGGAGTCGCGGGCGGCGTACGACCGAGCCATCGCGCTGGCGGGCAACACCGCCGAGACGGCCTACCTGACACGCCGCCGCGACCAGCTGGGGTAGTGCCCGTGGGGACATCGCGGCACCCATGAGGGCCCGCCCGTCAAGAGGGTGCACGGATCTAACCCGGCGGCGCTGGCGGTTTCGGTGTGTTGCCGCAGGGTGTTGTTTTGGGTTGTTGTGGTTGGGGGTGGTTCCTCGTAGTCGCCTGGTCCATGCCGCCGGGTGGGAGGTGTCCAGTTGGAGACACCCTCTGTCAACCCTCTGGCCTCAGATTCTCGGACAGCTTGATCGTTTTAGCATGGATGGAGGGGGGTCAGGCTGCCGCTGATGCCGCCGGGTTGAGCGCCCGGGTGCGGTTGGCCACGTGGATGGCGTCGTTGTAGCGGACTCGTTTGGTCAGGCAGTGCCAGAGGACTTCGAGCCAGCGGTTGGCGAGCGCGCGGAGCGCGGCGTGATGATTCTTGTTCCGGGTCCGCTGCGCGTCGTAGAACTGTGTGGCCCAGCCGCAGCGGCGCAGGCTGGCGAACGCCCACCGGTGCACCGCGTCGGTCAGGTATCGGTTGCAGGCCAGCCGGTGGGCGACCACGAGGTCGCGTTTGCCGGAGCGGCGGGTGACCGGTGCGCTGCCGGCATAGCATTGCAGCGAGTTCGGCGTGGTGAACTGCTCGACGTGCTCGCCGATCTCACCGGCGATCCTGGCGGCGAGACGGCGACCGAGGCCGGGAAAGCTCAGGTAGATCTCGCCGCCAGGAAACGCCTGCCCCGGCCGGTCCTCCGCCCGCTGCCGGTCGCTCGGGTGGCCGGGCGCGCCGAGGAGCAGCTCGCCCATCTGCTTCTGCCAGATCCGCCGCTGCGCGTCGATGAGCAGCAGTTGCGCGGCGGTGAGCCGGATCGTGTCGGCCTTGGCCCGGACCAGGTGCGCCGGGGCGACGAACTGGTCACTGCGCAGCGCAGCCTGCACCGTGTCGGCGAAGCGCTGCAGGTAGCCGGTGCGCTGCGCCCGGGCGAAGTCGATGAGCTCCTCCCGGGAGACCGCGGCCAGGGCCGGTGCGGTGGGCCACCGCTGCAGCAGCCGCAGCACCCGCGGCGCGCCCAAATCGTCGCCGGCGATGGCCAGCGCGGCTGGGAAGGTGGCGATCAGGTCGGCGCGCAGCCGGTTCAGCAGCCGCCGCTGGTCCCGGCAGGCCCGCTCGTCGTCGCGGGCGATGGACCGCAGCTCGCCGGCGATCTGCCCGTGCGGGATCAATGGCTTGAGCCCGGCGTGTCGGTCCAGGGCGAGCAGGCAACAGATCCGGGCGTCCTCCGCGTCGTCCTTCTTCCGCGCCGGGCCGCGGCGACGGGACACCAGTTCCGGGTTGACCGGCAGCACCGTGTAGCCGGCGTCGACCAGCGCGTCGACGAGCAGTCCGTGCCGGGTCTCGATGACCACCCGCACTTCGGCGGGGTCTGCCTCCATTCCCGCGATCCGGTTCACCAGAGCGGCCACCGCGTCCGGGTGGTGCTCGATCCGCCGCACCTCGACCACACCCTCGCCCGGGCGGCCCAGCGCCACCACATGGAACTCCTCCGCCCAGTCGATCCCCACGCCGAGCACATCGCCCTCCTCGTCTCGCGCCGACAACACCAA
>JBKPAG010000030.1:0-25468 GCA_046726315.1 Actinomycetota bacterium | reverse complement strand
CAGCGCTGCGGGTGCTCCGTCTCGACCCCGGGGACCCGACACCTGCGCCAACACCGCGAGCGTTGCAGCCCGACACACCGTCTCCAACGCCATCCAACGCCCGCTTGACAGGGCCGTTCCACATCAGGTCGTGGTGGTGGTGGCAGAGCGGGTCGAGTTCGTCTAGGCGGGTGTGTCGGGACTCGCCCCAGGGTTGGCGGTGGTCGTTTTCGGTACGGGAGCGCCAGCAGCCCTGCACGGTGCAACCGGGGCTGGCCCAGGCCAGCGCGATGCGTTGGGCGGCGGTGGGACCGCGGCCGAGGTGGGTGACGTTGAGCACGTCCACCCCGCGGGTGATGACCAGTTTGAGCACGGCCTGGCCGAGCAGGCCTTCGGCGACCGAAACCGGCACCGGGCCGACGCCACGGATTTCGCACAGTTCGTCGCCGTCGACTCGGCCCCGGCGCAGGGCCTGCAGGTCGACCCGCAGCAGCGCCAGATACCGCGGGTTCGGCCGCCCGCGCGACGAGGCGGGCGGGGCCGAAGGGATGGCGGGCGGAGTACCGCCAGTGGGGTCAGGATCGTGTCGGTTGGTGGGGCCGGGGCCGTCACCACTCGGGGCGCTGGTGTGCGCGGCAGCGGCGGGTCGGTGCGGGTTCGGATCGGCGGCCCGGTCGGCCATGGTCATCAGCGCGTCGAAGGCGTAGGCCTGCAGCGGCTCGCGGCGTCCGTCCCGGCGGGCTCGTTGGAACCGCTGGTCGGTGATGGCGTCGAGGACAGCGTTGAACGCGGCACCGGCCTGTGGGGTTCCCTTGGCGTGCAGGTTCCAGAATCCTTCGCTGTCGGTGTAGCGGCGCAGCCGCCGCTGCTGGTGCAGCCGCCGGTTGGTGGCCTCTGGATCCGGGTCCGCGGAGGCTGTGACGCGGGCGCACTGGTCGCGGAGTTCGGGTAGTGACACCGTGCCGGCGAGTTCGGTCAGCCGCTGGGCCTGGCCGGGTTCGGCTGCTACGGCGGCGGAGATCAGCGCGGCCTGCGCCGGGGACAGCTCACCGCGGCGCAACGCGGCCTCTACCGGCGGCTGGTCGGGCAGCCGCTGCGAGGTGTCCAACGCGTCCTTCGCCTGCCCGGCCGGGGTACCGCCGCTGCGGGCCAGTTCCTCGGCGGCGGACCGGGTGCCGCCGTTGCGGTGATGGGTGGCGGCCACCCGGCGGGCCAACAGGGTCTTACCGGCCGCGCACAGCCGCTCGGAGGCGTCCAACACCCGCCACAGCTCGCGGGCGGCCGACCCGCTGACCGCATCCGGATCCAACCGGTCGACGAGCACGGCCAACCGATCCCGGACCTGGATCGCATCCTCGAACATGCGTTCGACTCTAGCGGCAGAGTCCGACAGCTCGAAACCGAGGCGATCCACCTGTGGAGGAATCTGACGCTGCTTGGCTGTGCGCCAAAGCTGGGGATCGCAGACCGGTGCCTCATCTCAAATCGTCACTGAGCGGCTCCGCGAAAGTCGTCGCTCGTCGTCGGGTGTGACCGGTTCCCATAGCCTGAGCGCGTGCTGCTCGCTTTCGACACCTCGACGCCAGCGGTGACGGTGGCGCTACACGACGGTGAGCGCGTTGTCGCCGAGTCGACGAGGGTGGACGCGCGCCGGCACACCGAGCTGCTCAGCCCGGCGATCGTCGACGTCTTGCGTACTGCCGGTGTCGACCGGCAGCAGCTGAGGGCAATAGCGGTAGGGGTCGGCCCAGGGCCGTTCACCGGGTTGCGTATCGGTCTGGTCACCGCGCGAATGCTCGGTCACGTGCTCGACATTCCGGTGCACGGTGTGTGCAGTCTGGATGTGGTGGCTCACGGTGTCGCCGTCTACGGGCCGTTCGTTGTCGCAACCGATGCCCGCCGCAAGGAGGTCTACTGGGCCGCGTATGACCAGGCTGGCCACCGGCTGGCCGGGCCGGACGTTGTCGCTCCGTCAACCGTCGCCACCGAACTGCCGGCATCCGGGGCGGGCGCGCGGCTCTATCCCGATGCCTTTCCCAACCCGATACCACCGCAGTTCCCGAGCGCGACGGACCTGGCAATTGCCGTTGCGAATGCCGAGGTGGAGGTGCTGCCGGCGCAGCCGATCTACCTCCGGAGGCCGGACGCGCAGCCGCCGACAGGGCGCAAGCCGGTCCTGTCTCGGTGACGGTCCGCCTGCGCCCTGTGCGCCCGGCTGATGTCGAATCCCTGGTCGGATTGGCGCAGGAGCTCTTCGCCGGAGATCCGCCGTGGTCCACAGAACACTTCGAATCCGAGCTTGCTGGTGTCCCCGACTCACGCTGGTATGTCGTCGCCGAGGTCGACGAGAAGATCGCGGGTTATGCGGGACTCCTGGTCTCGGGGGACACGGCCGAAGTCCAAACCCTCGCCGTCGCTGCCGCCCACCAACGCCGTGGAATCGGATCCACAATGCTCGCGGCGCTCATCGGGGAGGCGAGACGCCGCGATGCCAGCACGCTGCTGCTCGAGGTCCGGGCCGACAACGAGGCAGCCCTCGTGCTCTACACCCGCCTCCACTTCGAACAGGTATCCCGTCGTCGCGGCTACTACGACGCCGGCCGCGTCGACGCGCTGGTCCTTCGCCGGGTCCTGTGAACCGCGTGATATCAGACACCTTCATTCGCGTAGCCGTCCTCCCGGACCCGGCGGATGAGCTGGGGGTCGAGCGGCCCTTCACCGACGGCGGCATCGACCTCAAGCTCGGCAGCGGCGCCGTGCTCGTGCATCCACGCATCCGCCCGCGTTTCGGCGTCGATGCCGGACGGGGTCAGATGAGCATCACCGATCGCCCTACGCCGCAGGACGTACGCAATGAGTACGACGGCCCACGCCACCAGGCTGAGGATGATCTGCGAGCGGGTGTCGTCGCGGATGAACATCGACACGAGCACCCCGATGATCGCCGCAGCCGTGAGCAGCGTGAGCACTGGGTAGAACCACATCTTCACGCGGAGCCGCTCCGGTGGCACCATCCGCCGCAGTCGCAGCTGCGAGAGGCTGATCATCAGGTAGACGAACAGGATGATCGCGCCTGACGAATTGAGCAGGAACAAGAACACCGTGTCCGGCGATAGATATGCGGCCAAGACGCAGGCGAAGCCGACGATCGTGGAAGCAATGATCGACCACATTGGGACGCCGCTGCGGCTGATCGACAGCATGCGCGCCGGAGCTTCGTTGCGGGCGGCGAGCACGAACAGCATGCGTGATGCGGTGTAGAGACCCGAGTTCAGGCAGGACAACACCGCCGTCAGAACGACGAAGTTCATGATTTCGGCGGCGGCTGGGATTCCCATCTCCTCCATGGCCGAGACATACGGCGAGTCGCCGAGCTCGGTGGAGTTCCACGGCAGGATCGTCGCGAGCAGGAAGATCGAGCCGACGAAGAACACCGAGATTCGCAGGACGACGGAGTTCGTGGCCCGCACGATGCCCCGCTCGGGCTCGTCGGACTCCGCCGCGGCGATGGTCGCGATCTCGGCGCCGACCATCGAGAAGATCACGATGATGATGCCGGAGAACAGCGCCGCAGTCCCGTTCGGGAAGAACCCGCCATGTTCGGTCAGGTTCGAGAAATCGAGGTCGCGCCCGGGCCACAAACCCAATACGAACAGCGTGCCGAGCGCGATGAACGCCGTGATCGTGACGACCTTTACGCCGGCGAACCAGTACTCGAACTCGCCGTAGGAGGTCACCGAGAACAGGTTGGTGGCGGTCATCAGCAGCATCAGAACCAGGGCCAGCAGCCACAGCGGCACGTCCGGCAGCCAGCGCTGCAGGATGCCGGCTCCGGCGACGGCCTCGAAGCCGACGACGATCACCCAGAAGTACCAGTACAGCCAGCCGACGCTGAAGCCTGCCCAGCCGCCAAGAGCCTGGCGGGCATAGTCCGCGAAAGATCCCGTCGACGGGTTGGCGACCGCCATCTCGCCCAGCATCCGCATGACCATGACGATCAGCACGCCGGTGAGGGCGTAGGTGAGAAACGCTGCCGGCCCGACCTCGCCGATGATCGCGCCTGACCCGACGAAGAGGCCGGCGCCGATGACCCCGCCGATCGCGATCATCGTGAGATGGCGCTGTTTGAGGCCCTTCTTCAGGCTTTCGTCACCTGGTCCGTGTGCCATGGTCCGCTCCATTCCGATGGCCGGTCAGCAGCCGGCACGACCCATGGGTGCTGCAGGTGGACTCCTCAGGTTCGATCATCGCGCAGCACCGAGATGATGCCAAGGGCTCCGCTCGTGGCACCATCGGCGCCGTGCGTGCCGATGCTCCGCTCGTCCTCGGTATCGAGACGTCGTGCGACGAAACGGGTGTCGGGCTGGTCCGGGGCCACGAACTGCTCGGCGACGCCGTGGCCAGTTCGGTCGATGAGCATGCGCGGTTCGGCGGAGTCGTGCCGGAGGTGGCCAGCCGGGCGCACCTGGAGGCGATCGTCCCGACCGTCGAGAGGGCGTGCGCCGACGCCGGGGTCGGGCTGGTCGACATAGACGCAGTGGCGGTCACCAGCGGCCCGGGGCTGGCCGGTGCCTTGATGGTGGGGGTGTCCGCAGCGAAAGCATTGGCCATGGGGCTGGGAACACCGCTGTACGGCGTGAACCACCTGGCCGCTCACGTGGCCGTCGACCAACTGGAGCATGGCCCACTCCCAAGGCCCACGATTGCGCTGCTGGTCTCTGGCGGGCACTCGTCATTGCTGTCGGTCGAGGACGTCACCGGCGAGGTCGAACCGTTGGGGGCGACCATCGACGACGCCGCCGGCGAGGCATTCGACAAGGTGGGACGGTTGCTGGGAATGCCGTTCCCCGGCGGCCCACCCATCGACCGGGCAGCCCGCGACGGCGAGCCGTCGGCCATCGCTTTCCCTCGCGGCCTGTCCGGCCCGCGGGACATGCAGCGGCACCGGTTCGACTTCTCTTTTGCGGGCCTGAAGACCGCCGTCGCACGGTGGGTCGAGGCGCGAGAGCTGGCTGGCGAGCCGGTGCCGGTGGCCGATGTCGCCGCCTCGTTCCAGGAGGCGGTCGTCGACATCCTCACCCGCAAGGCCGTGCTGGCATGCCGTGAGCGGGGCATCGAATCGCTGCTGATCGGCGGCGGGGTGGCAGCCAACTCACGGCTACGCACGCTGGCCGCGGAGCGCTGCGCAGACGTCGGTGTGGAATTGCGCGTGCCGCGACCGGGTCTGTGCACGGACAACGGCGCGATGGTGGCCGCGCTCGGTGCGGAGATCATGGCACGTGGGCATCCGCCGAGTCCGCTGAACATCGCAGCGGACTCGTCGATGCCGGTGACCGAAATACTGGCCTGACGTGGCCACCAACGAGACTCAGCAGTTGAGACGCCCGTTTCTGGTTGTGTCGGTTGTCGCCCTGGTGGTCGCGGCATGCACAGGCAACCAGGTTCCAGCTGCTCAACAGTCGCCGCCCGAGTTGACCAGACCGATCGCCACCGGCACACCGCCCCCGCAACCGCCGCTTCCCTGGGGCCCGACCCGCGAGCAGTACGACCGGGCCGCCGACGTCGTGGCCGCGATTTCGGTGCAGGAGCAGGCGGGCCAGGTTCTGGTGGCCGACTACGCGTCGGTCGAGGCAGCGACTGCACAAATCCGCGATCTGCACATCGGCGGGTTCATCGTGATGGAGGGCAACGTCGCGTCGGCGGATCAATTGCGTAGGGACATCGCAGCCTTACAGGCGGCCAATGACCGGGCTTATCCATTGGTCGTGGGAATCGACCAGGAGGGCGGGCGAGTCGCGCGGATCGGCCCACCACTCACGCAGTTCCCTACCCTGATGACCCTGGGCGCGGCTGGCGACATGACGCTGGCCCGACGAGCCGCGCGCGCAAGCGGCGAGGAGCTGCGGGCGCTCGGCTTCACCATGGTCTTCGCGCCCGTCGCTGACGTCACGTCCGGTCCGGACGACCCGACGATCGGCAGCCGGTCGGCGTCGTCGGACCCGGCAATCGTCGCCGAGGTCGTCTCCGGTGCGGTGCGAGGTTACGACGACGCAGGAATCGTTGCCGTCGCCAAACACTTCCCGGGCCACGGTTCGGTGCCCACCGACAGCCATCTGGAGCTGCCGGTGCAGACCGCCACGCTCGCGGAGTTGCGCCGCCGCGACCTGGTCCCGTTTGCCGCGGCGATCCACGCTCGGGTTCCGGCCATAATGGTCGCCCACATCGACGTGCGGGATGTCGACGCCGGAGTCCCGTCGTCGCTGTCGCCGAAGACCGTCCGCCTGCTCCGCGAGGAGCTCGGGTTCGACGGGCTCGTCGTCACCGATGCCCAAACCATGGCCGCGGTGACGGCAGCGTACGGCGCGGGAGAGGCGGCGGTACGTGCACTCCGCGCCGGGGTCGACGTCGTCCTCATGCCCGACGACGTTCGCGCCGCCTACTCCGCGATCGTCGCGGCGGTGTCGGAGGGCCGGCTGCCGGCTGCTCGACTGGCCGAGGCGGCGACCCGGGTGGTGGCGCTGATGATCCGCCAGCGGGATCAGTCGGCCGCGCCGTCGCCTACGGTCGTCGGAACGCATGAACTGCAGTCATATCTGGTGTCGCTTGCTGGGCTGACGATCGTGTCCGGGCCGTGCAGCGGGGCTTTGGTCGGTGACTCCATCCAGATCGTTGGTGGGACCGAGACGGACCGGGATCGGCTGGAGCAGGCCGCGTCCGCCGATGGCCTGTCCGTCGGCTCCGGAGACCTGGTCCGGTTGTTGGGCGGCGGCTGGTCAGGCTCGGGCGACGTCGTCGTTGCGCTCGACACCCCATACGCATTGGCGGATAGTGACGCGACGACGGCCCGAATCGCGCTGTACGGCCGCACCCCCGCGGCATTTCGAGCGCTTACCGACGTGCTCACTGGTGCTGCGACCGGCGGCGGAACACTGCCTGTTGGGGTCCGCGACGTCGAGCGCTCAGGCTGTAGATAGGACCTGCTCGAACCCACCCCACCGCTGGCACTCTGCCTTGCCGAGTGCTAGGTTTCGGATTGGCACACTCCCTGGGAGAGTGCCAACCGGCCCGTTCACCGGCACCCGCGACGACGGTGGTCAGGCCACGCCATACGAACCCGTGACATCCCGCGAAAGGGGAGGTCAACAAGTGTCGGTCTCCATCACGCCGCTCGAGGACCGGATCGTGGTCAAGCCGCTGGACGCGGAGCAGACCACGGCGTCCGGGCTCGTCATCCCTGACACCGCCAAGGAAAAGCCGCAGGAGGGCGAGGTCCTCGCTGTCGGTGCCGGGCGTTGGGATGACGCCGGCTCGAAGCGCATCCCGCTCGACATCGCCGTTGGCGACAAAGTTCTGTACTCGAAGTACGGGGGCACAGAGGTCAAGTACGAGGGTGAGGATCTGCTCATCCTCTCCGGGCGCGACGTGCTCGCCGTCATCTCCAAGTAGCCACTGACAGCATCGTGACGGCCGGCGCCCCGGCGCGGTTCCGCTCGCCGGAGCCGCCCGGGGCGTCCGCAGTTCGAAGGGACTTCCTTTCATGCCCAAGATCCTGGAGTTCGACGAAGCCGCCCGCCGTCGGTTGGAGCGCGGCGTCGACGCTCTCGCAGATACCGTCAAGGTGACGATCGGCCCAAAGGGGCGCAACGTCGTCATCGACAAGAAGTTCGGTTCTCCGACGATCACCAACGACGGCGTGACGATCGCCCGAGAGGTCGAGCTGGAGGATCCGTATGAGAACCTCGGCGCCCAACTGGCCAAGGAGGTTGCGACCAAAACCAACGACATCGCGGGCGACGGCACCACCACCGCCACTGTGCTGGCGCAGGCGATGGTCCACCATGGGCTCCGGGCCGTCGCCGCTGGGGCCGCGCCGATGTCGGTGAAGCGTGGCATCGACGCCGCCGTCGATGCGATGACCGACCGGCTACTGGCCGATGCTCGTCCGGTCGACGAGAAGTCCGAGATCGCCGCCGTCGCCGGGATCAGCGCGCAGGACGGCGACATCGGTACGTTGATCGCCGAGGCATTCGACAAGGTCGGCAAGGACGGTGTCATCACCGTCGAGGAGTCCCAGACGTTCGGGACCGAGCTCGAGTTCACCGAGGGCATGCAGTTCGACAAGGGCTACCTCAGCCCGTACATGGTGACCGATCCCGAGCGCATGGAGGCTGTCCTCGAGGACGCATACGTGCTGCTACACCAGGGGAAGATATCCACTGTCGCCGACCTGCTGCCATTGCTGGAGAAGGTCATCCAGTCGGGGAAGCCCCTGTTCGTCGTGGCTGAGGACGTCGACGGTGAGGCGCTCGCCACGCTTGTGGTCAACAAGATCCGCGGCACCTTCACCGGCATCGCAGTCAAGGCCCCGGGATTCGGCGACCGGCGCAAGGCGATGCTGCAGGACATGGCTGTGCTTACCGGCGCCCAGGTCGTGGCGCCCGAGGTGGGACTCAAGCTGGACCAGGTGGGTCTGGAGGTGCTCGGGACCGCGCGACGCATCGTCGTGACCAAGGACGACACTACGATCGTCGACGGCGGTGGCGAGTCCACCGACATCGAGGCGCGGATCGCGCAGATCCGCCTGGAGATCGAGAACACCGACTCCAACTGGGACCGCGAGAAGCTGCAGGAACGGTTGGCCAAGCTGGCCGGCGGCGTCTGCGTGATCTCGGTCGGTGCAGCCACCGAGGTCGAGCTGAAGGAGCGCAAGCACCGCATCGAAGACGCGATATCGGCAACCCGGGCGGCGATCGAGGAAGGCATCGTCCCGGGCGGGGGGTCCGCGCTGATCCATGCCGGGTCCGCGCTGGACAAGCTCGAACTGACCGGCGACGAGTTGACCGGCGTGCGGGTGGTCCGCAGCGCGCTGGTCGAGCCGATGCGCTGGATCGCCGAGAACGCCGGTGAGAACGGGTACGTGGTGGTCGCCACGGTCAACTCCGACGAGTCCGCTGTCGGCTTCAACGCCGAAACCGGCGAATACGGCGAGTTGGTGAGTCAGGGCGTGATCGACCCGGTCAAGGTCACTCGCTCGGCACTGCAGAACGCCGCGTCGATCGCGGGCATGCTGCTCACCACGGAGGTGCTCGTCGTCGACAAGCCCGAGGAACCTGAGCCGGAAGCTGCGGGCCATGGCCACGGGCACGGCCACAGCCACTGACCAGCACCCGACTTGTCAGTGCGCCCGGGCGGCGGACCTGCACGGCAGCTGCGCACAGCCCTGACAGGTCGCGCAGCCCCCGTACAGTGACGCCGTGGCTCCGGAGGAATTGCCGCTCGTCGAGCGGATGCGGCCGTTCGTCACGACGATCTTCGCGGAGATGTCGGCGCTGGCGGCCCGGACTGGCGCGATCAATCTCGGGCAGGGTTTCCCGGACACCGACGGCCCAGCATCGCTGCTCGAGGACGCGATCGCAGCCATCAGGACGGGCGCGAACCAGTACCCGCCTGGGCCAGGTGTCCCGGAGCTCCGGACGGCGATCGCGGGACATCAGAAGCGCTTTTACGGTCTCGACGTCGACCCGGACACCGAGGTCCTGGTCACTGCGGGCGCTACTGAGGCGATCGCCGCTACCATCCTCGCCCTCACGGAACCGGGCGACGAGGTCGTGACGTTCGAGCCCTACTACGACTCGTACGCCGCCTCGATCGCGCTGTCCGGAGCGATCCGTCGCACGGTCGTACTGCGCCGGCCGACATTTTCCTTCGATCCCGACGAGCTTGCCGGCGCGTTCACGTCGAGAACACGCCTGGTCCTGCTCAACTCACCGCACAACCCGACCGGCAAGGTGTTCTCCCGGCCCGAGCTGGAGTCCGTTGCGGAGCTGGCCCGCCGGCATGACGTGCTGGTCGTGACCGACGAAGTCTACGAGCATCAGACGTTCGACGGCGTTCCGCATATCCCGATGGCGACGCTGTCCGGAATGGCCGAACGCACGGTGACCATCTCGTCGGCGGGCAAGACATTCTCCGTCACTGGCTGGAAGATCGGTTGGTTGCACGGCCCGGCCGCGGCCACCGTGGCCGTCCGCGCGGTGAAGCAGTTCCTCACCTACGTCAACGGAGCGCCCTTCCAGCCCGCCGTCGCCCGTGCGCTGGGGCTCGGCGATGACTTCTACGCGTCGCTGGCGGTCGATCTGCAGCGCAAGCGAGACCTGCTCTCCGCAGGACTGCTCGACGCCGGCTTCGACGTTTACCCGTCTGCGGGTACGTACTTCGTCGTGGCCGACGCTGCACCACTGGGATTCGACGACGGCCTGGAGCTGTGCTGGCGGCTGCCCGAGCTGGCCGGGGTTGCTGCCGTACCTGTGTCGACATTCCACGACGACCCGCAAGCCGCGCGTTCGCTGCTGCGCTTCGCATTCTGCAAGCGGGACGACGTACTCGCCGAAGCCGTCGAGCGGCTGGCAAAGCTGCGCCGACGTCTACGATGAGTGCTCGGGCTCTCCCACTGCAGGAAGGCGCCATGGCATCTGCCGCTGCCGAAGTCCCCGACCCGTTCGCGACGATCGCGCTGACGTTCGACGACGTGCTGTTGCTGCCCGGCGAGTCCGACGTTGTGCCCCGCGAGGTCGACACCACGTCCCGGCTGACCCGGAGCATCTCCGTCCGCGTTCCGTTGGTCTCGTCGGCGATGGACACCGTCACCGAGGCGCGAATGGCGATCGCGATGGCCCGGCAGGGCGGCCTCGGCGTCCTGCACCGCAGCATGTCGATCGAGGACCAAGCTGGCCAGGTAGATCTGGTCAAGCGGTCCGAATCGGGCATGGTCACCGACCCGGTCACGACGGGCCCGGATTCCACGCTCGCCGAGGTCGATGCCCTGTGTGCTCAGTACCGGATCTCCGGACTGCCGGTCGTCGACGCCAGCCAGGTGCTGCTGGGCATCGTCACCAACCGAGACCTGCGCTTCGTGCCTTTCGACGAGTACCCGGAGCGGCGGGTTCGCGAGGTCATGACTCCGATGCCGCTGGTGACCGCTGCGGAGGGTATCAAGGCCGACGACGCCTTCGCGTTGCTTGCGAAACACAAGATCGAAAAACTGCCCCTGGTCGATTCCGAGGGTCGGCTCACCGGCCTGATCACCGTCAAGGACTTCGTCAAGTCCGAGCAGTTCCCGCGAGCGACCAAGGACGCTGAGAGCCGACTCATGGTGGGCGCGGCGGTCGGATTCTTCGGCGACGCTTGGAAACGCGCAATGACCCTCGTCGATGCTGGCGTGGACATCCTCGTCGTCGACACCGCGCACGGCCACACTCGGCTGTTGTTGGATATGGTCCGCCGGTTGAAGGCCGAGCCGGCCGCTGCCAATGTCGAGGTCATCGGTGGGAACGTCGCCACGCGGGAAGGCGCGCAGGCGCTGGTCGACGCGGGTGTCGACGCGGTCAAGACCGGCGTCGGCCCAGGGAGCATCTGCACCACTCGCGTGGTTGCCGGCGTCGGCGTGCCACAAGTTACTGCGATTCATGAGGTGGCCGCGGTGTGCACACCGGCCGGCGTGCCGGTGATGGGTGACGGCGGCCTGCAGTACTCCGGCGACATCGCCAAGGCGATCGTCGCCGGCGCGGACACCGTGATGCTGGGCTCGCTACTCGCCGGCTGCGAGGAGAGCCCGGGGGAGCTCATCTACGTCAATGGCAAGCAGTTCAAGTCCTACCGGGGGATGGGCTCGCTCGGTGCTTTGCGCAAGCGGGATGCCGCGACGTCAGGCACCCGGGACCGCTATTTCCAAGCGGACGTGACCGCTGACGACCAGCTCGTGCCCGAGGGAATCGAGGGCCAGGTTCCCTATCGGGGCCCGCTCTCCGCGGTTGCGTTCCAGCTGGTCGGTGGGCTGCGGCAGTCGATGTTCTATGTCGGCGCCCGCACGATTCCGCAGCTCAAGGAGCGTGGCCGATTCGTGCGAATCACGGCCGCCGGCCTGACGGAGTCCCACCCGCACGACATCCAGATGACCGCCGAGGCCCCCAACTACTCCTCGCGCTGAGTCGCCGTGCTGGTCGCTAGCCTGTGCCGGTGACCGAGATCGAGATCGGCCGGGGCAAGCGGGGCCGGGCGGCCTATGCGTTCGACGACATTGCGATCGTGCCCAGCCGACGCACCCGCGATCCTGAGGAGGTGTCCACCCACTGGCAGATTGACGCCTACCGGTTCGAGATTCCGCTGATGGCCGCGCCGATGGATTCGGTGATGTCACCGTCGACCGCGATCCTGCTCGGGAAGCTCGGCGGTCTCGGCGTGCTCGACCTGGAAGGTCTGTGGACGCGCTATGACGATCCCGAACCTATGCTGGCCGAAATCTCCCGGCTCGACGCAGGCCGCGCCACGCAGCGGCTGCAGGTGCTCTACGACGAGCCTGTCCGCGAAGACTTGATCGCGGGCCGCCTGCGCCAGATCCGCGAGGGCGGCGTGACCGTGGCTGGCGCACTTTCCCCACAGCGAGTGAAGCGCTACCACGAGGCGGTTCTCGATGCCGGTATCGATCTGTTTGTGATCCGCGGCACCACGGTGTCGGCCGAACATGTCTCGAGCCGCGCCGAGCCGCTGAACCTCAAGCAGTTCATCTACGAGCTCGACGTGCCGGTGATCGTCGGCGGCTGCGCCACGCATCAGGCAGCCTTGCACCTGATGAGAACCGGTGCCGCAGGTGTGCTGGTAGGGTTCGGCGGCGGGGCAGCACACACCACCCGCACAGTGCTTGGTCTGACCGTCCCAATGGCGACAGCAGTCGCCGACGTCGCCGCGGCCCGCCGCGACTATCTCGACGAGTCGGGAGGGCGGTACGTTCACGTCATCGCCGACGGCTCGATCGCGCGTTCCGGCGACGTCGCCAAGGCCATCGCGTGTGGCGCCGACGCTGTCATGGTCGGCTCCCCGCTGGCCCGGGCCACCGAGGCCCCCGGGCGGGGGCGGCACTGGGGGTCGGAGGCCCATCATCGGCTGCTACCGCGCGGCGAACGGGTCGACGTGAGGACCGTCGGCCCGCTGGAGCAGATCCTGCTCGGCCCCTCTTCCGTCGCCGATGGGTCGATGAACCTGGTCGGCGCGCTGCGCCGCGCCATGGCGACAACGGGCTACACCGAGGTCAAGGAGTTCCAGCGGGTCGAGGTCACCGTGCTGCGGTGACCCGGCCGCACGATGCGGTGCTGCTGCTGGGTAAATGACCACGGGGTCCATTTCTGCCTATACATCGCGAGGCTTACAAGCCTGGCGGTGTATGCACAGGGGTGGTCCCCGTGGTCTTTTTCAACTCAGCGCGGCGGTCCGGGAGATCGGGCTCCGGACGTAGGCTGCCGGATGTGACCATGACGGCGTCGTCGGCACCCCACCATGTGGTCGATCCGGGCCTTCTCGAACAGCTGGTCGACAAGATCGTAGCCCGTCCCCGGGCCAGCCGGGTCACTGCCGTCGAACCGTTCACCGGCCGGCCGTTGGCCGAGATCCCCGTCTCCGTTTCGGACGACGTCGAGGCTGCATTCCGCGCTGCCCGCCAGTCCCAGGCAGCATGGGCGGAACGAACCGTCGAGGAGCGGGCGCGGATCGTCGGGCGGATCCACGACCTGATCCTCGACCGGCAGTCGACGATTGCGGATGTCGTGCAGGCCGAGTCCGGCAAGGCCCGACGGGACGCGTTCGAGGAGATCGGCGACGTCGCGCTGGCGGCGCGATATGCCTCGGTTCGCGGCCCTCGCCTGCTTCGAGATCACCGCCGGCTTGGCCTGGTTCCGGGCCTGACTATGGCCATCGAGGTCCGTCATCCGGTGGGTGTCGTCGGTGTGATCTCACCGTGGAACTACCCGCTGACGCTGGCCATCTCCGACAGCCTGCCCGCCTTCGTCGCCGGCAACGCCGTCGTCCACAAGCCGGACATGCTGGGCGTTCTGACGGCCCTGCTGGCCCGCTCCATCGCGGTTGAGGCCGGGTTGCCGGAGGCGCTGTGGCAGATCGTCGTTGGTGACGGCCCGACGATCGGCGGCACCGTCGTCGAGCACGCCGACTATGTCTCGTTCACTGGCTCCACGGCGACCGGGCGGACGATAGCGCGCCGCCTTGGTGAGCGCCTGGTCGGCGCGTCTCTCGAGCTGGGCGGCAAGAACGCGCTGCTGGTCCTCGATGACGCAGATCTCGATCGCGCCGCCGAGGGCGCGGTCCGCGCATGTTTCGCCAATGCCGGGCAGCTCTGCGTGTCGACCGAACGGGTATATGTCGCGGCACCGGTCCGCGAGGAGTTTCAGCGGCGCTTCGTCGACCGGGTGCAGGCCGTGCGGCTCGGGGCGGCCTATGACTACTCGTGCGACATGGGCTCGCTGGTATCGCAGGCTCAGCTGGACAAGGTCGTCCGGCATGTCGAGGATGCGGTCGGCAGGGGAGCCCGGGTTCTGACCGGCGGCAACCCGCGCCCGGACCTCGGCCCGTGGTTCTTCGAGCCGACGGTGCTCGAAGGTGTGCGCCCGGGCATGCTGGCGGCCGAAGAGGAAACGTTCGGACCAGTGGTCGGTATCTACAGCATCTCCGACGACGATGCGGCCGTCGTCGCGGCGAACGCGACGCCATACGGGTTGAATGCCAGCGTCTGGACTGCGGACCGCGATCGTGGCGTTGCCCTCGCCAAGCGGCTGCGGTACGGCACGGTCAACGTCAACGAGGGATACGCCGCCGCATGGGGGAGCCACGACATTCCCCTGGGCGGGATGAAGGATTCCGGCGTGGGCCGCCGGCACGGGCGAGAGGGCATCTTGCGGTACACGGAGCCCCAGGGAATCGCCGTCCAGCGGGTGCACGGTATCGGCCCGATCGGCGGCATGAGCTTCGACCGGTTCGCCGACTCCTTGACACATGCGTTTCGGGTTATGCGCCGAGCCGGCCGCCCGTGAGCGAACCTCTGCCGACTCAGCGGTCGGTCCTCCGCCCGCGATAACCCGTCGCTCCTCCATGCGTCCCGAGCGTCTCGACCGCCGGCAGGTCAACCGCGCGACGCTCGCCCGGCAGCTGTTGCTGCAGCGCGCGAGCATGCCGACGATCGATGCCGTCGAGCACCTGGTCGGACTTCAATCGCAGGCTCCCCTGGCGCCCTACGTCGCCCTGTGGAGTCGCATCGACCCCTTTGACCCGGTCGCCGCCGGGGCTGCGCTGGAACGCGGCGACCTCGTCCGGACGCACGCAATGCGCGCCACCGTGCACCTGTTCTCCCGCCGCGACGCGATCGGGCTGCGCGCACTCATGCAACCGATGCTCGCAGCGCGCTTCCGTTCGTCTCCGTTCCCCAAACAGTTACCCGGCGTCGACCTCGCCGCCGTATGCAGGCAGGCGCGGAGTCTCGCGACCGACGTGCCGCTGAGCCGAGTGGAGCTCGGGCGACGCCTCGGAGAGCAGTTCCCCGGTGTCGCCGCAGACGCGCTCGCCTACGCCGCTACGTACCTCGAACCGATGGTGCAGGCTCCCCCACGCGGGGTCTGGGGAACGCGAGGCCCGGTCAGATGGCAGACGTTCCGCGGCTGGCTGGGAATCGACGCCGACGACCCGGCGGCCGTCGACCACGTCGTGCTGCGATACCTCGCCGCCTTCGGGCCCGCCTCCGTGCCGGACGTGCGGGTCTGGTCAGGGCTGCCGGCCGTGCGCGAGGTGGCCGACCGGCTGGCACCACAGCTACGAGTCTTCGTCGACGACAACGACCGCGAGATCTTCGACCTGCCGGACGCGCCGCGGCCTGCCGCGGACACCCCGGCGCCGGTGCGATTCCTGCCCGAGTACGACAACATCCTGCTCTCCCACGCTGACCGGAGCCGGGTGATTCCCGACGGACGAAGCGTGCCACTTCCGCCGGGCGACGGCGCCCGTGTCGGGACCGTTCTCATCGACGGCGACTACCGTGCGACCTGGCAACTCACGGCCAGCAGCGACACCGCGACCCTCACCGTGCATGCAGCGCCTGAACTGTCGGATCACGAGGTCGGGGATGTTGGCCAGGAAGGTCGACGGCTGCTCGACTTCCTAGCACCGGACGCGACGGCGGGAGACGTCATCCTCCGCTGAAGATGACCACGTGCACCACCCGTATGGGTACGTCACCAGGCTTGCACGCCTGGTGATGTATAGGCAGGCATGGTGGACGTGGTCGTTTCGAAACGTCGGTAGTGTCGTGGCCGTGCACGACACCGTCCTGGTCGTCGACTTCGGGGCGCAGTATGCGCAGCTGATTGCCCGACGGGTGCGGGAGGTGAAGGTCTACTCCGAGATAGTGCCGCACACGATGCCGGTCACGCAGATGCTCGCCAAGCATCCCACCGCCATCATCCTCTCCGGCGGCCCGGCCAGCGTGTATGCGCCGGGCGCTCCGCAGGTCGACGAGGAATTGTTGACGACCGGCGTCGCCACGCTCGGGATCTGCTATGGCTTCCAGGCGATGGCGCTTGCCCTCGGTGGGGAGGTCGCGCGGACGGGTTTGTCGGAGTTTGGGCGTACCACGGTGGACATCGGCACGGCCGGAACGCTGCTCGCCGGTCTGCCCGGGGACCTGACGGTCTGGATGAGCCATGGCGACGCCGTGACCCGGGCCCCGGAAGGCTTTACTGTGCTGGCGCGGTCCGGCGGAGCTCCGGTTGCCGCGTTCGAAGACACGGCACGCGCGCTGGCAGGCGTCCAGTGGCACCCGGAGGTGTTGCATACCGAGCGCGGACAGGTGGTGCTTGAGCACTTCCTGTTCGACCTCGCCGGCGCCCGGCCGACGTGGACGATGGTCAACATCGTCGAGGAGTCGGTGCAAGCCGTGCGCAGCCAGGTCGGCGGCAAGCGAGTGATCTGTGGCTTGTCCGGGGGCGTGGACTCCGCGGTGGCGGCAGCGCTGGTCCACCGTGCGGTGGGCGACCAACTGACCTGCGTGTTCGTCGACCATGGGCTCCTCCGTGCGGGCGAGGCCGAGCAGGTCGAGCGCGATTACGTCGCCGCCACGGGTGTCCATCTGCACGTTGTCGATGCCGCAGGCCGGTTCCTCGACGCGCTCGACGGCGTAGCCGACCCGGAGCAGAAACGCAAGATCATCGGGGGGGCGTTCATCCGTGCGTTCGAGCAAGCCGCGCGGGAAATCGTGGCGGAGGGGGAGGACGTCGAGTTCCTGGTCCAGGGCACCCTCTACCCCGACGTCGTCGAGTCCGGCGGCGGCGAAGGCGCAGCGAACATCAAGAGCCACCACAACGTCGGTGGGCTCCCCGCGGACCTCCGGTTCGCTCTGGTCGAACCACTTCGCTCGCTGTTCAAGGACGAGGTCCGGGCCATCGGCGAGCAGCTCGGGCTACCGGCCGAGATCGTCTGGAGACATCCGTTCCCTGGACCGGGGCTGGCTATTCGTATCGTCGGCCCTGTCACCCGCGAGCGGCTGGACGTGCTGCGCCGGGCCGACCTGATCGCGCGCCAAGAGCTGACCCGGGCCGGGCTCGATCGGGACGTCTGGCAGTTCCCTGTCGTGCTGCTGGCCGAGGTCCGGTCGGTCGGCGTGCAAGGTGACGAGCGCACCTATGGGAATCCGATCGTGCTGCGGCCGGTGTCGAGCGAGGATGCGATGACAGCCGACTGGTCGCGGCTCCCGTACCAGCTGCTCGAACACATCTCCACCCGGATCACCAACGAGGTCCGTGAGATCAACCGCGTGGTGCTCGACGTCACCAGCAAGCCACCCGGCACCATCGAGTGGGAGTAGATCGGATTCGACCTCGCGTCACGTTCAGTTCGCGGCGACGTTGGAATGTGGACATGTAGAGCGCCTTGCCTGGAGCCGTGAGCTGCCTTGTTATTGCGCACCGCGGTGCTAGCGGCTACCGGCCCGAGCACACCATCGAGGCCTACCACGTGGCAATTGCGCTGGGAGCGGATTACATCGAGCCAGACCTGGTCGTCACAGCCGACGGAGTCCTGGTCGCACGGCACGAGAACGAGATATCGGCCACGACCGACGTTGTCGACCGGCCGGAGTTCGCCCACCGTCGCAGAACCAACGTCGTCGACGGACGGACCGTCATCGGATGGTTCGTCGAGGACTTCACTCTTGCCGAGTTGAAGACCCTGCGAGCGCGCGAGCGCCTGCCCGAAGTGAGGCCGCACAACCAGATATACGACGGGCAGTTTGCGGTTCCGACGTTCGATGAGATCGTCGACTTGGCGCGGGCGGAGTCCGGCCGGCTTGGACGTCCGATCGGCGTGTACCCCGAGATCAAGCAGCCTGCCCACTTCGCGCGCCTTGGCCTCCCGCACGACGACGCGCTGTTGTCGATCCTGCGCCGAGATGGTGCCGGGTTGCCGGTGTATATCCAGTCGTTCGACCCCGCGTGCTTACGTGCTTTGGCAACGCGGACGACCATCCCGCTCGTTCAACTGGTTCATCGTGACGACATCGGGATGCTGTCCCCGTATGGGCTGCGTGAGATCTCGACGTATGCCCATGTTCTCGGGGCACATAAGTCGTTGCTGGTGGCACCGGATCCGGACGATCGGCAGACCAGACCGTCAGGCTTGGTCGAACGCGCACACGACGCCGGGCTGGCAGTACATGCATGGACCTTCCGTAGCGAGAACACGTTTCTCCCGCTCGAGTTCCGTAGGGGCGCCGCCGGCGCAGAATACGGCGACGCGGCCGCAGAGTACGCGACGTTCCGCGCGCTCGGTGTCGATGGCGTGTTCACCGACCACCCCGACACGGCTGTGACGGCGCTTGCGCAGCCGGCGCTGCTCTAGCGGCCGCGCCGGAGCCGGCTGAACGACGCCATTAGCCCGGCCAGCCCCACGGAGACGAGGAGGACAGGCGCTGCGAGTTCGAGGCCGGGCAGGCCGAGGATCTCGAAGTGGACCAGCGGCCACATTGCGCTCACTCCCAAGAACAGAAGGCCGAAGACCAGGGACACGACGTCGATTTCATGCCGCTTCACGGCGCACCTCGATGCTTCCGATGCCGAGATCCAACCCGAGTTCGAGTTCGCCGCCGCCGGGACCGTCGGCGCCGTTGTCGACGATGTTGGCTTCCCGTCCGACACCGTCGGAGACCTCGCTCAGCGCCCGCATATCGCCGACGCCCAGATCGGCCTTGAGCACGACGTCGACGTCCGGAGGCAGGATGACTGTCAGCTCGCCAGCACCTTGGTCGACCAGGAGCGAAGCCGAGTCGGTGTCCGCGAACTCCACTGCGGATAGGTCGTATCGGACCTCGCCGGCGCCGTATTCCTGAGTTCCGGTGGGTATGCCCGCCACGGTGGTGGGGCTGACCACCACATTCTCCTCGTGGAAGTCCGCGTGGTCGAACGCGACAGCGGGCACCAAGGCGATGCTCAAGACGAGACCTATCGCGATCAACCCGCGCGACCGCCCGTACCAGGCGCCGACCAGCAGGCCCAATCCAACGATGCCCAGAGCCGTGGCGAAGTACGTCGCTGGTGCAACTGTCGCCCAGATCGCGTCATTGATAGCGATGGCCCCCACTGCTATCGCGACCGCGCTGATGGTGATCGCCCACAGGGACGACGCAGGACGGCGCGGCTCGGGAGTAGCGGGTTCTGGCTCCGCGTATGGGTCCCACCCCTGCTGGCCGGCGTCCCACGGGCGATCCGGCTCCCAGTCCGGACCTTCGGCCCACGACGCCGGCGCGGCGGTGTCGTCGGTGGCGGCGGCTGCGGGTGGTGGCCCCGGCTCACTCGCAGGCCAACCTGCAGCGCTGGCCTGCGTCCTACGGTCGTCGCGGCGGAGGAGCAGGGCGATGCCGCAGACGGCGAGTACGACCAGAATGAGTCCCTCGCCCCAACCGTTGAGTATGCCGCCGGCGGAGATCAGGACGATCAGCCCGAGGCCGAGAGTCAACAGTACGGCGCCGGACCTACTGCCGCTCCTACCTCCCCGGCCGAACGCCTGCTCGGCGACGGAGGCGTCCTCATCCTCGGCCGGGATCAACAGCCAGCCGAGGGCATAGAGCATCATGCCGATACCGAACATCGCCAGCACGACGGTGGTGATCCGCAGGATCAACGGGTCGACGTCCAACCGCCGGGCCAGCCCGCCGAGCACGCCGGCGACGTACCGGTCGGAGCGGCTACGACGGAGCGTGCGCCAGTCGCCGGGACCGGACGGCGGCGGCGCCGACCGGGGACTCATCGAAGCGTCGCTCATGCCTCGATCGTGGTGGACGACGACCCGACCGGCCATCGGGGATGACCCCGTCGACACCCTGGTTTCCACTCGGGGACCGAGCCGGGGCTCCCCTCATGGCAACTGGAGTGCGCGCGTGTGACGATCGTGGCGTGGCCACCACGTCGACCTCGCACGCCCGCAGCGGCCTGCCGCCCGCGGCGGGAGCCGGCGAGGCGGCCCGGCGACGCAGGTTCTACCGCCGATCCGACGGCCGACTGGTCGGCGGCGTGGCTGCTGGCCTGGCGGCGCACCTCGGGCTGCAGCCACTGACCGTACGGCTCAGTTTCGCCCTGCTGGCGGCGCTAAACGGGTTGGGGTTGGTCCTCTACCTGGCGCTGTGGATGTTCACGCCTCTCGACCAGAGGGAGCGTGAGAAGGATGTCCCAGTAGGCGTTGCCGCCGCGACCCGGTCGGGCCGGCGCAAACGGCTGCGCGGACCAAGCAAGGGAGATCTCGGCCAGCTCACAGCGTTGGTTCTGCTGGGCGCCGGCCTGATCCTGTTGGTCCAGCAGACCCCGCTCGGGGTCAGCCCCGCTGTATTCGTCCCGGTACTGCTCGGCGGGCTCGGCGTTGCACTGATCTGGCGCACTGCCGATGAGCGCGAGCGTCAGCCGATGACGGCGGCCGCGCCGCGCGCACCGTGGGTTGCCGCTTTGCTGGGCAAGGGCGGTGTCATGGCCGTGTTCCGCATCGTCGCGGGCGTCGCCGTGATCGCCGCAGGCGTCATCGCGTTCCTGGTCGGGCAGGGCGAGCTGAGGGCGACGCTGGACAGCCTGTTGGGGGTCACCGCGGTCATCGCTGGGGTGGCGCTGATCCTAGGGCCGTGGCTGTGGCGGCTGTGGCGCGACCTGGAGACCGAGCGCAACGAGCGGATTGTCTCTCAGGAGCGCGCCGACGTCGCCGCGCATCTGCACGACTCGGTCTTGCAGACCCTGGCGTTGATCCAGAAACATGCTCGCGAGCCGCGTGAGGTCATCCGGCTCGCTCGCAGTCAGGAACGCGACCTGCGGGGCTGGCTGTACGAAGACCGGGCTGACGACGCGACGTCCTTCGCGGCCGCGCTGAAAAAGGCGGCCGCCGAGGTCGAGGACGCGCACGGGGTTCCCGTCGAGGTCGTCACCGTGGGAGACGTCGAGATCGACAACCGCACGAGGGCAGTGCTGAACGCCACCCGAGAGGCTGCTGTCAATGCCGCCAAGCACTCCGGTGCTGACAAGGTCGACGTCTTCGCGGAGGTGGAGGACTCGGAGGTCGAGGTGTTCATCCGCGATCGTGGCTCCGGGTTCGACCCGGACTCTGTTCCCGACGACCGGCTCGGTGTGCGACGCTCGATCGTCGACCGGATGAAGCGACACGGCGGCACAGCCGAGATTCGATCGACCGTCGGCGAGGGCACCGAGGTGCGCCTGTCGACCAGGAGGCCATAGATGACCGAGCAGGAGCGGGGCCCGCAGCGCCCAATCACTGTCGTGCTGGTCGACGACCACGCGATGTTCCGAACCGGGGTGCGCGCTGAACTCGGCTCGGCTGTCGCCGTCGTCGGGGAGGCCGCCGACGCGCAAGAGGCCGTCCGGGTGGTGCTCGAACAGAAGCCGGACGTGGTGTTGCTCGATGTTCACCTGCCCGGCGGAGGCGGTGCCGAGGTCCTGCGACAGGTGCACCCCAAGGGGCAGGACGTGAAGTTTCTGGCCTTGTCGGTATCCGATGCGGCGGAGGACGTCATCGGCACGATCAGAGCGGGCGCGCGCGGTTACGTCACGAAGTCGATCACCGGCGACGAGCTGGTGGCCGCCATCAAGCGGGTGGCCGACGGCGACGCCGTGTTCTCGCCCCGGTTGGCCGGCTTCGTGCTCGACGCATTCGCCGGCTCCGAACCGCCGAGTGTCGACGACGACCTCGACCGGCTCACCGCCCGTGAGCGCGAGGTCCTCCGGCTGATCGCCCGCGGGTACGCCTACAAAGAGATCGCGAAGGAGCTGTTCATCTCGGTCAAGACCGTCGAAACGCATGTGTCGGCCGTTCTTCGCAAACTCCAGCTCTCCAACCGCTATGAGCTCACCCGCTGGGCCACCGACCGCCGCCTGGTCTGAGCCCTGTTCTCCACTCGGAGAAGAACTACGTTCACCACCCCTGCCTGTACGTCACGAGGCTGACATGCCTGGTGATGCACGTACTCGTCTGGTGCTGGCCGGTGAGATCGGTACCCTGCCGCGATGGACGTCGTGTACAAGATCCTGGTCGTCCTGCACTTTCTCGGCCTGGCCGGCCTGATCGGCGGCTGGTTGGTTCAGCTGCGGGCCGTCGGCGAGCGTTACGTCAGCGCGGCCATGCTGTCCGGAGTGCTGACCCAACTGGTCACCGGAATCGTGCTCGTCGGGCTGGCCGAGGGCGTCGAATCGCTGGATCGTACGGTCGACCGGACGAAGATCGGGGTCAAGCTGGTGGTTGCCCTCGTCGTGGCGATCTTGTGCTGGGCCAACCGCCGCCGTCAGTACATCCCCAACGGGCTGTACTTCCTGATCGGCCTGCTGTCGGTCGCGAATGTCGTGATCGCGGTGTTCTGGGAGTGAGATTCCGGCGAGCGTCGGACGAAGCGACCGTCCGTCCGGCCTCCTAGACTCGATGCCCGAGATGAACGCCCCGTTCGACGACCACGCGATGGCCGTCCCCGAGCCCCAGGAAGGGGGTGGTGGGCGTCGTCGGACCGACCCCGAATCGGTGCTCGAAGGGCTCAACGACCCACAGCGGGAGGCCGTCACCCACGTCGGTTCGCCGCTGCTGATCGTTGCCGGAGCCGGCTCAGGCAAGACCAGGGTGCTTACCCGCCGGATCGCCTACCTGCTCGCTGCGCGCGACGTCCACCCCGGCTCGGTGCTCGCGATCACGTTCACGAACAAGGCCGCCGGAGAGATGAAGCAGCGGGTGGCGGCGCTGGTCGGCCGACGGGCCACCGCGATGTGGGTGTCGACGTTTCACTCTGCCTGCGTCCGGATCCTGCGTCGCGAGGCCAAGCGGTTCGGGTTCACGTCGTCGTTCACGATCTACGACCAGACCGACTCCGAACGGCTCATGCGGCTGGTATGCCGCGATCTCGACCTCGACCCCAAGCGCTATCCGCCGCGGCAGTTCAGCAACACGGTCAGCGCGATGAAGAACGAGCTCGTCGACCACGAAACGGCGGCCGCTCGAGCCTCGACGCCGCACGAGAAATTGGTTGCCGAGGCATACGGCAACTACCAACGCCGGTTAGCCGCGGCCAACGCCGTCGACTTCGATGATTTGATCATGACCGCGGTGCATCTGTTCCAGGCGTTTCCGGAGGTCGCCGAGCACTATCGGCGCCGGTTCCGGCATGTTCTCGTCGACGAGTACCAGGACACCAACCACGCTCAGTACGTCCTGATCCGCGAACTGGTCGGGACAAAGGAGCGGCGGACGGTCGACGGCGACCTGGTCGGGCCGGAATCGACCACCCCAGAGGTGCCGCCGGCCGAGCTCTGCGTCGTCGGTGACGCCGATCAGTCGATTTACGCCTTCCGTGGTGCCACGATCCGTAACATCCTGCAGTTCGAGGCCGACTACCCCGACTCCCGGGTGATCCTGCTCGAGCAGAACTACCGGTCGACGCAGACCATCCTGTCCGCGGCCAACGCCGTGATCGCCCGCAACCCCGACCGCAAGCCGAAGCGGTTGTGGACCGACAGCGGCGATGGCCCGAGGGTCGTTGGATATGTCGCCGACGACGAGCACATGGAAGCCCAGTTCGTCGTGGAGGAGATTGACCGGTTGGGCGTCGAGGGCTTGGCCAAGCCTGGCGATGTGGCCGTGTTCTACCGGACCAACGCTCAGTCCCGGGTGCTGGAGGAGGTATTCATCCGGGTCGGGCTGCCCTACCGGGTAGTCGGCGCCGTCCGATTCTACGAGCGCCGCGAGGTCCGCGACGCGCTCGCCTATTTGCGCACGCTGGCGAACCCGGAGGACTCGGTGTCGCTGCGCCGGATCCTCAATGTGCCTCGCCGCACCATCGGCGACCGTTCCGAGGCGTTGGTCGACGCGCTCGCGCAGCGGGACGGGATCACGTTCTGGCAGGCGCTGCGCCGGGCGGCCGATGCACCGGGGATTGCGGCGAGGTCGGTGCGGGCCGTGGAGTCGTTCGTTTCGCTGATCGACGAATTGCGCGTGCTGGTGGCCGACGGGGAAACACCGGCGACAATCCTGGAGGCGGTGCTCGACCGCACCGGTTACCTGGCCGAGCTGGAAGCCTCCGACGATCCCCAGGACGAGACCCGGGTGGACAACTTGCGCGAGCTGGTGGCCGTGGCGGGTGAGTTCGAGGCTTCGGCGGCAACTGAGGAGGGCGCGACGCTGAACGGGTTCCTCGAGCAGGTGAGCTTGGTCGCCGACGCCGACGAGATCCCGGAGGGTGAGGACCACGGGGGTGTGGTCACGCTGATGACCCTGCACACGGCCAAGGGGCTGGAGTTCCCAGTGGTTTTCCTGACCGGGCTCGAGGACGGCGTCTTCCCACACATGCGTTCCCTCTTCGATCCGCGCGAGCTGGAGGAAGAGCGGCGGCTCGCCTACGTCGGGATCACCCGGGCGCGCGAGCGCCTGTACTTGTCGCGGGCAGTCGTGCGTAGCGCATGGGGTGCGCCCAGCCACAATCCAGCGTCGCGGTTCCTCGACGAGATCCCCATCGACCTCGTCGACTGGCAGCGAACCGAGGCCGAGCAGACCCGATGGTTATCCCGACCGGATCGGCCACTGTCGTCTCGGCGCGCGACGCCGACGGCCCGACCACCCGAGCGCCCGATCCCAGTTCTTTCCGCCGGGGACCGGGTCACCCACGACGCGTTCGGACTGGGGACTGTGGTTGCCACCTCCGGGTCCGGTGAGCACGCTCAGGCCACCGTCGACTTCGGAGCGTCCGGCTTGAAGACATTGCTCCTCCGCTATGCCCCTGTCGCCAAGCTCTAGCGGTCCTCGACGGTTCACCTGATCGTCGTTTCTTCACCTGATCGCGTCCGTCTGGAGCGATGAGGTGCAATACGGAGCCCGCCAAGCGATGTTTGTGCACCTGATCGCGCCCCCGGGATGCGAACATCCACGATCAGGTGAAGAACTGGCGGGAAAGCTGCAGCATCGCTCACCTGATCGTCGACAAGACGCCCCCGCCCGCTATTAACGGCTCTACGCAATTAAGCGTGGTGGTCGCCCTCTGATCGGGGTGACGGCTGGAGTGTGCCAGGTGATTCCGCAGTGCAGTAGGAGGCGGAGCCGGTAGTTGGTGAAGTTGCGGTAGCCGTGGCCGACTCGTTTGATCTTC
>JBKPAG010000029.1:0-80617 GCA_046726315.1 Actinomycetota bacterium | reverse complement strand
GTGTGATCTCTCAAGTCATCGGCGACAGCCGGACCCACGGTTGTGGGGTCGGGTTGAGTCATCTGCGGGGTGGCGGTCCGGGTGGTCGTCCGGTGCCTTGGTAGCGCTTGGTGGGGTTCAGCGTCAGTTCGCGGAGGAGTTCGCCGGTGGCGGCGTTGACGATGCGGATGTGCAGGTCCTGGACGAGGATCAGCACGCGGGTTCGGGCGTGGGTTCGGCCGATGCCGATGGAGTAGAGCCGGCCGCCGTGGCGGAGGGTGACCTTGCCGGTGTTGTCGACCCGGTCGGCGCGGACCCGGTTGTGGGTGTCGCGGCTGCGGTCGCCGGGTGCGGCTTTCGGGCGGGCGGCATAGGCGGTGGCAGGGGTGGCCTGGTGTGGTAGGGACCGATGCGGGCGGTGCTGGTTGTACTGGGCGATGAACCGGTTCAGCAGCGCTTGGAGTTCCTCCAGCGTGGTGGGCTGAACTGGTTGGGCGGGTTGCTTCAGGGTGTGCTGGAACCGCTCCGCCTTGCCGCAGGTGGTGGGGTGGTTGGGCCGGGAGTTCTTCTGCACCACCCCGAGACGGTGCAGCTCGGTTTCGAAGCCGTTGCGGCCACCGCGGCCGCCGGAGTACCGGGTGGTGAACACCATCCCGTTGTCGGTCAACGTCGACGCCGGCACCCCGTATGTGCTGCAGGTTCGCCGAAAAGCGGCCTGCACGATCGGCCCGGTGACCCGGTGGTGGGTAGTCACCGACAGCGCGTAGCGGGAGTGGTCGTCGAGGAAGGACAGGATCGACCTCGGCGCCGTTGGCGAGCCGGTAGTGGGTGAAGTCGGCCTGCCAGCACGGGTTCGGCTGGTCGGCTTCGAAGCGGATTAGGAGGCCTTGGGCCGCTTGTTGGGCTCGGGCACCACCAGCCCGAGCCGCGACAGGTAGCGGGAGATGGTGGAGACCGCGACGGTGCGCCGATGGTGGTGCCGCAAATGCCAGGCGATGGTGTCCGGTCCGGCGCCGAGTCCTTGCTCGGCCAGCTGTTTGCGCAGCCGGACGATCAGCTCGACCACGTCGGCGGGGATCGCGGTTGGGGAGGTCTTCGGTCGACGGGAGCGGGGCTCGAACGCGGCCTCACCCTCGGCTTGGTAGCGGGCCTTGAGCTTGTACACCCAGCCCCGGTGCACGCCGTACCTGGCGGCCACCTCGGTCGGGGTCTGGTGCTCGACGAACAGGGCAGTGAGAACGAGACGCGCCTTCGACATCGTCGAGCATCACCCGCGTCACCGGCGTCGCCGATCACCTAAGAGACGTGTCGCCGATGTCTTGAGAGACCTGTCGCCGATGTCCTGACGGAAGACACCGCCACCCCGACGGGAAGAAGTCGCAGATCAAACCCCCCGCTGCGGCGAGGATTTCGGTTCAGTCGGCCTGGCGGCGAGTTGGATGCGTCGCGTAGGGCCACCGCCCTCGACCGTGACATCCAGCGGCGCCACGGTGGGACCCGCGGTCGCCACCGCCCCGACGAAGGTGGTCGGCCGCCCGGTGCATGTCTCGAAGCGCACCGTGCGGGCTCCGTCGGCGAGGGTGTACGCGTTATCCGCGCGGAGCCTCCCCTGTCGAACAGTAGCGACATCTGCGTGGTGGCCTGCGGCGCCAGCGAGACGGTGACCCGCACATCTGGCCGAAGCTCCACCATCACCTTGAAGTTGCCCACCGCTCCCGGTCGAGGTCGGTCGGGCTGATGGATTCCAGACGACACGAAGACGGCCGGACCGACCCGTACGGCACGTGAAGCCAATCCCGCCTCCAGCTCATCGCGGACCCGCATGGCGCAGCCACTGATCACAGTCCCGTCCGAAGCGGTCGGCGCCGGGGATGCGGGCGGCCGCGCCACCTCCGACCGGCCAGATGCAGACGAGGCACCCCCGAGCGGCAACCCATCACATGCCGCAGTCGCCGCCAGCAGCGCGACGGTCAGCACCAGGACAGCAGCCCGGAAGGCCTTCTTCATGTCCAATTTACGGCCGCCGGGCACGTTAGGTTCCGGGTCTCCCAGACATGTCTTCAACCACCCGGGGATCCTGCTCTCAGGCGTCGTGGACTTTGATCATGCTCAACGACCAGGTCAGCAACGCAGTGGTCACGATGGTTCGAATCGGAACCGGGTGCAGTCCTTCGGAAACGAGAACCAGGCCAGCGCCCTGCGGGGTGTCAGCACGCACAGCCCGCCGCCGGCTTCGCCCGACCAGGAGTCGGCGCCGGGGGAGTATCCAAGTCCGTGGTACTTCTCGAACGCCTCTGCCAGCCGGGTGCCGAGACCGTCGGCATCGGCACGCGTGGGCACCGCGGAGCCTTCGATGATCACTGCCTCGGTGCCGCTCTCCAGATTCAGCGAGCACGCCGGGTTGGTGGCGAGGTTTCGGGCGTGCCGGGTGGTCGGTGCGCCGTCGTACCAGAACCGGCCGTCCAGCCACACCCCCCACCGGGGCACGACATGGGGCGTCCCGTCGGGCCTTACCGTCGCGAGCCAGTAATGCAGCGCGGCGACCAGCCGCTGCTCGACATCAGACCAGGCAAGTAGGCCGCGAGTAGTAGTGGGCACGCCGTAGCCGCCTGGGAGCACCGGGCGGTCGGCGGCAGGAGTGGTCGTCGGATCAGCCATGACCAGACGCTAGCCACCAGTGCCGACAGCCTCCCGGCAACGGCTGGCGTCACCTGGAACCACCGTGTCAGCGACACCGGGCACACTGCAAGGGTGTCACCTGCACGCTGGGTATTGCACGTCGACCTCGACCAGTTCATCGCTGCTGTCGAGGTTTTACGGCGTCCGGAGCTGGCGGGCCGGCCGGTGGTCGTCGGCGGCGCGGGTGACCCGACCCAGAGGGCGGTTGTGGCTACCGCGTCCTACGAGGCCCGTGAGTTCGGCGTTCATTCCGGGATGCCGTTGCGCACGGCGGCGAAGCGATGTCCGGACGCTATCTTCCTGTCAAGTGACTTCGCGGCGTACGAAGAAGCGTCCACCGCAGTTATGACTACACTGCGCGAGTTTGACGTCGTGGTCGAGGTCATTGGCTGGGACGAGGCGTTCCTCGGCGCCCAGACCGACGACCCGGAGGCGCTGGCTCGGGACGTGCAGAGCGCGGTGCTGAGCGCAACCCGGCTGTATTCGTCAGTCGGCATCGGCGACAACAAGCTGCGGGCGAAACTCGCCACCGGATTTGCCAAACCCGCTGGCGTGTATCGGCTCACGGCGGACAACTGGTATCAGGTCATGGCCCACCGGCCGACCGAGGCCTTGTGGGGCATCGGCCGCAAGACGGCTCGGAAGCTCGCCGAGTCGGGTCTGTCAACCGTCGGGCAACTGGCAGCGGCGAACGCACAGCAGTTGGCGAAGCGACTGGGCCCCACCATGGGGCCGTGGTACGTCCGGCTGGCCCGCGGCGGGGACAGCTCGCCGGTCGTCGGCACACCATACGTGGCGCGGTCGCGTAGCAGGGAGACCACATTCCAGAGCGACCTGTCCGATTGGGGCCAGGTACGCGCCGAGGTCGACGCGTTGGCGCGCCGGGTCGCCGCCGACGTCAGTGCCGAGAAGCGACCAGCGGTTCGGGTTGCCGTCAAGGTTCGGTTCGTGCCGTTCTTCACCTACACCCGCAGCATGACTCTCGACGTGCCCACCAGCGACGCCGCTGAGTTCGCCGCCGCTGCCGTTCAGGTGCTGGAGCGGTTCGAGGACCGCCGACCAGTCAGGCTGCTCGGAGTGCGCGCCGAATTCGCCCGGCCATGAAACGAGCTCCGAGAATGACCACGTCCACCATGCCTGCATATACCCCACCAGGCTTGTAAGCCTGGTGAAGTACCCACCAGGGTGGTGAACGTGGTCATTTGTGCCGAGGGGAGAGGGCAGCGGCTGCGTCGGCGACGTGAGGTACCGAAGCGCATCGGGGGCCGGTGATGGCTCAGCCGGAGCCGTCCTGGCGCCGAAGCGCGTCGGCCACCCTCGATGCTTTTCGACCGGCGCTGGCCGTGGAGGTCGAAAACGTACTCGGTCACCCTGAAGCAGCGTCGTTCCTGGCCCGGTTGGACGTGCAGTTCCTGGATATCTACGAACCGGTGGCTTCGCTATACGGCGACAGGCACGATGTCGATGCGCTCGCCGAGCGGTTCGTTCGGCTGGCGCTGCGTGCGGCCGCCGAGCGCCCGGAAAATCTGCGCGAGCTCGACCGTCGCCGGGAGGTCGACCCCGAGTGGTACCAGCGCGAGCGCATGGTCGGCTACGTCTGCTACGTCGACCGGTTCTGCACGAAGATTGCCGAGCTTCCTCGACACCTGGACTACCTGGCTGAGTTAGGCGTCACGTATTTGCACCTCATGCCGCTGCTGCGGCCGCGGCCCGGGGAGAACGACGGAGGCTACGCGGTCATGGACTACCGGGCCGTCGATCCTCGGCTGGGCACCATGGAGGACCTGGAGGCGGTCGCGCAGGTGCTACGAAATCGTGGCATCAGCCTGTGCGTCGATGTCGTGCTCAACCACACCGCGATGGAGCACGAGTGGGCCCGCCGGTGGATCGCCGGCGATCTCGAGTATGCCGACTTCTATACCGCATTTGCGGACCGGACCATGCCCGACGCGTACGAGCGCACGATCGCGCAGGTCTTCCCGGACCGGGCACCGGGCTCGTTCACCTGGTTCGACGAGGCGAACGGCGGTGCCGGTGGCTGGGTATGGACGACGTTTTGGTCCTACCAGTGGGACCTCGACTACTCCAACCCCAATGTCTTCGCGGCCATGCTGGAGACGATCCTGTGGCTGGCCAACCGCGGCATCGACGTGTTCCGGCTCGACGCCATCCCGTTCGCGTGGAAGCGGCTCGGCACGAGCTGCATCAACGAGCCGGAAGTACACAGCCTGGTCCAGGCCATCCACGCGCTGGTGAAACTTGCTGCGCCGGCCGCGATCTTCAAGGCCGAGGCCATCGTCGCGCCGGAGTACCTCGTGCCTTACCTCGGCGGGCACGACCGTTATCGGCCGGAGTGCGAGCTCGCCTACCACAACCAGCTGATGGTCATGCTCTGGAGCAGCCTCGCTGCGAAGGAATCTCGGCTGGCAACCCAATCGTTGCGCCGGATGGTGGCGATCCCCGCGCCGACCTCGTGGGTGACCTACGCGCGGTGCCACGATGACATCGGGTGGGCGGTCAGCGACACCGACGCCGGCGCAGTCGGCCTCAGCGGCTTCGAGCACCGCCGTTTCCTCAACGACTTCTACTCTGGCCGGTTTCCGTACTCCTACGCCCGCGGGGCGCTGTTTCAGGAGAACCCGGCCACCGGCGACGCCCGAATCTCCGGTTCGGCCGCCTCCCTGTGCGGCATCGGCGACGCGCTCGATCGCGGCGACGACCGTGCACTCGAGATGGGCATCCGACGTTTAGTGCTGCTCTACTCGGTGGTCTTCGCTTACGGCGGTATCCCGCTGATCTACATGGGTGACGAGCTCGCCTTGCGAAACGACGTCGGCTATCTCGACGATTCCGAACTCGCGGCCGACAACCGGTGGATGCACCGGCCGCCCATGGACTGGACTGTGGCCGCACGGCGGTCCGATCCGGCGACCCTCGAGGGACGGGTCTTCGGCTGGATCCAGCGGCTTGGGACGGCGCGCAAGGACCTATTGGCATTGCGAACGGGCGGCGAGTTCGAGGTGATCGCTGTTGACAACCCGCATGTCCTCACCTGGCGGCGGCGGCATCCACGCAGCGGCGACTTCGTTGGGCTGGCGAACTTCGCCGAGACTGAGCAGTCGGTGGACACCGGCCCGTTTCGCGCTCTGGGCACGCTGGAGACGGTGCTCTCCAGTGATGGTGCGCTCGACGTGCGTGCGGGCCGGGCCCATCTACCGGGTCTCGGCTTCGCCTGGCTGGTCGAGCACTGACCAGTCCGGCCGAGCATTGGTCAGTGGTGCCACATTAGGTGGGGGCTGGCGGAATGGTGGGACGACCACCCCCCCGACCGTCGTTGCCCGGTTCCGGTGGAGGTGGAACCACCTCCGGTTGGCCGCTGCTGACGATCAGGCCCACGGAGCTGCCGCCTGCGACCTCGGAGCCCGGCGGCGGATCGGTTTCCACGACCAGCCCCTTCGCGAGCGCCGAGGCGACCTCGCCGGCGAGGTATGCGCCGAACCCGAACTCGCCCAACCGCGTCGACGCAGCTGCGACGTCCATTCCTCGCACGTCTGGGACTGGCTCGTTGACTCCGCTGACGGCACTGGGGTCCGGCTGGTCGAACGAAGCCTCCGGAACGCCCTCGAGCGCCGCCTCCATCGCTTCTTTCCAGATCGGCCCCGGGATGCAGCCACCACACGCGGACCAGATCGTCTCGCCGTTGTACTCCCGGCCGTCGAGCGTCGTCTGCGTTCCGTCGAGGTCGGCTACTGCGACGGCGGCAGCCAGCTGTGGCGTGTACCCCGCAAACCACACGGCAATCGAATTGTCCGTCGTACCGGTCTTTCCGGCAGCTTGCCGGCCGTCATCGAGCCGCATGCGGTTGCCGGTCGCGCCGGCGTTCTCGATGACGCCGCGAAGCACGAAGTTGACCCCATCGGCGACCTCCTCGGCGAGGACCCGGTGACAGTCGGGCTCGCGCTTGGCGATCACCTTGCCGGCCCGGTTGCGAACTTCCAGCACGGCGATGGACTTGCAGGCCACCCCGCGGGCCGCGAACATCGCGTAACCCCCGGCCATGCCGAGCGGCGAGACCGTGTTCGCGCCCAGGGTGAAGGACGCGACTTGGTCGAGCGGCTGACCCTTCTTGGTTTCCGGCACCTGCTTGAAGATCCCCGCCTCCTGGGCGATCATCGCCGGTTCGCAGATGCCTGTTCGCTGCAGGAGCTGGACATAGAACGTGTTCACCGACCGCTCCGTGCCGGTCTTCAGGTTGAAATCGCCACTCCCCGTGGAGTTTTTCGGTGCGTAGCCGGGCTCGGTGGTGAAGACGGTGTCCCCGTTCGCTGCGCAAATGCGGAACCTCTCACCGCTCATGTCGAGCACCTGCGGTGCATGAATGGTCGTGTTCAGCGAGATGCCTTGCTTGATCGCCGCCGCCAGGACGAACGGTTTGAACGCCGAGCCGGCCTGGATGCCGTTGCTGCCGCCAGCACTGCCCATGTTCTTGTCGACGGCGTAGTTGATGTAGGTCTGACCTTCCTGCTCGCCGTAACCCCGGGAATTCGCAATGGCCCTGATGTACCCGGTTCCCGGCTCGACCATGGCCATCGTGCCGACAGCGGTGTCTCGCGGGTCGATCCGGTCAGACATCGCTTCCTGAGCGGCCTTCTGGGCCTGCGGGTCGAGGGACGTGACGATGGTCAGCCCGCCGCGCATCAGCTGGCGTTCTCGTTCCTCTGGCGTGTCCCCGAGTTCTTTCATCAGCTTGATCTCGTGCACGACGTAGTCGCAGTAGAACGCAGCCCACGAAGGCGGGCAGGTGTTGTTGAGCCGTTTCACGTTGAGGCCGAGTTCGGATTGGCGGACCTCGCGGGCCTGTTCGGGGGTGACCATGCCCACTTCGGCCATCCGGGTGACCACCTGGTTGCGCCGGCCGATCGCCTTCTCGGGGTTGTCGATGGGGTTGTATTCCGATGGTGCCTGGACCAGCCCGGCGAGCAGAGTGGCCTGGGAAAGGGTGAGCTTGTCCGGCCGGGTGCCGAAGAACAACCGGGCAGCAGCTTCAATGCCGTACGCGCCGCCACCGCTTCCGCCCCCGCCACCGAAGAACGCGATGTTGAGGTAGCGCTCGAGGATCTGGTCCTTGGTCAGCTTGTCCTCGACAGCGGCAGCCAGGCGTAGCTCCCGTAGCTTTCGCACGTAGCCCTGGGCGCCTGCGGTACGCACCGCATCGCGCCGCTCTTCGTCCGTCTTTGCCTGGTTGACCAGCACCAGCTTGACGTACTGCTGAGTAAGCGTGGAGCCGCCGCCGGTCACCTCGCCCGCGTCGAGGTTGTTGATGAAGGCGCGCGCGGTCCCGCGCAGGTCGATCGGCCCGTGCTCGTAGAAGCGATGATCCTCGATCGCGACGATGGCGTCCCGCATGACGGGTGCGATCTTGTCCAGTGGTACGGATCGCCGGTTTTGCTCATAGAAGAACGCGAGGCTCTTGCCCGAGGCGTCGACGATCCGGGACCGCTCGGCGGGTGGCTTTATGTCGAGGTCTGCCGGCATGTCGTTGAAGGCCCGTGCGCTTTCCCGCGCGGCAAGGCCGAGGCTAGCTGCGACCGGCAGGGCGAGACCTGCGACGAGGACGCCGGCGAGCCCGCTGACACCGATGATCAGGAGACTTCGCCGGACGGCGGCGATGGCGATGTCGAGTCGGAACAACGACATGGGAGCACCTTACGGCTTGGCCCGGGCGCGGCGGCGGCAGCCGCGATCGGCGAACGGGGCCATGCGGGACGGTAGTGAGATGATCCTTTTTCACACTGTCGGGTTGGTGCGGTCTGCCGTACGCTTTCACCCACGTCGATCTTAGTGCGGCGGTGTCGCCAGACGGGGGAGTCGGGCGCGGGTCGTTGCGCAACGGGGGAGAGCGATGATGTGGGTGAACGACTGGCCCAGTCAGGCGGCATGTCGCGGGGCGGAGCCGGACGAGTTGTTCGTCCCAGGTGCTGCGCAGAATCGGGCCAAGGCCGTCTGCATGGGCTGTCCGGTTCGTACCGAGTGCCTGGCCGACGCGCTGGACAACCGCACCGAGTTCGGGATCTGGGGCGGCATGACCGAGCGGGAACGCCGGGCATTGTTACGCCGGCGGCCGCGGGTCATCTCGTGGCGTGCACTGCTCGAGGCGGCCCGGGGTGAGTACGAGCAGGTGGCGCAAGCCGGCTGACTATTCGGGCCGGCCGAGCAGTCGGCCGATCGTACGCAGGCCGTCGAGGTCGTTGACTTCTATCGTGAGAACCGGGATCCGGGCTACCGGGACATTCGGGTGCGCGGCGACGAAGCTGGACGCCCGGCGATTGTCACGCGCGGCCAGCCGGCGGTTCTCGGCGTAGATGCGCAGCAGCGCTGCGGTGAGCCGATGTCCGCGGACAGTATCGAGCCGCTCGGCGCCTCCGCTGGCCTGGTGCTCGCCCAGCCGGACCCCGCCGTCGGGATGAATCCGGTTGAGAACCAGGCCGGCGAGCGGCATCGAGTCCGCCTCGAGCCGTTTGACGAAATACGACGCCTCTCGCAACGCGTCGGGCTCGGGTGTGGCGACGACGACGAATGCGGTGTCTGGACGTTGGAGCAGTGCATAGGTCTGATCGGCGCGTTCGCGAAATCCACCGAACATCGTGTCCAACGCGCTCACGAACGTCTGCACGTTGCCGAGCAACTCGCCGCCGAGGATCTTGTCAAAGGCACTGGTAACCGCACTGACGCCGGCTTGGAAGAACCGCAGGTACGCGCGTCCGCCAGCCCGGGCGGGCACCATCAGGAGCCGGATCAGCCGACCATCCAGGAACGACCCCAGCCGTTCGGGCGCGTCGAGGAAATCGAGCGCGGACCGAGACGGTGGTGTGTCGACCACGATCAGATCCCAGTCGCCGCGGGCTCGAAGCTGGCCGAGTTTCTCCATGGCCATATACTCCTGAGTGCCGGCAAACGAGGACGACAAGGCCTGGTAAAACGGGTTGGCCAGGATCTGAGCCGCCTTGCCGTTGGAGGCGTGCGACTCGACGACCTCGTCGAACGTCCGCTTCATGTCGAGCATCATCGCGTCCAGGCGACCACCGGCGGCTGCGTCGATGCCGTCGACTTTGCGTGGCACATTGTCGAGGTGGGACAGGCCCATGGACTGGGCGAGTCGCCGGGCGGGGTCGATCGTCAGCACGACAACCTGGCGACCATGCTCGGCTGCACGCAGGGCGAGCGCGGCCGCCGTCGTCGTCTTGCCGACTCCTCCTGATCCGCAGCAGACGACGATATGGGTGCCGGGGTTCTGCACCAGCCGGTCGATGTCCACCTGCGGGGGCTTTCCCCCCGCATACCCCCAGCTGGGCGGCTCGGTTTGCCCGGTGGTCACGTGGCGCCCTGTTTGCTGAGAATGGCGGCAAGCTCGTAGAGCGCAGCAAGGTCGATTCCGTCGGCGACGAACGGCAGCTCATAGGTGGGCCGATCCAGCGCCGCGATGATGTGACGCTGTTCCTTCTCGAGCTGGACCCGATCGGCATGCGCAGCGGCTTCGTCGACAAGTCGATCGACGAGCAGACCGCTGGTCGGCAACCCGGCGGTCCGAAGACCCGCTGCGATCCGATCCCGGTCCAGCGTTCGTCGACGGGCAGCAGCGAGGTCGCGGACGCCCAGATGCGGGCGTCGAACCAGGTTCACGATCACCGCGCCGAGCGGGATTCCGGTGTCGTGGAGATCCGCCAGCGTGTCCGCTGTCTCCTGGACCGGCATCTCTTCCAGGAGGGTGACGACGTGGACGGCGGTCCGCGGCGAGCAGATGAGCTCGGTGATTGCCGTCGCATGTCGATGGATCGGACCGGCCCGGGCGAGGCCCGTCACTGCGGCGTTGACGCTGAGGAACCGAGTGATTCGGCCCGTGGGTGGGGCGTCGAGCACCACGGCGTCGTAGACGAAGCGCTGGTCCCGTCGGCGGCGCCGGGTCGCCTCATAGGTCTTGCCAGTGAGCAGCACGTCGCGCATGCCTGGCGCGATCGTTGTTGCAAACTCGATGACCCCCATCCGATCCAGCGCCCGTCCGGCCCGGCCGAGCCGGTAGTAGATGTCCAGGTACTCGTACATGGCCTCGTGCGCGTCCACAGCGAGGCCGTATACCTCACCCCCGTGCCGCGCGACCGCGAGCTTGCGTTCCTCGTAGGGGAGTGGCGGTACGTCGAACAGCTGGGCCAGCCCTTGGCGCTCCTCGACCTCGACGAGAAGGACCTTGTGCCCCCCGCCCGCAAGAGCGAGCGAGAGGGCCGCTGCCACCGTCGTCTTGCCCGTGCCCCCCTTCCCGGTGACGACGTGGAGCCGCACGCCCGCCCAGTCGCCCACGACTGCCGAGCGTAGGCGAACGCTCGACCCACCCCGAAATGACCACGGGGCCCATGTCTGCCCGTACACGCGAGGCTTGCAAGCCTGGCGGTGTATGCACAGAGGTGGACCCCGTGGTCATTTGTGGCGGGGCTGGGCGGCCGTGGGAGATGCGGGGCAGTCGCGGGCGACTAGAGGTCGGCGAGCAGGCCGACGGGGCGTTCGACGCAGTCGGCGATGTAGCGGAGGAAACCGCCTGCAGCGGCGCCGTCGCATACGCGGTGGTCGAAGGTCAGCGACAGCTGTGCCACCTTGCGGACGGCCAGCGCGCCCTCGACGACCCAGGGCTTGTCGACGATTCGCCCGACACCGATGAGGGCCGCCTCAGGATGGTTGATGATCGGTGTCGAGCCGTCGACCCCGAAAACGCCGTAATTGTTCAGGGTGATGGTGCCGCCGGTGAGATCCGTGGGGTCCAGCGTGCCGGTGCGGGCCAGAACGGTGAGCCGCTCGATTTCGGCAGCGAGCTCGGTCGTCGTCATCCGATGTGCGCTCCGCACGACCGGGACGACCAGTCCCCGATCGGTCTGGGCGGCGAAGCCCAGATTCACGTGCCGAAACTGGACGATCTCGGCGCCGTCGACGCGGGCGTTGAGTTCGGGATACCTGTGCAGACCGGCGACGACAAAGCGGGCGAGCAGCGCGAGCAAGCCAATCGGATTCTCTGGGTTTGCCTCTCGCAGGGAATCGCGGGCATTGACCAACGCGGTGGCGTCGACGTCGACCCAGGTAGAAACGTCGGGAATCTCGCGGCGGCTCCGAGTGAGCTTCTCTGCTACGGATCGCCGGATGCCGCGCAGCGGGATTCGCACCGCTTCTGCCTCTTCCCCTCCCGTGACATGATCACGGGGCAGGAGCGCAGCTTCCACATCGCGGCGAAGAACGACGCCAGCTGGCCCGGTGCCGGCGAGCGCCCCGACGTCCAGGCCGCCGTCCCGCGCCAGCTTCCGGACGACGGGCGAGATCACCCTTGGCGCGTGCCCGGGCCGCGCTGGCCGTCGACGACGGGCCGGAGGGTGGCCGGTTCCATACCCCACCAGGACGGCGCCGGAACCGGCGCGTTCCTCCTCGCTGGACAGTTCGAAATCCGCGGCGGCATCGGCAGACTCGGCGACCGTGAGGAGAGGTTGCCCGACGGAGATGATGTCGCCGACGGCTCCATGCAAATCGATCACCCGACCCGAGTACGGACACGGCACCTCGACCGCTGCCTTCGCCGTTTCGACCTCGACGACGATGTCGTCGACGGTGACCTGGTCGCCTTCGGCGACCCGCCAGGCGAGGATCTCGGCCTCGGCGAGCCCTTCGCCGAGGTCGGGCAGCGCGAAAACTTGGCTACCGGGCGTCACGCGGGGACCCCAGGCAGCCAGCGGCGGTCGGGGTCGTCGTTCCATTGCAGCCGGGCCACTGCGTCGAGCACCCGGTCGACGCTCGGGAGGTGATAGCGCTCGACAATCGGGGGCGGGTACGGGATGTCGAATCCGGCGACCCGAATGACGGGAGCATGCAGGGAGTGAAAGCACCGCTCCTGCACTCGGGCGGCTATCTCGGCACCTACTCCGGCGAATCCCGCGGCCTCCTGGACCACGAGGCAGCGGCCGGTCTTGCGCACTGACTCTGCGACCGTCTGGTCGTCGAACGGCACCAACGTGCGCAGGTCGATTACCTCGAGATCCCAGTCGCGCTGGACGGCTGCTTCCGCCGCTTCCAGGCCAACCGGAAGTGATGGGCCGTAGGCCACCAGCGTCGCATCCGTGCCGACCCGACGAACCTCCGCCGTTCCGAAGGGTGCGGTTTGCACCGGAAGGTCGATATCGGCTTTGGACCAGTAGAGTTTCTTGGGCTCGAGGAAGACGACCGGATCAGGGTCGGCGATGGCCTTCCGCAGCAACGAGTAGGCATCGGCCACCGTCGCGGGTGTCACCACTTTCAGGCCGGGGGTGTGCACGTAGTACGCCTCCGACGAATCGCTGTGGTGCTCGACGCCGCCGATGCCCCCGGCGTACGGCACCCGGATGACCATCGGCACACTCACCGAACCCCGGGTCCGGTTGCGCATTCTCGACACGTGCGAAACGAGCTGCTCGAACGCCGGATAGGCGAACGCGTCGAATTGGATCTCCACGACCGGCCGGAAACCGTTCATGGCCATGCCGAGTGCGAAGCCGACGATCCCGCTTTCGGCCAGCGGGGTGTCGAAGCAGCGGTCCTCACCGAGGTCGCGAGCGAGCCCGTCGGTGATCCGGAAGACACCGCCGAGTGTGCCCACGTCCTCGCCGAACACGACGACCGACTCGTCCTCGGTCATGGCGTCGCGGAGCGCAGCGTTGAGCGCCTGCGCCATCGTCGTCGTCATCGGTCGTCGCTCCGAGCGGCGAGCTCTTCGCGCAGCCATCTGCGCTGTTCGCGCAGCTGCGGTGTCGGCTCGGCGAACACGTGGCTGAACAACTCGCCGGGATCGACCACGGGATCCTCGTTCATCCGCTCGCGCAGCCGGTTGGCAAAAGTCTCGGCTTCCTGACGCGTGGCGCCGATATCCTCGTCGGCCAGATCGCCGGAGTCGTGGAGGAACGTCTCGAGCCGGCGAATCGGGTCCCGGGCGTCCCATGCCGCCACCTCGGCAGCATCGCGGTATCGCGTCGCGTCATCGGCGTTGGTGTGGGCCTCGATGCGGTACGTGTGTGCCTCGATCAGAAACGGCCGTCCATCGGCGCGGGCGGACTCAACGGCGTGCTGCAGCACTGCGAGCACCGCCACCAGGTCGTTGCCGTCGACCTGTTCGCTGCGGACGCCGTACCCGACGCCCTTGTGGGCCAGCGACGGCGCAGCGGTCTGTTTGGCCAGCGGCACCGAGATCGCATAGCGGTTGTTCTGCACCAGGAACACCACCGGGGCACGGAACACGGCGGCGAAGTTCAGCGCCTCGTGGAAGTCGCCCTCACTCGTGCCCCCGTCGCCGACGAACGCCAGCGCTACGGTGTCCTCGCCCCGCCGGCGGGCAGCGTAAGCCAGGCCGGCGGCATGCAGGCTGTGGGTCGCAAGCGGTGTGCATTGGGGAGCGGTGCGGGTGGCCATCGGGTCGTAGCCGCAATGCCAGTCGCCGCGAAGCAGCGTGAGTGCCTGCACCGGGTCGATGCCGCGGGCGACGAGCGCCATCGACTCGCGGTAGGTCGGGAACATCCAATCGGTCTCCCGCAGGACGAGCACGCCACCGATCTGGCAGGCCTCCTGCCCATGGCTGGACGGATAGACGGCCAGCCGGCCCTGTTTGGTCAGCGCCGTGGCTTGGGCGTCGAAGCGTCGTCCGATGACCATCCGCCGGTGTCCCTCGATCAGCAGGCTGGTGGGCGGCGCCTCATACCCCGCGCGCTCGTCGCCCGGTGCTGGCCGTCCGGTGTCATCGAGGAAACGGACGGGCGTCCCCGCCGGTAGCAGGCGGGTTGCCAGCTGTGCCGGTCCGCCGGTGTCGGTCGCAGTGGGACGAGGCCGACTCGAGCCGGTCCGGTGCTCTGCCTGCATAGTCATGAGTCACCCAACCCATGGAACGGTGTCCCCCTGGTTTGACTACTGATCCTGCGCCCAGTGAGATGGACATCTCCACAGTTGGCCGAAAACTGTGACAGATGGCTACGGAGGGCGGAGATGACTGACCAAGCGTCTCACCTGCAGCGCAGTCACACCTGGCGTACCGGACGTTCGGCCCGAGCCCTCGACGACGTCGACCACCGGATCCTCGGTGAACTGACCCATGACGGGCGCATCTCGATTCGCACCCTGGCCGAACGCGTACACGTGTCCCGGGCCAATGCGTACGCACGGGTGGACCGGTTGGTGGGGGAAGGAGTGATCACCGGATATGCCGCTCAGATCGACCCCGAGCGTGCGGGCCTGGGGACGAGTGCGTATGTCCTGTTGACAATCCAGCAGAACACCTGGCGCGAGGTTGCTGCGGCGCTCAGTGCGTTGCCGTACGTGGAGCACTTCGCGCTGGTCGGAGGCGACTTCGACGTGCTCGCGCTCGTACGGGCCCCCAACAATGCAGCCCTGCGGCATGTCGTCCTAGAGCGGATCCAGGACGTTCCGGGCGTGCGCGGCACTCGTACCTGGCTGATCTTCGACGAGCACGAGGGCCGTGGCGTCGGCTGGGGCGAAGTGAGCGGCGCGGTCAGGTAAGAGGGGGAACGATGCCCTCGATGGCCTCGAGCACCGTTGGCCAGGCCGCAGACTGGGGGTCGATGAGCTCGAAGTGGCCGACCCCGTCGAGGAGGCGCAGCTTCGCCCCGGAATGCGCCACATATCGCCGAGACAACTCTGGCGGGACGGTGGCGTCGTCGGCGCCGTGTACGACGACGACCGGCACTGTCGGCGCCGGTAGGCGGCAGGGATCGGCTTGGTCGTAGCGATCCGGTGCCTGCTCGGGCCCAGCTCCGAGCAGCTCGAGCACAGCGCCGGCGTCAAGGTCGAGCCGGAAGGCCTCGGTCAGGTCGGCAACCGGCGCCAGCGCGAAAACGCCGGCGTATTCCGCGGGCGGTCGCTTGCTCGCACACCACAGGGCAAGCTGGCCTCCGGCGGAATGGCCGGCCAGTACGATCGTGGTCGGATCGACGGCATCGCCGACTGCTGCAGTGAGCACAGCCGGAAGTGCAGCGATTGCGAGTGCGACGTCGTCGAAGGTCTTGGGCCAACCGCCGCCGTCGCCCGTCCGCGCGTATTCCGGCATGGCTACCGCAAACCCGGCCGCGGCAAGCCCATCGGCCATCGGGCGGAGGTGTCTGCGGTCCCAGGCGACCCGCCAGAACCCGCCGTGCAGCAAGACCACAAGCGGTGCACCCGTCTGCCCGGGCAGTCTCAGGTCGACAACCTGGTCGTCACGCGGGCCATATCGCACCACCACGTCGGGCGGTGAAGCGTGACGGGTCAGCACGTCACGCGAATCCGATCGCACGCCGACGATTCTCGCGGTGAATTCGCGGGCCCGCTTCCCGGCCCGACTCAAGCGTCGACCATGGCCTTCATGCCATGGGCGTAAGCACCGCGATGCGGTACCCGCGGGTTGCTTTAACGAGCTGGTAGCAGAAGCGCTCTCGCGCCTGGCCGTGGTAGGACCAGGTGACATCGGCCCAGATGCTGCTCGGTGCCTCGCCCATGAACGATCTGCTTGTCGAGCGTGTCGACTCCGTCGTATTGGCTCCAGGAGGCGGCAAAGAACGCCTCAGTCTGGCTGGCATTGCTGACGGGGATCGAGTTGCCAGGAAACAAGATCAGCGAGGGGACGGCGTACATGTCCGCGATCGCCTTCTCGTCTCGGGCCAATAGCGCGGCTGCATAGCGCTCGAAGAACTGGTGTGCCGTGTCGCTGGCATCTGTCATGGCAGTCACGATACGAATCAAACCCGACAGGCCCGTGCCGGCTTTTAGCACGGGCGTGTGGATCGAGGTACCCGGCTCGCCGCGTCCTCCCGCGACGGACACCTGGCTCTGCGGCGGGTCGAGCGCCAGCAGGCTCTGATCGAACGGTTGCACGCCGCCTGCGGTGAGCGGATACAGCTGGGGGAGCTGGCGCGCGAACTCGGCGTGTCGTCACGGACGGTCGCACGCGACGTCGAGCGACTCCGTCACAGTGGGATCCCGCTGCACGCGTACCAAGGCCGCGGAGGCGGAGTGAGCCTCCTCCGCACCGGCGCCGTGCTTCCCATCGGGTTCGATCTGCGGGAGGTGGCCGCCATGATGTCCACCCTTGCGGTGCTCGGGCCAAGTGCGAGCGAGAGCGCTGCGTCAGCCATGCGCAAGCTGGCTGACGCGTTGAACCCCACACACTCCCAGCCGGAGAGCCGCCCCTTCGTCATGTCCCGGCTTGATCACGGCGACACCCGGGCGGTTCTGGGCGATCCTGAAACTGCGTCACCACGTTGATGACCCGCAACAACTAGGCTCGCCGGCATGCCGAAATGGGAGTACGCGACTGCACCGCTGCTGGTGCACGCGACGAAACAGATTCTGGACAACTGGGGCGAGGACGGCTGGGAGCTGGTGCAGGTCGTGCCCGGCCCTAACCCGGAGAACGTCGTCGCTTACCTCAAGCGGAGAAAGCCGAATGACTCCTGAGGAACGCCTGGCCGAGCTCGGGCTGACGATCCCGCCGGTTGCGGCTCCGGTCGCGGCTTATGTTCCGGCGGTGCGTACCGGGTCGTACGTCTACACAGCTGGTCAGCTCCCCTTGCGCGATGGCGAGCTGATACACACGGGAAAGGTCGGCGCCGGCGTCAGCCCCGAGGAGGGTTACGAGTGTGCCCGGCAGTGCGCTCTCAACGCGCTGGCCGCCATCAGCTCTCAGGTGGGCGACCTGTCGGCGATAACGCGCGTCGTCAAGCTCGTCGGGTTCGTCTCGTCCGACCCGGCGTTCACCGCCCAGCCGCAGGTCGTCAACGGCGCAAGTGAGATGCTCGGCCAGATCTTCGGCGACATCGGGCAGCATGCCCGCAGCGCCGTGGGCGTGCCGGTCCTGCCGCTAGACGCGCCGGTCGAGGTGGAGCTCGTCGTCGAAGTTGGCTGAGCTGTGCCCTCGTCGCGCTCCCTGCCGCCGGCATATGCCGAGCGGGCTCGCGAGTTCGTCGCCGGGAGGCTGACGCCGGTCACGGCGCGACCGGCCGCCACGGTCGTGCTGGTTCGCGACGCGACCGCCGGTCTCGAGGTCTACCTGTTGCGCCGGTTGCAGAGCATGGCGTTCGCCGGCGGCATGCAGGCGTTCCCAGGGGGCGCGGTCGACGCTCATGACGGTGCCGACGAGGCGGTTGGCTGGCTAGGGCCGTCTCCGGCTGATTGGGCGAGCCGGCTGGGCACGGCGGAACCAGCGGCCCGGGGATATGTGTGTGCGGCCATCCGCGAGACGTTCGAGGAGTCCGGCGTCATGTTGGCCTCGCTGCCGGACCGGTCGCCCATCGTGCCCATCGGAGCGGCGTGGGACGGTGCCCGGCAAGCACTGGTCGCCCGGAAGGTGACGCTGGCCGACGTGCTCGAGCGGCGTGGTCTCGCCGTACGAGCCGACCTGCTGCGGCCATGGGCGCACTGGGTCACGCCACGGTTCGAGCCGCGCCGGTACGACACCTGGTTCTTTCTCGCGGCGCTGCCCGACGGTCAGCAGGCGCGGGACGTGTCGGGAGAAGCCGACCGGGCAGCCTGGGTTCGACCGCGCGACGCCATCGCCGCCGCGGAGAGCGGCCAGGCCGTCATGCTGCCGCCGACGTGGGTTGTACTCGACCAGCTCGCCTCCGTCAGAACAGTGGCCGACGCCATGGCCGCCGCAGACAACCGTTCGATCGAAACTGTCATGCCAGGCTGGGTCGACCAAGCCGGAGAGATCAGGTTGGTGCTTCCCGGCGAGGCCGCGTTTCCTGGCGACGACCCGGGTGATCGGACGTGATGCTTCCGACGTGGTGCCGGCTCGTGCGCGCCGACAACCCGGGTCCGATGACGCTGGAGGGCACCAACACCTATGTGTTGTCTGCTGGGTCGGAAAACGTGGTGGTCGATCCAGGGCCATTGCTCGACGGGCACCTGCGGGCAGTCGCGGCGCTGGGGCCGGTCGCCGGAACGCTGCTCACCCACGGTCATCTCGATCACTCCGAGGCAGCCGGCCGGTTCTACGAGATGACCGGCGCCCCGGTCCGCGCAATGGACCCACGGCTATGTGTCGGCGGCGCCCCACTCGTCGGCGGCGCGACTCTCGAGATCGCCGGGCTGCACATCGAGGTGTTGCACACGCCGGGCCACACGGTCGACTCGATGTCGTTCGTGGTTCGCGCCGGTGAGCAGGCCGGCGTCCTCACGGGCGACACCATCTTGGGCCGGGGCACCACCGTCGTCGCCCACCCGGATGGCCGGCTCGGCCCGTACTTGCAGTCCCTGGGCCGCCTCCGCGAATTACGGGGCCTGGTGTTGCTTCCCGGCCACGGCCCGGTCCGACCCGACGTCGCCGCGGTCGCAGCGGAATACCTCGCCCACCGGCGCGAACGCCTCGACCAGGTGCGTGCGGCTCTGGCAGCCGGAGCCCGGTCACCCGGCGAGGTCGTCGAAATCGTCTATGCCGATGTGGACCGGGCGCTGTGGCCCGCCGCAGAGCTATCCGTCCGCGCCCAACTCGACTACCTCACCGAAGACAGTGGGTGAGCGTGCAGCTCGACATCGAGTGGCGGCGGCACGAAAGGACGCAGACGTGGGCTTCGGAGCGCTAGCGCGCACGGCGGCGCAGCCGCTCGATGTCGAGCAGCACGACCGACCGCTGCTCGAGCCGCAACCACCCGCGTCCGGCGAAGTCGGCAAGCGCCTTGTTGACGGTCTCGCGCGAGGCGCCGACCAGCTGAGCCAGCTCTTCCTGAGTGAGATCGTGTACGACCCGGACGCCCTCATCCGAGACAACGCCGAACCGCGTCGACAGCTCCAGCAGTTGCTTGGCCACCCGGCCGGGAACGTCGGAGAACACCAGGTCGGCCAGGGTGTCGTTGGATCGCCTCAGCCGCTGAGCGAACTGGAGCAGCAAGCCACGCGCCACCTCGGGTCGACCGGTGAGCCACGGGAGAAGATCGGTATGGCCCAGTCCGAGCAGGGTCGTGTCAGTAACGGCCGTGACGGTGGCGCTGCGCGGCCCGGGATCGAATACCGACAGTTCCCCGAACATCTGCCCCGGGCCCAGCAGGGCCAACAGGTTCTCCCGCCCATCCGGGGACGTCTTGCCGAGCTTGATCTTGCCGCTGATGACGACGTAGACGCGGTCGCCCTCGTCGCCCTCGCGGAACAGGACCTCGCCGCGAACCAGGCGGACCTCGACCATCGACGACCGCAAAGCGGCGGCGGCCTCGTCGTCGAGCTCGCGGAACAGCGGCGCACTGCGCAGCACGTCGTCCACGAGCGCCTCCTTGTCCACGACCCGTGGGCTACCGAACGTTCTCGGTCTCATCATGGCGGATCATCGGCCAGCATGGGACGGGAACAGAGCGCCGGCGCCGCCGCCGTCGGTGACCTCTTAGGCTGGGGCGATGCCCGCCGCTGCGTCCCCGGAGTCGCGCCTAGCGCTGGTCCGCCGGGCCCGGCGTATCAATCGTGAGTTGGCACTGGTCTATCCCGATGCGCATTGCGAACTCGACTTCACCTCCCCGTTCGAGCTGCTCATTGCCACCGTCTTGTCGGCGCAGACCACCGATGTGCGGGTCAATATGGTCACGCCGACACTGTTCGCGAAATACCCGACGTCGGCCGATCTGGCGGCCGCGGATCGCGCCGACGTCGAGGCGATCATCCAGTCCACGGGATTCTTTCGGGCCAAGACGCAGTCGATCATTGGGTTGTCGCAGGCCCTGGTCGAGCGGTTCGACGGGGAGGTTCCCGGCCGGCTCGAGGACTTGGTGACTCTCCCAGGCGTCGGCCGCAAGACGGCGAACGTCGTGCTCGGAAACGCGTTCGGCGTACCCGGCATCACGGTCGACACCCACTTCAAGCGGCTCGCGCGCCGATTCGGCTGGACGGTCAACACCGACGCGGACAAGGTCGAAGCCGACGTGGCGGCGCTGATTCCGAAGCCGGAGTGGACGATCCTGTCGCACCGGCTGATCTGGCACGGTCGCCGGTGCTGCCACGCACGGCGGCCCGCCTGCGGCGCGTGTGCGCTCGCCCGGCTCTGTCCGTCATACGGAGAGGGACCCACCGACCCGGACACCGCCGCCAGGCTGTTGAAGGGGCCTGAATGAGTGACGCCGGGCGGCCGCCCGGCTGGTTGCGGACAATCGTCGACGCGCTCGGCGGTGTCCGGGTCGAACACCTGTCGCGACATGCGGCGCCCCAACCCGGTGCCGGCCGCGCATCGGCGGTGTTGGCGCTGTTCGGTGAGACCGTCGTCGACGGCCGGCGCGTGCCCGACGTGCTCCTCATAGAGCGCGCCGTGGGTCTGCGCCGGCACCCCGGAACCCCGGCGTTTCCGGGCGGCGTGGTCGACCCCGACGATGACGGTCCTGCCGACACGGCACTACGGGAAGCCCGCGAGGAAACGGGCCTCGACCCGGCGGGTGTCGACGTGCTTGCGACCCTGCCGGACCTGTGGCTGCCGGCAGGCGGATACGTTGTCACCCCGGTTCTCGCATGGTGGCGGGTGCCCTCTCCGGTCGCCGTCGTCGACGACGCCGAGGTAGCGTCAGTGCACCGAGTCCCACTTGCCGACCTGGTCGAACCCGCCAATCGGTTGCGTGTGCACCACCCCAGCGGTTACGCCGGGCCGGCCTTCCGGGTCGGTGATCTGTTGGTGTGGGGGTTCACGGCCGATGTCTTGAGCGGGCTTCTCGAGGTCGGCGGGTTGTCCCGACCGTGGGACACCAGCCGAGTGGAGTCCTTGCCGCTCGTGGAAGGGGCGGGTCGGCGGTGATCTTCGGGCTCAACCTGGTCGACTGGCTGCTAATCGCACTGGCGCTGGTCGTGGCCTACACCGGCTGGGTCCACGGCCTTCTGGTGGGCCTGTTGTCCTTCATCGGGTTCGTGGGTGGAGCGATCGCCGGGTTCTTGCTTGTCCCAGTGCTTCTCGGCGGCCTGGAACCAAGCCTGGGTGTCTCTGTCCTCGCCGCGCTTATCGTGCTCGCCATCGCCTCTCTCGGGCAGGGATTGCTCGCGTGGACGGGAGGGTGGGTGCGTTCGAGGGTGTCGTCCGAGCCGGCGCACCGGGCCGACGCGCTCGCTGGTGCCGTGCTGGCCGTCGTCGGGCTGCTGATCGGCGCCTGGGCGGTCGGCCTGGCTATTTCTTCGTCGGCGATTCCGTACGCGTCAGCGGCAGTTCGGGAGTCCAAGATCCTCAAAGTTGTCGACGGCGCTGTCCCGGTTTCGCCTGACGGGCTACGCCAGGCCTTCGAGTCCGTCGTGGCCGCCGGCCGATATCCGGAAGTTGTCGCGCCGTGGGTTCCAGAGCCGATTCGTGACGTCGGCGCTCCAACAGCCGCACTGGGCAATGATCCGGAGATCCGGGCTGCGGCTCGTAGCGTTGTCAAGGTGATCGGACGTGCCGAGTCGTGCAAGCGGGTGATCGAGGGCACCGGGTTCGTCGTCGCTGCTGAGCGGGTGATGACCAACGCACACGTCGTCGCTGGGGTGGTGGCGCCAATCGTCACGGCTCCGGACGCGAAGCCGCTCGAATCGAGAGTCGTGCACTTCGACCCGCGGTCTGACGTTGCGCTATTAGCCGTTCCAGGCTTGGAAAGCGCCGCGCTCGAATTTCGCGACGACGCGGCCGTCGGCGCGGATGCCGCTGTTCTCGGGTATCCAGGGAACGGGCCATTGCGTAGGGAGCCGGTTCGGATTCGTGGCGAGCACGCTTTGCTCGGCCGCGACATCTACGACGACGACGCGGTCAACCGGGACGTGCTCTCGATCCGGGGCGAGATCCGGCCGGGCAACTCCGGCGGACCGCTGGTTGCCGACGACGGGCTGGTCTACGGCGTCGTGTTCGCGGCGTCGTTGACCGACCCTGACACCGGCTATGCACTCGCGCCGAGCGAGGTAAGCCAGGCGCTCGAGGCGGCCGCCGAGACCGAGCCGGTCCCGACGGGCGTTTGCGCTTGACTGCCGCCGGCTCCTGGCGCCCGTTCCGCCGCCTCGTTTCCGGCCCGGCCCACCTGTCCGAAATGACCACGTTCACCATGCCTGCCTATACATCACCATGCCTACAAGGGTGGTGACGGACCCAACAGGGTGGTGAACGTGGTCATTTCCTGAAGGGGGGCAGCGGCGGGGAAGGGATGGTGCGGAGCCAGTAGAGGACCTCGTCGGTGAGGCGGTCGGGTGCCTCCTCGTGGGGGAAATGGCCGACACCTTCGAACTGCACCCAGCGGTGGGGGCCGGTCACATGGCGGTGTGACTGCGCGGCCGCCCGTGGGACCACGGTCCGGTCGGCTCCGCCGTGAATCTGCAGCACCGGCACGGTGATCGGCGCCTCCATCCGCACCGCGAACCGACGCCCGTCCGCGCGAGCCATCGAGCGTACGGCCCAGCGGTGGTACTCCAGGGCGCAGTGCGGCGCGGGCCATAGGCGCATGGCGGCACGGTAACGAGCAGCAGTATCGCCGTCGGGGAATGCGGACTCCGGGCCCACCCACCGCCGCAGCAGCGTCTCTACATAGGCAGCGTCATTCGCGACCAGCCGCCGCTCGGGAATGGCGGGTGTCTGGACCCCGATCAGATGCCCTGCCTGGCGCCGGCCACGAAGCAGATATTGGCGAAGCTCGAGCGGGTGCGGCATCGACACGATGGCGAGGGCTGCGACGTGCGCCGGGCGCAGCACGGCCGTTGCCCAGGCGACGTAACCGCCCCAACCGTGTCCCGCCAGCACCGCCTGCCGTCCGCCGAGCGACCGCACCACCCCTGTGACATCCGCGGTCAGGGTGGCCGGGTCGTAGCCCCGCGGGGTCTTGTCGCTGCCGCCGTACCCCCGAAGATCCATGGCAACGGTCCGCCAGCCGGCCGCGGCGAGCGCCGGCAACTGGTGCCGCCAGGCCCACCAGAACTCGGGAAACCCGTGCAGGAGGACGATGAGCGGGCCTTCTCCCATTGACGCAACGTGGAACCGAGCACCGTTCGCCGCGATGTATCGGTGTTCCCACGGGCCGGCAACGTCAATGGTGTCGCGTAAAGAGCCGTTGCCGTTCACGTCTCGGTGTCGCGGCGAAGCGCTTGTGCGATGGTCGTGGCGGCGCGCTGTGCACGCTCCGGACCCTTGATCCCTTGGAGCTGGTTGCGGCCCAGCAGACCCAGCACCACGGCCACGATCAGGTAGAACCCAGCCACGATCAGGAAGGCCCAAGCCGGATGCAGGCCGAGCGCCACCAGGCCGTAGCCCAGCGCGATGGAGATCAGGACGACGGCAAGCAACACGAGAAAGGCGGCAGCCCCAAGCATCCCGGCGCCCGCCCCGGCACGCTCGGCACTCTCCCGCAGCTCCGCCTTGGCGAGCTCGATCTCGCCACGCACCAACGTTGTGATGTCCTGCTGGATGCCTGCCACGAGCGTGCCGATAGAGGCGTCGGAGTCGGCGCCGGAACCGATCGGCCGGGCTGCCATGCGAGATCTCCCGTCGTCGTAGGGCGCTCCCCCGGGTGGGACTCTAGTGCCTCCCGGGTGTCGATCCGCTCGCGCCCGCAGGGATGGTCAGCCGTCTCGTTCGGGTCGTTCGCCGGCATGAAGGTCGGGAATTCCGTCGGCGTCGCCGTCGCGGTTCTCCTCCACCTCGATCCCTCGGTAGATCGCGTTTCGCCGCGCGAGGATCACCGAGGCGACGAGCGCGGACAGCACAGATCCGGTCAACACAGCGGACTTCGCTAACGCAAGCATCCCGGGATCTGTCGCGAACGCGAGCTCCGAGATCAACAGCGACACCGTGAAGCCGATTCCGGCCAGCACCGCGACCCCCACCACGTCGGCCCACGACATGTCCTCCGCCAGCTCCGCGCGGGTGAAGCGGGCCGCCAGGTACGCACCGCCAGCGATCCCGACGCCCTTCCCCACGAGGAGGCCGAGCACGATGCCGAGGGCGACGGGGTCGGTCAGCATCGCCTGCAGGGTACCTTCCGATATCACGACACCGGCGGCGAACAGTGCAAACAGCGGCACGCAGACGGCTGCCGAGAACGGCCGTAGACGGTGCTCTAACCGTTCGGCGGGCGACTCGTGCTCGCCATCGTCGCGTCGAACCCGCGTCGCAAGGCCGAAGGCGACACCGATCACGGTCGCGTGCACACCGCTTTCGTGAGTCAGCAGCCAGGCGGCCAGGAAGATGGGCAGGTAGATCCACCAGCCGCTGACTCGCAGGCGTTGCAGCACGATGTACAGGCACAGCAACCCGACGGCACTCACCAGCGGAATTAACGACACGTCCGGCGTGAAGAAGACCGCGATGATCGTTATCGCCAGAAGGTCGTCGACCACAGCCAGTGTCAACAGGAATGCCCGCAACGACGTCGGCAGCCGGGAGCCGATCACCGCGAGGACGGCAAGCGCGAACGCGATGTCGGTCGCCGTTGGTACCGCCCAGCCGGCGAGCTCGCCGTCCATGGCGAGGTTGACAACTATGTAGACGAGCGCCGGCACTGCCATCCCGCAGACCGCAGCCACGGCCGGGAGGATCGCCGTCGCTCGGTCGGACAGTTCACCGACGACGATCTCGCGCTTGAGCTCCAGCCCGGCAACCAGAAAGAACACGACCAGTAGCCCGTCCGCCGACCATGTCGCAACGGTCAGGTCAAGGTGCAGGGCTGCCGGCCCGATGACGGTCCCTGCGACGGACAGGTATGAGGCGGTACCGAGATTGGCCCACAGGAGCGCCGCTGCAGTCGCGACGAGCAGAACGAAGCCGCCGGTTGTTTCGTCGCGCAAGACGGACAGGATCTCGGTCCGTTCCGCCAGCGGCAGTCGCTCAAGGAAGGCGCGCCGGACCCGTTCGATTGGCATCGGGTTTCCTCCGCCAGGCTCAAGTGAAGGCGTAGTACCGAAGGTAGAGGTAAGGCCACGTTGGCGCGTGACCTTTCGCTGTGCGCGACCTGCGGTACGCGCGGACTAGCCCATGTTGTGCGCCAGTTATTCGCAACCTAGCCCGACAGCACTCGGGCGGTGCTGACTTGACCAACGTATCGACCCGCGCCGTCCGGTGCCGATACCTGCCCAAGACGGAAACCAGTGCCCCAAACGAGATCACCGGGCACGGCGGCGAGGAAGTGTTGTTGTGCTTCAAGCGTCTGCAGCGGGCGCACAACGTGTTCCGTGAGCTCGATCAAAGCGAAGCTCGGCGACCGAGCGAAGGGAGTCCTGCGATGACCGATCCGACCGAGGTTGAGATCACCGTCGACAAGCAGCTCCCGCCACACATGCTCTACGTCGTCGCGCCCAGCGCAGACGAGGTCTACATACCGATCAACCCACAGCCGGAAGCCGGATGTCCGGTGTTGATCTTGCAGGAAGAAGCGCAGTGATCAGTGCCACAGCATCCAGCATCCGGCCCACCGGATGGCAGATCAGGTGATGCACCTCGGTAGCGGTGCCGGTGCAGCCGGCCAGCCGGATCTGCGCCGGTACTGGTCCGACGCATGACGAGGGTGACCAGTTGGATGATCAGGGTGGCGACGGTGACGGCGTTCATGGAGTGTTCTCCTGGGTGGGCTCGTCCTCGGCGATGACCTTGAGATGCGGCGCGATCTCGGCAGCGCTCGGGATGGCCGGGGTGATGATCGCGTCCACCTTCGCCGACACGGCGGCGATCGCGTCCGCGTTTGCGAACACCGTCTGATGGGCCTGCCGCAACAGAGTGCTGGCGTGAACGTCTTCTCCGGTCACTTGGCTTTCGAGGAGCAGGTTCCATACGGCGCGGGCGACGTCGTCGAGCCGGTTGTCGATCGCGTCGAGGATGAACTGCTTGTCAGCATCGGTCAGTGGCATGTCGTCTCCTGGGATTCCGTTGCGTACGTAGTCGGCGGTCAGGTCAGCGATGTCATCGAGGCGCGCCCAGCCCCTGTCGCCAGGGCACAACTTGGCCGAGACGCAGCGGTGACCATGCCAGCGGGCATCACGGTCGACGTAGCCGGCAAGCTTCACCGCCGCGCCCCAGCGGGCCGCGGCCTGCACATCGGCGTCGATCACCGGGTCGTCGACGTTGCGGGCCAAGGCCAGCGCGCGGGCGTTGTAGTTCAAGTTCCAGTTCGGGGCGGTCACCGACGTGCCGCGGCTCGGGCATCCCGACGTGGCGCAGGTTGATCGCTGGAAATCGTTGACAGTGTGCGCGCCGCGGCGTGTCAGCGGCTGAGCCTCGTACAGCAGGCCCCCCGGCATCAGCAGCTCGTTGTACGAGATCCCGGTCGCCGGGAATCGAGCGATGCCGATCGCCTCAACAGCGCGGGCGTGGGCGTCGTGCGACGAGTAGCTGTCCGGGTTCGTCACGGTGATGTGCAGGAACAGCCGCGTCGCTGGTTCGGTCACGTCGCGGTCGTCGGTGTAGCTGCGCGCCGCGCCCCACTGGTAACGCAGCCGATGCGTGAATCCCACGTCGGCGAGGCGGCGCCGTTCCCCCGCGATGTCGGTCATGCGTTCTCTCCTCTCCGGCCGGTCCCTCCTACGCGTTCTCGAACCACATGCGCTTGGCGGTTTCGTCGTCGAAGGTCGGAGCCAGCTTGTCGAGCGAGTCGGCGTTCTCGAGGAAGCCGCTCCCTCTCGCCTTGGCCGCGGCCGAGCGAAGCTGATCCCCGGTGATGTCCGGCAGGATAATGACCACCTTGCCGTTGGTCAGCGTCACGATGCACTTCGGCCGTAGGCCGATCGGACCCTGGCAGCACGTCGGGATCGTGTCGGCCGCTCGCTTGAGCATCTCCACCAGGGACAGGCCGCTCGAGGTCGGGGTGTTGGACAGCCCGCGTCGAGGGCGTCGAGAGCGGCGGTCAGCTCCTACCAGCCGCCCGGGGGCGTGCTTGTGGTGCAGTCCTCGTAGGGCCCGGCCGTGGCCTCTGCGGAGCACGTGCACGAATACTGGTGCGAGGTGGATCTCCGCCCCGCATAGGGTGCAAAAGACATCGTCAGGGTCCCCGAACGCGACAGAGAGCTCGATGCTGCATCGACGGCCTCGTCGGTGGTGGTCGTCATTGCGATGCTCCTTCCTGTAGCTTGGACGAGTTCCCGGCAGGGTCTCGATGTGCCGGCAGCGGCGCCCGTCGGCGCGGCCGCACTGCCAGCCGTCGCCGTACAGGCGGGCTAGCTGAATGCGTAGTACCGAAGGTAGAGATAGGGCCACGCCAGCACGACGGTCACGACGGTCACGACCACGCCGTAGCGTGTGAACCGCCAGAACGAGATTGGCATTCCGCTGCGTTCGGCAATGCCCAGCGCAACGACGTTGGCGCTGGCACCTATGGCGGTGGCGTTGCCGCCGAGGTCGGCACCGAGCGCGAGCGCCCACCACAAGCCGTTCGCCTGCGGTGACCCGCCGCTGGCGTCGACGAGCCCTGCCACCAGCGGCGCGACTGTCGCTACGTATGGGATGTTGTCGATGATGGCCGAAAGCGCGGCGGACCCGAACAGCAGTCCGGAGGCGGCGAGCAGATAGTTCTCACCGACGGCCTCGATGGCGGTCTGGCCGACGGCATCGATGACTCCGACGTCGACCAGAGCGCCCACCATCACAAACAGCCCCATGAAGAAGACCAGTGTCGGCCACTCCACCTCTGCCAAATAGTCCGCGGTTGCCGCCCTGGACACCACGACGAGCAGGCCGGCGCCGAGCAGAGCTACCAGGCTCGGCTCGACATGGATGGCCGTGCCGAAAACGAACCCAAGAATGACCAAAGCGAGCACTGCGAGGCTGCGACGCAGAAGGATGGGATCCCGGATCGCGCGCCGCTCGTCGATGCGCATGATCGCCTCGACTCTTTCCGGGTCATAGCTGAACGACTCGCGGAACAGCCATCGGGAAAGCAGCACGAAGGCCACGAACGCGACAACGATGAACGGCGTGAGATGGATCAGGAAGTCGTTGAACGACAGATCTCCCCTACTGGCGATGATGAGGTTCGGTGGGTCGCCGATGAGAGTCGCCGTGCCACCGATGTTGCTCGCCATTACCAAGGCGATCAGGAATCCTTCGGGTCTTACCCGGAGCCGGTCGCAAACGAGCAGGGTGACCGGAGCGACGAGCATTACGGTCGTGACGTTGGGGAGCAGGGCCGAGGCGACCGCTGTGATCGTGCACAGCATCGCCATGATCGCGAACGGCCGTCCGCCGGCCCGCTTGGCGGCCCAGATGGCCAAATACTCGAACAGGCCGGTCTGCTTGAGAATCCCGATGATGATCATCATGCCGAGCAGCAGGAACACGACGTTCCAGTCGACCGCGGTCTCCTCGGAGAAGAACGCTGACTCGGCGTCGGTCGCCCCGACGACCACCATGAGCGCCGCGCCGGACAGCGCGGCTGCGACGCGATGGACCCATTCCGTCGCAATCAGCACGTAGGTGCCGACGAAGATCACGACCGCCAGCACCACGACCAGCGAGCTCGACGAGGGCTCCGCGTTCTGGGCGGACTCCGAGGCTGGCAGCGAAAGGACAAGCAGGCCAGTCATGCGGGCAGCGCCGCGCCGAGCAGGCGGTGCAGGGTGATGACGCCGATGACATGCCCTTGGTCGACGACCGCGACGACTGGTGAGTGCTGCTCGGCCATCACCGCCGCTACCTCGATCAGCGTGGCGTCCGGAGCGACGATCGGCCGGCGCGCCTGCCCACGCGGCAGGAACTTCTTCGACGGCATGAGCTCTTGCACGGTGCGTCCACGCAGGCTTTCGCACAGAGCGTCGGCATCACTTTCGCTGTACATCGAGGCAAGGGTTCGGTCCTCCTCGACGTAATCCGGTAATGCAAAGCGCAGGACCTGTGAACCGGGCAGTATGAACAACGGCAAGCCGTCTCTGTCGACGACGACGAGCCCGGGAAGCGCGCGGTCGACCAGGAGACGGGTCGCCTCCAACGCGTCGGTGTCCAGGTGGACGACCGGAAATGGTTGCGCTAACGCACGGGCACGCACACCGGCACTCTAGGGGCGAACGCTCCTAGGCTTGATCGCGCACGCCGCTCGCTACTGGTGGAGGGTTCAACATGACGGGATACGTCGTCGCCATCGACCAGGGGACGACGAGCACCCGCTGCCTGCTGATCGACCAGGACGGGCATCCCTTCGCGGCACATCAGCTGGAACACGCCCAGCACCTGCCGCGACCAGGTTGGGTCGAGCACGACCCGGAGGAGATCTGGGCCAACACCCGCGCTGTTGTAGCGGGAGCATTCGCGCGAGCGGTGCCTGAGCCGAGCGACGTCGTGGCCGTCGGCATCACCAACCAGCGGGAGACGACCGTCGTATGGGAGCGGGCCACGGGCAAGCCGGTCCACCGCGCCATCGTGTGGCAGGACACCCGGACGCGGCGGATATGCGACCGGCTCGCCGCGGACGGCGGCGTCGACCGGTTCCGAGCCACGACCGGCCTCCCGCTCGCCACATACTTCGCCGGTCCCAAGGCTGCCTGGATCCTGGACGCCGTCGATGGTGCCCGAGCAGCTGCTGAGCGGGGGGATCTGCTCTTCGGTACCGTCGACACCTACTTGCTCTGGCAGATGACGGGTGGCGTCGACGGCGGTGTACACGTCACCGACGTCACGAACGCAGCCCGCACGATGCTCATGGACCTCCGCACCCTGGAATGGGACCCGGCGATCTGCGCGGAGATCGGTGTGCCGATGGCGATGCTCCCCGAGATACGGTCCTCGGCCGAGGTGTATGGGCGCGCGAGCGCGTCTGCGTTCCTCGCCGGCACGCCGGTTGCCGGAGTTCTTGGGGACCAGCATGCCGCCACGTTCGGGCAAGCATGCTTCGAACCAGGCGACGCCAAGAACACCTATGGGACGGGTAATTTCCTGCTGCTCAACACCGGGTGGGAGGTGGTGCCGAGCAAGCACGGCCTGCTGACCACCGTCGCCTATCGGCTCGGCGACCAGCCCGCCGTCTACGCCCTCGAGGGCTCCATCGCGGTTACCGGATCGCTGGTCCAGTGGCTGCGCGACAACCTGGGGCTGATTCACAGCGCCGACGAGGTCGAGATCCTCGCCAACACCGAGGCGGACAACGGCGGCGCGTACATCGTGCCGGCGTTCTCAGGGCTGTTCGCACCGCACTGGCGGCCCGACGCCCGCGGTGTGATCGTGGGATTGACCCGATACGTCAATCGCGGCCATATCGCCCGGGCTGCGCTGGAGGCGACAGCGTTCCAGACCCGGGAGGTGATCGACGCCATGCGGGCTGACTCCGATGTGGCGCTGCGCGAGCTGCGCGTCGACGGGGGAATGGTCGTAGACGAAACCCTCATGCAGTTCCAGGCCGACCTGCTCGGCGTGCCCGTCGTTCGCCCGGTCGTGATCGAGACGACGGCGCTGGGTGCGGCCTACGCAGCGGGACTCGCGGTCGGATTTTGGTCGGGGCTGGATGACCTCCGGCAGCACTGGGCCGAAGACAGGCGATGGCTGCCGTCCCGCGACGACGCCTGGCGTGAGCGCGAAATGCGCCGATGGGGCAAGGCCGTCCAGCGGACGCTGGACTGGGTGGAGGACGACGCGTGAGGGCAGCCGCGCGGCTCGATCCTGGGGCGCGTGCAGAGGCCTGGCGGCGACTGGCCCGAGATCGGTTCGACGTGCTGGTCGTCGGTGGCGGAATCACCGGATCGGGAGTGGCGCTCGACGCGGCTAGCCGTGGACTTGCCACAGCCCTGGTCGAGGCACGCGACATCGCCAGCGGAACGTCGTCACGGTCGAGCAAGCTCATCCACGGTGGCCTGCGATACCTCGAGCAGCTCGACATCCCCCTTGTCCGCGAGGCGCTGCGTGAACGCGAGCTGATGCTCACCCGGCTGGCCCCGCACCTCGTCCATCCGGTCGCCTTCCTCTATCCGCTGACCCACCGGGTATGGGAGCGGCCATACGTCGGCGCCGGTATGACGCTGTACGACACGCTCGGCGGCGCCCGATCGATGCCGCGACACCGCCACCTCACCCGGTCAGCGGCACTGCGCATGTGCCCGGCGCTGCGGAGTGACACGTTGGTGGGAGCCGTCCAGTACTACGACGCTCAGACCGACGACGCGCGGCACACGCTGTCCGTCGCGCGAACGGCCGCGCACTACGGCGCGACCGTGCGGACCTCGACTGAGGTCGTCCGGCTGGTGCGGGACGCCGGGCGGGTCGTCGGTGCTGACGTACGCGACGTCGAGAACGGTCACACAGCGGTGATCAGGGCTGCGGTGGTGATCGTGTGCGCCGGCGTGTGGACCGATCAGGTCGAGGCGCTCGCGGGCACCCGGGGGCGTTTCGACGTTCGCGCATCCAAAGGGGTTCATTTGGTGGTCCCACGCGACCGGATCGCGTCCGAGGTGGGGTTGATCCTGCGCACGGAGGCCTCCGTCTTGTTCGTCATTCCGTGGGGAAACCACTGGATCGTCGGCACCACGGATTCCGATTGGACCCTGGATCTCGCCCATCCGGCCGCTAGTACCGCCGACATCGACTACCTCCTTGCGCACGTCAATCGGGTGTTGGCCAAGCCGCTGACCCGGGGGGACATCGAGGGTGTCTTCGCAGGCTTGAGGCCGCTGCTCGCCGGCGAATCGGAGGTCACTTCTCGGCTGTCGCGCGAGCATGCCGTCGGCCGCTCGCTGCCCGGCCTCGTGACCGTCGCGGGCGGCAAGTACACGACCTACCGCGTGATGGCGACCGAGGCCGTGACCATGGCGGCTCAGGACCTGAACCGTGGGGTGCCAGGCTCAGTTACCGACCGGCTACCCCTGCTCGGCGCCGACGGCTATGCCGCGCTGCTCAACCAGGTCGGCGAGCTGGCCGAAACCTACCGGCTTCCGACCTGGCGGATCCGCGGGCTGCTCGGGCGGTACGGCTCCCTGCTACCCGAGGTACTCGACGCTGCCGCCGCTGACGCGACGCTGCTCGAGCCGCTTCCCGGCGCCGACGAGTACCTCCGGGCTGAGGTGCGCTACGGCGCTACGCACGAGGGAGCACTGCATCTCGACGACCTGCTCACCCGCCGGACCCGGGTGTCGATCGAGTTCCCGCACCGGGGGGTCGACTCGGCGCCGCCGACAGCCGAGCTGGTCGCCGATGTGCTCGGCTGGGCACCTGACCGGGTAGCCGCCGAAATCGAGGTGTACCGGGCGCGAGTCGAGGCGGAACGCCTTTCGCAGGAACAGGTCGACGATCTCGCCGCGGACGCCGCCCGGTTGCTCGCACCGGACACTCGTGCCGTTTCCGTTGGTCGCGCGCTCGACTGACGCGCAGCCGCCGCGCGGGGTGTGCACACGACGATCTTCACAACGGCGGCGAAGTCGCTGAAGAGCGGGGCTAGTCCTCCGTGGTGCCCGTGGCCAGCCCCTCGCTGATCAGGTTCATGACGACCGGATCGGCGAGGGTGGTGACGTCACCCAGTTCGCGCTGCTCGGCAACATCTTGGAGTAGCCGCCGCATGATCTTGCCCGATCTCGTCTTGGGCAGCTCGGGTACGACCAGGATCTGGCGGGGCTTGGCGATCGGGCCGATCTCCGTGGCGACATGATCGCGCAACTCCGCGGCGATCTGCTCGCCGCCGTCCCCGGCGTCGGCGCGGAGGATGACGAACGCGACGATCCCCTGGCCGGTCAGCGGATCCGTCGCGCCGACGACCGCCGCCTCGGCCACCTTCGGGTGCGAGACCAGGGCCGACTCGACCTCGGTGGTCGAAATCCGGTGACCGGACACGTTCATCACGTCGTCTACCCGGCCGAGCAGCCAGAGATCGCCGTCCTCGTCCTTCTTCGCGCCGTCTCCGGCGAAGTAGTACCCCTGGTCGGTGAAGCGAGACCAGTAGGTGTCGCGGTAGCGGTCGTCGTCGCCCCAGATCGTGCGCAGCATCGCGGGCCATGGCTGGGTGAGCACGAGGTACCCGCCGCTACCGTTCGGAACCGGCGCCCCGCGGTCGTCGACGACCTCAGCGCCGATCCCAGGTAACGGCGACATTGCCGAGCCGGGCTTGGCCTCGGCAACCCCGGGGAGCGGGCTGATCATGATGGCGCCGGTCTCCGTCTGCCACCAGGTGTCGACGACGGGCGTTCGGCCGCCGCCGATATGCGTCCGGTACCAGATCCACGCCTCGGGGTTGATCGGCTCACCGACGGTGCCCAGCAGCCGAAGCGACGACAAGTCATGCTGTGCGGGGATGTCGTCGCCCCACTTCATGAACGTGCGGATCGCCGTGGGCGCACAGTAGAGGATCGTGACGCCGTATTTCGCGACGATCTCCCACCACCGGCCCTTGTGCGGCGTGTCCGGCGTCCCCTCGTACATGACCGACGTCGCCCGGTTGGCCAGCGGACCGTACACGATGTAGCTGTGGCCAGTCACCCAGCCGATGTCGGCGGCACACCAGTAAACGTCGGTATCGGGCTTGAGATCGAAGACGTTGCGGTGTGTGAACGCCACCTGGGTGAGGTAGCCGCCGGTGGTGTGCAGGATTCCCTTCGGCTTCGCGGTTGTGCCGCTGGTGTACAAGATGAACAGCGGATGCTCCGAGTCGTGGGGCTGCGGATCGTGCTGGTCGCTCTGCGTGTCGACGACGTCGTGCCACCAGACATCGCGGCCGTCGGTCCAGTCGACATCTTGTCCGGTGCGACGCACGACGAGCACGGTACGCACGTCCGGGCACTCGGTCAGGGCCCGGTCGACGGCGGGTTTGAGCGGGCTCGCCGACCCGCGCCGGTATCCGCCGTCGGCAGTGATGACGAGGCGTGCGTCGGCGTCCTGAATCCGGCCCTTCAGCGCGTCGGCCGAGAACCCTCCGAATACCACCGAATGAGGGGCACCGATTCGCGCACACGCCAGCATGGCGATCGCCATCTCCGGGATCATCGGCATGTAGATGGCAACCCGGTCGCCCTTGCGGACACCGAGTTCGGTCAGCGCATTGGCGGCGCGGCACACCTCCCGCTTGAGATCGGCGTACGTGACCGTGCGGGTGTCGCCGGGCTCACCTTCCCAATGGAAGGCCACCTGTTTCCCATGGCCAGCCTCGACATGCCGGTCGACGCAGTTGTAGCTGATGTTGAGCGAACCGCCGACGAACCACTTGGCAAACGGGCGGTTCGACCAATCCAGCCCCTGGGTCCACTCAGAGTCCCAGCTCACCAGGTCGCGCGCTTGCCTCTCCCAAAACGCGACGACATCCCCACCCGCCTCGTCGTAGAGCGAACGGCCGGCGTTCGCGTGCGCAACGAAGTCGTCGGACGGTGGGAATCGCCGCTCCTCGTGGAGGAGGTTGGACAGGGCTTCGCTGGTCACATCGCGCTCCTTCTGGCAAGCGGCTCTCCGCCTACCTCACCACTGCGCCACCCTTGTCAACAACCCACGCCTGGCCTTGGCGAGGCGAGACTACCGGCCGCTCTGCTCGGAGTGCGCGCTCGATGCGACGACCTCGACCAACTTCTGGGTGAAGGCAGGGAGGTCATCGGGCTTGCGGCTGGACACCAGGTTGCCGTCGACGACGACCTCCTCGTCCACCCAGTTGGCGCCGGCGTTTCGTAGGTCGGTCTGCAGGGATGGCCAGGACGTGATGGTCCGACCGCGCACCACGTCGGCCTCGACGAGAGTCCACGGACCGTGGCAGATCACGGCGATCGGCTTACCAGCATCGAAGAAGGCGCGGACGAACTCGACGGCGTCCTTGTCAGCGCGCAGGCGGTCGGGGTTCTTGGTGCCACCGGGAAGCACGAGGCCGTCGTACGTTCCGGCGTCTGCTTCTCCGATGGGCTGGTCGACAGGGAAGGAATCCCCCCTATCGTCATGATTGAATCCCTGGATCTTGCCGGGCTTGGGCGCGACGAGCTCGGCCCGTCCACCCGCCTCCTCGACAGCGCGCCAAGGCTCGGTGAGCTCGACCTGCTCGACACCGTCGGTGGCGAGGAACGCGATCGTCGTCCCGGACAGCGAGGTTGTCATCTGTGCGCCTCCCTTTTGCCGGTGCAATGTGCTCTTCGTTCCCGCTACCCGAAGCGAACGACGTGAAACGACGTGCGGCATGCGCCCATTGACGGAGGGGTCCGCAGAAATACAGTCCCAGCTGTGAGCCCATCAGCCGATCCGTTCGCGGACGTCGCCGGGCTGACCGGGGTGCCTGTTGCCGCCACGCATGCACGCGACGCCATCGACGCGCTCCTCCGGCATCCTGCTGTGCGCCACGCAGCACCGGGGTTGGCGGCTGGGTCGGCCGTGCGGGGCGCGCTGGCGTCGGCGTTGTTGGCCGGTGGAAGCCCAAACGTCGTCGGTGATCCGGTCACTCAGGGTGCGTTACGTGCAACGGGAGAGGCGATCCGGCTCGCGGCGAGCTGGCAGCAGACTCCGGGCCGGGTGCTGGCCCGGCTGCATCTGCTGGCCGCACGGGACCTGTCAGATCCGGCGGACCTGGGCCGGCCACGCCCGAACGTCGACCGAAAGCGCCTGGACCAGCTCCTTCGGCTCGGTTCCGGCGACAGTTCAGCGCCCGGTGTTGTCGTTGCCGCACTCGTGCACGGCGAGTTGATGGCGATGAACGTGTTCGATCCTGGTGCCGGGGTCGTCGCCCGGGCGGCCGAGCGGATCCTGCTGATAGCGCGAGGAGTCGACACGTTGGGACTCAGCGTCCCCGAAGTGGGCCATCTGGCAGATTCCCGTGCGTACCAACCGTTGATCCAGGCCTACGCTTCGGGTCTGCCTGACGGCGTGGCGGCATGGGTCCGGCATTGCTGCGACGCCTATGCGCGCGGCGCCGAGGACGCCCTGGCGCATGCGAGCGGCGCCCCAGGATGATCCGAATAGGGGCGCCGCCGCTGGCACGTCGAGACGGGTTACCAGGCGTGCAGCTCGTCTGTTGCCCCGGCTGACCCGGGACAACTGCCCGTACATGGGCTGATCGCCGCGTGGGTGCCCATCTGCCGTGCGCGGTCCTTGCGGGCCGTACTGTCTTTCTAGTTGACCGTCTCGGCGTGTCGGAAGGGTTTCGCCAAGATCTTTACGTTGCCGGGAATCCGCTGCGCAAGTGCCGATCGAAGCGCGGTTGCTCCTGCCGTACTTCCGACGGACGCGGTTGATTTCAACTCGTGTTGCCGCACTGCTCGACACCGAAGCGGGCCAGCTCGGCGACGCCGCGCCCGGGGAGCGGCGCCCCATCGGTCTGCTTGCGGCCGTCGTCATCCTGAAACTCCAGCCCGAGATTGACGTCATTCAGGATCTGGGTCTCTTCGCAGCCCACGACTCGCCAGGTGATGTCGACTGGGAACGAGCGCGCGGGCGTCGGTTCGAATTGCACCGGTACCGAGGCATCGATCATCCGAAACCCGGGAGCGGACGCCGTGATGTCGACGAGCGCAAACCGCAGGCTCGGGTCGAAGGCCCTCATCTGCAGCCGCATCGTCAACGTGTCTGGCGATGATGACGGCACCAGTCGCACTTCCTCGACGTATACGCCGACAGGTACCAAGGGTCGGCACGCCGCCACGTGGGCCTCGAGCACGGCGCCGGGAGCCGGGATCGGAAGCGAGATGGTCTGCTCTCGGGCCTGAGTACGAACGCGCAACTCCAACACGTCCGGGCTGCCGAATTGGCGACAATCGGGACTCGCTCTGACCCGGACCGTCACCCATGTGTCCGGCGGCATCGTGATCGGATTGCGTACGGCGGTCTCCGCGAGGTCCCAACCCTCCGGGCGTACCCAGAGCAGCTCTACCTCGAGAGGCCCGGCGTTGTACATGGGTACTTGGAAGGGGGTGTCGGGTGCATTGACGGGGACGGGTGCACCGATGATGAGGTCGACGTCGGACTCGGCCGCGGCGAGGTCGGCCGCGTCCCGACGTGCGTTCGAGCCGAGCACGCCGACGATCAGGCCCGCCACCATCGCGACGACCAGCACTGTCCATTGCCACCACTGTGGCCGGTCGGCGCTTTCGTCGTCTCCCGGAGGCTGTTCGCTGATGTGCATCGGCGGCAGCGATGTGGGCGACTCGCGTCCTTCGCGCCGCCCTGGCTTGCCGAGATCGAGGATCTCGTCCGGCGGGTCGTCGTATCTGCTCACGACGTCCGGGCCCGGCGGCGCGATGCGTACCACGCCAGCCCCGCAGCTGCGGCTCCTGCGCCAATGGCAGCCGCAGCAATCGCCGGCATGGGCGCGTCGCGGATCGAGGAGGCGCGCTGGCGAAGCGCGACTGGCTTGGAGAAGACCAAGACCGGCCATCCCCGTTCGGCTGCGGTTCGTCGCAGCGCGCGGTCCGGGTTGACGGCATACGGATGGCCCACTGCGTCGAGCATCGGCAGATCGGTCGCCGAGTCGGAGTACGCGTAGGAGCGAGCCAGGTCGTACCCCTCCGACTCGGCGAGCTCGCAGATGGCCTTCGCCTTGGCCTCGCCGTATGCATAGAACTCGATGGTTCCGTCGAACCGCCCGTCTTCTCCGACGACCATCCTGGTGGCGACCACCCTGTCAGCGCTCAGCATTTCCCCGATCGGCTCCACGACCTCGGCGCCACTCGATGACACGATCACCACATCCCGACCGGCGAGGTGATGTTCCTCGATCAGCGTCACTGCCTCGTCGTAGACGATCGGGTCGACGATCGTGTGCAGCGTCTCCGCGACGATGTCCTTGACCGTCTGCACGTCCCATCCGGTCACCAAACCGGACAGGTATTCACGCATCCGCTCCATCTGATCGTGGTCCGCTCCGCCGACCAGATAGACGAACTGCGCGTAGGCACTGCGGAGTACTGCCCGGCGGTTGATCAACCCGCCCTGATAGAAGCTGCGTGAAAACGCCAGCGTGCTCGATTTCGCTATGACCGTCTTGTCCAGGTCGAAGAACGCGGCGGTCCGGCGCACCGGCGCGTCGCTCCACATGGGCACCCCGGTGGCCACGGGACCGACGTCGACGTCCACCAAAAAGAGAATATGACGCCGTTCGCGATCGGCGATCGAAATTTTACGGTGTCCGGGTTGGTTTCCAGGGGCCAACCTGGGGCACACTGGGGAGTAGCGGCACCCCCCGCCGCTCGGACCCGATCCGCCCCCCTGGTCGGGTCCCAATCACGGCTCCCGTCGCCCCCCGGCGGGGGCCGTGTTCTTGTCCGGTGGCTTCGGGTGCGGTTGTCCACATCATGCGCTTCTCGGCGTCGTCGTCCACAACCTTGGACTGGGCTGCTGCGGCCCGCGCGGGTACCGACGACCGTGGGTCCCGTAGCCCCGTGGAGGTGTCCCGTGGACCAACCCGTACCGGCGCCGACGGCACGCAGTCTCGTCCTCACCGCCGACGAAGGCCTGCTCGACGACCTGTTGCGGCTGGCCGCCGCGGCTGGTGTCGAAGTCGATGTGGCGCACGACCCGGCGGCCGCCCGGTCGCGATGGCAGGCCGCACCGCTCGTCGTCGTCGGCGACGATCAGTCCCACAATGCATCGACACAGCTGGGCCGCCGGCAGCATGTGATCGTGATCGGGATGGACGATCCGGACGTGTGGCGGCGCGGAGTGGGACTCGGTGCTGAGCAGGTGATCTTTCTGCCCGATTCCGAGCACTGGCTGGTCGAACGCTTCGCCGACGCCGCTGAAGGCTCGGGCCGCGACGGTCTGGTCGTCGCCGTGACTGGCGGTCGTGGCGGTGCCGGGGCCTCCGTGCTCGCGGCGGGACTGGCCGTCACCAGTGCTCGCCGACGTCTGTCCACCATGTTGGTCGACCTCGATCCCCTAGGCGGTGGCATCGACCTGCTGCTCGGCGCTGAGGACTGCTCGGGCCTGCGCTGGCCCGATTTCGCGGACACGCGTGGCCGCCTCGGCGCGGCGGCGTTGCATGGTGCGCTCCCGGCCCGACACGGCCTCACGGTGTTGTCCTGGGACCGTGGCAGCCTGTCGACGGTGCCGGCAGCAGCCGTGCGCGCCGTCGTCACCGCGGCTGCGCGCGCCTGCAATGTCGTCGTGCTCGACCTGCCTCGTCGGGGGGACGAGTCCACCGAGGAGGCGCTGGCGCTCTGCACCTGCGCGCTGCTGGTGGTCCCTGCGGAGGTGCGAGCCGTGGCCGCCGCGGCGCGTGTGGCCGTCGGGCTGACGACGATGACGCCGGACGTCCGGGTGGTGCTGCGCGGCCCGTCGCCGTCCGGTCTGGGCGCGGCTGAGGTGGCCGACGCGCTCGGCCTCCCCGTCGCCGTCGAGATGAACAGCGAGCCCCGTCTGCACGAGAGGCTGGAACGGGGCGAGCCGCCCGGCCGGAACGGTCGCGGCGCGGTCGCCGATGCCTGCTGTCAGGTCCTCGACGACCTGCTGACCCCAGAGCAGGTGTGGGCGGCGTGACCGCCATGGCAACCGACCTGGGACTGATCGAGCGGGTGCGTTCTTCGCTGGCGGTCGAGGCGGGCGTGCCGACGCCAGCTCGGGTCGCTGCGGCATTGCGCAGCGAGGGCGCTGTGCTTGGAGACACCGCCGTCTTGGAAGTAACTGAGTTGATGCGGTCGGAGATAACGGGTGCCGGACCGTTGGAAGGGCTGCTGCGCCTGCCTGGCATCACCGACGTGTTGGTCAACGGCCCGGACGACATCTGGGTCGATCATGGCTCCGGGCTCCGGCGCGCGTCGCTACGCCTACCCGACGAATCGGCCGTTCGCAGACTGGCTCAACGGCTGGCGGCGAGGGCCGGTCGCCGGCTCGACGACGCCGTTCCGTTCGTTGATGCTCGGCTGCCGGGCGGCGTCCGGCTGCACGCGGTACTGCCTCCCATCTCCCCCGAGGGCACAGTGATCTCCCTGCGGGTGACGGCCGCGACGAGCTTCGGCCTGGACGACCTGGTGATCGGCGGCAGCGTGCCCGCAGCCCTGATGCCCGTGCTGGTTGCGCTGGTGCGGTCCAAGGCGGCGTTCCTGGTCACCGGTGGTACAGGCAGCGGCAAGACCACCGTTCTCGGTGCCCTGCTGGGAGCCGCCGATCCGCGCGAGCGGGTCGTACTGGTCGAGGACTCTGGTGAGCTACACCCGGCGCTTCCACACGTCGTCCGGCTGGAAGCCAGACCGCCGAACGTCGAGGGCGCAGGACGGGTGGGGCTCGACGATCTGGTCCGCCAGGCACTGCGGATGCGACCCGACCGGTTGGTGGTGGGTGAGGTTCGCGGTGCCGAGGTGGTCGACCTGTTAGCCGCCTTGAACACGGGTCATGAGGGCGGTTGCGGCACCCTGCACGCCAACTCACCAGCAGATGTTCCGGCGCGCCTCGAAGCGTTGGGTGCCGCCGCCGGCCTTCGGCGCGCCGCCGTTCATGCACAGGCGGTTGCCGCACTGGATGCCGTCGTGCATCTCGTTCGGCAGTGTGATGGCCGCCGCCGCATCGTCAGCATCGACCTGCTGTCTCGATCGGCCCGCGATGAGCTGGTCACCGTGCCGGGCTTCGAAATCGGCGCCGATGGAGAAGTCCGTCGTGGCCCGGGCGCGTCGGCGCTGGACGCGCTGGTAGCCGAGGCGGGTGGCGATCGTTGAGAGCCCTCGCGGTCGTGCTCGCGGGGCTGGCGGCAGCACTCGGAGCCGGTGGCCGGCAGAATGTACTCCTGACTCGGCTGGCATCTTCCACGGCGTCAGATGGCCGAGCGTCCGCGTCGGCCCGGATCCGAGCCGACGGCCGCGTGCGCCCGTGGTTGCACGGACTGACGCCGCGGCGTCGAGCTGCCGCGGCACTCGCAGTGGGTGCAACGACCGGACTGGCCACCGGTCACCCGGGGCTCGCGGTGGTGGCGTGCGCGGCCATTGGACTGTTCGGTGCCACCCGTCGCCAGTCCACCGCCGCCCGCCGACTTCAGCACGCCGAAACCGCTGTCTCCGAGGCATGCCTCCTGCTTGCAGCGGAGCTGCGCTCGGGTGCCCATCCCCGCGAGGCCATTGCCGTTGCCGCGGCCGAGTGGCCAGATCTGTTCGGTCCAGCTGCGCGTCGGGCAGCGGCGGGCGGCGAGTTCTCGTCAGCTCTTCGAGAGGCAGCGGGGCCAGGCCGGTCTGCACTATCCGCGGTCGCCGCAGGGTGGGAGGTCAGCGAACGGACCGGAGCCGCTTTGTCGGACGTGCTCACCGCGGTGGCCGACTCCCTTCGAGCGGATGCGGCGGCTCGCCGCGAGGCGGAGGCCTAGTTGTCCCCAGTTCGGGTGACGGGCCGGTTGCTTGCCCTGCTGCCCGTCGGCACCCTGCTGCTGCTGTCGGGCGGTGACGCCGCTCCGATGCGGTTCCTTGTCGACTCGCCGTACGGGTTGGCCTGCCTCACGTGCGCCACGGTTCTGGTGGCGTCCGGATTGTGGTGGATCGACCGGCTGGTCCGGTCCGCCACCACGTCGTCGTGGTCGTGAGCAGCGTCGCAACGTCCAGGATGTGATGACACTATGACGGCCGGGCTCGCGGTCGTGCTCGCGGCGGTGGCCGTTGCGCTCGCACTGGGGTCGTCCGCAGGCGCCTCGCGGCTGCGGCGATTGTCGTTGCCAGCGGGCGATACGAGGGACGAGCCGGCGCCGGTCTCCTCGCCAGCGCCACAGGCCCCATTACTTGCCACTACTAGGGCCAGAGCTGCCTGCGCTGTTCTCGTCGGAGTCGTCGCCTGCTGTTTCGTCGGCGGCATCACGGGCCCGGCATGGGGGCTCGGCCTCGGGTGCGTTGCATGGCTCGCGCTGCGTCGCCTCCAGTCGGCGGCGGACGTTCGGGCGGCGGCAGCCAACACGCAGGCCATCCCCCTGGTGGCAGAGCTGCTGTCCATGGCCGTGGCGGCGGGTAGCCCACCAGTCGCGGCGACTGAGGTCGTCGCCGCGGCACTCGGCGGCCCGATAGGGCAGGCGCTGCGGTCTGCGGCGTTATCGGCTCGACTCGGAACCGATCCAGCCAACAGTTGGCTGACGCTGGCAGCGGATCCGGCTCTGCGCCCCCTGGCTCGTGCTCTCACCAGGTCGATGACCCGCGGTACGTCACCGGTCAGCGTTCTCGATCGCCTGGCGCACGACGCTCGAGACGCCGCCCGCTGGGCTGCCGAAGCGCGCGCCAGATCACTTGGCGCCCGAGCGGCAGCGCCGCTGGGGCTGTGCTTCCTGCCGGCGTTCGTACTGGTGGGAATCGTTCCAGTGGTCACGTCAGCGGGTCGCGCACTCCTCTGAAACAACAGTTCGCCAGCTCGGCGGCGTCCCCTTGCTTATCCACAGGGACGGCCGCGGCAGCGTCGTGATCCCCAACTGCCAGTTCGGCCTTGGGACCTCGAGCCGGTCAGAACCAACCTGGTCGGCAGCCCCACCACCGTGAGGCCCGCACCGGCCGGCAGCCGGGTCTGGGAGGTCGCATGTCCACCATCGTCAAAGCTCTGCGGCGGAGCGAGCAGGGCATGACCACGGCCGAGTATGCGGTCGGCACCGTCGCGGCTTGCGGCTTCGGCGGCATCCTGTACAAGCTGCTCACCAGCGACACCGTGCTCGAGTTGCTCACCAATGTCGTGCGGCGCGCATTCGACATCCTCGGATGACGCCGGTTGTGTCGCGCCGGCGGGGCCTGCCTCGCCGGCGCGGGCCACACGGCGATTCTTCCCGCGGCGCGGTCACTGCCGAGATCGCGGCGGCGCTCCCAGCGTTGGTCGTCATCGTCATGGCCGCGGTCTGGCTCGTGCTGGTCGCCTTGGCCCAGCTTCGCTGCGCCGATGCCGCGCGCGAAGCCGCGCGGGCGGCCGCCCGTGGCGAGGACACAGTGGTGGCGTCCCGGCTGGCTGAGACGGTCGGGCCCGACGGTGCGAATGTGCAGATACGGGTCGAAGACGATCTCGTCACCGTCGAGGTGTCAGCCACGGTGCCGTTCCCGCTGCCCTTTGGCGACGATCTTCCGGCGCCGACCGTACACGCCCAGGCGGCAGCGGTCCTGGAGTTGCCGTGAGGCGCCCACGGGGTGATGCGGAGCGAGGCGCGGGCTCGATCCTGGTGCTCTGTGCAGTCGCGGTCGTCCTCACCGTCCTGCTCCCTGTCATCACGCTGGCCGGCGGCTACGACGCTCGGCACCGTGCAGCAGCAGCAGCCGACCTCGCGGCGCTCGCCGCGGCCGGACAGGTTCGCTCGGGTGCTCCCGCGGCTTGTACCCGCGCACAGACGGTTGCCGAGGCCAACGGCGGTGTACTTCGGTCGTGTGACATCGAGGGCCGGCAAGTCGTCGTCGCCGTCGCAGCGAAGATCACCGGACCGGCAGCGTGGCTGCCCGAGCCGGTGCGTCGGGCGCGAGCCGGCCCGACGTCCGTCGGCCATGTCGTGACGGGAGACGTGGATCACGCGGCCGGGCTGCACGTGCCCGTGGACGGCGCCTACCGCATCACGGCACGTTTCGGCGACACCGGCCCGCATTGGTCCGCAGGCCGGCACACCGGCATTGACTTCGCTGCCGACTCCGGAACGCCCGTGCTCGCGGCGGCCGACGGCCGCGTCGTGGCAGCGGGCCACGCGGGTCGATATGGAAACCTGGTCACTATCGACCACGGTGGCGTGGTCACCTACTACGCCCACCTGTCCGTCGTGGGCGTGGCGGCGGGAGAGATTGTCCTCGCGGGTCAGCGAGTGGGCGCCGTCGGGTCGACCGGCAACGCCACCGGACCGCACCTGCATTTCGAGGTGCGTGTGGACGGCGTGGCCCGGGATCCCGCCGTCTACCTGTCCGGACCGTGGTCGCTGTGACGGACGACCGGAGTTACGCCTCCGGCGCCTCCAGCGGAGCATCTTGCGAGCGAGTGGCGCCAAGGCAGGCCACGACAACACAGCCGATCGCCGTCCATTCGCGCGCGTCGAGCACCTCGCCGAGGATGACCAGCCCGACCAAAGCCGCGGCCACCGGCTCGAGACTCATCAGAATGCCGAACACCTTCGCCGGCATCCGGCGTAGCGCCTCGAGTTCGAACGAATACGGAATGACCGATGACAGTAGACCGATCGCGGCTCCGACAAGCAGCACGTCGGGCTGGAGCAGGCGGGCACCGCCGGCGCTGACGCCGACTGGCAGCACCAGCAACGTCGCCGCCACGCTGGCAAGAGCGAGACCCGACGAACCCGGAAACCGCCGGCCGGTCTCGGCGCTCAACAGGATGTAGCCGGCCCACGCTGCGGCCGCGAGCAACGCGAAACCCACCCCTGCCGCGGTCACGCTCTCGGGGTCGCCGCGCATGAGCAGGACAACGCCCGCGGCTGCGAGCGCAACCCAGAACAGGTCGAGCCACCGGCGAGAGAACGCGACGGCTACACCGAGCGGGCCGAGGAACTCGATCGTCACAGCAATGCCCAGCGGTATTCGCGCGAAGGACTCGTAGATCGCGAGGTTCATCGTCACGAGCGTCAGGCCGAATGCACAGGCCACTGCCAGATCGCGACGGCGCCACGCTCGTGCGCCGGCCCGCAACAGCGGTCGGGAGATGAGGACCAGCACGATGGTGGACGTGGCGAGGCGCAGCGTGACCACTGCACTGGGCGGAAGCTCGTCGAACAGCTTCTTCGCAAACCCGGCGCCCAGCTGAACCGAGATGATGCCGAGCAGCACCAGCGCCGGTGCTGGAACCGCATTCGGCCGGATCACCGCCACGTCTGTACGGCCCGGCGCGGCTGCCGAGGTCGGGGCGCGGTCAGGTGCGGGGTTCCTCGGTCGGGTAGTCGCGCGACTGCGTCATGGTCACGTCGTCGACCTCATCGTCTGAGTACCGCTGCGCCGCGGCCCGGTCCGCCGTGTCCGGCGTCGCTCGGGCCCGCCGGCGTAGTTCACGAACCTCCTCGCGGCGTTGCCGCGAGCGACGGAGGGCCACTCGCAGTAGCACAAGCGCAAACAGCGCGATCACACCGGTCAGGACGCCGGCCAGAAACACCTTGGCGGAATCCGTGGCGATGCTCATGTCGAAGAACTCGACGGTCACGTCGGCGCTCTGGCCGATCAGTGCCGCCACGATCAAAGCGATCGCGGCAGCCAGCAGAAGTAGTGCGATCAGGATCATGACAGTTCCCTTCCACGCCGGTGGTCAGGGGACCGGCCCGGCTGGCGCCTGCGCGAGCGCCGCATCGAGGAGCCGTACCGCCCCGGCCTTGCCCAGTCGTTCATTACCGTTCCCGCACTTGGGCGACTGTACGCACGACGGGCATCCGTCGGGGACAGGAACAAGCCGCAATCGCTTCGCGGGTCGCTCGCAGCCGCGGGTTCGGTCGCCGTCGTCGGGGTCGGCGAGCATTCCTGCGGCCGTGGGGTCTACGGGTCTTGCACCCGTGGTTGAATGCGACCAGTTGACGGACGTGCCAGGAGGCCGAGTGGACCTGTCGTTGTCGACCCGTCCTGATGGCGGGCGAACAATCGTCGAGGCCGTGGGCGAGATCGATGTCTACACCGCGCCAAAGCTGCGTGAACAGCTCGCCGAGCTCGTCGATGCCGGTCGGTACGACATCGTCGTCGACATGCAGAAGGTCGAGTTCCTCGACTCCACCGGGCTTGGAGTTCTGGTCGGCGGGCTCAAGCGGGTTCAACAGTACGACGGCTCGTTGCGCCTGGTCTGTCGCCAGGAGCGGATCCTAAAGATCTTCCGCATCACTGGGCTGACGAAGAAGTTCACCATCTATGACGACGTCGCCGCGGCGGTGGCGGCCGACGGCTGACCCCGCTGACCGTGGCCTTGGTCGAGCTCAGCCTTCCCGCGCAAGCTGCGCATGTGCGGACCGCACGGCAGGTCGCCGTCGCACTGGCCCGGAGGGCCGAGCTAACCGAGGACGTCCTCGAGGAGATTCGACTGGCCGTGGCCGAGGCGTGCGGGCTGGCGCTGTCCGTGTTGCGAAACAGCTCGGCCGACGAAGTTCTGGCCGTCGACTTCGACGACGGCAACGGCTTCACGGTCGAGGTTCGTGCCGAGGCGCAGCTGCCTCATGCGACAGGAGCGGCCGCCCTCGAGGTCGTCGCCGAGGCCGCGAGCGTCGACGTCGACGACGCTGCCGAGTTGCCGGCGGGCGCCGCGCTGGCCGTCCTGAGCGCGCTCGCACCAGTCCTCGATGCGGCGACGTCGACGGAGGGAATGCGGCTGAAGCTCGGCTGGCCGGCGGCACCGGCTTAGTACCGCGAGGCCGTACTGCGTAGAATTCGGGACCAGTCGGGCCGGGCGATCGTCCGGTCCTGGGTCGTCAACCACCATCCGGCACCCGCTTGCGAAACCACGCGCGCGGGTACCGGGTATTTGTCGCCGACCCAGAACTGGCACGTCAAGGAGGACGAATGACCGGGCTGATCCGGGCTCAAGAGGCCGGCTCGGCGATCTCGCTTTCGGGTAGCAACATCTCCTACGTCGTCGTCGTGGCGCTGGTCGCCATCGCGGCGCTGGTGATGGCGGGGCTGTTCCGTCGTGAGGTGCTTGCGGCGGGCGAGGGCACCGAGCGAATGAAGGCGATCTCGCTCGCCGTCCAGGAAGGGGCGGCTGCCTACCTCTACCGTCAGTTCCGGACGCTGGCCGTATTTGTGGTGTTGGTTTTCGGCCTGCTGTTCCTGCTCCCCGGCGACGGCGACGTCCGGTTCGGGCGATCCCTGTTCTTTGTGCTGGGCGCGATGTTCTCGGCGGCCATCGGCTACTTCGGCATGTCGCTCGCCGTCCGGGCCAACGTCCGGGTAGCGGCGGCGGCTCGCGACGAGGGCCGGGATCTGGCCATGCGCATCGCGTTCCGAACCGGCGGTGTCGTCGGCATGGCCACGGTCGGTCTCGGTCTGCTCGGTGCTGCAACTGTCGTGTTGATTTATAAAGGTGACGCACCGACCGTGCTCGAGGGCTTTGGTTTCGGTGCGGCGCTGCTGGCCATGTTCATGCGGGTCGGTGGCGGCATCTTTACCAAGGCGGCTGACGTCGGCGCCGACCTCGTCGGCAAGGTCGAGGCGGGTATCCCGGAGGACGACCCTCGGAACGCGGCTGTGATCGCCGACAACGTGGGCGACAACGTGGGCGACTGCGCCGGCATGGCGGCAGACCTGTTCGAGTCCTACGCAGTGATGCTGGTTGCGGCGCTGATCCTGGGTAAGGCCGCCTTCGGCGCGGAGGGTTTGGTGTTCCCGCTCGTCGTGCCCGCTATTGGCGCGTTGACGGCAGTGCTGGGCATCTACATCACGCGGCCCCGGGCCGGTGAGAACGGCCTGCGGACGATCAACCGCAGTTTCTACGTCTCCGCCGTGGTGTCGGCGATTCTCTGCTCGCTGGCTGCCTACGCGTATCTGCCCGGCTCGTTCTTGGAGCTCGACGGTGGCGTCGAGCACGACGGTGACCCGCGGTCGCTGGCGGCCCTGGCCGTGATCATCGGGATTGTGCTGGCCGGGGTGATCCTCTGGCTGACCGGGTACTTCACCGGTACGAACAGGCGGCCGGTGCGCGACGTCGGGCGAACCTCGTTGACCGGGCCGGCGACGGTAATCCTGGCCGGCGTAGCGGTCGGGCTGGAGTCGGCGGTCTACGCCGCCCTCATCATCGCTGCGGCCGTCTACGGAGCGTTCCTGCTCGGCGGCGGCTCGGTTGTGCTGTCGCTGTTCCTCATCGCGCTGGCCGGGACCGGCCTGCTGACCACCGTCGGCGTGATCGTGGCCATGGACACATTCGGTCCCATCAGCGACAACGCCCAGGGCATCGCGGAGATGTCCGGCGACGTGACCGGCGAAGGCGCCCAGATCCTCACCGAGCTCGACGCGGTCGGCAACACCACCAAGGCGATCACCAAGGGCATCGCGATCGCAACGGCGGTCCTGGCTGCAACGGCGCTGTTCGGCGCCTACAACGACGCGGTCCGAACCACTCTGGCGGACGCCGGGGTGGCCGCAGCGGACGCCGGCGCAGCCTTCCTGCGGACTGTGGATGCGCCGAACATCCTGGTCGGGATCTTGATCGGGTCCTCGGTCGTGTTTCTGTTCGCGGGCCTGGCGATCAACGCGGTCGGCCGAGCGGCGGGAGCCGTCGTGTTCGAAGTGCGCCGCCAGTTCCGCGAGATCCCAGGAATCATGGCGGGTACGACCAGGCCGGAGTACGGCAAGGTCGTCGACATGGTTACCCGCGACTCGTTGCGTGAGCTTGCGACGCCGGGACTGCTGGCCGCGCTGGCGCCGATTGCGGTGGGTTTCGGTCTCGGCGTGGGCCCGCTGGCCGGGTATCTCGGCGGCGCGATCGCGACCGGCACGCTGATGGCCGTCTACCTGGCCAACTCGGGAGGTGCCTGGGACAACGCGAAGAAGCTGGTCGAGGACGGCCACCATGGCGGCAAGGGCTCGCCGGCGCACGAGGCGACGGTCATCGGCGACACGGTCGGCGATCCGTTCAAGGACACCGCCGGCCCGGCGATCAACCCGCTGATCAAGGTGATGAACCTGGTATCGGTTCTGGTGGCGCCCGCGATCGTCGCGATGTCGGTGGGCGCCGAGGCCAACGACCGGCTGCGTTACTCGATCGCCGGCGGTGCCGTTCTCGTCATCGTGGCAGCGGTGTGGTTCTCCAAGCGCCGGCCCGTGGCGCTCGACTCGTCCGATTCAGGTACGACCAGCCCACCGCCGGCCGCCATCAAGCCGATCCCGACGGTCGACGAGCCGGCGCACCAGGTCGAACCCGGTAAGTCTCGAACGACATAGGCAATGCCGAGTTGTGGAGAGCAGCGCGGCTTGCCGGGGTCTGGGGATGCGTCGACGCTGATCAGCAGATTGACCGCCCTGACAATGCTGGTGGTGGCGCTCGGCGACCTGTCAGGATGCACGTCAGCCGAGCCGGCTGCGGCACCCACGTCACCGCAGGCCACGTCGCAGTCGCGGCAGTCGCCGACGCCTGCCGAAACCAGGACGCCGACGCCAAAACCCACACCGACCCCGAGGCCGGCGGCGGTGTTCAACCCGGCCGACGCATTTGCCACGGTTGAGCACCTCGCGACGGAGATCGGCCCGCGCGAGGCTGCGTCAGCGGCCTTCGACGAGGCGGTGCGATACGTCCGGTCGCGATTCGAGTCGCTCGGCTATCGAGTGACCACCATGCCCGTCCCCGTCCCGGCAGGCGACTCGTGGGGTGTGCCCGTAGGGGCCGGCACATCTGAGAATGTCATGGCAGATCCGCCACGCTTCGACCCTGCCAAGCCACACGTGGTCATCGGCGCACACTTGGACACCGTTGCCGTCGCACCTGGGGCGGAGGACAACGGCTCGGGTGTCGCGGTGGTCCTCGAGTTGGCCCGGATGGCAGCGGAGCAGCCGCCGACGCTTCCGGTTCGGTTCATCGCGTTCGGAGCAGAAGAGCCACGCGGACGTGGCGACGACTTGCACCATTTCGGCTCACAGGACTACGTGGCCGCGTTGTCTGCCGCTCACCGACGGGCGGTGCGGGCCATGGTGTCCCTGGATCGGGTCGGCGTGCCTGCTGATGCGGTTCCGATCAGCACGGGCGGAACCGGCACCACGACGGTCGTGGAGGCGCTACTTGCCGCCGCCAACAGCGCCCAAGTTCCGGCCCGCCAGGACGATCAGAACCGGGCCAGTGACCATTGGTCGTTCGAGAAGGCCGACATTCCGGCTGCCCGTATCGGCAGCGTTCCGTATGCCGCCTACCACTCGGCAGCCGACCTCCCACGAGTCGTCGACCCCCGACAGCTGGAACGGGCCGGCACGATCGCGTGGACCTGGCTGCAGACACTGTAAACCGCTCCCCGAGCGGAGGAGCATCCACCGACTTCAATGATCAAAAACGCGCCAAAGCGGGTCGATTGGCTCCGTAGCGCGTCTTTGATCATTGAAGTGCATTGGAGGAGGAGCGGGCGGCCGTCTCTTCCCCACCCTCCCACCGTTCGCCGCGGACACGCCGCTGATCCGCGACGCACTCATGGAAATCGGCGCGCGGTGGCCCGATGGACGCGGGCGATGACCTGTCCGACCCGATTACGCTCATCACGGACCCGGCCAAGAGCGTCAACAACCCGAACAACCCGACGATGACAGCCGGGTTCACCTTTCTCGGCCAGTTCGTCGACCACGACATGACGTTCGACCCGACCTCGAGCTTGGCCCGTCGGCAGGACCCGGACTCCATCCGGAACTTCCGGATTCCTGCGCTCGACCTCGACAGCGTGTAAGGCGGGGGCCCCAACGCGTCGCCGCAGCTCTACGACCAGACCGTTGACGGCGGACGCACCACGTTCCTGACGGAGGAGATTTCCAGGGTCGCCGATTGTGTCGATCGACAGCTCGATGCGGCATGACCTGCCCCGCAACAGTCAGCTGGTCGCGTTGGCCGGCGACCCCCGCAACGACGAGAACCTGGTCGTCTCCCAGCTGCATCTGGCCCTGCTGAGCTTCCACAACGCCGTGGTGGGGGGACGTCAAGGACGATCTCGGGCCAGGCTTCACCGTCGACGAGATCTTCGCTGAGGCGCAGCTACGGTGCGCTGGCACTACCAGTGGCTGCTCGTGCACGAGTTCCTGCCCACCACGGTGGGTCAGGACGTCGTCGACGACGTGCTGGAGAACGGGCTCGAGCACTACAAATGGCGCAACGACCCCTTCATCCCGGTCGAGTTCTCGGTCGCTGCCTATCGGTTCGGCCATTCGCAGGTGCGCCCGAGCCACCGCGCGAACTTCGGCACCAGCGCCTCCGATCCGGCCCTGCAAGTTCTTCGCGCCGCTGTTCGACCCGGCGGCGACCAACCCAGCCGACCCGGCCGACCTGCGTGGCGGGCGGCGCGCTCCGTGTCGATTCATCGACTGGCAAACCTTCATCGACTTCGGCGACGGGCGAGTTCGGCCCAACAAGAAGATCGACACCACGCTGTCGACGGTCCTGTTCGACCTGATGGGTCAGCCACCGGCAACGGCCACCCCGCTGGCGACCCGCAATCTGCTGCGCAGCCTCACCACGAAGGTGCCATCGGGCCAGCGCGTTGCGCGCGCCATGAAACTGCCCGAGCTGGCGCCTGGCGGCTTGACCGACCTCAAGGACCTCAGCCTGCACCAGCGCACGCCGTTGTGGTTCTACATGCGCGAGGCGGCGGTGGCGGCGGACGGTGAGCACCTAGGCCCGGTCGGCGGCCGAATCGTCGCCGAGGTGATCCTCGGGCTGATCCAGGGTGACCGGCTGTCCTACCTCAGCCAGGACCCGGATTGGACGCCGACCTACGGTGCCGGTGATAACTTCGGCATGGTGGATCTGCTTTCCGTCGCGGGAGTCGTGGCGACGATCTCCTGACGAGTGATCGACGGGATGCGGATCATCACGGCCGCGGCCGCGAGCAGCGCACCGGCGGCTACCGACCACGCCACGCCGAGCCCGAGGTTACGGGCCAGCACCGATAGGCATATCGCGCTCGCGACACCGCCGAGCTGCAGCAGCAGCGAGTCGATCGACAGCAGAGTCGCGCGCTCGGAGGCGCCGATTCGCTGGTGCAAGAGCTCCGAGCGCAGTGGGTGGGCGATGCCGAGCCCGAGAAACAAGGTGACGTAGCCCACTGCCGTGGCGACCAGGCCAGTTACTCCGGACAGCTGTGCGGTCGCCGCGAGGCCGGCCAGCGATGCCGCTGTGAGCACAACGGCAGCGACCGTCGCACGCCAGGTGACCCCACGGAATAGGCGGGCCACGGGAACGGCCACGGCCGCCCCGAGGGCGCTGGCCAGGAATCCGCCGGCGGCGACGGCGGCGTAGCCGGCGCTACCCGTTTCCGCGCTTCCGGTGAGTACCGCCAGCCGGCTTGGGGTCAGCAGCTCGATGGCGTTGAGCGCGACGCCGAGTGCGATGGACCCGGCGAACAGACGGACCAGGGAACTGCTGCGCACGGCGAGCTGCGCACCGGTGACGATCGTGGCGGGAACCGCCAGCAGCACTGCGACGAGCCGGGGCCGCGCGCCCGGCCGGTGCGGTTCGGTCATCCACAGCGCCACGACGGCGAACAGCGTGGCACCGGCGAAGGCAGCGCAGACCATCGGAGCGGCAAGCGGTGGCACCGGCCAGCCCGAGGGCACCAGCAGCGGCAGCCCGCCGCCGGCCAGGGTGCCGATCGCGAGGGCAGCCGATCCCGCCGCCGACCCCCGCGACAGCCCCGCGCGCAGGTCGCCGCCGGAGTCGATTGCCTGCACCGTGTCGACGTACCACGCCTCGGCTGGACCGCTGGACAGCGCACGCGCGAGCCCCTTTGCAACGGAAAGCGCCAGGAACTGCGCGGTCGTCGTCGCGAACGCTATCGCGCTGAAGCTGAGCGTCGTCAACGCCGCGGACGCGAGCAGCACGCCGCGCCGGCCGATCACGTCGGCCAGTCCACCCGTGGGGAGCTCCATGAGCACCGTGACGATGCCGTACGCGGCGAACACGGTGCCGATCGTCACGAGGTCGAGGCCGCGTTCCAGCATCAACAGGACGAACGCCGGCATCCCCAGTCCGGCCGGCAGCCAGGTGAGCGCAGAGATCACGACGAAGCGCTTGCGGGCAGCGGCGGCACTGATCATGTGGGGTATTCCCGAACCGGGTACCCAGCGAGCCAGATCGCGACCCGCTCGGCGTCCGGCGCGTGTGCGTCGCGAGCCTCGTACTCCCGGACCAGCGTGATGATCTGGTTGTCCAGCGCGGTCAGCGATGCCGGGCTGAGCTGGGCAACGAGGTCGGACATGCCCGCCGCGTCGCGCCAGGTCCTGTCCCAGTCCTCGGTCTCGAAACTCTCGGCGACCCGGTTGAGGTTGTCGCGCTGGCGCGCGCGAATGAATCGGATCGCCGCCTTTCCTTCCTCGTCTTCGGCGAAGTCGGAGTCTCGCCAGCTGGTGAACTGGTGCGTGGCCCGCCACCGTCGGTCGCGGGCGTTGGGCTGGTCCGGGTCCTCTTCAACGAAGCCGAAGCGGGCAAGCTGGCGCAGGTGGTAACTGGTCGATCCGCTGCTCTCGCCGAACCGACGGCCCAGCTGCGAAGCGGTCGCCGGTCCGTCGACCCGCAATGCGGCGAGCAGCCGGACCCGCAATGGATGGGCGACCGCCCGGAGCGTGCGGACGTCCTGAATCCTGCTGGTGCTGGGCTCGGTCATAGCCGACAGGTTAGCAGTTCGCAAATATAGTTTGCAAATACTCTTTGTAATGCCTCGGGAACACGGTGGCCGTGGCAGCGAGTTGACACAACCGGCTGGTAAGGCCGCACACTCACCCTCGACATACCTGCGGGCTCGGTGCCCACGAACCCGGAGTACCACCCCGCCGGTCTTCGCCCGGTGGATCCTGTCCAAGGAGTTTCCTGTTGACCCGCACTGACGACGTCCCGCGCCGCCTGGTGATCGTCGAGTCGCCCGCCAAGGCGAAGACGATCGCCGGCTTCCTCGGTCGTGGGTACAACGTCGAGTCCTCATTCGGCCACATCCGTGACCTCCCGTCGAAGAAGACCGAGGTCCCTCCGGCCCAGCGCGAGCGTTTCGGTGACCCGGTCGGGGTCGATGTCGAGGGCGGCTTCGAGCCGCTCTACGTCGTGCCGCCCGGCCGCGCCAAGGAACAGGTCCGCAAGCTCAAGGCCGCGTTGAAGGGCGCCGCCGAGTTACTGCTCGCCACCGACGAGGACCGCGAGGGCGAAGCCATCGCCTGGCACCTACGCGAGGAGCTGCGTCCCAAGGTCCCGGTGCGGCGCATGGTGTTCCACGAGATCACCGCCGACGCGATCCACGAGGCTGTCGACAACCCAAGGGACATCGACGAGGACCTGGTCGATGCGCAGGAGACCCGCCGCATCGTGGATCGGCTCTACGGCTACGAGGTCTCGCCGGTGCTCTGGCGCAAGGTCATGCAGGGCCTGTCCGCGGGACGAGTGCAGAGCGTGGCCACTCGGCTGGTCGTCGACCGCGAGCGGGAGCGGATGGCGTTCCGGTCCGCGGAGTACTGGGATCTGTTAGCAACGCTCGACACCGGGACGTCCGACCAGCCCAGTGACTTCGAGGCCAGGCTGACGTCTCTCGAGGGCGTTCGAATCGCCACCGGTCGCGACTTCGACTCGGTCGGGCAGCTGAAGAACCGGTCGGCATCCGTCGCCGTGTTGGACGGTACGCGCGCAGGGGCGCTCGCCAAAGCCCTGCGCGGAGTGCCCTTCGAGGTGCGGTCGATCGAGGCCAAGCCATACCGCCGCAGCCCCTATGCGCCATTCCGAACGACCACGATGCAGCAGGAAGCCGCCCGCAAGCTGGGGTTCGGCGCGGCTCGGACGATGCAAGTAGCCCAGCGGCTCTACGAGGGCGGCTTCATCACCTACATGCGGACCGACTCGATCACGTTGTCCGACGCCGCCGTCGCGGCCGCGCGCAGCCAGGTCGCCGAGCTCTACGGCGCGGACTACTTACCCGAGACGCCGCGGCGATACACCAGCAAGGTCAAGAGTGCGCAAGAGGCGCACGAGGCAATCCGGCCGGCGGGCGAGACGTTCCGAACCCCTGCCGAGTCGGGGCTCTCGGGCGACGATTTCCGCCTGTACGAGCTGATCTGGATGCGGACGGTCGCCTCACAGATGCGCGACGCCGTCGGCCAGACGCTGGCGGTGCGGATCGGCGCGACGGCATCGTCGGGTGAAGCGGTCGAGTTCAGCGCGTCCGGCAAGACGATCACGTTTTTCGGATTCATGAAGGCCTACGTCGAGGGTGCCGACGACCCGGAAGCCGAGCTGGACGACCGCGAGCGGCGGCTGCCACGGCTGTGGGAGGGCCAGGCCCTGACCGCCAGCGCCGTCGGTGCGGAAGGTCACGTGACTAAGCCGCCCGCCCGCTACACCGAGGCCACCCTGGTCAAGGAGCTCGAGGAGCGCGACATCGGCCGACCATCGACCTATGCCTCCATCATCCGGACGATCCTCGACCGCGGCTATGTGTTCAAGAAAGGCGCGGCGCTGGTGCCGTCATGGCTCGCCTTTGCCGTCGTCCGGTTGCTCGAACAGCACTTCAGCTGGCTGGTCGACTACGAATTCACCGCTCGCATGGAAGACCGGCTCGACGAGATCGCAGCCGGACGGGCGAAGCGGCCGGCCGAGCTGACCCGCTTCTGGAGCGGCGGCGACGGGCTGGAAGGGCTCAAGCATCTCGTCGACAACCTCGGCGAGATCGACGCCCGGGAGATCTCGTCGTTCCCGCTCGGCGACGGGGTGGTCCTGCGCGTCGGCCGCTACGGGCCGTACGTCGAGGATGCCAGCGGCAACCGCGGCAGCGTCCCGGCGGATCTGCCGCCGGACGAGCTCACCCTCGAGCGGGCTCGGGAGCTGCTTGCCGCCGGCAACGGCGACCGGGAGCTCGGCGTCAACCCATCGACCGGGCGGACGGTGGTGGCCAAGGCCGGGCGGTATGGGGCCTACGTCACCGAGGTGTTGCCCCAGGATTCCGGCAAGGACGAGAAACCGACGACCGCCTCACTGATGGCGTCGATGTCCCTGGATGCGGTGACACTCGACGATGCGTTGCGCCTGCTCGCACTGCCACGGGTCGTCGGTACTGACCGTTCCGGAGCGGAGATCGTCGCCTCCAACGGCCGGTACGGGCCGTACGTGAAGAAGGGTTCGGACTTCCGCTCGCTTCCGGACGAGGAGTCGATCTTTACTGTGACTCTCGAGGAGGCCGAGAAGCTGTTCGCAGAGCCGAAGGGTCGCCGCGGTCGGGCCCCTGCTGCTCCGCCGTTGCGGGAACTCGGCACCGACCCGGCCAACGGCAAACCCCTGGTCGTCAAGGACGGTCGCTTCGGCCCGTACGTCACCGACGGCGAAACGAACGCGACCGTTCCGCGCGGGACTGGGGTGGACCAGCTGACCCTCGACCGGGCCGTCGAGCTGATGGCCGAGAAGCGGGCCAAGGGCCCCGCGCCGAGGAAGCGCAGCCCCCGTCGCCGCTGATCTCCGCAGCCCGGACCAGCGCGCGCCCAGGCCGACCCACCGTGCTGCTGCTCATAGCGAGCCCGCGACTGTTGCGCCAAGGCCAAGTGAAATTTGCGCAAGCTTGATAGATCGCGCGACATAACGTTGTCGCGAGCCCTCACTACGCTGGCGATGTGTCCAGGCCTGTCGGGGTGTTCATCGCGTTCGAGGGGGGTGAAGGCGCAGGTAAATCCAGCCGCGCCCTCGCCCTCGCGAGTCAGCTGCGCACGGCTGGGCACGAGGTGGTGCTGACCCACGAGCCGGGCGACTCACGGATCGGACGGCAGATCCGCGCGATTCTTCTCGACCCAGCCAACGCGGGCCTCGATGCACGCGCCGAGGCATTGCTCTACGCCGCCGACCGGGCCGAACATGTCGCAACGGCCGTCCTGCCGGCACTCGACCGCGGGGCGGTCGTCATCACTGACCGGTACGTAGACTCCTCGATCGCGTATCAGGGGATAGCCCGGGGGCTGGGGTCCGAGGCCATCGCCGAATTGTCGCGGTTCGCGACTGGCGGTCTGTTGCCCGACCTCACCGTCGTGCTCGACGTGCCACCGAGGGTCGGTCGCACGCGGCTGGCCGGTCCCGCCGACCGGCTGGAGGCCGAGCCGGACGAGTTCCACGCAAGGGTGCGGCTGGCGTACGTCGACCTTGCCGACGCGGCGCCGGATCGATACATCCTGGTCGACGGAACGCTGTCCGAGGAGCAGGTCGACGCCACGATTCTGGACCGGGTCAAAGAGCTGGGGCTGTTGTGAGCGTGTGGGATGCGGTGGTCGGGCAGACCGTCGTGCCGGAGCTGCGCCGGACCGTGGCCGACGCAACCGCAGTGCTCGCCGGCGACTCGGCAGCAGGGGCGGCGATGACACATGCATGGCTGTTCACCGGCCCGCCGGGGTCCGGACGGTCTGTCGTCGCCAGAGCGTTCGCCGCCGCTCTCGAATGCCCGGACGGCGGCTGCCGGACGTGTGCCGAATGCCGTGACGTTCGCAACCGCACCCATCCCGACGTCGCCGATGTCGTCACCGACGGGCTGTCGATCAAGATCAGGCAGATCCGCGACCTGGTACCGCGGGCCGCGCTGCGGCCGTCTCGGGGACGCTGGCAGATCGTTGTGGTCGAAGATGCCGACCGCCTCGGGGATGACGCCGCCGATGCGATTCTGCTCTCGCTGGAAGAACCACCGCCGCGCACGGTTTGGCTGCTGTGTGCCCCGACGCCGGAAGACATCGTCGCGACGATCCGGTCGAGGTGCCGGGTGGTGAGGTTGCGAACCCCGCCATATGACGAGGTCGCCGACCACCTCGTCCGGACGGTCGGCGCCGACAGGGTGCTCGCGGCATTTGCCGCGCGCGCCGCGCAGGGGCACATCGGCCGCGCGAAGGCGCTCGCTACCAACGAGGACGCTCGGGCCAGGCATCGTGAGGTGCTTCGGCTGCCCTTCGCGCTCGCTGACCTCCGAACCTGCCTCGCCGCCGCCGCGGCGCTGGTCGAGGCGGCCAAGGCGGAGTCCGAGCTTCGGTGCGACGAGCTGGATGCCCGAGAGATCGACGAGCTGAAGCAGGCGCTCGGCGCCGGCACGACCGGTCGCAGACCACGTACGGTGGATGCCGCCATCAAGGATCTGGAGCGGGAGCAAAAGCTGCGCCGGACCCGCGTGCAGCGTGACTCGATCGATCGGGCGCTGGTCGACGTGCTCGCGGTGTACCGGGACGTACTGGTCCGCCAACTCGACGCCGGCGTCGAGTTGGTCAACGAGGAGATCCGCCCGTCCATCGACCGATTGGCCGCCGCGTCGACCCTGGAGTCGACGTTGCGTCGAATGGAAGCCGTAGTCGCCGCCCGCGAGGCGCTAGAAGCCAATGCCGCACCGCTGCTCACCTTGGAGGCCATGGCGTTGTCGCTGCGGGAGGGATAGGCGTCAGTCCGCGGGTGATACCGATTCGATCCCGCTGAGGCTGAACATGCGCTCGGCCTGACGCAGATGGCACCACGCCTCGATGACGCCGCCCATCAGCGAGATGTCGCTGATGACCCGGGAGGTTCGGCTGCCGTTTTGGTCGACGTAATCGATGTGCACGGCCTCGTGATGGTCGACGGCATGGCTCAGCACGCGCAACTCGTACGTCGCGAGCGTGGTGCGGGCGTCGACTAGGCGCCGCATGGTCAACGACTCGCTTCGCGGTGGAGCCGCGGCATCCGGCTGCGCGAGCAGGGTTCGCGCGAGCGCTACCGGATCCGCGGGCGCGGATTCCGCGATGGCCCGACGGGTCGGACCTGACGGCCTGCGGTCCACCAGATCAACGACGTCGGCACCGGCCGACCCGCTTGGCCGTGGCTTCCGGCGCCGTTCGTCACGTTCGACGACCACGTCGCCGGTGGCGGTGAGCCGGACCGGCGCATAGCCGGTTGAACGCAAGCTCTCGACGGTCTCTGCAACCGTTTTGCTGCTCGCCAGCACCGTTGGAGCGAGTATCCGGACACCGAGACCACGCAGCGAGCGATGTGCGGCGATCTCGGCGAGCAGTGGCTCGTCGTCCGAGACAATGCAGCAGCCAACCGGGTGCACGGCAACTTCACCGTGCCGTCGGGAATTGTCACGAATGAGGTATTCCAACGGTTGAGGGACGGGCTGGAGCGCGACGGCTGCAAGATCCGCCAGCAGATCCTCGGCTTGACCACCGCCATCGAGGAACCGCCGGACACTCCCAGGGGTGAAGCGCCAGATATGGGCGCTGCCCCGGGTTTCGCGGTCGGCCGCTGCATCGAGAAGATCACCGAGCATTGCGGTCGGCGTACCGGCCACAACTGCGGTCAGGTCTGCCTGAAACGTCGCGTAAGCCGTGGCGGTAGGCATCAACGCGTGCGCGGCGTCGAGCACTGAACCGCGATCTCCGCTCAGCAGTGCCCGACCAAGAGCCGTTACGGCTCCGTGGGCGACCAAGCCGAAGGCTCCGGCTTCCCACCAGCACGAGGCCGCCTGCACGTCGATGTCGGTCACGGGGTAGGCGAGCGGCCGATCCCAGCACACATCGGCGACCAGGCTCGGGAGCGTGTCGACGCCGGTGCCGGCCGGAAATGTCGAAGCCCGCTCCAGCAGGGCGCGTCGCAGCCGTTGCACCTCAGGTCGTGGGAACGTCCGGACCAGCGCCGGTTCCGGCCTGTCGTCGCCGGTGGTCGACCGTTCGCTGACGGGCCCGTCGAGGTCCCACCAGGCCCCGATCAGCTCGACGAACTGGGTGCCGGGAGGCGATGCCCGCCAGTGGTCATAGCGATGCGTCGGCACCACGACGCCGTCCGAGACGGCGATCAGTCCGGCTGCGCGTGACACTTCCAACGCGAGTACCACGGTGCGTTCCTCGGCTCTGGCCGCTTTCGCGAGCCGCCGGACCTCACGTATACCGACTCCACCGGACCGCAGCAATGTGGCCGGAGAGGTCCCGAGCGTGTCCATGACCGACGCCACCGCATCGAGCGTCGCTGCGGCTGCCGCCGCACTCTCGTGTTCGACCGAGCCGCCGTCGATCGCCGTCGTCGCCACCGCAGGCCGATTGGTTCGCAGGTCCGGACGCCAGTCCGGGCCCCGTAGCGCCAAGCCGACCTCCCGCGGCATCTGCAGCACGTCCCACGCGACCGGAAGCAGCAGCGCATGGCCGACGGCCCAACCGACGTCGGATCGCCTCAGGTTACTTCCGGCCCACCACAACGCACTCGCCGTCTCGGGGTCGACGAAGACGTTCGGCCCGGCCCAGGTCGCGATGTCCAACAGCTTGGCGACTGCCGCTGGTGCCTCGGCGGCCAGTGCAACGATCCGGTCGGCAGTGAGCCGAGTTGCGATGACGTCATGCGTCTTCTTGCGGCTGGACTGCCGTCCCACTCGAAACGTCTCTGTCACCAGATCCAATTGGTTCGCCTGCAGTTGGCCGAGTAGGCTGCGAAGACCTCGGCCGAGATTCAGCGGCTGTGGCCAGGACGCTCCAACTCCGCCTGCCGGCTCTGTCCGTGCGTGGGGTTTCGACCCGAACTCCCACAGCAGGCCTCTGCACCGCAACTCCGACAGTGCGTCATCCAGCGCCGTTGATTGTCCGAACCACTCGTGCAGCCGGTCGACCGACAATCCGTTGTACGCGACCGTGATCTCGGCGAGCCGCAGAGCCACTTCGCCGACGTCGGCCAACGCCGCAGCCGCCGAATGTGCGGTGGTCAGCCGGGCCGACAGCTCGTCCAGATGCGTGGGCGCCGGGCGAGCTGCCGCATCGGGCCGCAGCCGCAGCAGCTCGGCGAGGCCGTATGGGCCTAACGACCTCAGCCATGCGGTGTACGTCACCAGGACATCCTGACCGGTCTTCTTCTGAGCTCCGCGTAAGGTGGCGGCGTGGGCATGGTCATGGCCGTCGCCTTCACCCGGTACGGGCGGTTGTACTACCTCGACCCAGGTGAGCACACTCCCCAGGTGGGCGACAAGGTCCTTGTCCCCACCGACGACGGCCCCGAGGTCGCGGAGTGCGTCTGGTCGCCGCAGTGGGTCAGTGACGATGTCGGTGGGCTGCCGGTCTGTGCGGGTACCGCCACCGACGAGCAATTGGAACGCGACGAGCGTAACCGGCGGCGCCGGGCCGAAGCGCGGGTCGTCGCCCGTCGGCTCGTTCGTCAGCACAAGCTGCCGATGAAAGTCGTCGCCGTCGACTTCGTCGACACCCGCCCCGACGTCGACCAACTGATCACGATCTATTTCAGCGCGCCGAACCGGGTGGATTTCCGGAACCTGGTGCGGGATCTGGCTCGCACATTGCGGGCCCGCATCGATCTGCGCCAACTCGGGCCCCGCGACGAGGCCCGGGTTCAGGGCGGGATCGGGCCCTGTGGGCGGGACACCTGCTGTTCAACGTTCCTCACCGATTTCGAGCCGGTCAGCATCCGGATGGCAAAGGACCAGGACCTGCCGCTGAATCCGTTGAAGATCTCCGGGGCGTGCGGGCGACTGATGTGTTGCCTGAAGTACGAACACCCGCTTTACCAGGACTTCAAGGTAAGCGTTCCGGCGCTGGGCTGCGGAGTCAGCACCGACGAGGGCGTCGAGGGCACGGTTGTCGGATACAACGTGCCTGCGGAGACTGTGTACGTGCGCGACCGGGAAACCGGCCGGCGCGTTGCCTGCCCCAAGGCGAGCGTATGCGGATCCCGCCAGGCCTATGAAGGGGCCGTTGCCGGCGGGATGCGCGCGACTCCCGGCCGGGAGGACGTGTGAGCCGTGGCGCACTGCCTGCGCTGGTGGCCATCCTGATCCTCGCCCCGGCCTGCGCGCCGGATCAGCCGGCAGCGGATCCGCCCCCGATGTCGTCTCCCGGGCAGGGGGCCACCGATGGTGTTGACTCCGCCTTGGTGCCGTTCTACACACAGCCCTTGGAGTGGGAGAACTGTCACGACGAGTTGCACTGCACGACGGTAGAGGTGCCGCTCGACTATGCCGCGCCGGATGGTGAGACCATCGAACTGTCGGTGCTTCGCCGCCCGGCTACCGGCGACGATCGGATCGGCTCGCTGCTGGTCAATCCTGGCGGGCCGGGCGCCTCCGGCGTCGAATATGCCCGGGGCAGTGTGGTCAACGACGATGTCGCTGAACGCTTCGACATCGTGGGGTTCGACCCACGCGGGGTTGGTCAGTCGAGCCCTGTGGACTGTCTCGACGACGCCGCGCTGGACGAGTTCATCGCGGCCGACGGCTCGCCCGACGACGCCGAGGAGATCACTGAGCTGCAGGATCAGGTGGCGGTGTTTGTCGCGGGCTGCACCGACCGTTCCGGCGAGATGCTCCCGCACATCGGGACTGCGGAGGTGGCTCGGGACTTGGACATACTGCGCGCCGTTCTCGGCGACGACGTGCTCTACTACCGCGGCGCGTCGTACGGCACCGACATCGGTGCTGCGTACGCCGAGTTGTTCCCGGAACGGGTGGGCCGGCTGGTGCTGGACGGAGCGATCGACCCTTCCCTCACCGGGGAACAGTTCTTGCTGGGGCAGGCCAGGGGAGCTGAGCGGGCCCTGACGGCGTTCATTTCGTCCTGCGTGACCGAGGAGGACTGCCCCCTCGGCGAGTCTGCCGCGGAAGCCCGCTTGACGCTGATGAATCTGCTCGCAGTCATTGATGCGACACCGCTGCCGACCGATGACGACACCCGACCGCTCACCCAATCCCTTGCCGTGCTCGGGATCGTGCTCCCGCTTTACCTGAGCCCGGACGATGGCTACCCGCTGCTCAACCTTGCCCTGGAGCATGCGCTCGCGGGCGACGGTTCGGCGCTGCAGTTGCTCGCGGACCAGTACCTGCAGCGCAACCCCGACGGCACGTTCAAGGGCAACATGAACGAGGTCAGCTCCGGCGTCAACTGTGTGGATCGGCCTTGGGAAACAGACATCGAGGTCATCGAAGCCGGAATCCCGGCGTTCGAGGCGGCGTCCCCGGTTTTGGGGACATATCAGGGCTGGAGTGGGCTGGTCTGTGCGCGATGGCCGGTCCCGCCGGCCGCTCCGGCACCGGTGACTGCCATTGGGGCGGCTCCCATCCTCGTCGTGGGGACGACGGGCGACTTTGCGACGCCATACGAATGGGCGGAGGCCCTGGCTGCCCAGCTCGATTCGGGGATCCTGCTCACCTACGAGGGCAGCGGCCACACGGCGTACCGCAAGGGCAGCGAGTGCGTCGACGACGCCGTTGATGCGTACTTGATCGACGGCACGATCCCGGAGGACGGTCTTCGGTGCACGTGACACTCTCATCCTCATCTTGTGGAGGGAAATCAACGTATCGATCGCTCCGATAACGTTGAGAAGCCTGCACACGATGGCAGGAAGGAGCGTGGTGACGGGTGCGACGCGCACATCTCGTCGTGCTTGTCCTCGTCGCGACGCTGCTGTCTCTCGTCGGCTGCGCCCGCGACAGCACGTCCGCGCCTGAGCCGGAGCCGACGGCGACGGCCGAGCCAGTCCTGGTCGGGTCGGCGGGCGAAGTGCCGTACGACGAGCCGGTGACACTTCGCGTGCAGGATGGCACCTTCGAATCCGTCGCAGTCACAGCAGACGGCGGAGGTGATCTTGCAGGGACTGTCGCCGAGGATGGGTCGACCTGGGTCAGCGCGATGCCGCCACGTCCTGGGACCGCGTACTCGGTGACCACCGAGGTGGTTGACGCCGCTGGCGACCCGGTCAGCTTGACCGGAGCCTTCACCGTGAGCGCCGTGCCGGACTCGAACCGGCTCACCCTCGCGCTGCAGCCAGGTGATGGGGACGTGGTCGGCGTGGGTGCCCCCATCGTCGTCCGGTTCGACCAGGACGTCACCGAGCAGGCCGCCGTCGAAGAGGTGATGCACGTTGCCTCAGCTCCGGAGGTTGTCGGCAGTTGGCACTGGGTGAGTTCGACGGAAGCGCATTTCCGGCCAAAGGCGTATTGGCCAGCGGGAACGCGGGTCGGCGTCAGTCTCGATCTCAACGGCGTCCAAGCCGGCGAGGAACTGTGGGGTGGGCGGAACTACGTCTACGAGTTCACGATCGGCAAGGCTCAGGTGGCGACGGTCGATGCGGCCGCGCACCGGATGACCGTAAAGGTTGACGGCGCCCGCGTCGGGACATGGGAGACCAGCCTGGGGAGGCCAGAATTCGCAACGCGTAACGGAACCTACGTCGTGCTGTCCAAGGACAGGACGAAGCAGATGACGTCGTGTAGCGCGGGTATCACCTGCGACAAGAGCAGTCCGGAGTTCTACGACCTGGAGGTCGACTGGAGTGTCCGGCTGACCTGGAGCGGCACGTTTGTGCATTCGGCTCCGTGGTCAGAGGGCTCTCAGGGGAACGCCAACGTCTCGCACGGTTGCATCAACCTCAGCGGCGCCAACGGCAGGACGTACTTCAAGATTGCGCGCTACGGAGACGTCGTCACGGTGAAGAACTCCACCCGTGGCGCCAGCGACCTGGTGGCCCGTGGCGACCCCGGGATGGTCGACTGGAACATGTCCTGGTCTGACTATGTCGCGGGCTCGGCTGTGGGACGCCCGGTCACGACCGAGCCGCTCGCCGGATGATCGGTAGGGCCGGCACCGGTTTTGGGTTCGAAGCGCTCCCGTCGCCGCGCCTATACTCGTCCGGCGGGCCGGTTGATCGGCTTCCGCCGCCTTAGCTCAGTCGGTCAGAGCGACGCATTCGTAATGCGTAGGTCCGGGGTTCGATTCCCCGAGGCGGCTCCATGCAAAATCACAGGTCAGCGCTCCGCGCTAATGGCTCACAATCTTGATACCCACGGCTCATGACATCAACGGTGGTGCGAATGGGCGTAGGCTTCGCGCCATGACGCGCGTCAACACCCGTCAGCGACGACCGCGAGGGCTGATCGACAAGCTGCCCAGCGGCAGGCTGCGGGTGCGGGTGTACACCGGCTACGACCCGGTGACCAAGAGGCGCCACTACATCAGCGAGACTGTGCCAGTCGGGAGGAACGAACAGGAGACCCTGAGGGAAGCCGAGAAGGTTCGGACTCGCCTGGTGAACCAGGTCGACGAGCGTCGTAACCCTCGTACTCGAGCGACGATGAACCAACTGCTGGACCGCTGGCTCGATGTGATCAAGGTCGAAAAGACAACGCAACACGGGTATATCGGCAAGATCGACAAGCACATCCGCCCGACGATCGGCGCGCTGCCCGTGGGGCGGCTTGACGCCGAGGTGATCGAGTCGCTCTACGCCCAACTGCGCACATGCAGCGAGCGCTGCGGCGGGCGGAGGTACATCGAGCACCGCACTTCGGGACCCCACGAGTGCGACGAGCACCCCCGCGAGCCTTGCCGACCGGCGAGGCCGAGAGCTGTCAAGCCTGTGCGCGACGGTGCCAGCAGCATGAGTGCCGCCCGTTGTCGGATGGGAGCATCCGGGTGATCCACTCCATCCTTAAGAGCGCCCTGACGCGTGCCGTCCGATGGAGTTGGATCGCGGTGAACCCGGTGGCGTTCGTCGAGCCACCACGGATACCGCCTGCCGATCCGAACCCTCCGTCACCTGACGAAGCGGCACGGATCGTCAATGAGGCCTGGAATGATCCGGACTGGGGGACCTTGGTGTGGCTCGCAATGATGGTCGGCCCGCGCCGTGGCGAGGTGAGCGCGCTCCGGTGGTCCGATCTCGAGCTGGACGGTCCAACTCCGGTCGTCACATTGCGAAGGAGCATTGGCCAGCACGGTGGCCAAGTGTGGGAGAAGGACACAAAGACGCACCAACGCCGTCGGGTCAGCCTCGACGAGTACACAGTCGGGATCCTCAGGGAGCACCGAACACGCTGTGAGGACAGGGCTGCTGCGCTGCACTTGACGTTGCCGAAGGACGGGTTCGTCTTCTAGCTGGCGCCTGACTGCTCCACGCCGTTACGCCCGGACACCGTGACCCAGAAGTACGGTCGGTTGGCGAAACGACTCGGTGTCCAGACGCACTTTCACGCGCTGCGGCACTACTCCGCGACCGAGCTCATTGCCGCGGGCGTCGATGTCCGGACGGTAGCCGGCCGGTTGGGTCACGGCGGAGGAGGCGCGACAACGCTGCGGGTTTACTCCGCGTGGGTTGCCGAGTCCGACCAGCGCGCCGCAGCGGTCCTCGCCTCGCGGATGCCGAGGCCGCCGACACACTCGGGCGTACGGGAGGGTCAGCTGCCGTCCGGGAGTCTGTGCGAAGCGATCGCTGCCGAGCTTCGGACCAGGATCGCTCGGGGTGCGATCGCGAGCGGAGAGCCGCTGCCATCGGTCAAGGAGCTCGCAGCCAAGCACGGCGTGTCGTTCGGGACTGCCCAGCGTGCGTTGGCTCAGCTCAAGGCATCGGGACTGATCGAGATCGTACGCGGCCACAGGGCGAGAGTCCGCTGAACACGGATCGACCACGCTTGGGCGAAGGACGCCCGCGGCATGAGCGCGGAACGCGACGAACTCGCTCGTGTGGTCGAGATTCCGAACAGGCTGGTGGCCACCTGGCGCTGCGCGCCCGGTCACTTGATGATCTAGCCCATTATCTTGCCCTGGCCTGCGGATTTGAAGATCGTAACGCCATGCCAGCCGCGGTCTGCGCGGCAACGACGCGCACGTCGACCGTGACGTTCGGCGCGTCCCGCATCCATAGCGAGGACGACTTCGATGCTTCTACGGCATGCTCGTCGTCCTACGCGCCTCCTAACGCGAACCCTTGTAACGGCTCTGTCGCCTAATGCCAGAGGTGTATGGGTCAAGTCGTCGCTTCGGTGATCGAGCGGTTCCGGGGCGCTTTGCCGTGAAAGGGGCTGACCTGAGCGCGCAGCGGGCCAGATCGGCGCGCTATTCAGGGATGAGAAGCCCGATGGTCGTGCGGCTAGTCGGATGTCGTGGCCGGGAGATGTCGCGCTGCCGCACGGGGCGGGGGAGCGGGTCGCCGAGCGGCTGCCAGTCACATGAGAGTGGCCCAACGCCGCGCCGGCTATGAAGCACGACGGTGCCCAACGGTGCGCCGAACGATGCGGGTGGGCCCGATACCGTAGCGACCATGCCACGGTCATCAGCAGCCTCGCGGGCGTCTCATAAGGCCGAACCCGATTCCAGTCAGGGTTATGAGCTCCTCGCCGGTGCGCCGCCCCCCGGTACACGTTCGAAGGGGGCTGCCGCGTCGGTGCGAGAGACTCACATTGAGCAGGCTCGGTGAACGGAGACCTGGGCGATGACGGCACGGACGATCTGACACCACAGCAGCGCGCCCTATACGACGACCTCAGGGACACCATGCTCGCGAACGCCGAGGCGAACGGCGTACACGACGACCCCGCGTTCAACTACATCGTCGCCGAGCTGCTGCCGAGCTGGATCCCCGAGATACAGCGCAGCCTGATCAAGAAGGACCACGCCCGGCGACGGACGGAGTCGATCCGGACCAATGGCCCCGCCGAGCGGTACACCACGGAGGAGATCGGTGAGCGCGACGGCTGGATTTGCGGCGTCTGCCGAGACCCCGTTGACCCGACCCTGGAGCATCCGCACCCACTCTCGCCCAGCAAGGATCACATCGTGCCGATCGCGCTTGGCGGGACCGATACGGGCGACAACATGTGGATCACGCACTGGGGCTGCAACCATGAGCGCAACGCTTCTCCGATCCCACCGGTGCACGAGGCCAAGGCCCGGCTAGCCCGTCGCGTGGTGCGAGAGCAGGAGCGGGATGCCTGGTCACCGCGTCGAGGGTGGGGACCCGATGAGCAGCTTCACAGAGAACGATCTGGAGTAGCTGTAGGGGGAGGGGCGGCTTGCGCGCGATCGCGACGTTGGTGCCGACGGCATGCCGCACGTCGCTCCGGTCGGCTTCTCCTCCAACGGCGACCTAGACGTGATCGAGGTCCAGGGACACCCCTCGAGCGCACCACGAAGTCCCGCGACGTGACCCGGACCGGTCGGGCGGCGATCGTTGTGGACGGCGTACTGCCTCCGCCGCAGCCTCGTGCGCCGCACCACTACCCTCCCGGGTCCGTAGCACCAAGCCAGACGGGCCGCGGATGGTCCCATCAGTTTCCTTGCTACCCCCAGCCCTCTTAGAGGACCGGTCGGCGCTCCGGGTCGATGTCCACGTCGGCTCCTGCCCAGGGCGAGATAGTGTATGCAGTTTGACTCCTTGGACATGGGCAGCGGACTTGCGCATGCTCGCACCTAGAGTGTCGACAACTGTAGACACTTTATGACGGGATAGTTATCGTGTGCAGAGCGTGACGCGTCACTTCGGACCGGAAAGAGGTGGCAGCGCTGGGTGCGGAGCTCGAGGCAATGCTCGCTCAGGACTACTGGGTGGTGCTGTGGGTGCCACGCCCGACTCTGAGCGGGCACGAGGTTGAGGCGCATCTGGCGTCCCATCTTGAGTGGACTCTGGAGCAGGAACGCCGAGGTGTGCTGATGGCCTCCGGCCCGGTCGTCGGGGGAGACCGCACCGGGGCCGGCCACGGTTTGACCATTCTTCGGGTCGGAACCGAAGAGGAGGCGCGGGTGGTTGCGGCGACGGATCCGTTCGTCGAGGCCGGCCTGCGCGGTTACGAGGTCCTTCGGTGGCGCCTGATGGAAGGCGCAATCACGGTCCGGCTGTCGTTTGGAACGGGGACTTACCGGTTCGACTGAGGGGAGACGACGATGACGACCGTCGGCGTGATTGGCGTCGGCAAGATGGGGCTTCCCATCGCTCGCAACCTGATGGCTGCCGGCTTCGACGTGTTGGGATACCGGCGACACTCGCTCGAGGACCTTGTTGCCTCAGGTGGTGTGGCTGCTGAGAGCCCTGCCGCGCTGGCTGCTGCCAGTGATGTGGTGCTGTCGATCCTGCCTGATGCAGCGGCGCTGCGAGAGGTCATGCTCGGTGATCACGGCACCCTTGCCGCGATACGACCGGGCACCGTGCACATCGAGATGAGCACGCTCGTTCCGGCCGAGAAGGAACCTCTTCGGCAGCTGCTAGCCGAACACGGTGGCGACATGCTGGACTGTCCGATCAGCGGTTCACCGCCGATGGTTCAGCCTCGCCAGGCGACAACCTTCGTGTCCGGGCTGGAGGACACTGTGGAGCAGGTGCGCCCCGTTCTCGACGCGATATCCGGCCCCTGGGTCTACACCGGTCCGTTCGGCACCGGCGCGCGTATGAAGTACGTTGCGAACCTGCTGATGGCCGTACACACAGTGGTCACCGCGGAGGCGTTGTTGTTCGCCGAGGCAATCGGCCTTAATCAACAACTCGTCCAGACAACATTGAACGGGACCATCGCCTCGTCGACGATCTGGGAACGGCGGGGCCCGATGATGCGGGACCGGCGGTGGCTTCCTGCTCCGGGACCTATCGCGACGCTACATCCGATCCTCGGGCAGATCGAGCAGATCGCAGCCGAGTACCAAACGGACACACCCATGTTCGATCTGGCCAAGACGGCCTTCGACCAGGCCGTGGCCGACGGCTGGGCGGACCGCGACATCGCGGCCGTATATGAGCTGTTGGAGACGAGGAACAGGAAACCGCGGGCGCAAGCGCCAGTCTGTTAGTCAGGCAGGTGGCGCGAGGCAAGGTACGACCAGATGCGACCGAGCAGCTCCGGAGCCAGCCCTTCCCACGAGGTGACCTCGTCTGCCGTGAGCCGCTGCGCATCGGGCGCCCCGATCAGCGCGACTCGCACTCGGGCAGCGGCCTCCAGCACCCACATGGCGGCGACGGCCTCGTCGAGACCCTGAACCGAAACGGTAAGCGCACCGTTGCCGCGCAACACCACCGCTCGGTGGCGGCCGAGCGTCGTGACGACATCCTCAGCCCGCGCTTGGTCGCGTGCGAGCTTCGCCTCGTCGTGCACGGGGATCACCGAGCCGAGCAATCCGCCATGGCCGTGCGCCGGGCACCACGAGCCGGGAAGTGCCCCGGCCACGAACGCGGCCGGAGGCTGGGCTCGCGCAACGCCGCGTACATCCGGGCGACGGCGGTAGATCACCGTGTGCAGCCATGCTTCGCGCGGAGCCGCGGGGGGAGGGGCCGCGTCCACGTCGACCGGTACAAGATCGTCGGCGCCGACGGCGGCCAACGGCCGGGGTGGGGTGATCAGGTAGGTCGTGGCGTCGTACCGGGCGGAGACGTGACCGAATGCATCGACGAGTCCTTCACCGGCGAGCACCCGCGCCGCGCGTACGACGAGGGACGTAGCGGCGCCGTCGGACCACCTCATCGGCGGGCAGCGCGCGCAGTGGGCGCGGCCGCCTCGTCCGGGGTCATCTGCGTGACCAGCGTCAATGCGCCCCGCACCGCGGACGCATCGCGATCGGGCGCAACGTCTAGCAAGACAGACAGCGCCGTACGTGCCAGATGCTTGATCAAACGGGTCACGGCAATGTCAGGTTGCTGCTGCCGCACAGCGTCGAGGATCGCCGCGTGCTCCTCCGCGCCCACCGTCCAGCCGGTAGCTGGATGGCTGATCTGGTAGATCCGGACGAAGCGCTGACCCTTCTCGGCGAGGGAACCGATCAGTGATCGCAAATAGTCATCCACTCCGCTGACGAGCAGCTGGTGGAACTCCAGATGTGTTCGATGCCACGCATCGAAGTCCTCGTCCGCTGCCTGTTGTTCCATTCGCCTCAGCAGCTCATCACCGGTCGCGACGTCGGCACCGCCGAGTCCGGGTGCCGACAGCGACATGGCTAGCGATTCCAACAGGATGCGAGCCGCGTACAAGGAGTCGATCTCACCGGGATCGACCCCTCGCACCCGTGGCCGGCGATTGGGCTCGGCATCGATAAGCCCCTCCTCTTGCAGCATGCGAAGCGCCTCACGCATCGGGGTTCGGCTGACCTTGAGGATCTGGGCAAGGCGCGCTTGGGACAGCGTTGTCCCCGGCTTGAGCCGACCGGAGAGGATCACGTCGCGCAGGGTCGAATGAACAAACAGGCTGGTCTTGCGACTCTCGGGCACGCCGGCGAGCTCGACGGCCTCGGCCCAGAAGTCGCGAGTCCCCTCTGGCTGCGCTGGTGACTCGGCGTCAGGCGTCTCTGGCGCTGCGGGATCGGCTGGACTATCGCCGCTCGGAGCTACCAGCGAAGTTTGGTCCATGTGCGTACACTACTGCTCTACGGTGTGCGACACAGCAGGAACCCATTTTCGATCGTCTGGATCCGCAGGCGCAAGACTTTTCAGCGCAGCCCCTTTCCAATAAGCGGTTAGGTGTATACACTTCTGCCTCATGCCGCTGGGTGAGGGACGAGACGGCACGGCTGCGTGGAGTCTGGTGACCTACGTCGACGCCTCGTCGGCCGCACGCGTCGGGGCCTTGGTCGACCAGTGGTCTGTGGTGCCCATCCCATGGCTGCCAGACGTGACCGACGTCGGCGCCGTCGTCGAACGGTGGGCGGAACTGGGCGACCTCCTGGTCGCGTGGGAACCCGATCACAATCAAGCAGTCACCGACGTAAGGCTCCAAGTTCCGATCCGAGCACCGGGCAAACTCCTCTTCGCCGGAGCGAACTTCGACGACCACATCCGCGAGATGGGTATCGCCGCCGTTCCGGCAGGGTTACGGCCCTACTTCTTTCTTCTTCCCCGTACCGCCCTGGCCGCTCCCGGTGAGGCGGTTGAGGTTCCCGAAGACCCCTCGGCCCGAATCGACTGGGAGGCCGAACTCGCGGTGATCATCGGCATTGCCGGTCGCCACATCGGCGTGGACACCGCACTCGAGCACGTGGCCGGCTACACAATCGTCAACGACGTCACCGCGCGTGGGCTGCACCGCCGCGAGGTCGAGCTCGCTCCGCCATTCGCCTACGACTGGCTCGGATCCAAGGGTCGGGACGGCTTCTGCCCGATAGGTCCAGGGATCGTTCCGGCGCGCTTCGTCCCGGACCCACAGGACCTCTCGATCCGTCTGTGGGTCAACGAGGAACTGCGCCAGGATGGCCACACCTCAGACATGATCTTCACCGTGGCGGAGCTGATCAGTGCCGCCAGCGAGATCATGACTCTGGAGCCCGGAGACGTCATCTCCACCGGCACGCCCGCTGGGGTCGGGGCGCAACGGGGGCAGCACCTCAGACCAGGCGATGTCGTGGTTGCCGAGATTCCTCCGCTCGGGCGCCTGGAGAACCCGGTCATCGCCGAGCGCACCCCGCGACCACTTGCCTCTGCTGCGACACCGAATCCGACATGACATCCGACCACCACGCCGTCCAACACACCGAGAGGAGTCAGACCGCGATGCCGATAGCCGAGCTAGGCCACTTTGGGCTGTTCTGCCGTGACATCGAACTGTGCACCCAGTTCTACAGGGACGTTTTGGGACTCACGGTCACCGACGAGGACATGGATCTGGGCATGCGGTTCTTCAGTGCTCGACCCAACTTCGAGCACCATGAGTTCCAGTTGGTGAGCGGGCGCACCGTGCCGGATGCCAGCACCGGCGCCCAACTGATCCAGCAGATCTCGTTCCGGGTCAACACCTTGCCGGACCTGATCGAGTTCCACCAGCGATTCGTCGCGAACGACGTGAACTTCGACATGGTGGTGACACATGGCAATGCCCTCGCCATCTACTTCTTCGATCCCGAAGGCAACCGCGCGGAGGTTTACTGGCACACCGGTCTGCCGGCTCGCCAGCCATTCCTTGCCCGGGTGGATCTGACCCAGCCCATTGCCGACTTGCTCGCCTGGAACGCAGAGCTGGTCGAGCAGTACGGCAAGACCGGCTATCTCGAGCCTGGCCTCGTGGGCAACCTCATTCCCGAGGAGGAGCGCTGACGTGAACAGGGACATACGACCGATCTTCGCCGACATCGACTCCTTCGACCCGGACAGGTTCGTTGCCCACCTGACCCCCGACGTTGTGTTCCGCTTCGGGAACGGCGATCCGGTGGTCGGACGCGATGCCGTGCGGGGGGCCGTGGCTGGGTTCTTCACGACCATCAACGGCTTGAAGCACCACCTCGTGGACTCCTGGCAGGTCGGTGACACGGTTATCGGCAAGTTTGACGTGGAGTATGACCGGAAGGACGGCAAGTCCGTCGTCGTGCCCAACGCGGACATCCTCGTGTTTGACGGCGACCTGGTCCGCGACTGGCAGATCTACATCGACCTAGCCCCGGTCTTCGCCTAGCCATGCTCGCGCGACGAAATCGACCGCCAGCTGCGCAACGTGAAAGTTGCGATCCGCACAGAGCGGCGGGGACACGCACGACTGCGGGGTGACACATGATTGTGCTACAAGACATCGCGTACGTGCGCTCCGGTGTCGCCGACCTCGACGCGGCGGTTCGCTTCGCCACGGACATGGTCGGACTCGAGTTGATGCAGCCCGCCGAGCCGGGGGTGGCGCACCTGCGCGGCGACTGGCGCCACCACTGCCTGGCCCTGGTCGAAGGAGGTTCCGGGGTCATCTCCTCGGCCTTCCAGGTGCCCGACGAGGATGCGCTCAGCGCAGCGGAGACCGAGCTCGAACGCGGAGGGTTCCGCGTCGAACGCGGTGGAAGGGCCCACGCGCGATCCCGCCGGGTCCGCGACTTCATCGCCTTCGACGACCCGTTCGGCAACCGGCTCGAGCTCGTCGTCCATCAGGAGACGATCGCCCGACCGGTCGCGTACTCCCGGCCGGCCGGCATCAGCGAATTCGGGCATCTGTGCCTCGATGCACCCGACGTCCGCGCGGCCTACCGGTTCTGGTCCACCTTCTTCAATGCCAGGGTCTCGGACTGGATCGGCGATGGCGCCTGCCTCATGCGTATCGATCCCGTTCACCACAAGCTGGCCGTGTTTCAGGGCGAGGAGCCGGGGCTGTGCCACATCAACTTCCAGGTCGACTCCATTGATGATGTCTTCCGCAGCTGGCATTTCCTGGTCGACCACGGGGTGTCGATCGAGATGGGCCCGGGTCGCCACCCGCAGTCCACTGCGATCTTCCTGTACTTCCTCGGGCCGGAGGGCTTCACGTACGAATATTCGTTCGGCGTGCGCCGCATCGAGGACGAGGCGACGTGGGTCCCCCGCATGTTCGATCCAGCCGAGCCGGGTTCGATCGACATGTGGCTCGGCCCCGTCCAGCGGGTCTCGACCCAACACCAGCTGCGTACATCGGCTCCCGAAGACACCAGCGCCAAACATGACCGACCCACTCTCGCCACCGCCCAGGGGAGCACCAGACCATGGCACTGAGACAGGAAGCCACCACCGCACCGGCCGAGCGTCGACGCTGTGACGACGAGCTTGCAAGCGCGATCGTCGACGAGCTTCGACCGACCTTCATCGGGCAGCTGATCCGGTCGGAAGACCAGGAGTACGAGGGCGCGCGCCGCGTGTGGAACGCGATGGTCGAGGCTCGCCCGGCCATCATCGCGCGCTGTACCAGCGTGGGAGATGTGGTCGCCGCGGTTCGCGCGGCCGCACGTCACCACATCCGGACGTCCGTGCGGGGCGGCGGCCACGGTGTCTCCGGCAAGGCGCTGGCGGACGGCGGCTTGACCATCGACCTCACCGGGATGCGTCGCGTGGACGTGGATACCGAGCGCCGGATCGTGACGGCGCAGGGCGGGTGCCTACTCGGCGACGTCGATGCCGCAACGTCGCAACACGGGCTCGTGGTGCCCGCGGGAATCATGTCGGAGACCGGGCTTCCCGGGCTCGCACTCGGCGGCGGCATCGGCTGGCTGTCTCGCGTGTTCGGCATGACCTGCGACGACTTCCAGTCGCTGCAGGTAGTGACGGCTGACGGCGAGACTCTCGAGGTCGACGCCGACCGGCATCCGGAGCTCTTCTGGGCCCTGCGCGGGGGAGGCGGCAACTTCGGAGCCGTTACCGAGTTCCGGCTACGGGCCCACGAGTTCCCCGCCAAGATCCGCCTCGGACTGTCGATATACCGACCCGAGGACGCCGCAGCGGCACTCCAGGAGTACGCCGCGCGATACGCCGACGTGCCCGACGAGTTCTCCTGGCACGCCGCGCTCAAGCAGTCGATGCCGCCGTTGCCGTTCGTTCCAGAGCCCCTCGTCGGTGCCCGCGTGTTGCTCATGTTCGGCATGTACCTCGGTGACCCCGAATCGAGCGAAGCGGTGGAACTGGCCGAACTGGTCACACAGATCGGCGCCCCGGCAGCCTCGGCCACGACAGTCCTGCCGTTCGCCCAGGGCGTCCAGCGGCTGCTGGACAAGGAGTTCCCAAACGGCAACCGGTACTACACCAAGGAAGGCCACCTGGACGGCCTCACGGCAGAGACGGTCGACACGCTCGTGGCCGCCTGGGAACCGTTGACCATCGAAGGAGAGGTCGAGGTGATCGGTCTCGGCGGTGCGATGGCCCGCGTGCCGGAGGGCGAAACGGCATTCCCCAACCGTCAGGCCCAGTGGTGGCTCAACTTTGCGACCCACTGGAGCGACCCGGCCGAAGATCTGGCCAACGTCAAGCAGGTGCGGACGGCGTTCGACGCGATGAGACCGTGGATCGGCGGCTGCTACGCCAACATGCTCAACTTCGACGAGGCTGACCGTCTGGTCGAGGCCTTCGGCGGACCCGAGCGCTACCGGCGCCTCAGTGAGGTCAAACGTACGTTTGACCCGGCCAACATGTTCTCCGGCAACGGAACGATCCTGCCGGCCAGCTGAGCCCCGGTTACCCGGTAAGGCGATCATCATCCTGAACGGTCGAGCCGCCAATGATCATGCGAGACACGGTCTTCTGCCCCGTCGCTCCTGACGTGACCGGCACGATCGACATCACACCTTCACCTACTGGAGGGACGCGACCCGTCCGCGGGTGGCACTGACACTAACCCAGCAGCGACCACAGGCAGCCGCGACGGAAAGGAGGATCGATCGTGAGGCAGCGCGGAAGGTAGTCGTTCATCCATGGATCGCCGACGCCGCGATCCCGAACTCGGAAGGGACATCATGATCTTCGTAACGCACCAGCAACCAGTCAACGCCCCCGGCGAACCGCAACTGGATCGCCGTGCCGTGTGGGATGGCCTCATGCTAAAGGCCAACAACGCCTTGCCGTTCGTGCCCAGCATGACCTACTGCGAGGTCACCGAGCGCTACGACGACAACGTGTTCGACCGCGACATCGAGTTTCGCGGCCAACGCTTCACCGAACGCATCACGATGGAACCAACCCATCGGGTCGTGTTCACGCGTTTCGCAGGCCCCGTACTGGGAACCATTGCGAACGAGATCGAAGGCCCAGAAGACGACCTGCAGCTTAGGTTCAGTTTCGCTCTCGTCGTTGCTGGTGTCGAAGGAGGTTCTGCCGCGGAGCAGGAGTATGCCGACTCCATGACGAAGGATTACCTCAAGGCCGTTCAGGCGACTCTGAACGCCATGCGACGGATGGCTGTGGAGGCGAACAAGCCGGTCTCCGCCTGAGCGCGTAACTGTTGTACTGGCGGCGCGACGACGCGGCGCGATTAGCCCGGCGAGGCCACGCCGGCGCTGACCCCACCGCGACCTCAGGCTCGGCGACGGGCAGGCGTGCCCCAGCGCGAGACCTTCGATCCTCTGATCCGCACTTCGAGCGGGCGCACGTGGAGGTGCCACTTGGCCCGCGCCTCGAGCTTCGCGCTGAGCGAACCGTGACAGCGAGTCCGCGGCCGGCCATTTCGGACATCAGCAAGTGTCGACCGAGCCGACTACGCGCTCGACCAGCTTGGCACCGCCGACATTCGGATCCGCAGACAGCTGGATGGTGGAACGGCTGCGGTGCGCGCTCGCGTGCCGGCACAACCAGAGTTGAAGCCAGGCCTGCCTCCGCCCGAGGACGAGAAATATTGCCCTTCAGGCGAAATGAATCGGTGCGGGTTTCATGCCGCCTTCTTGTGAGTCTTGGAGGATGGCGTCATGCCGAAGAAGATCAATCCGCGGTTGAGGGAGCGTGCGGTGCGGCTGGTGCGTGAGCACCGGGCGGAGTATTCGTCCACGACGGCGGCCGCCGAGGCGGTGGCCCGCCGAGGCCGCTCGCGACCGGAATGCGGCCGAGGCTTGGTGGCCGGAGTTGGCGGAACGTTATGAGCAGTAGCGGCGATCCGGATGGTCGGCCGTCGTCGTTCTCGGGACGAACGGCTTGGGCGCGGAGTCTGGAAACGCCGCTGCGGGAGTTCCTGCGCACCGAAACCGGTGGAGCGGCGGTTTTGTTGGCGGCGGCCGTCGCGGCACTTGTTTGGGTGAATGTCGACGCGTCGAGCTACGACTCGTTTTGGGCGACGATGCTGTTGATCGACCTTGGTGGCGCAGGGGTCGCGCTGGATCTTCGCCATTGGGTGAACAGCGGGTTGATGACGTTCTTCTTTTTCGTTGCCGGGCTGGAGGCGCGTCGGGAATTCGACCTGGGCGAGTTGCGGGAGCGGCGGCGGTTCACGTTGCCGCTGTTGGCGGGGATCGGCGGCATGGCGGTGGCGGTCGCCCTCTACCTCGCCTTCAACGCCGGCGGCTCGTCCGCGCACGGCTGGGGGATCGCGATGTCGACCGACACCGCCTTCGCGCTGGGGCTGCTGGCGCTGGTTGGGCCGCGTTTTCCCGACCGTCTGCGGGCGTTCATGCTCACGGTCGTCGTGGTCGACGACATCGTCGCGCTCGTCGTCATCGCGACCGTCTACACCGAGACACTTCGGGTTGTGCCACTCCTTGCGGCCATCGCCTTGTTCGGGGCCGTCCTCGTGCTTCGCAGCGTCCCCGTCCGCGTCGGACTCGTCTACTTTGTACTTGGAGCCGCCGCCTGGGTGGGCCTGCTCAAGTCGGGAGTGGAGCCGCTCGTCGTCGGCCTGGTGATGGGTCTCCTGGTATACGCCTACCCGGCTCCGCGATCCAATCTCGAACGTGCGACGGAGCGGTTCCGCGAGTTCCGCGAACAACCCACGGCGGACTTGGCGCGCGTGGCCGGAGTGGAGCTCAGGTCGGCGATCTCGCCCAACGAACGGTTGCAGCGCTTGTTTCACCCTTGGACGAGCTACTTGATCGTGCCGCTGTTCGCCTTGGCGAACGCAGGGATCGCGATCAACGGCGGCTTCCTGGCACAGGCGTTCAGCTCGCCGATCACGCTCGGGATTCTGGTCGGCTACGTCGTCGGCAAGCCGGTCGGCATTCTCGGCTGCTCGTGGCTGGTGGCGCGGCTGAGCCGCGGGCGGCTGCAGCCGCCGCTGGGCTGGGCGGCGGTCGCCGGCGGCGGCACGATCGCTGGGATCGGCTTCACCGTCGCGCTGCTGGTCGCAACAATCGCCTTCGAGGGGAGCCAGCTCGAGGAGGCGAAGGTCGGCATCCTGAGCGCCGCCCTCGCAGCTGCGCTGATCACCTGGCTGCTGTTCCGCGCCGCGGCGCTCCTGCCTCGGCGGCTGCGGGTCCGAGCCCTGCTCGGCACTGCGGAGCCGCTCGTCGACCTCTACATCGATGTCGACCCGGGGCGGGACCACGTTCGCGGGCCGCTCGAGGCGCCGGTCACCCTTGTCGAGTACGGCGACTTCGAATGCCCCTACTGTGGTCAGGCGGAACCGGTCGTCCGCAAGCTCCTCCGCGATTTCGGTGACGTCCGCTACGTCTGGCGGCACCTGCCGCTCAGCGACGTCCACCCCGGCGCACAGCTTGCCGCCGAAGCCGCCGAGGCCGCGGCCGACCAGGGAGTGTTCTGGCAGATGCACGACCTCCTGCTTGACCACCAAGACCGTCTCGGCCCGAGCGATCTCGTCCGCCACGCCGAGCAGCTCGGCATCGACGTCGAATGGTTCACCAATTACCTGCAGGATCACGCCGGCGCTGCCCGCGTCGCCGAAGACGTCGACAGCGCCGACCTGAGCGGCGTCTCCGGCACACCCACCTTCTTCATCAACGGCCGCCGCCATTACGGCGCCTACGACATCGACACGCTCTCCAAGGCGGTCCGCACCGCCCGTGCCCGCGCTGCAGTCGCGGCTTAATCGGTTCCGGGAACACGCCGATTGGTCGACTGCGAGCCGCCACCCACCGGTGGTGGGGAAGACGCTCCGATGCGTGGGAGCAGGCTCGCTCTCCTCAGTCGATGCCTTCGCCTGCCCCCGGCGAAGCGCACGAGTCCGTTGACGAGCAAGCGAAGCTGACCGCTGCGCACCGCGAGGCGATCACCGCTCGCTGGAGCACGCCGGCCGCGCCGAGGTCGGTCAGGCGCTGCGCGAGGGTTACCGGTGCCGCTCCGCCCGTTCGCCCGCGCTGGCACCGGGGGGCACGCTCGCACCCGCCGGTGGTTAGACGCCGCCGTCCACCTGGGATCGTCCCCGGTGGTGGCGCCTGGAGTCCGACCCGCGGTCGCGGACACGTCGGGTCCCCCGGGTTCCGGTGGTAATGCTAGGAACTGGCGGCGCACCGGACGGGCGTGCGGCTACTCACGTCACCCATTCGCCTTCAAGAGGTAGACCGGCCGCCTCCCAATCCGTCAGCCCGCCGGAGTATCGACGGACATGTCGGTAGCCGCGGTCCACGAGTGCGTGGTAGAGCGCGATGCTGGCGTGGCAGTCAACGCTGGTGCAGTACACCACGATGTCATCCTCAGGGCTCAGCGAGGAGAAGAGCTCATCTGCGGTGTTGAAGTGCTCAGACCCCGGGATGTGTTTGGCTCGGAATGCCCATTCGTTCAGGGCCATCACCAGCCGGAACGCGTCGCCACCCCCGATCATCTCCAGGAGTTCGTCACGGTGGATGGTTCGCACTCCCCTTGACGCGTCTGACACGGCCACGACGATGTGCCCTCCTTCGCAGTTCCGCAAGCCTACGTGTCGCTGGTTAGGGTGACCTGAACCGGTCCGCGCCCAGGCCTTCGCTAGCTCGTCGGTCGGCAGAGCCGGTGCTACCACGTCGTGACCTCGATCCCGAAGCACTGCGCCGACGTGCTCCCAGACCCAAGGTCCGTGCCACGAGCCATGGACGAGAACGAACAACGTCGAGAAAGTGGCCTCCTGATCTGGACCGATGGACGTCTGAGCAACGCCATTGTCCCTGCTCAGAAGGCCTTTCTCAGAATCGGATCATGCCTCTACCACCACCCACCGGTGGATCCAGGCTAAGGTCGAGGGGCTGTTCACCCCGTTGCTCCCAGAAGCGGCCCGAGCGGTCCAGGCGGTCCGAGACGTCCACGGAGCGACCCCGGCGCCGGTCGCTGGCTCAACGCTGCTAGGGGGACTGCTCCGCCTGGTCCCGGGTGCCGCGGGAGGGGCCGGCGTTGACGCCGCAGGCGCCGTCACAGAAGGGCTGGTTCTGGGTCTGGCCGCAGCCGCAGAGGGCGGCTCGGGTCTCAGCCAGCGGCCCCGCGGGGGTGTCCAGGACAAGCTCGCCGCGGACCAGCAGCGGCCCAGCCGGGTCACGGGTGATGATGGTCGGACGGGTCGGCTCCTCAGGAGCATCGGCGGCCAGGCGGTAGTGGAGGGCGCCGGTGGGGCAGCGGCGCACTACCTCCGCGATGGCGTTGGGGTCGGCCAGGTCGGCGCGGATCCAGGGCCGGCGGGTTGGGTCGAACACCTGCGGCAGCCCGCGGACGCATTCGGCGTAGTGGCGGCAGCGGCCCCGGTCGTAGAACACGGTGACCTCCGGGGCCGCATAGGCCCGGCCAAGCCTG